>NZ_CAMPJD010000092.1 GCF_946886695.1 uncultured Pseudoxanthomonas sp. | reverse complement strand
CCGCCGTTGGCACCCTCTCCCCGCTTGCGGGGAGAGGGGAGTCATCAAGCTTGATGGAGAGTTTGCATGACGACAGGGGTCTCATCGAGCGCGAATGGCCCGGTCATCGTCTTCGATGGCATCTGCGTGCTGTGCAACGGCTGGGTACGCTTCCTGCTGAAGCATGATCGCGTGGGACGTTATCGCTTCGCCGCTATGCAGTCGGAAGCAGGGCGCACGCTGCTGGCGACGCATGGCTTGGACGCAGACGATCCGGCCTCGTTCCTGCTCGTCGATGGCGACGACGCATGGACCGACAGCGATGCGATCCAGCGCGTGCTGACCGGGCTGGGTGGCGCGTGGCGATTCGCGGGCGCGATCGGGTGGGTGCCGCGTTTCGTGCGCGATCCGCTGTACCGCTGGATCGCGCGCAACCGCTATCGCCTGTTCGGCACCACGGCCTGCCACCTGCCTACGGAAGAGCAGCGCGCGCGGTTCCTGTAGCGTGCGCCATGCGCACGACGGAAACCCTGCGGTCGTGCGCGCGGCGCACACTACGGGACCGTCATCCCGGTCTGCGCCGGGATGACGGCAGGCGTCGATCAGAACGTGTGCCGCACCCGCGTGTAGTAGTACGCGCCGTTGCTGCCGATGGGCGACAGGACGTCGTAGGGCAGATTGCCGAAGTAGGAGATGTCTGCGCTGGACAGGTCCGGGTACTCGTCGGTCAGGTTCAGGCCGCCCAGCGCCACGCTCCAGTTCGGCGAGAACCGGTATTCGACTTCCGCATCCAGCTGCCACTCGGCGCCATAGGTCTGCTCCGGCTCGAAGCCTCCGCCGAAGTTGAACACGCGCTTGGCGCTGCCATGGCGGGTGACGCGTCCCAGCAGCGACCAGGCCGTGCTGTCCCAACTGGCGGTGAAGATGCCGCGCGTGCGCGGTGCGGCATCGGTCAGCGTGTTGCTCTCTTCCACGCCGAACAGCACGTAGCCCGGATCGATCGCCAGCAGTTCGGCCGGCGTCGCGACGATGTTCTTCAGCTCGGTCTTGGCATAGCTGTAGGCACCGGTCAGCAGCAGGTTGCCGTCGCCGAGTTGCTGGCGCCAGTTGGCGACCAGTTCGGCGCCTTCGGTGCGGGTGTCGGCGGCGTTGATGAAGAAGTTGGCGCTCTGCACGCCGGGCACGCCGAAGTTGTCCAGCACGAAATCGGTCAGCGCGTCACCGCTGATGCGCTCGGTGATCGCCACGCGGTCGTCGATGTCGATGCGGAACACGTCCAGCGACACATCGAAGTGATCGCCGATGCGGCTGGTGAAGCCAACGCTGAGGTTCAGCGCCTTCTCCGGGTCCAGATCCTGTGCGCCCAGCGCACGGGCAATGGGATTGTTGACCGACAGCAGGCGGCCCTGGGTGAGCTGGCCGGAGGCGTCGTAACCGGTGGAGGTGGATTCGAACCCGATCTGGCTCAGCGACGGCGCGCGGAAGTTGTTCGATACCGATCCGCGCAGGGCGAACGCCGGTGCGAACTCGTAGCGCGCGGCCGCCTTGCCGGTCAGTTCGCCGCCGAAGTCGTCATAGTGCTCGTAGCGCGCGGCGAGGTCGGTGGTGAACTTCTCGCCCCACTGGCTGCTGAGGCTGGCGTAGAGGCTGGACACGTCGCGGTCGAGGTCGGCGGTGTCCTGCGGCGTCAGTCCGCCGCCGGCCTGCGAGCCGGTCGGCCGGTCGGTGAACGGACCGGCGGCGTAGGACGCCGGGTCGCCGGCGCCGGTTTCGAAGGTCTCGTGACGGAACTCCACGCCGGTCGCGAACGTATGCGCGCCGAATACGCTGCTCAGGTCCAGATTCAACAGGGTCTGGCCGGATTCATAATCGCCCGTCTTGAAGCGCGTCGGACTGGTCGGGCCGAGCGAGGCGTTGAGCGAGTTGCGCAGGCGGTAAGTGAACTCATTGCGGCCGTGGTTGAGGCTGGCGTCGTAGTCCCACTCGCCCCACTGGCCGCGCACGCCGGCGACGCCGGCAAGGTCGAGATTCTCGCCCTCGGAGATCGGACGGTAGCCGTTCGGATAGACCTCCTTCCAGTTCGCCACGCCGTCGGGGTAGCGGAAGTAGTTGGCGCCTTCGGTATCGCTCTGGTGCCAGGTGCCGAAGGCGTACAGCTCGGCCGACTCGCCCAGCGGCACGGCCGCGTTGACCCACGCGTTGATGTCGCGCGAGCTGCCGTCGCCCAGCACGTAGTTGCGCTGGCCGGCCAGCGCCAGGTTGTCGGGCGTCTGCTCCTCGAAGAACGGGATCTGGTCGAAGCCGGCGCGATTGGTGCCCTCACGCTGCTTGTACTCCAGGCCGACCCGGAAGAAACCGCCATCGCCGATACGGTCGCCGACCTGTGCGCTGAAGAAGCCGGTCTGGCCGTCGGTGACGGTCTGGTCGATCGGCTCCACCTTCGTGTGGTGTGCGCCGTAGCTGGCTTCGAAGGCGCCACCTTCCGGCGTGTCGTTGAGGATCACGTTGATGACGCCGGCCACGGCATCGGAGCCGTACTGGGCGCCGGCGCCGTCGCGCAGCACTTCGATGCGCTTGATCGCGCTGACCGGGATGGCATTGAAGTCCACCGGCGTATTGCCCTTGCCGATCTTGCTGTCGGTGTTGACCAGCGCGCTGGTGTGGCGGCGCTTGCCATTGACCAGCACCAGCACCTGGTTGGGGCTCAGGCCGCGCAGCTGCGCGGCGCGGACATGGTCGGCGCCGCCGGAATTGGACTGGCGCGGGAAGTTCAGCGAGGGCAGCAGCGCCTGCAGCGCGCTGCCGAGTTCGCCGTTGAGCACGCCGGCCTTGCGGATGTCCTCGGCGGTCAGCACGTCGATGGGCGAGGTGGATTCCAGTGCGGTGCGGTCGGTGGCGCGCGTGCCGGTGACGATCACCGCGTCCAGGTCGGTGGCGCCGACC
>NZ_CAMPJD010000091.1 GCF_946886695.1 uncultured Pseudoxanthomonas sp. | reverse complement strand
GGCCGGAGCTAGGCCCCGCAGGAGCGGGGCCGGCAGCGTCAGACGGTGTCTTCGTGCCAGGTGCGGCCGTCGCGTTCGACCAGGGCCACGGCGGCGCTGGGGCCCCACGAGCCGGCGGTGTAGGGCTTGGGGGCTTCGCGCAGGTTTTCCCAGGCAGCCAGGATCGGGTCGACCCACTTCCAGGCCGCTTCCACTTCGTCGCGGCGCATGAAGAGCGTCTGGTTGCCGCGCACCACGTCCATCAGCAGGCGTTCGTAGGCTTCCGGCTGGTGCACGCCGAAGGCTTCGGCGAAGCTCATGTCCAGCGGCACGTGCTGCAGGCGAAGGCCGCCGGGGCCCGGGTCCTTGATCATCAGCCACAGCTTGACGCCTTCGTCCGGCTGCAGGCGCAGCACCAGCTTGTTGCCCATCACGGGGCCGGCGCTGTCCTCGAAGATGGAATGCGGCACGTGCTTGAAGGCGATGACGATCTCCGACACGCGCTCGGACAGGCGCTTGCCGGTGCGCAGGTAGAACGGCACGCCGGCCCAGCGCCAGTTGTCCACCTCGGCCTTGATGGCCACGAAGGTCTCGGTGCGCGAATCATCGCGGCCCAGTTCGTCCAGGTAGCCCGGCACGGCCGCGCCATTGCTGGCGCCGGCGCGGTACTGGCCACGCACGGTCAGTTGGCCGGCGTCCTCGGCGGTGATCGGGCGCAGCGAACGCAGCACTTTCAGTTTCTCGTCGCGCACGGCGTCGGCCTGCAGGGCGGCCGGCGGTTCCATGGCTACCATGCACAGCAGCTGCAGCAGGTGGTTCTGCACCATGTCGCGCAGCGCACCGGAGGTGTCGTAGTAGCCGGCACGCTTCTCCAGGCCGACGGTCTCGGCCACGGTGATCTGCACGTGGTCGATGCGGCTGGCATTCCACAGCGGCTCGAACAGGATGTTGGCGAAACGCAGCGCCAACAGGTTCTGGACGGTCTCTTTGCCCAGGTAATGGTCGATGCGGAAGATCTGGCTTTCCGCGAACGCGCTGCCGACGGCGTCGTTGATGATGGCGGCGCTGGCCGAGTCGTGGCCGATGGGTTTCTCGATGACCACGCGGGCGCCGCCGGTGTTCAGGCCGTGCGTGCGCAGGCGGTCGCAGATGTTCACGAACAGCGTGGGGCTGGTGGACAGGTAGAACACGCGGATGCGATCGCCGGCGGTCTGCAGGCGGGCGGCGAAGTCGTCCCAACCCTCGTCCTTGGTGGCATCCAGGGCCTGATAGCCCAACTTCTCGAGGAACGCCGGCAGCCTGGCCTTCAGCGATTCGTCGTTGCCGCAGGCGCGGGCCAATGCATCACCGACCTTCGCCCGGTACTCGGCATCGCCCTGCTTGTCGCGCGCCACGCCCAGGATGCGGCTGTCTTCGGGGATCTGGCCGTCGGCGTAGCGGCGCAGCAGGCCGGGCAGCAGCTTGCGCAGCGCTAGGTCGCCGGTGCCACCGAAGATGACGAGATCGAAGATGTCGACGGGCAGGGTCTTCGCAGTCACGGAGTGTCTCGGTGCAACGGGAATGAGCGATTACAATACCACCGCGGTACCACGTGACGCCAACAGGTCCGACGTATAAAAGGATTGTTGCGGTATTGGTACGGCACTGGTATCTTTATTCTCATGCAAAAGAACCTGCTCGAGGAATACCAGCGGTTGCAGACCGGAGAGTCCACCCGCGCCGTGGCCTACCTGCGGCTGCGCCGCGCGCTGCAGAACCTGATGGACGCGGGCGTGCTGAAGCCGGGTCAGGCGCTTCCCAGCGAGCGCGACCTGGCCCAGTTGCTGGATCTCTCACGGGTGACTATTCGCAAGGCGTTGGCCGGGCTGATCGAAAGTGGTCTGCTCGTGCAGCGTCAAGGCGCCGGCACCTTCGTGGCCGAACGCATCCTGCGCCAGTTCTCCCGCCTGACCAGTTTCACCGACGACCTGCGCGAGCGCGGGCTCAATCCGCAGGTGAAGTTCCTGGAGCGTTCCGTGGGTGAAGTGACCCCGGAAGAGTCGATGGCGCTGAACCTGTCGCCCGGCAGCGGCGTGGTGCGCATGTACCGCCTGCGGCACGTGGACGGTTCTCCGATCGCCATCGAGCGCACCCTGGTGCCCTACGCATTGCTCCCGGACCCGGAAAGCGTGACCACGTCTCTGTATGAGGCGTTGGACGCCTACGGCCACCGGCCCAGGCGGGCCCTGCAGCGCCTGCGGGCGGTGGCCCTGGACGAAGAGGCGGCCCGCCATCTTGAGCTTCCGGTCGGAGCCCCGGGCCTGCTGGTCGAGCGCCGGGCCTTCCTGGAGGACGGACGGGTCGTCGAGTCCACCCGGTCCTACTATCGTGGCGACGCCTACGACTTCGTCGCCGAACTGCAGAGCGACTGACGCCTGCCGCAGGCCCTGACGGGCCTGCCCACCCTGATCCCGATCCCCCTGACCTGCCACCTCTCGGTGGCGGGACGCATTCGCTTGCACGTCACTCGAGCCCCGCCTGCCCGGTTCTCCGCCCGAAGGCGTCAAAAAACTGGTGTACGGCACGTGAAAAGTGTGATCATGTATATGAATGTAGTGTTATCCGTCTACAATTTGACGCTAAGATTTCGTAAAGACGTAATCATCGTCACATTTCTGGACCCGATGTCCTCTCTAGGGCATGGGTCGCGAATTGTGACGTAGACCCCAAAAAAACCGCGGCGAATGGGCGGTGCGGTGAGGGGTGGCAACTTCAAGACAGCCTTGGGGGAGGCAGTCCCCGGCTGGCTCGTCCAGATTCAGCGCAAGGGACTACCGTGCACGGCCTGACCTACTTCTTTAAAGCGGCCCTTCGCCGCCACATGGTGACCACATCGGGTTTGATGTTGGTCACTCTGGCGGCTCTAGCGCCCGCCCATGCGCAGACCTCGGTCCAGAACACCGCTACGGTGGCCCTGCCTCCCGGTTCTCCGGTGGTCGACAGCAACGCAGCGAACAACACCTCTACCGCGACGGTTGGTGTACTTGCGTTGCCCCGCCTGACCTTGGTCAAGCAGGTCGTCAACGACAACGGCGGCACCGCCGCGGCCACAGCGTGGACGCTGGTCGCGACGGGGACCTCAAGGACTATTTCAGGCACTACCGGCGCGGCGGCCGTTACCGGCGCAGCGGTCCCCGCAGGGACCTATGCCCTTTCGGAGACGGGCGGCCCCACGGCCTACACCGCCAGCACCTGGAGCTGCGTCAAGAATGGTGGCGCAGCGGTATCCGCGAACAGCATCAGCCTGGTTGGCAATGATGTCGCGACCTGCACGATCACCAACAATGACCAGGCGGCCACGCTGACGCTGGTCAAG
>NZ_CAMPJD010000090.1 GCF_946886695.1 uncultured Pseudoxanthomonas sp. | reverse complement strand
TACGGCGACATGTGCGGCGGCTACGCGCCGATCAAGGACCTGTACAAGACCGAAGTGTTCGCGCTGGCGCGCTGGCGCAACACCGTGGGCGGCGCGCCGGTGATCCCGCCGGCCGTCATCGATCGTCCGCCGTCCGCGGAGTTGCGCGAGAACCAGAAGGACCAGGACTCGCTGCCTCCCTATGACGTGCTGGACGCCATCCTGTTCCGCTACGTGGACCTGGAGCAGTCGCGCGACGAGATCGTCGCCGCCGGCTTCGACGCCACCACCGTGGACCGCATGCTGCGGCTGGTGCGCATCAACGAGTGGAAGCGTCACCAGGCGGCGCCCGGTCCCAAGGTGTCGCGCCGGGCCTTCGGTCGTGAACGCCGCTACCCGATCACCAACAAGTACGCGTTGTGAGTCCGCCCCAGCGCCGCGCACGATCCATCCGGAGATCCGCATGACCCGAAAGAAGAAGCGCACGGCGCACCATGAGCGTCCGGCGTCCACCGCGCCGCGCGCGGCGACGCCGCCGGATCGCGTGATGCTGGCGCTGGCGGCGCTGGGCCTGCTGATCACCGGCTATCTGGCGTGGACGGCGGGCAGCGGTTCGGCATCGGCGTTCTGCACCAGCGCCGGCGGCTGCGATGCGATCCAGCGCAGCGGCTGGTCCATGCTGCTGGGCCTGCCGATGGCGGTGTGGGGGTTCGGCCTGTATGCGGTGGTCGCGCTGGTGTCGCGGTCGCGCAAGGCGTCGCTGCTGCTGCGCTGGCAACGGCAATGGCGACTGGTGCTGTTGGGGCTGGCGATCAGCCTCTACCTGACCGCCGTGGGGGCGGTGGTGCTCGACGCGTTCTGCGTGGGCTGCCTGGCCTCGCTCGCGGTGCTGGTGGTGATGTTCGGCTGGTTGCAGCTGCGGCGCCCCGCGTCCGCTCCCGGCCAGGCATGGAGCCGCTGGTGGGCTGTGCAGGCGTTGCCGGTGCTGCTGGTCGTGGCCGTCCTGCATGTGCACCAGAGCGGACTGCTGCACCAGCGGCCGGAAAGTCGCCGTGCGGCAGCGCTGGCGCAACACCTGTCCGACTACGGTGCGAAGTTTTACGGCGCGTCATGGTGCGTGGAATGCAGCCGGCAGAAGCGCCACTTCGGTCATGCGGCGGAGCGGCTGCCGTACGTGGAATGCTCGCCCGGTGGACGCAACACACCCATGACCTCTGCCTGCGCGGCCGCAGGCGTGACCGTGTTCCCCACCTGGGTGATCGATGGCATCGAGCACAACGGGGTGATCGAGCCGCAGCAGTTGGCGGTGCTGACCCGCTTCGACTGGGAGGGTGCGGCGAACGACGAGTGAGTCTTCGCGGCGAGATCCCGCGCATGCGGCGCGCGCCGGCACCCGGACATGAAAAAGGGCCTTGCGGCCCTTTTTCGTTGCAGCGACCGGGTCGAATCAGTCGTCGTTGCGCCTGTCGGCGGTATTGATCGACTTCTCGGCGCCGAACGGATTCAGGCGGCGCACCATCCACGGGTAGTCCGGCCACTTGCCGGCCAGCCAGGGGTGCTGCGGATCGTTGATTTCCAGCACGCGTTTGGCATCGGCGGCCAGGGTTTCGTTGCCCAGTTGGGTATAGGCCTCGGCCAGCACGGCGACGGCGTCGTTCTGGTGGCTGCTCTGCGGGTAGGTTTCCAGCAGGTACTTGGCGCGGCTGGCGGCGGACACCCATGCATCACGGCGCAGGTAGTAGATCGCGGTGTCCAGTTCGTGCAGGGCGAACTGGTTGCGCAGCACGCTCATGCGCTGGCGCGCATCGGCGGCGTAGCGGCTGTTGGGATAGTTCTCGGCGACCCGGTTGAGGTCGTTGTAACCCTGCATCGGCGTGGCCAGGTCGCGGCGGCTGGCTTCCAGGCGCCAGACCTTCTGCAGGAACACCGTGTCGCGGTTGGAGTTGGCCAGGCCGCGCAGGTAGTACATGTACGGAACGTTGCGATGGGTCGGATAGGTGCGGATGAAGCGGTCGATGGTGGTGACCGCGTCGTCGAGCTTGCCCGACTTGTACTCGGCATAGGCCGATTCCATCAATGCCTGTTCGGTATAGGGCCCGTACGGGTACTGGGCGATCAGGCGGCGGTAGTTCTGCAGGCCGCGGTCCCAGTTGTTGTTCACCATGGACTGGTGCGCTTCCTGGTACATCACCTCGACGGGCTGGTTCTCCGCCACATCCTTCTTCTTGAAGATCTTGCCGCAGCCGGTGCCGGCGAAGCCGATGACCAGGGCCAAAAGGACGAGGCGGGTGGTCGCGGAGGGGCGGGAGAAGCGGGGGAAGGCGCGCTGGGTCATGGGCTGGCGGCAGGCCGCGGCAGGGAAACAGGCCGTCGATGATAGCCTAGGCGCCGCCTTCGCCATGAACAATCGGCCAATACGGACCGGACCATGGCCTCCCTGGATGTCTTTCCGCATGACCGATACCGAATCCCCCGATAGCCTCCGCACCGCCATCGTGCCCGCCAGCGCGGCCGGCCGGCGCTTCGACGCCGCCCTGGCGGAGCTGTTCCCCGAGTTCTCCCGGTCGCGCCTGACCGAGTGGATCAAGTCCGGCAATGCCCTGCTGGATGGCCAGGTGGTGCGCCCGCGCGACCCCGTGCGCGGCGGCGAAACCGCCAGCCTGGACGTGGTGCTGGATACCCAGACCCATGCACTGCCCGAAGACATCCCGCTGGACATCCTGTACGAGGACGAGCACGTCTTCGTGCTGGACAAGCCCGCCGGGCTGGTGGTGCACCCCGGCGCCGGCAATCCGACCGGCACACTGGTCAATGCATTGCTGTTCCGCGATCCGTCGCTGTCGGCGCTGCCACGCGCGGGCATCGTGCACCGGCTGGACAAGGACACCTCGGGTGTCATGGTGGTGGCACGCACGGTGCCGGCGCACACCTCGCTGGTGGCGCAACTGGCCTCACGCGACGTGCACCGCCAGTACCTGGCCGTGGTGGTCGGCGCGATGGTGTCCGGCGGCACCGCCAACGCACCCATCGACCGCCATCCCCGCGACCGGCTGAAGATGGCGGTGCGCGAGGACGGCCGCGACGCCGTCACCCATTACCGCCTGCGCGAGCGCTTCCGTGCGCACACCGCGCTGGAGTGCCGGCTGGAAACCGGCCGCACGCACCAGATCCGCGTGCACATGGCGCACATCAAGTACCCGATCATCGGCGACCCGCTGTACGGCGGCCCGCTGCGGTTGCCCAAGGGCGCCAGCGATGAACTGATCGCCGTGCTGCGAAGCTTCCGTCGGCAGGCACTGCACGCCGAGACGCTGGAGTTCGCCCATCCCGTCGGTGGCGAGCCAGTCCGCGTCACCGCGCCGGTGCCCGCCGACATGGTGGCGCTGCTGGCGGCCCTGCGCGCGGACAGCCAGGCACAACGCAAGTGAATCGCGCGCCCGCCGTCGCGGCCGACTGGCCCGCACCGGTGGGCATACACGCCTTCACCACGCTGCGCCACGGCGCGGGCGTGTCGCAGGCGCCGTTCGACCATTTCAACCTGGGCAACAAGTACGCGGCGGATGGCGACGCTCCGGACGTGGTGGCCCGCAACCGCGCGCAACTGGTCGAGCTGGCCGGCCTGCCTTCGGCGCCGCACTGGTTGAAGCAGGTGCACGGCATCGATGTCGTGCGCGTTGACGCGCCTGCCGACACCGCCGCACCCGAGCCCGAAGCCGATGCACTGGTGACGTCGGTTCCCGGCGTGGTGCTCGCCATCCTGACGGCCGATTGCCTGCCGGTGGTGTTCGCGGCGAAGGACGGCCGCGAGATCGCCGCCGCGCACGCGGGCTGGCCGGGCCTGTCCAGGGGCATGCTGGAAGCGACGCTCGCCGCGATGCGCACGCCGGCCACGGAAGTGATCGCGTGGATCGGCCCGGCAGCCGGGCCGCAGCGCTATGAAGTCGGCGAGAACGTCTTCGACGCCTTCGTTTCGCAGGATGCCGGCGCGGCCGCGGCGTTCGCGCCCACGCGCCCGGGCCACTGGCTGGCTGACCTGCCTGCACTCGCGCGCCGCCGCCTGGTCGCAAGCGGCGTGTCGGCCGATGACATCCACGGCGGCGACCTCTGCACGATCTGCGAGCCCGCGCGCTTCTTCTCGCACCGCCGCGACGGCCGCAGCGGCCGCATCGCCACGCTGGCATGGATTCAGCGGTAAGGTCGCTGTTCGCGCAGGTGCTGGGCCCGGCGTTCGACGGGCTGCCAGCGCCGGTGCGTGCGCTCCACGTGGCGCAGGGAACACGCCGGTATCGAGGCGAGGTCGAAGTCGAGCGCGGCAGCGGACTGCTGTCGCGCCGGGTGGCGGCGGCCACGCATCTTCCGCCCGCAGGCGCGGGTCCGTTGTGCGTGGAGATCGAGGCATCGCCGGTACAGGAGCGCTGGACTCGTTTCATCGGCGGCCGCGCCATGCCGTCCCGCCTGTGGCGCGAAGGCGAAATACTGTGCGAACGCTTGGGGCTGGCGAGGTTCGGATTCCGTCTCGCCGTGGAAGACGGGTCCATCGTGTGGCGCGTCGTGCGCGTCCGCGTGCTCAGCCTGTCGCTGCCCGCGCGCTGGTTCACCGGCGTGGGCGCGCGTGAATCCGCAGAGGATGGGCGCTATCGTTTCGACGTGTGGGCCTCGTTGCCGTTGATCGGTCTGCTGGTGCATTACCGCGGGTGGCTGGATGTGGAGTGAGCTTGTCGCGATGCTCAGCATGCCGACGCCCTTCTCCCCGCGCGCGGGGAGAAGGTGCCCGGAGGGCGGATGAGGGGCGCTTTTCGTCGCTCGCAAGACGAGGGTATGTCCGTGCGTCGCGTGTTGGATCAGCACAGTGGGCTGATGGATGGCGGACTCCGCTCGCCCCTCACCCGCCGTTGGCACCCTCTCCCCGCTTGCGGGGAGAGGGGAGTCATCAAGCTTGAT
>NZ_CAMPJD010000089.1 GCF_946886695.1 uncultured Pseudoxanthomonas sp. | reverse complement strand
GCACAACTTCGAGGCGCTGAACTTCCCGCCGCACCATCCGGCGCGCGCCATGCACGACACGTTCTACTTCGGCGATGGTCGCCTGCTGCGCACGCACACCTCGGGCGTGCAGGTGCGCTACATGGATGCCCACACGCCGCCGCTGCGCATGATCGCCGCCGGCAAGGTCTACCGCAGCGACAGCGACCAGACGCATTCGCCGATGTTCCACCAGGTCGAAGGCCTGCTGGTGGACGAGCACTCCACCTTCGCTGATCTCAAGGGCACGCTGGCCGAGTTCGTGCGCGCGTTCTTCGAGCGCGACTTCGAGATGCGTTTCCGCCCAAGCTACTTCCCGTTCGTCGAGCCCGGTGCGGAGGTCGACATCGCCTGGCAGCAGCCCGATGGCAGCACGCGCTGGCTGGAAGTGCTGGGCTGCGGCATGGTGCACCCGAACGTGTTGCGCAACTGCGGTATCGATCCGGAGCGCTACACCGGCTTCGCGTTCGGTCTGGGCGTGGAACGCTTCGCGATGCTGCGCTACGGCGTCAACGACTTGCGCGCGTTCTTCGAGAACGACGTGCGGTTCCTGAAGCAGTTCGCGTAGGACGGACTTCAGTCCGCCGCTGTTCCGGCATCACACACCCGATACATGGCAATGGTGGGCCCAGGCCCACCCTACGGTAACGAGACGATGAAATTTTCCGAGAATTGGCTGCGCAGCCACGTTCCCACCCAGGCCACCCGCGACGAGCTATCCGCGACGCTGACCGCGATCGGCCTGGAGGTTGAAGAGGTCACGGCCTTGGGCGATGGCCTGGCAAACGTGGTGGTGGCCCGCATCGTGGAGTGCGCCAAGCATCCCGAAGCCGACCGCCTGCAGGTCTGCCAGGTCGATGCAGGGCAGGGTGGTTTGCTGCAGATCGTCTGCGGAGCGCCGAACGCGCGCCCGGGCCTGATCGCGCCGTTGGCGATGGTGGGTGCGAACGTCAGCGGCATCGCCATCAAGGCAGCCAGGCTGCGCGGGGTGGAGTCCAACGGCATGCTCTGCTCGGCGAAAGAGCTGGGCATCGATGCCGACGCGTCCGGCCTGCTGGAACTGCCGGCCAACGCACCGGTGGGCACGCCCATCGCCGACTACCTGCAGCTGCCTGACGCCAGCATCGAGATCAAGTTGACGCCGAACCGTGCAGACTGCTTCAGCGTGCGCGGCATCGCCTACGACGTCGCAGCCTCGCTGGGCAGCGAAGTGAAACCGTTCGACGCCGCCTCCGTTCCGGCGCAAAGCCTGTCCGAACTGAGCGTCGAACTGGAGGCCGGCGCGCGCGTGCCCCGGTTCGTCGGCCGTGTGATCGAAGGCATGGACGCTACCGCACCTTCGCCGATGTGGATGGCGGAACGACTGCGCCGTAGCGGTGTGCGCCCGATCAGCTTCCTGGTCGACGTGACCCAGTACGTGATGCTGGAACTCGGCCAGCCGATGCACGCGTTCGACAAGGACGCGCTGGAAGGTGGCATTGTCGTGCGTGCCGCACGCGCGGACGAGACGGTCGCGCTGCTGGACGGCCGCACGGTGTCGCTCGACGACGACTTCCTGGTCGTCTCGGATGGCCGGGGTGGGCGTGGCGCCCGCGCCGTCGCGCTCGGCGGAATCATGGGCGGGCTCGATACCCGCGTCACCGACGCCACGCGCAACGTGTTCCTGGAAGCCGCGCACTGGATTCCGTCCGCGATCATCGGACGCAGCCGCAAGCTGGGCCTGCACACCGACGCCGGCCATCGCTTCGAGCGCGGCGTGGATCCCGAATTGCCGCGCATCGCGGTGGAGTACGCGACGCGCCTGATCCTCCACATCGCCGGCGGCGTGCCAGGCCCGACGACCGAGGCCGTGCTTCCCGAACACCTGCCCAAGCCCGCCCCCATCCTGTTGCGTCGTGCGCGTGTGGCGCGCGTGCTGGGCGTCGAGATTCCCGACGTCGAGATCGAACGCATCCTGCGCGCCCTGGGCCTGCAGGCAGCCACGGTGGCCGAGGGCTGGAGCGTCACTGCGCCAAGTCGGCGTTTCGACCTCGCCATCGAGGAGGACCTGATCGAGGAACTGGCGCGCATCCACGGCTACGATCGCATACCGACCACGCTCCCGGGCGGCGCGACCCGTATCGCGGTGCCCAGCGAGGCGGTCGTCGAACCCGGCGTGGTGCGTCGCCAACTGGCAGCGCGCGACTATTTCGAAACCGTCAACTTCGCTTTCGTCGACGCACAGTGGCTTGCGCACTGGGGCGCCATCGATGGCGCCGTTCCGCTGGCCAACCCGCTCAGTGCCGAACTGGCGATCATGCGCACGCAGTTGCTGCCCGGCGTCGTGGCGGCGCTGCAGCGTAACGCCGCGCGACAAGCAGGACGCGTGCGCCTGTTCGAGATCGGCAACGTCTTCCATGCGCCGGCACGGCAGGGCGACGCCCCCGTCGAATCGCTGCGCATCGCGGCGGCCGTCACCGGGGATGCGCTCGCAGAGCAATGGGGCGTGCCGGGGCGGAAGGTCGATTTCCACGATCTCAAGGGTGATCTGGAAAGTGTCGCGGCGCTGGCGGGAGCGAGCCTCGAGTTCCGCCCGTCGAATGCCGCCCACGGGCACCCCGGCCGTTCGGCCGACGTCTACCGCGACGGGGTGCGCCTGGGCTGGATCGGACAACTGCATCCACGCCTGCAACGCCAACTGGACCTGGACACCGACGTGATCGCGTTCGAGCTGGACCTGGCGCCGTTGAGCGTCCGCGCGCTGCCGCGTGCCGTGGAGCTGTCCCGCTACCCGTCCGTCCGCCGCGACCTCGCGTTCGTCGTCCCGGAGGCGGTGTCCTGGGCTGCCCTGGCTGCTACTGCGAAAGTGGCGGCGGGCCCGCTGCTGAGGGACGTGCAGCTGTTCGATCGCTATGTCGGCCAAGGGGTCGAATCCGGTCAAAAGAGTCTCGCTATGGGCTTGATTTTGCAGGACAACTCACGCACTCTCACTGAAGCCGACGTGGCGCAGGTAGTGGCGAATGTCGTGGCCGCGATCGACAGCGTGCACGGGGCGAGGATCCGCGGTTGAACCGGATGAAGAAGACAGTGGCGGGGCCGGCGACGGCCGCAATGGGGACGCAGTATTCATGGCATTGACGAAGGCGGAGATGGCCGAACGTCTGTTCGACGAGGTCGGCCTGAACAAGCGCGAGGCGAAGGAGTTTGTCGACGCCTACTTCGACGTGCTGCGCGAGGCCCTGGAACAGGGCCGGCAGGTGAAGCTGTCGGGATTCGGCAATTTCGACCTGCGCCGCAAGAACCAGCGCCCGGGGCGGAACCCGAAGACCGGCGAAGAGATCCCGATCTCGGCGAGGACGGTGGTGACCTTCCGGCCGGGCCAGAAACTCAAGGAGCGGGTGGAGACCTATGCTGGATCCGGGCAGTAACCGCGAGCTTCCGCCGATCCCGGCCAAGCGCTACTTCACCATCGGTGAGGTCAGCGAACTGTGCGACGTGAAGCCGCACGTGCTGCGGTACTGGGAAACCGAGTTTCCCAGCCTGGAGCCCGCCAAACGTCGTGGCAATCGCCGCTACTACCAGCGCCATGACGTGCTGATGGTGCGCCAGATCCGTGGCCTGCTGTACGAGCAGGGCTACACCATCGGCGGCGCACGCCTGCGCCTGGAAGGCGAGGGTGCCAAACAGGAGTCCGCGATGAGCGCGCAGATTGTGCGCCAGGTGCGGATGGAGCTGGAGGAAATCCTCCAGTTGCTCCGCCGTTGATGAACCACGGCGCTCCTGCTGGGAGTCACCGAGGAATTCCGGCTATAATGCGCGGCCCGTCGCAAGGCGGGCCGATCCGCGAGATTCGGGGCGTAGCGCAGCCTGGTAGCGCATCTGCCTGGGGGGCAGAGGGTCGTCGGTTCAAATCCGGCCGTCCCGACCAATCGCGGTTCGACATCAAGCCTGCGCTGTCGCGTGGGCTTTTTTGTGCCTGTCGAGCGCCGCTGGCGACGGCAACTCCCGGACGCCGTGTACAGGACAGCCCATGCATCCACGCAGCGAAGAGCTGATCCGTACGTTGCAGTTGGTGCCGCATCCCGAGGGCGGGCACTTTCGTCGTGTCTACGAATCGACCAAACGAACCGAGGTGAACGGGATCGAGCGCCCCACGCTCACCGCCATCAAGTTCCTGCTGCCGCACGGTGTAGTGACGCGCTGGCACCGCGTCGACGCGACCGAGGTCTGGGACTGGCATGAAGGGAGTGCGATGGAACTGTCGATGTTCGACCCTGAGCAGCGCACATTGACCCGCGTGCAACTGGATACCTCGGCCAGGGGCGGTCAGTCCAGCCAGGTGGTGCCCGCCGGTGTCTGGCAGAGCGCCCGCTCGCTTGGCGATTTCACCCTGGTCGACTGCTCAGTGTCGCCGGGTTTCAGCTGGAAAGGCTTCGAGCTGATGCAGAGCGGCAGCGACGTCGCGCGCACGTTGCGCGAGGCCGGCGGCAAGGTCGCCTGAACAAACTCCCCCACGGCCGCGTGGCGTCGCGCGCCATGCCGGCTTGCAGCGGGCACACTCCCGCGGATCCTTCTGCATGGAGTCTCTCGGATGCGTCTGCCGCTTTATGGGGTGCTGTGCGCGTTGTTGCTGCTCGTGCCGCGCGCAGGTGCGCAGGAAGCCGGGGAGGCATCGACCGCAGCAGAGGATGGCGTGATCGAAATGGATGCCGTGGTCGTGGCCGGCGTGCAACCCGGGCCGGGGCTGTGGAAGGTGCGCCGTGGCGACCATCTGTTGTACGTGCTGGGCACGCAGTCACCGCTGCCGAAGCGCATCACCTGGCGTTCGGACGAGGTCGACCAGGTCCTGCAGATCGCCGATGAAGTCCTGGCTTCGCCCGGAATCACCGTCGATGCCGATGTCGGGTTCTTCCGGGGGCTGACGCTGTTGCCGTCGGCCATGAAGGCTTCCAGGAATCCGGATGGTCGGAAACTGCAGGAAGTCCTGCCTGCGGATCTCTATGCGCGCTGGAGTTCGCTCAAGCAGCGCTACATGGGGCGGGATGGGGG
>NZ_CAMPJD010000088.1 GCF_946886695.1 uncultured Pseudoxanthomonas sp. | reverse complement strand
TGAGCGCCATAGAGGCCCCGGCGCCCGCCGCCAAGGTTCCGTCCCCCCCGAAGCCTGTGCCAGCCCCGAAACCGACTACCAAGAACGCCAAAGCCTCTACCTCCGTCGAAGCCCCCGTGAGTCCACGTCCCGCTGTTGCCCGCCCCGTGGGCAAGGTCGCGGTGGCCGTGGCCGCCCGGCCTGCGGCGCCGGTCGTGCGCGGCAAGGTGAAAGAAGTGCCCTACAAGACCGATGAAGCCACCGGTCGCCCGATCGTGCCGACCGGCTACAAGCCCTCGCCTGACGAGGAATACATGAGCACGTTGCAGCTGGAGTACTTCCGCCAGCGGCTGTTGCAATGGCGTGCCGACCTGGTCGAGGAATCCAAGCAGACCATCGAGAACCTCAAGGATGAAGTCCGCGACATCGGCGATGAGGCCGAGCGCGCGACGCGCGAGACCGAAAACTCGCTGGAGCTGCGTACCCGCGACCGCTACCGCAAGCTGATCGGCAAGATCGACAGCACGCTGAAGCGGCTCGAAGGTGGCGACTACGGCTACTGCGTCGATACCGGCGAAGAAATCGGCCTGGATCGCCTGGAGGCTCGCTTGACCGCCGAGCGCACCATCGATGCCCAGGAACGCTGGGAACACATGCAGAAGCAGCAGGGCGACTGAGCCCGGCGTCATCCGCATACGGAAAACCCCGCCTCGGCGGGGTTTTTTTGTGCCCGGCGGAAGGCGTTGCCGGCTACTGCAGCTCGCGCAGGTCCAGCCGCCGCAGCCGCGGTGCCTTCCACGCGGTGAACCCGGCGACGGAGAGGATCGCGAAACCGCCCACGATCACGGCAGGCACCAGCCCCAGCAGTCTTGCCATCGTGCCGGCGTAGAACGCGCCCAGTTCGTTCGACGAACTGACGAAGATGCCGTTGATCGACGACACCCGCCCGCGCATCTCGTCCGGCGTGGACAGTTGCAGGATGGTCGAGCGCACCACCACGGAAACACCATCGCACATGCCGTAGAACAGCAGGATCCCCGCCGACAGCCAGAAGCTGCGCGACAGGCCGAAGGCGATGACGCTCAGCCCGAAACCTGCGACAGCGAACAGCAGTACCCGCCCCGCGTGCTTCTGCAGCGGATGGCGCGCCAGCCACAGGCCGACGCAGACTGAGCCCGCCGCCGGCATCGCGCGCAGGATGCCGAGGCCCTCGGGCCCGTAGTGGAGGATGTCGTGGATGAAAGCCGGCAGCATGGCCACCACACCGCCCAGCAGCACTGAAAACATGTCCAGCGCCATCGCACCCAGCATGATCTGGTTGCCAAGCACAAAACGCCCGCCCTGCGCGATGCTGGCGAAGACGGGCAGGCTGACCGCCGGTGGTCCCGGTTCTCCCACGCGCAACCGCGCGAGCACGGTGGCCGCCATCAGCGCGAACACCACCGCCATCGCGTACGACAGCGTCTTGCCGCCAAAACCGACCAGCAGCCCGCCCAGCGCGGGGCCGGTGACCAGCGCGGCCTGGAAGATCACGCTGCCCAAGCCTGCGGCACGCACGAAGTCCTCGCGCGGCAGCACCTTGGCAAACAGCGCGTTGTAGACAGGACTGAGGAACGAGCGCGCCATGCCGGTCAGTGCGATGGCGGCGTAGATGGGCCACGTCCCCTGGAAGGGCAGCCAACCCGCAGAGACTGCCACCAGGATCACCGCCGTGGTCGCCAGTGCGCCGCAGGCGACCATGCCGATCCGTCGTCGTGGCAGGTGGTCGACCAGATAACCGGCGAACGGCGCCACGCAGAAGAACGGCAGTACTTCGGCCAACCCGACCAGACCCAGCGAGAACGGATCGCGGGTCAGTTCGTAGATGTGCCAGCCGACCGTGACCGCAACGATCTGGTACGACAGCAGCGCGCAGATGCGGTAGGCCAGCACCGCCGCATAGCCGCGGTTGCGCAGCAGCGAGAAGGCGGAGCGGGAACCGGCTTCGCTCACTTCGCGTTGGCGGCCGTCTCGCGGATGAAGGCCAGCAACGACGCCAAGCCGTTGCTGCGCGTGGGCGAGAGATGCTTGGCCAGGCCGATGTCGGCGATGTAGTCGGGCGTGGCGGCCAGGATTTCGTCGGCCGATCGCCCTGAGTACACGCGCAGGGCCAGGAAGATCAGCCCGGACACGATGGCCGAATCACTGACGGCGTGGAAATCGAGTTTCGCCGCGTCGCCCTCGGGCACGATCCACACCATCGACTGGCAGCCGAGCAGGCGGTGTTCTTCCCGCTTCCACTCATCCGGGAACGCAGGCAGCTTGCGGCCCAGGTCGATCAGGTACTGGTAGCGTTCGGACCAGTCGCCGAAGAAGGCGAATTCGTCCTTGATGGCGGCCTGCGCCTCGGCGGCGGTGGGTTCAAGCGGGAAGATCGTGTCGGTCATGGGGTGGGCAAGCCTGGTTCAGAAGCCCCTCTGCCCTCGGGAGAGGGGTTGGGGTGAGGGTACGGCGGAGTCCTTGTGGTGCCGACGTCCCGATGTCGCCGGACCCTCATCCGGCGCTTCGCGCCACCTTCTCCCGGCGGGAGAAGGGAGGAGCGGTTCACGCACGCTTCCAGCGTACGCCCTGCGGCGTGTCCTCCAGCAGGATGCCTTCGGCCGCCAACTGGTCGCGGATGGCATCGGAGCGCGCGAAGTCGCGGGACTTCTTCGCGGCGGCGCGCTCGTCGATCAGCGTCTGGATGCGCGCGTCGTCATCGGACGAGGTGCCGCGGCCGAACCATTCGGCGGGGTCCTGCTGGAGCAGGCCGAGCACGAGGCCTGCGCCTAGCAGCTCGCCTTTCAGACGCTGCCGATCCTCTGGCGTCGTCGCCTTGCGGGCATCTGCGGCGATGCGGGCGACTTCGGCCAGCGCCTGCGGCGTGTTCAGATCATCGTTGAGCGCCTCCTCGATGACCTGCGGCGTGAGCGGCACGACCTTGATCTCGCCCAGGTCGCGCAGCGTGCCGTACAGCCGGTCCAGCGTGTTCTTCGACTGCTCCACGAGTGCTTCCGACCAGTCCAGCGGCTGGCGGTAGTGCGCGGAGAGTAGCGCGTAGCGCAGCGCTTCCGGCGGGTGCTGTTGCAACAGGTCGTGGACCTTCTCGATGTTGCCCAGCGACTTGCTCATCTTGGCGCCGCCGAAATTGAGCATGCCGTTGTGCAGCCAGAAACGCGCGAACGTCTTGTGCGACCCGTCGGCGTGCTTGTGTGCGCACTCGCTCTGCGCGACTTCGTTCTCGTGGTGCGGGAACTGCAGGTCCACGCCACCGGCGTGGATGTCGATGGTCTCGCCGAGGTGCGCGGCGGCCATCGCCGAGCACTCGATATGCCAGCCGGGGCGGCCGATGCCCCAGGGGGAGTCCCAGCCCGGCAGGTCGGGCGTGGAGGGCTTCCACAGCACGAAATCGCCGGGATCGCGCTTGTATGGCGCCACTTCCACGCGCGCGCCGGCAAGCATCTCTTCCGGGTCGCGCCGCGATAGCTTGCCGTATTCCGGGAAGCTGCCGACCGAGAAGAGCACGTGGCCTTCCGCGGCGTAGGCGTGGCCACCTGCGATCAGCTGCTCGATCATCGCGATGATGTGCGGGATGTGCGCTGTGGCGGCCGGTTCGATGTCCGGGCTGAATTCACCGGTCACGCCCAGGCCGGCCATGTCCTGCCGGTAGGCATCGGCGTAGCGATCGGTGATGGCCGAAATCGCCACGCCCAGTTCCTTCGCCGCCGCGTTGATCTTGTCGTCCACGTCGGTGATGTTGCGCGCGTAGCGCAGCGCGCCGTAGCGCCGGCGCAGCAGCGCGGCCAGCACGCCGAACACCACCGGCCCGCGGGCATTGCCGATATGGACGTAGTTGTAGACGGTAGGTCCGCACACGTACATCGTGGGGACGGGGCCGAGTGGTTCGAATTCCTCGACCCGGCGGGTGAGGTTGTTGTGCAGGCGCAAGGTCATGGAGGCGGGGCAGGGGAGAGCCGGTCGATTCTACCTTCTGCGCCGGGACTGGGGGTCGGAGCGGTTTCATGGCGCCGATGTTCAGCCCCACTCAAGGCGCGGTCCCTACACTGTGACACCGGGATACCACTTTCAGGCCACATGCACCGCCTCCGCTCCGCCCTTTTCCTGTCCTGCCTGCTGTTCGCCGCGTCAGCCATGGCGCAGGAGCGGGTGATCCCGGCGGAGAACGTCCGCCTGGACTATGCGCAGGTGCTGAGCGTGGAGCCGGTCTACCAGACGTTGCGGGCCAGCCGCACCGAACAGCGGTGTGACGAAGTGCCGGCGCCGAAACCCGAACAACCTGTCGAGGAAGACAGTCGCTGGTCGAAGGTGGTCAGCTCCGTGCGCGGATGGTTCGGCAGTGACGAGGCCGCAGAGCCACCGGTAGCGCCCCCGGTCCCGACGGTGAAGGTCAACTGCCGCATGGTGCCCGTCGAGCGCGAGTTCCAGCGGCCCATCGCCTACGACGTGGACTACATCTACAAAGGCGTGAAGTACCGTTCGCGTCTTGCCGAGGATCCTGGCAACCGCCTGCGCATCCGGGTTTCCGTGGCGCCTTACACGCCGCCGCTGCAGCCGTCGGCCAGTACGCCCTGATCCAGCGCCCACCGAAAGAAGCCTTGCGCTGCGCCGCAGCACATGCGAGGATTCGCGCCCATGAAGATGAACGCACACGCCCATGCTGACAGCGCGGCCCGCCAAGCCTCGAGCATGACGTCGCGTGCGCGTCGACCGGAATCCTGCATCTAGCTGGGTACCCCGGACGTCGTCGCCTGTTCACCGGAAACCCAGCCAGAGGCTGGGTTTTTTCGTTTCTGATACCCGCAATGCCACATTCCCGAAACCAGGATGCCGTAATGAAGCACTTCTTGAACACGCAGGACTGGAGCCGCACCGAACTGGACGCCTTGCTGACGCAGGCCGCTTTGTACAAGCAGCACAAGCTGGGTGACGCGCTGAAGGGCAAGTCGATCGCGCTGGTGTTCTTCAATCCTTCGATGCGCACCCGTACCAGCTTCGAGCTGGGCGCGTTCCAACTGGGTGGCCATGCGGTGGTGCTGCAGCCGGGCAAGGACGCGTGGCCCATCGAGTTCAACCTGGGCACGGTGATGGACGGCGACACCGAGGAGCACATCGCCGAAGTCGCGAAGGTGCTTGGGCGCTACGTGGACCTGATCGGCGTGCGGGCCTTCCCCAAGTTCGTCGACTGGGCCTATGACCGCGAGGACATCGTGCTCACGTCGTTCGCCAAGTACTCGCCGGTGCCGGTGATCAACATGGAAACGATCACCCATCCCTGCCAGGAACTGGCCCATGCGCTCGCCCTGCAGGAACACTTCGGCACCTCCGACCTGCGCGGCAAGAAGTACGTGCTCACCTGGACCTACCACCCCAAGCCGCTGAACACCGCGGTCGCCAATTCCGCGCTGACCATCGCCACGCGCATGGGCATGGACGTCACGCTGCTGTGCCCCACGCCGGACTACATCCTGGACGAGCGCTACATGGGCTGGGCCGAGCAGAACGTGGCTGAAAGCGGCGGTTCGCTGACCATCTGTCACGACACTGACAGCGCCTATGCCGGTGCCGACGTGGTCTACGCCAAGAGCTGGGGCGCGCTGCCCTTCTTCGGCAACTGGGAGCCCGAGAAGCCGATCCGCGACCAGTACAAGCACTTCATCGTGGACGAGCGGAAGATGGCGCTGACCAACAACGGCGTCTTCAGCCACTGCCTGCCGTTGCGCCGCAACGTGAAGGCCACCGACGGCGTGATGGATTCGCCGCAGTGCATCGCGATCAATGAAGCCGAAAACCGCCTGCATGTGCAGAAGGCCATCATGGCCGCGCTGGTGCAATAACCGTGATGTGCTCCTTCCCCCGCTCGCGGGGGAAGGCTGGGATGGGGG
>NZ_CAMPJD010000087.1 GCF_946886695.1 uncultured Pseudoxanthomonas sp. | reverse complement strand
CATGGATCCCGGCGTTCGCCGGGATGACGAAAAAGGCGCCTCGCGGCGCCTTTTTCATGTGTGCGTGGTGCGGCAGCGCGCGCCCGTCAGCGCTCCAGCAGTGGCAGCTTGTCCGGTTTGCCTTCCCATTCCTTCGCGTCCGGCAACGGATCCTTGCGCGTGGTGATCACCGGCCATGCCCGGGAGAGTTCAGCGTTGAGCGCGACGTAGCCTTCCTGGCCAGCCGGCACGTCGTCTTCCGGGTAGATGGCATTGATCGGGCACTCGGGCTCGCACAGCGTGCAGTCGATGCATTCGTCCGGGTCTATCACCAGGAAGTTGGGGCCTTCATGGAAGCAGTCCACGGGGCAGACTTCCACGCAGTCGGTGTACTTGCACTTGATGCAGTTTTCGGTGACGACGAAGGGCATGAGGTTGGATGTGCAGCGAAGGAAACCATGCAAGTTTAAATCACCGCGTCATCCAGGATGGAAATGTTTCTCGGCAACCTCCGTGCGCTTGCGCGCGGATCGGGGGAATGTCCGCGTGCGCGACGGGCAGGGCTGCGGCGCCTCCTGCCTGATCGTTCCAGTAGGCGTGGCGCAACTCAGGTCGCCTAGTCTATATTTCCATTAATGGAACGACCTATTGGTTTTTGCCGGCTTTATCCCATTCATGCGGAGGATCATGCTGCACGCCTCACCACACACCGGAGCACCGCCATGATCACCTTGCGCCCCGCCAACGCTCGCGGCCATGCCAACCACGGCTGGCTGGACTCGTGGCACAGCTTTTCCTTCGCGAGCTACTTCGACGACAAGCACGTCCACTGGGGTCCGCTGCGCGTGATCAACGAGGACCGCGTGGCCGCCGGCCGCGGCTTCGGCGAACACGGTCACCGCGACATGGAAATCATCAGCTACGTGCTGGAAGGTGCGCTGGGCCACAAGGATTCGATGGGTACCAGCTCCAGCATCGTGCCGGGCGACGTGCAACGCATGAGCGCCGGTACGGGCGTGCAGCATTCGGAGTTCAACTACAGCGAAACCGGCACCACGCATTTCCTGCAGATCTGGATCATCCCCGACAAGCAGGGCGTGGCGCCGTCGTACGACGAGAAGCGCTTCACCGCCGAAGAGAAGCAGGGCCGCCTGCGGCTGGTGGTCAGCCCGGACGGGGCCGATGGCTCGATCAGCATCCACCAGGATGCGCGTCTGTATGCGGGTCTGTTCGACGGCGACGAGGCCGCGGTGCTGCGCCTGGCCGAAGGACGCCTGGGTTACGTGCATGTGGCGCGTGGCGAAGTGACCGTCAACGGCCACGCCCTGTCGGCCGGCGATGCGCTGCTGTACGAGGGAGAACCGCTGGTCAGCGTGGGCCAGGGCATCGGTGCGGAAGTGCTGGTGTTCGACCTGCCGCCTTTAAAGTAGTCAGCGTCGCTGCGACGCCTGCATCGGTCGGGAAGGGTGCGCGGATGCGCACCCTTTTTCGTTCGCGGGAAGTGGGCGATCAGGCGAGCATGCGTTCGGCGACCAGGAAGCCTGCCGTCATGGCGACCACCAGCAGCGCGCCCTGCAGCCGGGGCGGTGCGGGTAATGGCACGTCCAGCAGCCGGCAGCCCATGCCGATGGCCAGCGCGAGCACGAGGCCAAGCAACGTCATCATCCGGAGCGTCCTCCCCGTTTCGTTTCGCCGGTCGGTCCGCCACAGTGGGCGACGTGGCGTGCTTCGCGGCGCGCCATGAAACGGTCCGCGACCACATACCCCAGCGTCATCGCCACCACCAGCAGCGCGCCCATCAGCACCGGCGGCGCAGGCACCGGGATGCCCATCCAGCCACAGCCGAAGCCGATGGCGAAGCCCAGCAGCACGCCTGCGAGGAATTTCAGGTTCATGCCATGCCTCCCGGCGCCTGTGATGGCGCCGGCACGGGATTGCCTGGTGCACCGCCGATGAAATGCCGCACGACGGGTGCGTGGGTCGGGTCTTCCAGCAGCGCCTTGATCGCGTCCTGCAGTGCGCGCTCGTCTTCGGTGACGCGTTCGTGCTGGCGCAGGTGCTCGTGCCAGGAACAGTCGACGAAGTATTCCAGGTAGGTTCCAGGCTGCGTGCTGTCTTCCGCCACGCCCCATTGCACGGCGCCGTTGCGTCGGCGTGCGTGCCCCAGGGACTGCATGCGGGCCAGGAATTCCTCGCGCCGCGCGGGATCCACGCGGTACTCGACCGTCACCAGCACCGGTCCGCGGTCACCGCCGACATCTTCCGCGACCACCGGCTGCGGCCAATGGCCGGACGGGGTGACGTTGACCCGCGCGGCTTCAACCAGCCGGAACCGCCAGCTGGCCAGCGCGGCAATCACGGTGCCGGCCGCCGCCACGATCAGCGCCATCGGCGTTCCGTAGGCCTGTGCGATCGCGCCCCAACCCAGGCTGCCAACCGCCATGCCGGCGGAAAACACCACGATGTACAACGACAGCGCCCGTGCCCGTACCCACGCCGGCACCGAGGTCTGCGCGGCGATCTGCAGCGACGACAGCACCGTGATCCACGCGAAGCCATTGAACAGCGAAACGACGTACAGCGCGGGGATGTTCCGCAGCAGGGCGAGCGCCACCATGCAGCCTGCGTAGACGCCGGTGGCGGCCAGCACCATCGCGTCGGGATCGAAACGCGTGCGCAGCGCCGGCAGCAGCATGGCGCCGCCGATCGCGCCGATGCCGATGCAGCCCAGCAGCAGGCCATAGGTGCCCGCGCTCGCACCCAGCTCCTGCTTCACCACGATGGGCAGCAGCGCGGTCAACGCGCTGGCGAAAACGAAGAAGCAGGCGGCCTTCACCAGCACCGACTGCAGCACCGACGCCTGCCTGGCGTAACGCAGCCCCGCGCGCAGCGCCATGCCGAACGTTTCCGGCGGCAGCGCCGAGGATGCCGGCGTGCGCCGCCAGCGCCACAGCACCACGACCACGCCGAGGAAGCTCAACGCGTTCACCGCGAACGCCCATGCAATGCCGGCCTGCGCCACGATCAGGCCACCGAGCGCAGGGCCGATGGAGCGCGCGATGTTCATGCTCAGCGAGCCCAGCGCGACCGCCGGGCCCAGCATCGACCGGGGCACCAGCTCGGGCGTGGTCGCCTGTTGCGCGGGCATCGCCATCGCTGCGCCGATGCCCAGCGCGAACGTCAGCGCCACCAGCGTCCACGGCCGCAGCATGTCCAGATGCGCGAGCACCGCCAGCGTGCTGGCGACCAGCAGCATCCACAACTGCGCGATGATCAGGTAGCGTCGCCGGTCGACGATATCGGCCAGCGTGCCGGCCACGATGGCCAGCAGCACGACGGGCAGGGTGGTGGCGGATTGCACCGCAGCCACCATCAGCGGCGAACCGGTGGTTTCCGCCATGATCCAGGCGGCGGCGACATCGTGGATCCACGTGCCGATGTTGCCGACCAGGATGGCCAGCCACAGCGCACGGAACGTCGGTTGTTTCAGCGGTGACCAGGGTCCGGCGGGTGCGGGCGTCGCCATCGGTCAGAACGCGAAGCAGGAGCAACCCATCGCGCCCCAGAAATTCCGCAGGTCATGCGCGGGGGTGGCGTGGTGCGCGGCATGGCCGTGCTCATGCACCTGGCAGTGCTTGCCATGTGCATGCGATATCGCCGCGGTCGCCTGTGCCAGGGTGCCGCCCTGGTAGCCGCCGAAACGGTTGACCGGCGACCAGTCCGGCATCGGCGGCGGCAACGTGGGTGCGAGCGCCGCATAGGGGCCGTCGCCGTGCACGATGCGGCCGCCCACCACCGTCAACAGGCTGGTGATGTCCGGGATGTCGGCCTCGGGCACACTGAAGAAATCCGCGGACAACAGCGACACGTCGGCGAACTGGCCCGGTGCCAGCCGTCCCTTGTGCTCCTGTTCGCTGGAGAACCACGCGCTGCCCCGGGTCCACAGCGTCAGTGCTTCCTCGCGTTCCAGCCGGTTGTCGTCGCCGTACATGCGCAGGCCGCCGAGTGTGCGTCCGCTGACCAGCCAGTACAGCGCCACCCAGGGGTTGTAGCTGGCGACGCGGGTGGCGTCGGTGCCGGCGCCGACCGGCACGCCCGCCTGCAGCATGCGGCGTACCGGTGGTGTGTGCTTCAGCGCGTCGCTGCCGTAGCGTTCGGCGAAGAACTCACCTTGGAACGCCATGCGGTGCTGGATGGCGATGCCGCCGCCCAGGGCGCGCACACGGTCGATGTTGCGCGGCGAAATGGTCTCGGCGTGGTCGATGATCCAGTGCAGGCCATCGAACGGCACCTCCCGGTTCACGCGTTCGTAGACGTCGAGCACGCGGGTGATGCTTTCGTCATAGGTGGCGTGGATACGGAACGGCCAGCGCTTCTCGGCCAGCAGGCGCACCACGTCATCCAGCTCGCCTTCCATGCCGACTGGCAGCTCGGGAAGCGGTTCGCGGAAATCCTCGAAGTCGGCCGCCGAGAACACCAGCATCTCGCCGGCGCCGTTGTGGCGCAGCATGTCGTCGCCCTGGCGCGGCGAGAGCATGCCGGACCAGCGCTGGAAGTCGGCCAGTTCCTGGCCCTTCTTCTGGGTGAACAGGTTGTAGGCGATGCGTACGGTCAGTTCGTCGTCCGCGTGCAGTTTCTGGATGATCTCGTAGTCTTCAGGATAGTTCTGGAAGCCGCCGCCCGCATCGATCACCGAGGTGATGCCCAGCCGGTTCAACTCGCGCATGAAGTGGCGCGTGGAGTTCAGCTGGTACTCGGCCGGCAGCTTCGGCCCCATGGCCAGCGTCGCGTACAGGATCAACGCATTGGGCTTGGCCAGCAGCAGTCCGGTGGGATTGCCCGCCTTGTCGCGCTGGATCTGTCCGCCTGGTGGATCGGGCGTGTCGCGGGTGTAGCCCACCGCACGCAGCGCGGCGCGGTTGAGCAGGGCGCGGTCGTACAGGTGCAGCAGGAAGACCGGCGTGTCCGGCGCCAGCGCGTTGATCTCTTCCAGCGTGGGCAGGCGCTTTTCGGCGAACTGGTGCTCGCTGAAGCCGCCCACCACCCGCACCCATTGCGGTGCCGGCGTGCGATCCACTTGGGTTTTCAGCATCGCCATGGCGTCGGCCAGTGAGCGCACGCCGTCCCAGCGCAGCTCCAGGGTGTAGTTCAGGCCGCCGCGGATCAGGTGCGTGTGGCTGTCGTTGAGGCCGGGGATCAGCCGGCGTCCGCTGGCATCGATGATGCGCGTGGCCGCACCTGCCGTGGCCATCACCGTGGCTTCGTCGCCGACGGCCAGCACGCGACCCTCCGCGATCGCCAGCGCCGACGCCGAGGGCATGGCCGCATCGAGCGTGGTGATGCGGGCATTGCGGATGATCAGGTCGGCCATCAGACGGTCTCCGGAATAGGCGCGGCCGGCACTCACCAAGACCGCAGCCGCGGCAACGCCTTTCAACAGGCTTCGGCGCTGGTCATCGATCGAAGGCATCACGGAAGTCCGGGGCGCGCTGCCGGATTCAATGGCCGCCTTCGGACGCCCCGAACATGCTCTTGGCGTACTGGATGCCCAGGCCGTAGCCGCCGCCATGCAGCTTGGCGATGCCGGTGGTCAGGTCGTAGGTCGCGCTGCGTGCCCAGTCGCGCTGCAGTTCCAGCAGGTACTGCACGCTGGTCAGCGGCCGTACGCCGGCCTGGATCATGCGTTGCATGGCCCGTTCGTGCGCCTCGGCGGTGACGTCGCCGCAGGCATCGGCGATCACGTAGACCTCGAACCCCTGGTCCAGCGCGGACAGCGCGGGCCCGACGATGCACACGCTGGTCCACAGGCCACCGAGCACCACGCGGCCTTTGCCGGAGGCATTCACCGCCGCGATGACCGACGCATCTTCCCAGCAGTTCATGGTGGTGCGGTCGAGCACCTTCGCATTCGGGAACGCCTCGGGGATTTCCGGGAACAGCGGACCGGAGAACGATTTCTCGGCGACGGTGGTCAGCAGCGTCGACACGCCGAAGCCGGCCGCGCCCTTGGCGACCAGCGCAACGTTGTTGCGCAGCATCGCCACGTCGATGGAGTGCGTGGCGAAGGCCATCTGCGACTGGTGGTCGATCAGCACCAGCGTGTGGTCGTTCGGGGTGAGCAGGGT
>NZ_CAMPJD010000086.1 GCF_946886695.1 uncultured Pseudoxanthomonas sp. | reverse complement strand
TGCCGCTGAGGTTGATGCCGAGCCTGGCGATACGCGGGATCGCGAGCGGGTGCGCCCGCAGCCATTGGAACAGGCACTCGATCACCGCGATGTCCAGCTCGGACGCGTGACCGCCCGCCTCGAGGTCGGCGATGAATTCGTTGGGGAGCAACAGCCTGCCCTGGGCCGTGCGCAGCCGGCACAGGACCTCGCCCTGGAACCCCACCGCAGGCTGGCCGGCCAGGGCTACGATGGGTTGCACGTAAAGCTCCACCCTGCCGGCATGCACGCAGGCCAGCGCCTCGGCGGCGGCGACCAGCCGATGTCGCCGTGCCTGCGCATCGGGCCTGCCCGACGGACTGGGTTCGTAGGGCAATGGATTGTGTTCGCCCGCTTCCCTTGCACGCAGGGCGGCGTCGCACGCATTGGCCAGGCACTCGTCCAGTGCCTCTACGCCCGCCCGGTCGCATGGTGCGACGCCCAGGTATGGACTTACTCGCAGCTGTGCACCATGCCACTGGAACACGAACGCCTGCAGCCGTCTCAGGATCTCCTCCATCTTCCCGGCACTGGCCCCGGCCTGTTCGGCTCCGAGCGGCAGCAGCACGAACTTCCCGCCCCCCATGTGGTAGGGACGCGCCAGTGGCACCATTTCCCTGCCGATCTCCCGCAGCAGCTGCGACTGCGCGCGCCAGCCATAGCTTCCCAGCACGCGCTCGACCTGGTCCAGCAACAGGAAGCCCAGCACCGCGGGCCGGGCGGGCGATGTGCGCCACGCCTCGCGCAGCGCATGGGCGTTGTCCAGGCCGCTGATCGCGTCGTGGCGGCACATCGCGCGGAGATGGTGGTACCTGTGCTTGCGCTCGCGGTTGAGCAGGAACAGTACCGCCAGGATCAGCACCATGAAATTGCATTCGACCAGGTGCGCCAGCAGACCCACCACCTGCGACGGCGAGGCGGCTTGCCCCGCCTGGTCGGTCAGGCCATGCAGCAGGATCAGGTGCACCGACGTCAGCAAAGGCATGGAGTACTCGACACGCCACAGCAGCATGGCGATGCCCAGCAACACGCCGGCCAGCGCGCGATAGTCGTAGACCAGTTCCACCCACCGCCAGGAGGGCCACGCTTGCAGCACCTGCGCAGCCAGCACGCTTGCGCACAGCCAGGTCACCACGGCCACCCAGCGGCGGCGCATGGTGCGCCGCAACCAGTCGTCAGTCCACAGCAGCAGGAAGGGCAGCGTGACCGCGCCCACCCCCACGTGCTTGGCGAGCCACAGCTGCGCCGACGTATTGGCGACGGCGGCGAATGGTTCGCCATGCGTCCAGGCGACGGTGGCCGACAACAGCGTCCAGCCGGTGGGAAAAAGGAACAGGCCCGCCACGGCGTAGCGGAACATCCCCGATACCTTCAGGCGGCGCCCACCCCGCAAGGGGCCACCTGCCCAGCGGGCGCACAACTCGGTCCAGCGCCACTGCAGCACCATCGCGACGGCGAAGCCCGCCACATAGGATTCGGGGGGGTCCTGCAGTCGGGCGCGCCACCACCAATGCAGGAAGCTCGTGAAGAAGGCCGTGGCGAGGACGCGCCGATCGCCACCCAGCAATGCGACGCCGAGCAGCAGGCCCGCATGTGCATGCACCAGCGAGGCGTCGCCGGAGAGCGCTGCATGATGGAAGAAGCTCGCGCTGTAGTCGACGCTGACGCCCTGCAGTAGCCAGCACGCGAACGAGACCACACACGCGTCCACCCACCAAGCGCGACGTCGCGAAACCAGCATTGCGTCTCCTCCCCCCCGGGATGACGCCAGTGCGGACAAGCCCCCGCTTTCCGCATCGCGCCGGAGCCGACACTACTCCGCTGTCAACGACAATGCGATAGCGCGACGCTAATGTGAGTCAGCCGCGCGACCGTCAGCCTTCGCGGCTGGTTTCGCGGTGCGGCCGCATACATGGTCCGCACCCGATGCCGGATCCCTCCACTTCGGCCGACGCGGCCCGACGGCAAGACTCACGACGTCGCCGCGCTTCGCGCAAAGCGAAGCTGCCCGCCTTCGGCATGCACGTGCACGGTATCGCCCGCGCCGAATTCGCCCGACAGGATCTTCTGCGCCAGCGGATTTTCCAGCTGCGCCTGGATCGCGCGCTTGAGCGGCCGCGCGCCGTACACCGGATCGAAGCCGACGTTGCCCAGCAGCGTCAGCGCCGAATCGTCCAGCTCCAGCACGATCTGCCGCTCGGCCAGCCGCTTGGCGAGATAGCGCGTCTGGATGCGGGCGATCTCGCGGATCTGCGCCTTGTCCAGCGGATGGAACACGACGATGTCGTCCAGCCGGTTGATGAACTCGGGCCGGAAGTGCGCCTGCACCACGCCCATCACCGCCGCCTTCATCTGCGTGTAGCTCTCCGGCGTGTCGCCTGCGCCGCCGCCATCGCTCATGTCCTGGATCAGGCTGGAGCCGAGGTTGGACGTCATCACGATGACCGTGTTGCGGAAGTCCACCGTGCGGCCCTGGCCGTCGGTCAGGCGCCCGTCGTCCAGCACCTGCAGCAGGATGTTGAACACGTCCGGATGCGCCTTCTCCACCTCGTCCAGCAGGATCACGCTGTACGGGCGGCGACGCACCGCCTCGGTCAGGTAACCGCCCTCCTCGTAGCCCACGTAGCCCGGGGGTGCGCCGACCAGACGGCTCACCGCATGCTTCTCCATGAACTCGCTCATGTCGATGCGGACCATCGCGTCGCTGCTGTCGAACAGGAATTCGGCCAGCGCCTTGCACAACTCGGTCTTGCCGACGCCGGTCGGGCCGAGGAACAGGAACGAACCGCTGGGCCGGTCGGGATCGGAAATACCGGCACGCGAACGACGCACGGCATCGGACACGACCTTGATCGCCTCTTCCTGGCCGATCACGCGGCCACGCAGCGACTGCTCCATCTGCAGCAGCTTCTCGCGCTCGCCTTCCAGCATCTTGCTGACCGGGATGCCGGTCCAGCGGCTGACGACCTCGGCGATCTCCTCGTCGGTGACCTTGTCCTGCAGCAGGCGGAAGCCTTTCTGCTCGGCCTCCTGCGCGGCCGACAGCTGCTTCTCAAGCTCTGGCAGCTGGCCGTACTGCAGCTCGCTCATGCGCGCATAGTCCTGCTTGCGCTGCGCGGCCTCGAGCTCCAGCTTCACGCGCTCGATCTGCTCCTTGATCTTCGTCGCACCGGTCAACATGGCCTTCTCGGCCTTCCAGATTTCTTCCAGGTCGTTGAACTCGCGCTGCAGCGATTCGATCTCGGTCTCCAGATCGGCCAGGCGCTGCTTGGACTGCGCGTCCTTCTCCTTCTTCAGTGCTTCGCGCTGGATCTTCAGCTGGATCAGCCGCCGCTCCATGCGGTCCATTTCTTCCGGCTTGGAGTCGATCTCCATGCGGATGCGCGATGCCGCTTCGTCCATCAGGTCGATGGCCTTGTCCGGCAGCTGGCGGTCGGCGATGTAGCGGTGCGACAGCGTGGCCGCGGCGACGATGGCGGGGTCGGTGATCTCCACGCCGTGGTGCACGGCGTACTTTTCCTTCAGCCCGCGCAGGATGGCGATGGTGTCCTCGACGCTGGGTTCGCCCACGAACACTTTCTGGAAGCGGCGCTCCAGCGCGGCGTCCTTCTCCACGTACTTGCGGTACTCGTCCAGCGTGGTCGCGCCGATGCAGTGCAGTTCGCCGCGCGCCAGCGCCGGCTTCAGCATGTTGCCGGCGTCCATGGAGCCTTCGGCCTTGCCGGCGCCGACCATGGTGTGCAGTTCGTCGATGAAGAGGATGATCTGGCCTTCGTTCTTGGCCAGGTCGTTCAGCACGGCCTTCAGGCGCTCCTCGAATTCGCCGCGGAACTTCGCGCCGGCAATCAGGGCACCCATGTCCAGGCTCAGCACGCGCTTGCCCTTCAGGCCCTCCGGCACCTCGCCGTTGACGATCCGTTGCGCCAGGCCTTCGACGATGGCGGTCTTGCCCACGCCCGGCTCGCCGATCAGCACCGGGTTGTTCTTGGTGCGGCGCTGCAGGACCTGGATGGTGCGGCGGATTTCCTCGTCACGGCCGATCACCGGGTCGAGCTTACCGATCTCGGCGCGGTCGGTGAGATCGATGGTGTACTTCTCCAGCGCCTGGCGCTGGTCTTCGGCGTTCTCGGATTGCACTTTCTCACCCCCGCGCAGGCGGTCGATGGCGGCACGCAACTTCTGCTTGTCGGCGCCGCTGGCCTTCAACTCCTGACCGGCTGCGCCGCTGTCGTCCAGCGCGGCCAGCAGGAACCATTCGCTCGCGATGTAGGTGTCGCCACTGTCCTGCGCCAGTTTGTCGGTGACGTTGAGCAGGCGCGACAGGTCGTTGCCGATGGACAGGTTGCCGGCCTGGCCGGTCACCTTCGGCAGCTTGTCGAGCGCTTCGCCCAGCCGCTCGCGCAGCACGGGCACGTTGACGCCGGCCTGCGACAGCAGCGGACGCGTGCTGCCGCCCTGCTGTTCGAGCAGCGCGGTGAGCACGTGGACCGGTTCGATCATGGTGTGGTCGCGGCCCACGGCCAGCGACTGCGCGTCGGCCAGCGCCTGCTGGAAACGCGAGGTCAGTTTGTCCATCCGCATCGGGATAACCTCAGGAAAAGTAGGGGCCGGCGAATGCCAGCCGATGCTACTCAGATGAGGTTAAATGCTGGTGTTTCAAGACCATTTGAGACCGGGAGACGCGGTAGGGTGGGCGCTCGCCCACCGTCTTCGCGACTCCCGGAACGGCAGGCCAGGGCCCGCCCTACGCCTTCTTCTGAAGGGACAATGCGCCCAGCAGCACGGCCAGCGCGGCATAGGCCCCGGCGAACTGCCACAGGATCGTCGCGCGCAGGCCTTCGACATCCCACGGCAGGTAGATGCCACCGCGCGGGTCTACCGAGTGGATGATGCCGAACAGCGTCAGCACCGCACCCACCAGCAGCGCGACGACGGCGCGGCCGTTGCGTCCGTCGATCATCGCCACCAGCGCGGTAGTCCAGATCATCGCGGTGATGATGAAGCCGTTGCCCAGCGTCACGATGGTGGCCAGGTCCGGCAGGCCGTGCCCGTCCACGCCTTCGTACAGGCCGGTGAAACGGTCGGGTGCGATCCACGCCGGATTGCCGAACTTGATCGTCAGCAGGTAGGCCACCGACGGCAGGAAGCCCAGCGCCACCGCGATGGCGTGCTTGCGCGGCGTTTCGGTGAAGGCCTGCACGGTGATGTCCAGGCCCACGTAAACGATGATCGGCGCCAGCACCGCCACCGGCAGCCACTGCACCAGGCCCGACACGTAGCCCAGCACGCCACCCAGGCCGATGAAAAGGCCTGTCAGCAGCGTGTAGCCCTTGCGCGCGCCCATGTGCTTGTACGCGGGCTGGCCGATGTACGGCGTGGTCTGCGCCACGCCACCGCAGAAACCCGCGACCAGCGTGGACACCGCTTCGGCCAGCAGTACGTCGCGTGTGCGGTAGTCATCGCCGGCGGCGCGCGCGCTTTCGCTGACGTTGATGCCGCCCACCACCATCAGCAGGCCGAACGGCAGCAGCAGCGGCAAGTACGGCACTGTATAGGCCAAGCCGTCCAGCCAGCCCAGCGTGGGCAATGGCAGCGTCACTGCCAGCGGCACGGCATCGGGCACCTTGAAGCCGGGTGCGCCGAAACCAGACAGGCCGAGCGCGTAGTACAGCGTGGTGCCGACGATGAAGGCCAGCAGCACGCCGGGAATCTTCACCGGCAGCTTCCCCTTCGCCACCAGCACGTACAGCAGCAGGCCGAAGGTGACGAAGCCGACGATGGGCTGGCGCAGCGTTTCGATCAGCGGCAGGAAGCCCAGCAGCGTCAGCGCCGCGCCCCCGATGGAACCCAGCAGGCCGGCGCGGGGCACCGCCCGGGTAACCGCGTCGCCGAAGAACGACAGCACCAGCTTCAGCACGCCCATCACCACCAGCGAAGCCATGCCGAGCTGCCACGTCGCGATAGCCGCCGCCTGTTCGTCCAGGCCGGCCTGCTTGAAGCCGACGAACGCCGGGCCCAGCACCAGCAGCGCCATGCCGATGCTGGTGGGCGCATCCAGGCCCAGCGGCATCGCCGTGACGTCGTCGCGCCCGGTCTTCGCCGCCAGGCGATGCGCCATCCCCGTGTAGATCAGGTTGCCGACCAGCACGCCCAGCGCGGTACCCGGGAACATGCGGGTGAACACCACCTCGGCCGGAAACTGGAAGATGCCGATCAACGCGGCGGCGATGAAGCCGAGGATGGACAGGTTGTCCACCACCAGGCCGAAGAAGCCGTTGAGGTCGCCGGGAACGAACCAGCGGCGCACGGGAGAAGCCGATGCGGTCATGGGAGGCCGAAGAAGGAAAAGGGAAAGGAGGAAATGGCGGACCACAGGATAAGCCCCCTCCCCCGTTCACGGGGGAGGGTTGGGGTGAGGGCGACGGAGCCGATCAATCTCCGACTCGCAGGTACACCGAGTGCAGCGCCGCACGCGCCCGGGAATGCTTTGGCCAGACAGCAGGCCCACATGCGCGCGCTCGCCCCCATCCCAGCCTTCCCCCGCATGCGGGGGGAAGGAGCAGATCGCCTCAGAACGATACGTCCACCGCGTGGCGCGACCACAGCACCGACTGATGCCCGGTGGCTTGCTTCCAGGCCAGGCGGATCGCCTCGATGTCGGCGCGACGCTGCGGCGTGTCTTCATGCAGTACGACGAGCACCTTAGTCTTCAGGCGGTTCGGCTCGCCTGCACCGCGGAACAGCCACTGGCCGTAGGCGTCGAACACGGTCAGGCCGTCCGGGAAGCGCGCGGTCACTTCCTTGTCGAGGAAGGCGCGCCACGTCGCCTCGGTGATGGGCTCGGCCTGGGGACGGTCGGCCGGCCCCGTCTCTTCCCCCACGCCGAAGTACAGCTCGCTGCGCACCCAGCCGTTCGCGCTGGCCGGACGCAGCGCATCGCCTTCCAGCGCGGCGGTCGTGGCAGGGGCCGGCGCGACGGGCGGCGTGGACGCACATCCGGCCAGCGCGAGAAGGACCAGCAACCAGACAACACGATGGGACATGGGGAAGACCTCGTGGAAGAAGGACAGGATGGAGCACGCCACCGCGAGGGCCATATGACGCGACGGCATAAGGTGATGGACAGCAGAGATGACACACGGCCCGCAGCGGCGGCTAATATATCGCTTCATCGCAATATAGCGATAGACTTTATCCCGCCTCCTCCCTCGCCCCACGAGACCCGCATGTCCCACC
>NZ_CAMPJD010000085.1 GCF_946886695.1 uncultured Pseudoxanthomonas sp. | reverse complement strand
GACACCGCTGCCTTCATCTCCCCCGACGATACGCTCGAAGTCGAAGGCAGCGGTGCGGTCACCGTGGTCGACGCCCACGACCTGCAGTTCTCCTCGATGGCCCAGGCCGGCGAGGACGATCCCGTGTGCCTGCTGGGGCTGGGCGTCCATATCCTGATCGCCGGCGCCACCTTCAACCTGCATACGCGGCGGGCTTCGGCCGGCCGACTGGCTACCCGCAAGACCTGATCCGACAAGGGAACATCCTGCATGCGCATCCTCGAACGCTCCGTCTACGTTGGCCCATCGCAGCATGCGCACTTCCCGGTGATCCGGCTGCTGCTGGACCTGGGCGAACTGGAACAGTGGCCCACCGCGCGCCTGGGCCCCGGCTTCATCGACGGCCTGGTGGCCGCCGTGCCAAGCCTGGCCGAGCACGGCTGTTCCTACCGCGAGCCCGGCGGCTTCCTGCGCCGCATGCGCGAGGGCGAAGGCACCTGGCTGGGCCACGTGCTCGAACACGTGGCGATCGAACTCCAGAACATCGCCGGCGAGGACGTCACCTTCGGCAAGACCCGCAGCGTCGACGGCCGGCCGGGCGTCTACACCGTGGTCTACGAATACGCCCAGCGTGAGGAAGGCATCGCCGCGGGCGAACTGGCGCTGCGCCTGCTGTGCTCGCTGCTGCCCGAAGGGGTCCGCCCCGCCGGCAGCGTGCCCGAGGACTGGGACTGGGAACCGGCGCGCGACGATTTCATCCGCTACGCCCAGCGACGCGCGCTGGGGCCGTCCACCGCCTCGCTGGTGCGCGCGGCCGAAGAGCGCGGCATCCCCTGGCTGCGGCTCAACAACCAGTCGCTGGTGCAATTCGGCCACGGCAAGTACCAGCAGCGCATCCAGGCCACCATCACCGGCAAGACGCCCCACATCTCGGTCGAACTGGCCAGCGACAAGGAAGAGACCAACAAGATCCTCGGCTCGCTCGGCCTGCCGGTACCGCGGCAACACCTGGTCACCAGCCAGACCGAAGCGGTCAAGGCCGCGCAACGGCTCGGCGGGCCGGTAGTGCTCAAGCCCTACAACGGCAACCATGGCCGCGGCATCACCATCAACATCACCGGCGACGACGAGATCCGCGCCGCGTTCGATGCCGCACGCGAGCATTCGCGCTCGGTGATCGTGGAAACCTTCCAGGAAGGCGCCGACCACCGCCTGCTGGTGGTCAATGGCGAACTGGTCGCGGCCACCCGGCGCACGCCGGGCCACGTGGTCGGTGATGGCTGCAAGGCCATCACCGAGCTCGTCGAAATCGTGAACCAGGACCCGCGCCGCGGCGTCGGCCACGAGAAGGTGCTCACGCGCCTCGAACTCGATCGCGAAGCGAACCTGATGATGGAGCGCGTCGGCTACACCGCCGACTCGGTGCCGAAGGAAGGCGAGGTGGTGTTCCTGCGCTCTACCGCCAACCTGTCCACCGGCGGCACCGCCACCGACGTCACCGACGTCATCCACCCCGACAACCGCGACATGGCGGTGCGCGCAGTGCGCGCGATCGGCCTGGACGTGGGCGGCGTGGACTTCATCAGCCCCAACATCGCCGAGAGTTACAAGAACATCGGCGGCGCCATCTGCGAAGTGAACGCCGCGCCGGGTTTCCGCATGCACGTCGCGCCCAGCGAAGGCACCCCGCGCGACGCCGCCGGCCCGGTGATCGACATGCTGTTCCCGCCGGGCACGCCCTCGCGCGTACCGATCGCGGCGGTCACAGGCACCAATGGCAAGACCACCACCGCGCGCATGCTCGCCCACATCACCAAGATGGCCGGCTACACGCCGGGCCTGACCACCACCGACGGCGTCTACATCGACGGCCAGCGCACGGTGGAAGGCGACATGACCGGTCCGGTGTCGGCGCGGATGGTGCTGTCCGATCCACACATCGACCTGGCGGTGCTGGAAACCGCGCGCGGCGGCCTGTTGCGCGCCGGCATGGGCGTACCGGAAGTGGACGTGGGCGCGGTGATCAACATCGCCGCCGACCACCTGGGCCTCAAGGGCATCGATACGCTGGAACAGCTGGCGGAGATCAAGCGCATCGTGGTCGAGGTGGCCAAGGACTGCGCGGTCCTCAACGCCGACGACGTCAACGTGCTGAAGATGTCGGGCTACACCGATGCGAAGACCATCTGCTACGTGACGATGAACCCGTCGCATGCGCTGGTGCGCGAGCACATCCGCGCCGGTGGCCGCGCCTGCGCCCTCGAGGCCGGCGTCAACGGCCACATGATCACGCTGTACGACAAGGGCAGCCACATCCCGTTGATGTGGACGCACCTCGTCCCAGCCACGCTCGAAGGCCGTGCGCTGCACAACGTGCAGAACGCCATGTTCGCCGCGGCCATGGCGTTCTCGCTGGGCATCAAGCTCGACGCAATCCGCCAGGGCCTGCGCACGTTCGACACCACCTTCTTCCAGGCCCCCGGCCGGATGAACGTGTACGACGAGCATCCGTTCAAGGTGGTGATGGATTACGCTCACAACGCGCACGCGGTGGGGATGATGGCCGATCTGGCCCAGCGCCTGGAGGTGGCCGGGCGCCGGATCGTGGTGGTGGCCGCGCCCGGCGACCGCCGCGACGAGGACATCCAGGACATCGCCCGTGCGGTGGCCGGTCGCTTTGACCACTACGTGGTCAAGCGCGACGACAGCCTGCGCGGCCGCGACGGCGACGAAGTGCCGCGGATCATCGCCCGCGCGCTGCAGGCGGCGGGCGTGGCCGAGACGGCGATCGAGCAGATCCCCGACGAACAGCAGGCCATCGACGCCGCGCTGCGCATGGGCAGGCCCGGCGACCTGCTGCTGGTGTTCGCCGATGCCCTGGCCCGCTCGTGGAAGCAGATCACCAAGTTCACGCCCGAAGGCGCCGAGCCGCGCAGCGCCCGTACGGTCGAATTGCCGTCGCTGGCGCCGGCGCCCAGCGCCGACGAGGCGGCGGTGGCGGCGATGGAGGGCGTGATCCGCGAGGAGCGCGGACTGGTGTTCGCACGCCACGACGAGGACAGCGATTGAGCGGTGGCGATCCGCAACCGCCCGATCGCGCTCTCCACCCACGACCTGCCGCATGAGTGAATCCGTTCCCTTGCCGTTCGACGACCTGCGCCGCCTGACCGGGCCCAACCTGTACTTCGCCGGACCCGGCGCGGTGCTGGAAACAATGGTGGGTGCCCCGGTTCCAACCGCCCTGATCGAAGACTGGAAGCGACGCATCGCCCGCGCGCGCGCTGCCCTGGGCTGGCCGGACGGCCCGGTGACGGTGCGGGAGCACGCCAGCGGCGCCAGCCTCGCCTTCGCTGCACCCGGCGACATGCTGTACACCGCCGCCGACGTGAACGAATGGGCCTGGCTGTCCGCCCTGGCCGCGGCCGGGAGGGGCATCGGCGAACCCGCGCTGCAGCCGGGCCATCCCTCGTTCGTCGACGATGACGCGGACCTGCGCCTGCTGCGCGCCATCGCTGCGGCCGAAAGCCTGCCGCGACTGCCCGCCCTGCGCGAGGCCGCGCGTGCACACGCCGTGCCGCTGCTGCTCGACGACGAGCGACTGTCCATCGGCATGGGCAGCGGCAGCCTCACCTGGGACAACGCTGCCCTGCCGATGCCCGATGATGTGCCGTGGCAGGACCTGCACGCGATTCCCGTGGCCCTGGTCACCGGCTCCAACGGCAAGACCACCACCGTGCGCCTGCTCACCGCGATGGCGATCGCCCATGGCTGGCATGCCGCCAACAGCTGCACCGACGGCATCTACCTCGATGGCGGCCTGATCGAGGGTGGCGACTATTCTGGCCCCGGTGGCGCGCGCAGCCTGCTGCGCGATCGCCGGACCCAGGCCGCGATCCTGGAGACCGCGCGCGGCGGCCTGCTGCGCCGCGGCCTGGCGATCGAACGCGCCGACGTGGCCGTGGTCACCAACGTCAGCCCCGACCACTTCGGCGAATACGGCATCCACGACCTCGACGGCCTGGCCGACGTGAAGTTGACCGTGGCCCGCGCCATCGACGCCGACGGCATGCTCGTGCTCAATGCCGACAACGAACTGCTGCGCCGCCATGCTACCCGTCTCGAAGTACCGCTGGCCTGGTTCTCCACCGACGACGACCATCCGCTGTTGCGGCAGGCGCGCGCCGAGGGTCGCCGCAGCTGCGGCGTGCGTGACGGCCACCTGTGGCTGTTCGACGGTGCCCGCACCCACGATCTCGGCGCGGTCGCCGGCATGCCGCTGACCCTCGGCGGCCTGGCCGCGCACAACGTGCAGAACTGCGCCGCCGCTGCCCTCGCCGCTAGCGGGCTGGGGATCGCGCCGGCGACGATCGCCGCCGTGCTCGCCCGCTTCGGCCGCGACAACCGCGACAACCCCGGCCGCCTGCAGCGCTGGGTCCTCGGCGGCGGCGTGCAGGTCTACGTGGACTACGCACACAACCCCGATGGCCTGGCGCAGTTTCTCGATCTGGTCCGCCAGGCGCACCGCGACGGCGGACGCCTGCACCTGCTGCTCGGCCAGGCCGGCGACCGCAGCGACGAGGCCATTGCCGACCTAGCCGCCACCGCCGCGTCGTTTCGCCCCGACCACGTGGTGCTCAAGGACATGGAAGGCTACATGCGCGGACGCGAAAGCGGCGAGGTGGGCCGATTGCTGCACGCAGCGCTGGTGCGCCACGGCGTGGCCGATGGCGCCATCGACGAATGCCGGGACGAAACCGAGGCCGTGCGCTCGATCCTGTCCGCCGCGCGTCCCGGCGACAGCCTCGCCCTGCCGGTGCACGGCGTCGCCGCGCGCGGGCGGGTCAACGCGCTGCTCGACCACCTGCAGGCGCACGCATGGTCGGCCGGCGATCCCGTCGCCGGCGACTGACTTACTCCACCGTCACCGACTTCGCCAGGTTGCGCGGCTTGTCCACGTCGGTGCCGCGCGCCAGTGCGGTGTGGTACGCCAGCAGCTGCACGGGGATGGTGTGCACGATGGGGCTGAGCACGCCGACGTGGCGCGGGGTGCGGATGACGTGCACGCCTTCGGATTCGCTGAAGTGGCTGTCCTGGTCGGTGAACACGAACAGTTCGCCGCCGCGCGCGCGCACTTCCTGCATGTTGGACTTCACTTTCTCCAGCAGCACGTCGTTGGGCGCGATCACCACCACCGGCATGTCGGCGTCCACCAGCGCCAGCGGGCCGTGCTTCAACTCGCCGGCCGGGTAGGCCTCGGCATGGATGTAGGAGATTTCCTTCAGCTTGAGCGCGCCTTCCAGCGCGATCGGATAGTGCAGGCCGCGACCGAGGAACAGCGCGTCGGACTTCGGCGCGAAGCGTTCCGCCCACGCCGCGATCTGCGGCTCCAGGTTCAGCGCGTGCTGCACGCTGCCCGGCAGGTGGCGCAGTTGCTCCAGGTAGTCGGCTTCCTGTTCCGGCGTGACCTTGCCGCGCAGCTTGCCCAGCACGACGGTCAGCTGGAACAGCGCCGCCAACTGGGTGGTGAAGGCCTTGGTGGAGGCCACGCCGATCTCGGCGCCGGCGCGGGTATAGCAAACGAGTTCGCTTGCGCGCGGGATCGCGCTCTCGGGCACGTTGCAGATCGAGAGCGTGTGCTCATGACCCAGCGACTTGGCGTACTTCAGCGCTTCCATCGTGTCCAGGGTTTCGCCGGACTGCGAGATGGTGACGATCAAATGCTTTGGGTTCGCGTATGCGGCGCGGTAGCGGTACTCGCTGGCGATCTCGACGTTGCACGGCACGCCGGCGATGGCTTCCAGCCAGTAGCGCGCGGTCATGCCGGCGTAATAGCTGGTGCCGCAGGCGAGGATCTGCACGCCTTCGATGTCCTTCAGCGCCGCTTCGGCGTTGGCGCCGAACAGCGCGGGCGAGAAGCCGCCGTCGACCACCGCCTCGATGGTGTCGGCGATCGCGCGCGGCTGCTCGTGGATTTCCTTCTGCATGAAGTGGCGGTACGGGCCCAGTTCCAGCGACGCCAGCGACACGTCGGACACATGCACGTCGCGCTGGACGGGTGCATTCTGGCCGTCGAACACCTTGACGCCTTCGCGCGTCACTTCGGCGGTGTCGCCCTCTTCCAGGAAGATCACCCGGCGCGTCGCCTGGATGATCGCGGAGACGTCGGAGGCGATGAAGTTCTCGCCTTCGCCCAGGCCGATCAGCAGCGGGCAGCCCATGCGCGCGCAGACCATGCGGTCCGGTTCCTGGCGGCTGACCACGGCCAGCGCGTAGGCGCCGGTGAGTTCCTTCACCGTGCGCTGCAGCGCGGCCAGCAGGTCGTCGCCGCCCTTCAGGTGGTGATGCATCAGGTGCGCGATGACCTCGGTGTCGGTCTGCGACTCGAACACATAGCCCAGCGCGCGCAGTTTCTCGCGCTGTTCCTCGTGGTTCTCGATGATGCCGTTGTGCACCAGCGCCACGCCGTGGCTGATATGAGGATGTGCGTTGGCCTCGGTGACGCCGCCATGGGTCGCCCAGCGCGTGTGCCCGATGCCCAGGCTGGCATTGAGGCCTTCGGCAGCGGCGGCGCCCTCCATCTCGGCCACGCGGCCCGTGCGGCGCACGCGGTGCACGTCCTGCTGCCTGACCACGGCGATGCCGGCGGAATCGTAGCCCCGGTATTCCAGCCGCTTCAGTCCTTCGATCAGTACCGGCACCACGTCGCGATCGGCGATCGCACCCACAATTCCGCACATAGGCCTGTGTCTTCCATCTGAGTCAAACGAACGGACATTCTACGTGTCCGGCACTGGACAGGCCCTGTCCGTCGAGTGTCCGCGGACACCCGGACAGTCACCCGCACCGGACAACCCCCTTTGAAATCAATCGCTTGTGTTTGGCACGCATCCTGCTGATACATGCAGGTCATTCCACAGAACGCATGCCGCCGATGATTCGGGACACCTCCGCCCAAGACCGAGTGCTCAGTTCCACCCAGGCCCGACCGGCATGGCGCCGTTGGGTGTGGCCTGCCGTTGGCGGCGCGCTGCTGCTGACGGGCATCGTGTTCGCCGCCCGCGGCTGGCTGGCGGGAACCACCTCCATCGACGGCGCGCGCCTGCGCATCGCCGAAGTCACCCGCGGCGACCTGGTGCGCGACATCGCCGCCGATGGCCGCGTGATCGCCGCCAACAGCCCCACCCTGTACGCGGTGGCCGGGGGCGTGGTGACGCTGAAGGTGGTCGCGGGCGACCAGGTGAAGCAGGGCCAGCCGCTGGCCGAGATCGACAGCCCCGAACTGCGCAGCAAGCTGGCGCAGGAGCAGACCACCCTGGCCGGCCTTGAAGCCGAATCCAGCCGCGCGACACTGGATGCCAGCGTCACCCGCGCCAATGCGCAGAAGGCACTGGACCAGGCGGAGATCGAGCGCCAGGCCGCCGAACGCACGCTGCAGCGCTACCAGCGCGGCTTCGAAGGCGGCGCGGTGCCGCAGGTCGATGTGCTGGAAGCGCAAGACAACCTGCGCAAGGCCGAGATCGCACTGTCCCACGCGCGCAAGGACGCAGGGCTGCAGGGCCAGGGCGCGGGTCTGGATGCGCGCAACAAGCAGTTGCTGGCCCAACGCCAGCGCGCGGTAGTGACCGAAGTGCAACGCCAGGTGGATGCACTGACCCTGCGCGCACCGTTCGATGGCCAGGTTGGCCAGATCCAGGCGGTGCAGCGCTCCAACGTGGCGATCAACGCGCCGGTGCTGAGCGTGGTGGACCTGTCGGTGTTCGAAGTCGAGATCAAGGTGCCGGAAAGCTTCGCCCGCGACCTCGCCATCGGC
>NZ_CAMPJD010000084.1 GCF_946886695.1 uncultured Pseudoxanthomonas sp. | reverse complement strand
ACCCCTTGACCTTCAGGTCCTTGATGACAGTGACGGTGTCGCCGTCCTGCAGCAGGTTGCCGTTCGCGTCCTTGATGACGCGCGCTTCATCGCCAGCGACGACGGCATCGGCAGACCACTCGTGGCCGCACTCCGGACACACCAGGTGCGCGCCGTCCTCGTACGTATAGGCGGAGGCGCATTGCGGACAGGGAGGCAGCGTGGTCATGGGAATGGAGATGGTGTTCGAGGGTGCGTCGATTGTAACCGACGCACCCTCGCGCTCCGGAAACGCAGAACCCGCCTTGCGGCGGGTTCCAAGGGTTACAGGATGTAGCGGCTGAGATCCGGATCCTGCACCAGTTCGCCCAGATGCGCATCGACGTAGGCGCGGTCGATGACCACACTCTGGCCGTCGCGATCCGGGGCTTCGTAGCTCAGCGTGTCCAGCAACCGCTCCAGCACCGTATGCAGACGGCGCGCGCCGATGTTCTCCTGCCGCTCGTTGACCAGTGCGGCGATCTCGGCGACGCGGTCGATGGCATCGTCGCTGAAGCGCAACGCAACGCCCTCGGTCTTCATCAGCTCGACATACTGCTTGCTGAGCGCGGCCTTGGGCTCGGTGAGGATGCGGATGAAATCCTCCTTGCTGAGCGCGGACAGCTCCACGCGGATCGGGAAGCGGCCCTGCAACTCCGGAATCAGGTCGCTGGGCTTGGCAAGGTGGAACGCACCGGAGGCGATGAACAGGATGTGGTCGGTCTTCACCGTGCCGTACTTGGTCGACACATTGCTGCCTTCCACCAGTGGCAGCAGGTCGCGCTGCACGCCCTCGCGGCTCACGTCGCCACCGCTCATCGTGCCGCCGCGCTTGGCGACCTTGTCGATCTCGTCGATGAAGACGATGCCATGCTGTTCGCAGGCCTCGATGGCGGCGGCACGGATGTCGTCCTCGTTGACGAGCTTGGCGGCCTCTTCCTCGACCAGTTGCGGGCGCGCGGCCTTGATCGCCACCGTGCGCTTGTGCGTCTTGGCGCCACCCAGGCTGGAGAACATCTGCCGCAGCTGCTGGCCCATTTCCTCCATGCCGGGCGGCGTCATGATGTCCACGCCGACATTGGCGGCGAGCTCCAGCTCGATCTCGCGCTCGTCCAGATCGCCGCTGCGCAGCTGGCGGCGCAGCTTCTGCCGGGTTTCGGATTCCTTCGACGATGGCTCGGCGCCGATGTCGACGGTGGTCGTGGCCGCACCGAAACCGAAGCCGTTACCGCCCGTCGCGTCGCGTCGCGGCAGCAGCGCATCCAGGATGCGGTCCTCGGCGCGGTCCTCGGCCTGAGTACGCATGCGCGCCTTGGCCTGTTCGCGGTACATCTTGACGGCGGTATCGGCCAGGTCGCGGACGATCTGTTCGACATCCTTGCCCACGTAGCCGACCTCGGTGAAACGCGTGGCCTCGACCTTCACGAACGGCGCGTTGGCCAGCGTCGCCAGGCGGCGCGCGATCTCGGTCTTGCCGACGCCGGTCGGGCCGATCAGCAGGATGTTCTTCGGCATCACTTCGTTGCGCAGGGCGTCGTCGAGCTGCATGCGACGCCAGCGGTTGCGCAGCGCGATGGCCACCGCGCGCTTGGCGGCCTGCTGGCCGACGATATGGCGGTCGAGTTCCTGCACGATCTCGCGCGGGGTCATGGTGGACGACGTGTTTTCGGTCATGGCGATGGTTCTGTAGGAGGGGCTTCAGCCCCGACCGCACGGGTCAGGGCACATGGACGGCCGGAGCATCAAAGCTCTTCGACCACCACGTTGCGATTGGTGTAGATGCAGATGTCGCCGGCGATGTTCAGCGATTCGACGGCGATGGACTTCGCGTCCAGTTCGGTGTGTGCAAGCAGCGCACGCGCCGCGGACAGTGCGTAGGAACCGCCGGACCCGATGGCGATGATGCCGTCCTCCGGCTCGATCACGTCGCCGGTGCCGCTGATGATCAACGAGGTTTCCCTGTCGGCGACGGCGAGCAGCGCCTCGAGCTTGCCGAGGCGGCGCTCGGTGCGCCAGTCCTTCGCCAGCTCCACGGCGGCGCGTGTCAGCTGGCCGTGCTTTTCCAGCTTCGCCTCGAACAATTCGAACAGGGTGAATGCATCGGCGGCCGCGCCGGCAAAGCCTGCGAGCACCTGACCATCGCGACCGAGCCGGCGCACCTTGCGTGCATTACCTTTCATCACCGTGTGGCCCAGCGTCACCTGACCATCGCCGGCGACGGCGACATGGCCGTTGCGGCGTACGGACAGGATGGTGGTGGCGTGGAAGACGTTGGGATTCTGACTGGGGTCCATGGAGGCCTCCGGGGTGTTCCCCCAGAGGTGGGGACGCCGCTCCTCGGTTCAAGCATGACCTTCGGGTTGGTTGATCTTCCGTAGGAGCGACGTGAGTCGCGACCGCAACCCCCGAGCCACCGGGCACCATCCGCGAGGTCACGCCTGATGCAGCGGTCCCGCTCGTGCGGACGTGCGGTCGCGACTCACGTCGCTCCTACAGGGACTCAGCGTTTCCGCTTCGCTCGCGGGTGCGCCGCGTCGTACACCTTGGCCAGGTGCTGGAAGTCCAGGTGCGTGTAGATCTGGGTGGTGGCGATGTCGGCGTGGCCCAGCAGTTCCTGCACGCCGCGCAGGTCGCCCGAGGATTCGAGGATGTGGCTGGCGAAACTGTGCCGCAGCATGTGCGGATGCACGTGCTTGAACAAGCCTTGCCGCTGCGCGAGCTGCTTGATGCGGATCTGCACCGCACGCTGCGAGATAGGACCGTCGCCACGGCCCGGAAACACGAAGCCTTCGTTGCCTGATGGCCGTTCCTGCCGCCATTCGACCAGCGCGTTGCGCGCGTGCGAGCCCACCGGCACATTGCGCTCCTTGTTGCCCTTGCCGAGCACCGTCACCATGCCGCCGGCCATGTCCAGGTCACGCCAGCGCAGCGCGCACAATTCGCTCAGGCGCAGGCCAGAGGAGTAGAACAGTTCCAGCAGCGCGCGGTCGCGCCTGCCCAGCGGCGCATCGGTGGGCACTTCCACCAGCCTGACGGCCTCGTCCGCATCCAGCACCTGCGGCAGCTTGCGTGGCGCCTTGGGTGCGCGCAGCGCGGCGGCGGGGCTGGCCGCGATGCGGCCATGCTTGAGGAGCCATTGGTAATAACTACGGCAGGCCGACAGGCGACGCTGCAGGCTCTTCGGCGACAGGCCGCGCCGGTGCTCGCTGGCGACAAAGCCGCGCAGCTGCTCGGCCTGCACCTCCGCCAGGCCTGCTATGTCCTGGGCCTGCATCCACTCCGTCAGCGCTGAGAGATCGCGACGATACGCATCCAGCGTGTGCGCGGAGACACGGCGCTCGACTTCGAGATGCGCCAGGAAGTCGGTGACGGACATGGTCCTTCTCTCCCCGTCATTCCGGCGAAAGCCGGAATCCATGTTGCCTGTGTGTTTGCTTCAGGCGGCCCACCGCAAGAGCAGGAACGCAATGGATTCCGGCTTTCGCCGGAATGACGGCATGAGGCGATCGCCTCGCCTCAACCATCGAACCGCTTCAATGCCGTCACCAGCGTATCGCCCATCATGCGCAGGAACAGCGTGCCCATGCCGGGATAGAAGCGGTTGCCGTCACGACTGCCCACGGCCACCAGGCCGATGCCGGGCAGCGGCAGCAGGGCCGAGGAAGCGACTTCCTCCGCGCGCGCGCCATAGAGCAGCACGTGCTTCTCCGGCTGCAGGCGACCGCAGATCGGCTCGCCATCGCGCAGGCAGTCGCGGAAGGGCGCCATGTGCGGATTGTCCGCCGGCACCACCTGCAACCAGTCGCCTTCCTCCAGCCCGGCCACCGGCTGCAGCATCACGATGCTGACGCGGTCGCCATTGAAGTCCTCGGCCAGCGAGGCGGCCATCGCACGCAAGGTATCGGCGGCCGTGCCCTGCTTCATCAGCGTCAACGCCAGCTGGTGGGTGCGCACGGCCAGGCGTTCGTTTTCCTGCGCATTGGCGAACAGGTCGCCCAGGCGCTTGGACAACTCGCGGTTCTTGTCGCGCAGCACTTCCAACTGGTAGCTGGCCAGCGACGCCGTGGGGCCTTCGTCGCGCGGCACCACCATGCTCAGCGCCAGGTCCGGGAACTGCTTCAGGAAGGTCGGGTGGCGACGCAGCCACGCCGCGACCTCGTGTGCACCCAGTTTTTCCGCTGTCTCGCTCATGCTTTCCATTCCCCTTCGAATACGAATGCCGCCGGCCCGGACATGATGACCGGCGCGTCGTCGGACGGCCAGCGGATGCGGAGTTCCCCGCCCGGCAGCGCGATGGCCACGTCGCGGTCGACACGGGCCCGCCGTATCAGCACGACCGCCGCCGCGCAGGCGCCGCTGCCGCAGGCCAAGGTCTCGCCCACGCCACGCTCGTACACGCGCAGGCGCACCCGGTCGCGCGCGACGACTTCGGCGAAGCCGACGTTGACCGACTCCGGAAAGTGCCGCGACCGCTGCAGCAAAGGCCCGTAGTGAAGCACCGGGGCCGCATCCACGGACGGAACTTCGATGACGGCGTGGGGATTACCCATCGACACCGCGCCGAACCGCAGCTTCACGCCCTCGTCCACGTCAGCGTCGTACTCCGCGCGCGGCCGGTCGAAGCCCTGCAACGGGATGCGTGCCGGCGTGAACTCAGGCACGCCCATGGCGATGGAGTAGCGGTCATCGCCGATGCGCTCGACGGCATGCGTCGCCAGGGGACTGTCAACCTCGAACGTGCCTCCCTTCGCCGCACCGTCCCTCACCAGCCAGGCCGCCACGCAACGTGCACCGTTGCCGCATTGCTGCGAGGGCGAGCCGTCGGAATTCCAGATGCGGTAGGCCGCAACCGCGCCGGTACTGCGGGGGGCTTCGATGGTCAGGATCTGGTCGCAGCCGACACCACGATGCCGATCCGCCAACGCCGCGGCCAGGGCTGCATCCGGCGGCAACTGGCCATCGCGCAGGTCCAGCACGACGAAATCGTTGCCGGCTCCATGCATCTTGGTGAAGCGCATCGCCGTGGTCCGAGCGTGCGGCGACTCAGCCATTCCCGTGGGTGGCCGGCACCGTTGCGGGATCGATCGGCGGTTCGGCGGGCAGGCCGTCGGTTGCGGGTGGCGCGGCGTCGACGGGCGTCACGGGCGCCTCCTCGACCGGCTTCTCCGGCATGAACAGCGGGCCCTTGGCACCGCAGGCGGACAAGACCGCCATCAGGGCGGCAGCGAAGAAAAGACGGGCGTTCCGGTTCATGCCGAGAGTATAGCCACAGCCCGATGAACGCGGCTGCCGCTCAGCCTTTGCGCGGTGGCTCCGGACGGCTCCACAGCCACGCGCCGACCGTGGCCATGCAGGCGATCGGCAAGGCGACCATCCACCAGCGGTGCGATCCGGTCCACAGCATCAACGCCACCAGGATCAACGCGCTGGCCAGCATCGTCCATGTGGCGACCCATTTGGCGCGCCGGGAGACGGCACGATGCAGATGCCAGTCATGGATCATCGGACCGAAGCGCGGATGCGTGATCAGGTAGCGATGCAGGCGCTCCGAGCCGCGCGAGGCTGCGTACGCCGCGATCAGGATGAACACCGTGGTCGGCAGCCCCGGGACGAACACGCCCAGGATGCCCATGCCCAAGCTGGCGTAGGCCAGCAGCCACCACGCCCATCGGAAGCGGGTCGGCCTCGGTTCGGGAAGATCGCGCGGTGGCGGCGACGTATCGTGCACGGCGACCTTGTACCCCAAATCGACGGCCGATGGCGCGAATACGAGATGCCCCACTCGGATCACCGCACCCCACCCTGCCATGCCCTGCCTCCGTCGACGAACTCGTCCCCTCGGTTATCGGCGGCGGCGGGCGGCGCTGGAGCCCCCTCTGTCGGTGGGCACAGCAAACGAAGAAAGCCGGGTTGCCCCGGCTTTCTTCATGTCCTGCGACGCCGCTTATTTCGAGGCGACGCCCAGCTGGTCCAGCATGAAGGCGAACATCTCGGCGCGCTCGCGGTACTGACGGAAGCGGCCGGACTTGCCGCCGTGGCCGGCTTCCATGTTGGTGCGGAATACGACGGTTTCCTTGCTCGTGTTCAGGTCGCGCAGGCGGGCGACGTACTTGGCCGGCTCCCAGTACTGCACCTGCGAATCCCACAGGCCGGTGCCGACGAACATCGCGGGATAGGCCTTCGCCTGCAGGTTGTCATAGGGCGAGTAGGTCAGGATGTAGTCGTAGTAGCCCTTCTCTTCCGGGTTGCCCCACTCGTCGTATTCGTTGGTGGTCAGCGGGATGCTGGGATCCAGCATCGTGGTCGCCACGTCGACGAACGGCACCAGCGTCAGGATGACCTTGTACTTCTCCGGCGCCATGTTCGACACCGCGCCCATCAACAGGCCGCCGGCACTGCCACCCATCGCGGCCACGCGATCCTTCGCCGCATAGCCCTCCTTGACCAGGTAGTCGGTGACGTCGATGAAATCGGTGAAGGTGTTGATCTTGTTGTACAGCTTGCCATCGTCGTACCACCTGCGGCCCATCTCCTGCCCGCCACGGATATGCGCGAGCGCATAGACCACGCCACGGTCCAGCAGGCTGACGTTGGTGATGCTGAAGTTCGGGTCCATCGACGCGCCATAGCTGCCATAGGCGTACTGCAGCATCGGCGCCTTGCCGTCGCGCGCGACGTCTTTCCGGTACACCAGCGTCACCGGGATCTTCGTCTTGCCATCACGTGCGGGGGCCCACACGCGCTCGGTGGCGTATTTCGACGCGTCATAGCCGGGCACCGGCTGCTGCTTCAGCTGGCGGCGCTCGCCCGTCTTCGTGTTGAGCTCGTAGGTCGTGGCCGGGGTGGTCATCGACGTATAGCTGTAGCGCAACCAGTCGGTGCCGGTCTCCGGATTGGCGGACAGACCCATCGAGTACGCCGGTTCGTCGGCCTTGACGTAGTCGCTGCTGCCGTCGGCCTTGATCACGCGCAGGCTTTCCAGTGCGTTGGCGCGCTCGGCCACCACGCTGAATCCGTCGAACAGCTCGAAGCCCTCGACGAACACGTCGTCGCGGTGCGCGACCCAGTCCTTCCAGTCCTTGCGCGAGACCGAGTCGGTCGGCGCGGTGACGATCTTGAAGTTGGTGGCGCCATCGGCGTTCGTGCGGATCACCCAGCGCCCGCCCAGGTGGTCGGCCTGGTACTCGACGTCGCGTTCGCGCGGCGCCAGCACGGTGAACACACCCGGGCTGGCGGCCGGCGTGCAGCGCATCTCCGAGGACACGGTGCTTTCGACGCTGATGCAGATGAACGCGTCGTCGCGGCTGCGGCCTATGCCCATGTAGAAGCTGTCGTCTTCCTCTTCGTAGACCAGCTTGTCCTGGCTGGCAGGCGTGCCCAGTACGTGCGACTTCACCCGCTTGCTGAGCAGGGTCTCCGGATCCTTGTCCACGTAGAACAGCGTGCGGCCGTCGTCGGACCACACCAGGTTCGGCTCGGCGTTGGTCACGGTGTCCGGCAACAGCTCGCCGGTGTCCAGGTTCTTGAAGCGGATGGTGTACTGGCGACGGCCGTTGGTGTCGTCGGCATAGGCCAGCAGGCGGTTGTCCTGGCTGACCTCGTAGTCGCCGACGTTGTAGTAGTCCTTGCCTTCGCCCAGCGCGTTGACATCCAGCAGCACCTGTTCGCCGTTGAAGTCGCCGGCGGCATTGGCGGCCTGGATCGACACCGCATCCACGCCCGGGCCGTCCTTGCGCCGCGCATGCACCGGATAGTCCTTGCCGGTGACGAAGCGGGCGTAATACCACCAGCCGCGCTCGCGGTAGGGCACGCTGGCGTCGTCCTGCTTGATGCGCGCGACGACTTCGTCGTACAGCTTGTCCTCCAGCGGCTTCAGCGGCGCCATCACCGCATCGGTGTAGGCGTTCTCGGCGTTGAGGTACGCCAGCATCTCCTTGTTCTCGCGCTTGTCGTCGCGCAGCCAGTAGTACTCGTCGTTGCGTTCGGCGCCGTGGGGCGCCTTCACCACGTGCGGCTTCTTCGCCACATCGGGCGGCGTGGCGGTGGCGGCGAGGGCGGAGGTGATCGGGGTGCTCATCAGGACGGTTGCGGCAAGCAGAAAGGAGGTCGGCTTCATGGATGGGGTCCGGGAATGCGGGATGCAATGGTGATGGATTCGGCCCCCTCCTCCGCTTGCGGGGGAGGGTTGGGGTC
>NZ_CAMPJD010000083.1 GCF_946886695.1 uncultured Pseudoxanthomonas sp. | reverse complement strand
CAGGGAGCAGGGAGCAGGGAGCAGGGAGCAGGGAGCAGGGAGCAGGGAGCAGGGAGCGGCGGCTCAGCTGCCCACGGGCATCAGCAACAGCAGCAGCGCGCCCAGCACGATGCGGTAGATGGCGAAGCCGGTGAAGCGGTGCGCCTTGATGAAGCCCAGCAGCCACTTCACCACCACGAAGCCCGTCGCGGTGGCGGCGGCGAACGCGAGCGCCACTTCGCTCCAGTTCTCGCTGCCCAGCGCGTCGTCCTTCACCAGTTCCAGGAAGGCGTAACCGCTGGCCGCGAACATGGTGGGGATACCCAGCAGGAACACGAACTCCGCCGCCGACGAGCGCCGGCTGGTGCCGGCCAGCATGGCCATGAAGATCGCCGCGGCGGAGCGCGAGGTGCCGGGAAAGACACCGGCCACCACCTGCGCAAGACCGACCAGGATCGCCACCTTCCACGTGATGGTGGCCACATCGCCGCGTTTTTCGGCGAAGTGCTCGGCCACCAGCATCCACACGCCGCCGATGATCAGCGCCCACGCGATCGGGGTGACGGTTTCCGGCAGTTCCCAGCCGGCCAGGCGGACGGGAAGGCCGACCAGCGCGGTGACCAGGAAGGCGGCCGCCAGCTTCATCGAGTAGTCGCGGGCCTCGGCATCACGCCAGCAGCCGGTCGCCAGTTCCCAGATCCGGCGCCGGAACACCAGCGTGGTGGCGAGGATGGCACCGGCCTGGATGACGATGTTGAAGAAGTCCGAGCGCTCGCCCAGCCAGTGCTGCGCGATCAGCAGGTGGCCGGTGCTGGAGACCGGCAGGAACTCGGTCAGGCCCTCAAGGATGCCGAGCAGCAGCGCGGCGAGCAGGTCGGTCATCAGGAGGCGGCACGCAGGGGAGGCGGCAAAGAATAGTGGAAACGGCGACGCACCGCGTTGGTTCGTGGTGCAAAGAGAATGCACCAAACAAGGGATTCGACGTGACGGGAACGTCAAAGTCGCCCATGTAAATCAATGGGTTGGGCGCACCGTGGGGTTGGCACGGGGATTGCTGTATCCCGTCACACACTTATCCAACCCGAGGTTCCGAGATGTCCCTGGACAACGTTGAGAAGCTGATCAAGGACCACAAGGTCGAGTTCGTCGACCTGCGCTTCGTCGACATGCGCGGTATCGAACAGCACGTCACCTTCCCCGTCAGCATCGTGGATGCGTCGCTGTTCGAAGACGGCAAGATGTTCGATGGCTCGTCGATCTCCGGCTGGAAGGGCATCAACGAGTCGGACATGGTGCTGCTGCCCGACCCGAGCACCGCCTACCTCGATCCGTTCTACGCCGACCCGACCCTGGTGCTGATCTGCGACATCCTGGATCCGGCCACCATGCAGGGCTACACGCGCGATCCGCGCGGCATCGCCAAGCGCGCCGAGGCCCACCTGAAGGCCAGCGGCGTCGCCGACGTGGCGTTCTTCGGTCCGGAACCCGAGTTCTTCATCTTCGACTCGGTGCAGTTCGCCAACGACATGGGCAACACCTTCTTCAAGATCAATTCCGAAGAAGGCGCGTGGAACAGCGGCAAGAGCTACGACGGCGCCAACAGCGGCTACCGTCCGGGCATCAAGGGCGGCTACTTCCCGGTGCCGCCGACCGACTCGCTGCATGACCTGCGTGCCGAGATGTGCAAGACGCTGGAACAGGTCGGTATCGAAGTCGAGGTGCACCACCACGAAGTCGCGACCGCCGGCCAGTGCGAGATCGGCGCCAAGTTCAACACGCTGGTGCAGAAGGCCGACGAGCTGCAGCGCATGAAGTACGTGGTCCGCAACGTCGCCCATCGCAACGGCAAGACCGTCACCTTCATGCCGAAGCCGATCGTCGGCGACAACGGCAGCGGCATGCACGTGCACCAGTCGCTGGCCAAGGGCGGCCAGAACCTGTTCTCCGGCGACGGCTACGGCGGCCTGTCGCAGATGGCGCTGTGGTACATCGGCGGCATCTTCAAGCACGCCAAGGCGATCAACGCGTTCGCCAACTCGGGCACCAACAGCTACAAGCGCCTGGTGCCGGGCTTCGAAGCGCCGGTGATGCTGGCCTACTCGGCGCGCAACCGCTCGGCGTCGTGCCGCATCCCGTGGGTGGCCAATCCGAAGGCGCGCCGCATCGAGATCCGCTTCCCCGATCCGCTGCAGTCCGGCTACCTGACCTTCACCGCGCTGATGATGGCCGGCCTGGACGGCATCAAGAACCAGATCGACCCCGGTGCGCCTTCCGACAAGGACCTGTACGACCTGCCGCCGGAAGAAGAGAAGAACATCCCGCAGGTCTGCTCCAGCCTGGACCAGGCACTGGACGCGCTGGACAAGGACCGCGACTTCCTCAAGGCCGGCGGCGTGATGAGCGACGACTTCATCGACGCCTACATCGCGCTGAAGATGCAGGAAGTGACCAAGTTCCGCGCGGCCACGCACCCGCTGGAATACCAGCTGTACTACGCCAACTGATGCACGCGCACACCGTCATCGCCCAACTCGCCGGGGACCGTGCATCGGTCCCCGGCGACGCGGCAGGCGGACGCTGAGTTCTCGCGGCGATGGCGACGGATCTCCCCTCCCACCCGTCGCCATCGCCGCACCTTATCGAGTGCATCGTTCTGCGATGCGTTCGCCCGGTTGGGGAACCGGGGCACCACCCGTCTTCGATTCCTGGAGATCGCACCAACGCTGTACTTGGGGAAACACAGGAGAGGTCCATGAACCGCAGCTCCCTCCCACGTCATCCGTTCCTGCCGCACATGATCGCGGTGGGCACGGATGCGGTTCATGCATCGATCCGCACCGACAACGTGTCCGCCGCCAGGGGGCTGCGCGCACGGGTGACCTGAAACCGCCGGCCGGCTCCGGTCGGCCGGTTCCATCCACCATCGGGGTATGCGCATGAAACTGATCACCGCCATCATCCGGCCGTTCAAGCTCGACGAGGTAAGAGAGTCCTTGTCGCAGGCGGGCGTGTCCGGCATCACCGTGACCGAAGTCAAAGGCTTCGGCCGGCAGAAGGGCCACACCGAGCTGTACCGCGGCGCCGAGTACGTCGTCGATTTCCTGCCCAAGATCAAGATCGAAACCGTCGTCACCGACGAGCGACTGGATGCCGTCATCGAGGCCATCCAGCAGGCGGCCGGCACCGGCAAGATCGGCGACGGCAAGATCTTCGTCACCACCATCGACCAGGTCATCCGCATCCGCACCGGCGAAGTCGGCGCGGACGCGCTCTAACACTCGGAGCCCCACATGAAGACTCGACTGTTGTCCGGGTGGAAGACCCGTGCGCACGTACTCTGCCTGGCCGCCTTGTGCGGCCTGATGACCCTGGGCGTGGCCGCGACCGCCATCGCGCAGGACACCGCTCCGCCAGCGGCGGAAGCGCCCGCCGAAGCAGCACCCGCGGTGGATGTCGTCACCGAAACCGTCACCGAGACGCTGACCGAAGCACCCGCGCCCGAGGCGGCGCCCGCCGAAGAAGCCGCTGCCGAACCGGTGGTCGACAAGGGCGACGTAGCGTGGATGCTGACGTCCACGCTGCTGGTGCTGCTGATGGTGGTTCCGGGCCTCGCGCTGTTCTACGGCGGCATGGTGCGTTCGAAGAACGTGCTGTCGGTGCTGGTGCAGGTGATCACCGTGTTCTCGTTGCTGGTGGTGCTGTGGATCGTCTACGGCTACAGCCTGGCGTTCTCCGGTGAAGGCGCGTGGCTCGGCAACCTGGACAAGCTGTTCCTGAAGGGCGTGACGCCGGAAACGCTGGCGGCCACGTTCACCGACGGTGTCAGCCTGCCCGAATACGTGTTCATCGCGTTCCAGTCGACGTTCGCCGGCATCACCGGCGCGCTGATCGTCGGTGCGTTCGCCGAGCGCATGAAGTTCGCCGCCGTGATCCTCTTCTCGGTGATCTGGTTCACCTTCGGCTACCTGCCGATCGCGCACATCGTGTGGGCCACCGGCGGCTACCTGTTCGAAATGGGCGCGCTGGATTTCGCCGGCGGCACGGTGGTGCACATCAACGCGGGCGTGGCCGGCCTGATCGGCGCGTACTTCGTGGGCAAGCGCCTGGGCTACGGCCAGACCGCGCTGAAGCCGCACAACGTGACCCTGACCTATGTGGGTGCCTCGCTGCTGTGGGTGGGTTGGTTCGGCTTCAACGCCGGCTCCAACCTGGAAGCGAACGCGGGCGCCGCCCTGGCCTTCATCAACACGCTGGTCGCCACCGCTGCCGCGGTGATCGCCTGGGCGCTGACCGAGAAGATCTTCAAGGGCAAGTCGTCCGCGCTGGGCGTGGCCTCGGGTGCGGTGGCCGGCCTGGTCGGCATCACCCCGGCTGCGGGCCTGGTGGGTCCGTTCGGTGCGGTGGCCATCGGCTTCATCGCCGGCGTGGTCTGCGTGTGGGGCGTCACCGGCCTGAAGCGCCTGCTGAAGGTCGACGACACCGCCGACGTGTTCGGCGTGCATGCGGTCGGCGGCATCATCGGCGCGATCCTGACCGGCGTGTTCCATGCGCCGTCGCTGGGCGGCACCGGTGGCGAGGACTTCGACATGGTGGCGCAGGTCATCAAGCAGGCGACCGGCGTGGGCCTGACCATCGTCTGGATCGGCGTGGTGTCGGTGGTCGCGTTCCTGATCGCCAAGGTCGTGTTCGGCCTGCGCGTGACCGAAGATGCCGAACGCGAGGGTCTGGACATCGCCTCGCATGGCGAATCGGCCTACGAGGCCTGATGGATTGCCGGGGACGGCTTTGCACTAAACTGGTGCAATGTCGTCCCCGGACCCGTCCCGCATGCGTTTCGAGCCCACCACCGACGCGCTCAGCACGCCGGTGGCCTGGGCGGATGCCGACGGCCTGATCCGCGGCGTGAATCCTGCCTTCGCCCGTTGGCTGGGCGTCAGTAGCCGCCGCCTGCTGGGACAACCCCTGGCGGCCCTGGAGATCGAAGGCGACGCCATGGCAAGGTTCCTGGACAACACGGATCGCGACGTCCTGCGGCTGCACCGCATGGCGCTGGGCATGCCCGGTGAGTCGCCGTGCTTCGCCGAAGGCTGGCTGTCGCGCCTGGATGGCGGGGGCTGGCTGCTGGAAGCGCATCCGGTGGACGAATTCCCCGCGCTCGATCCCACCCAGGTCCTGCCGAATGCACTGAGCGCCGCGCTGAAGGGGCTGGCGCACGAGCTGCGCAATCCGCTGGCCGGCCTGAAAGGCGCCGCGCAGTTGCTGGCACGCCGGGCCGCGCATCGCAACGACAACGACGACGAGCGCGAGCTGATCGAACTGATCGAATCCGAGATCAACCGCCTCAACACCCTGCTTGAACAACTGCTTTCGCCATCCCCGCAGCGCCCGCACGCTGCCCTGAACATCCATACCGTGCTGGAGCGCGTGCTGCGGCTGGCCGAGAACGAAGGCGGCTGGTCGGTACGCCTGCAACGCGACTACGACCCCAGTCTGCCGGAACTGTCCGGCGACGGCGACCGCCTGACCCAGGCGGTCTGGAACCTGGTGCGCAACGCCATCCAGGCCGGTGCCGCCAACATCATCCTGCGCACCCGTGTCGAACACGGGTCGCGCATCCACGACCACCTGCACACGATGGCGTTGCGGGTGGAGATCGTCGACGACGGCCGCGGCGTGCCCGAAGAGCTCGCCGAACACCTGTTCCTGCCGCTGGTCAGCGGCCGCGCCGAAGGCAGCGGCCTGGGCCTGGCGCTGTCGCAGCAGGTCGCGCGCGAACACCGGGGGTCGCTGACCTACCGGTCGCGCCCCGGCCATACGGTCTTCACCTTGCTGCTGCCGCAGTCGCTGCACGACTCCGACGAGGAACGTCATGTCCACTGATCGCCTGGCCGCCACCAGCGGCGCCACCGACGCACGCCGGATCTGGGTGGTCGATGACGACCGTTCGGTGCGCTTCGTGCTGGCTACCGCATTGCGCGACGCCGGCTACACGGTGGACGGCTTCGACAGCGCCGCTGCGGCATTGCACGCGCTTGGTGCCCGCGGCGCCCCCGACCTGCTGTTCACCGACGTGCGCATGCCCGGCGACGACGGTCTGGTGCTGCTCGACAAGCTGAAAGCCACGCATCCGCAGCTGCCCGTCATCGTCATGTCGGCGTATACCGATGTTGCCAGCACGGCCGGGGCATTCCGCGGTGGCGCACATGAATTCCTTTCCAAGCCATTCGATCTGGACGATGCGGTGGCGCTGGCGGCACGCACGCTGCCCGATGCGGAGGAGGTCGCCGACGCAGCGCAGGATGGCGGCGTGACGGCATCGGCGACGCCGCAGCTGATCGGCGACACGCCCGCGATGCGCGCGCTGTTCCGCGCGATCGGACGCTTGGCGCAGGCACCGCTTTCGGTGCTGATCACCGGCGAGACCGGCACCGGCAAGGAGCTGGTCGCGCATGCGCTGCACCATGAGTCGCCGCGCTCGCGCAAACCGTTCGTGGCGTTGAACACCGCCGCGATTCCATCGGAGTTGCTGGAAAGCGAACTGTTCGGCCATGAGGCCGGCGCCTTCACGGGCGCGCAGAAGCGGCACATCGGGCGGTTCGAGCAGGCCGACGGCGGCACCCTGTTCCTCGACGAGATCGGCGACATGCCGCTGCCACTGCAGACCCGGTTGCTGCGCGTGCTGGCAGAAGGCGAGTTCTTCCGCGTCGGCGGACGCGAGCTGATCCGCGTGGACGTGCGCGTGATCGCCGCCACCCATCAGGACCTTGACGGCCTGGTCGCCGAAGGCCGCTTCCGTGCCGACCTGCTGCATCGTCTGAACGTGGTGCGGCTGCAACTGCCGCCGTTGCGCGAGCGGCGCGCGGATGTGCCGCAGCTGGCCGAGAACTTCCTCGCGACGGCCACCCGCAAACTGGACATCGCACCGAAGCGTTTCAGCGCACCGGCGCTGGACCTGCTGCAGGCCCACGACTGGCCCGGCAACGTGCGCGAACTGGAGAACGTGTGTTGGCGACTGGCTGCACTGGCACCGGCCGATCTCATCAACACGGCCGATCTGCAGGGTGCGCTGCTGCATGCGCCTGCGACGGGCGCGCGTGGCGAATGGGACCACGCCTTGGGCGAATGGGCGCGGCGCCGCCTGCTGGAAGGCGCCGAATCACTGCATGCCGAGGCGCGCGAGCGACTCGACCGCACGCTGCTTGAGGTCGCGCTGGAACTGACCCACGGCCGCCGCGCCGAAGCGGCGGCCCGGCTCGGCGTCGGGCGCAACACCGTGACACGGAAGCTGGGTCCCGGCCGCAAGCGCGGATAGGCGTGCCCCGCTGCTTTCATTGAACATGAAGGTAGCGATGGTTACGGTAGCGAGCCACGACCTGCACCTGGAGCTCCCCATGCGCATTGCCCTGTTGGCCGCCGCCTCCGCCCTCACGCTCGCGGCCTGCGGCACCACGCCGTCCTCGTCTTCGTCCCCGCCGTCCGCCACGCCGGACGTGCCTACCACCAGCACCGCCAGGCAGGCCGTCGCGGTACTGGCTTCCGCCTCCGGCAGCCTGGTCAGCGGCAGCGTCACGCTTACCCCGATGGGCAAAGGGCTGCACCTGACCGGCGAAATCGGTGGCCTGCAGGCCAACAGCACGCATGCCTTCCATGTCCACGAGAAGGGCGATTGCAGCGCCGCCGACGCCAGCAGCGCCGGCCCGCACTTCAATCCGTTCAACACGGCGCATGGCAAGGCCGGCAGCGGCGCGCACCATGCAGGCGACATGAGCAACCTCACCGCCAACGCCGATGGCGTGGCGAAGGTGGATGCACATGTGGAAGGTGTCACGCTGGGCGGCGGCGCGGTGAACGATGTCGCCACGCGCGCGCTGATCGTGCACGCCGCGCCGGATGACTACGCCAGCCAGCCCGCCGGCAACGCCGGCGCGCGCGTAGCCTGCGGCATCATCAAGATCACGCAGTAGCCCGGCCTCGTGTTGTAGGAGGGGCTTCAGCCCCGAGGCTCTTGCTTCTAAGACCTCCCCGCAAAAAGCCTTGGAGCTGAAGCCCCTCCTGCAGGGATTGCGTGGGGCGGATGTCCGCCTTCACGCCATCGCAGTCCGCGGATCCGCGTTGCCCGGGCAGTGCGCGAACGTCACCGGAACGCCGTGCGCTTCCAGCACAGCGGCGATCTGCTGCTGGCGTGCCTGGAAGTGCTGGTACGCGCGTTCCAGTCGCTCATCGGTGGCTTCCTGCGGCGCGTACCGCGCTCGCCATGCCGGCGGTTCGAACAGCGCAATGTGCACTTCGCCGCCCGCGTAGCGCAGCAGTGGTTCCGGCAGCGCATCCAGCCATTGTTCTTCCGCGGGCGCCATCAGCGCGGTTTCGATGACGGGCCACAGTGCGCCCAACCCGCCGTGCTCGTACTGCATGGCGGTCATCGCGGCGAGGTCGTGCAGGGTCATGTAGCGCGCGTGCTCGATCTGCGCACCGAAGGCTGTTTGCGCGAGTAGCGCGGTATCGGCCTGGGCCATGCCGGTTTCGAGCAGCACGCTCTCCAACCGTTCGCTGACGGCTTCGACCGTATGGTCCTCGCCACTGAGCAGGAAGGGCACCACGCGCAGCAGGCCACCGCGCAGGCCATCGTCCGCCTGCAACGGCATCGGAATGTCACCGGACTCATCGGCACCGAACGCGATCAGGCGTGCGCCTTCGCCACGTCCCGGTGCGCGCTGGTGCAGCTCGCGCAGCCGCTGGTGCAGCGGCCAACCGGGGCGCAGGGCTTCGGCGGGATCGAAATGCGCGGCGGCGAAGACGAGATCCAGGTCACGCACCTGCGGCGCATGCGCGGCGAGGTCGCGCCCCAGTTTGCCGGCCAGTTCGCTCGCTTCGGCCGCGGCCAGCGCTGCGCGCTGCGGCGTGTTGCCGGCGGCCAATTCCAGGGCGATCACGCCCATCACGACGGGGCTGGTTGTGGATGGCGTCATGTCAGCGGTTGGACGTGGTGGAGGGGCGCATTACACTCCCCCATTATGCCTGCCGCGTGCACGGCATCTTCACTCCATCCCCACCACCATCGCCTGCAAAGAGGTCCCCATGCCCGCAC
>NZ_CAMPJD010000082.1 GCF_946886695.1 uncultured Pseudoxanthomonas sp. | reverse complement strand
ACTTCGCCCTGCACCTGGGCCTGACCGAAGCCGGCATCGGCAGCAAGGGCATCGTGGCCTCGAGCGCCGCGCTGGCCGTGCTGCTGCAGGAGGGCATCGGCGACACCATCCGCATCTCGCTGACGCCGGAACCCGGCCAGTCGCGCACGCAGGAAGTCATCGTCGCGCAGGAACTGCTGCAGACCACCGGCCTGCGCGCGTTCACGCCGATGGTCACCGCGTGCCCCGGCTGCGGCCGCACCACCTCCGAATTCTTCCAGGAGTTGGCCAAGGTCGTGCAGGAGCACGTGCGCGGCAAAATGCCGGAGTGGAAGGTCACCCACCCCGGCGCCGAGAACATGACGCTGGCAGTGATGGGCTGCGTGGTGAACGGGCCGGGTGAGTCGCGCCACGCCAACATCGGCATCTCGCTGCCGGGCACGGGCGAAGCACCGGCGGCGCCGGTGTTCGTCGATGGCGAGAAGAAGATCACCCTGCGCGGCGAGAACATCGCGCACGAGTTCGTCGCCCTGATCGACGACTATGTCGAGGCCAAGTACGCGCGTGCTGCCGGCTGACACGCTGGCGAACGGCCGGCGCTTCATCGCCGGCCTGTTCCGCGAACACGGCGGGCGCCTGGTCCTGCTGTTCCTCTGCGTGCTGGCGCCGCTGTGGCTGTTCGTCGAACTGGGGGATGAAGTCCACGAACTCGAGGATTTCTACTTCGACGATGCGCTGCTCTGGCAGGCCCACGCGATGGCCGGCCCGGCGCTGGACCGGCTCTTCGTCCTTGTTTCGGCGATCGGCTACCAGTGGGGCGTGGTTCCTGTCGACATCGCACTGACGATCGGCCTGCTGATCGCGCGGCGATGGCGCGAGGCGACGTTCGCCGGCGTGTCGTTCGCGGGTTCGGCGCTGTTGAACATGGCGACGAAGCAGTTCTTCCAGCGCGACCGGCCGACGCTATGGGAATCCATCGCGCCGGAGCATACCTTCAGCTTCCCCAGCGGCCACGCGATGGGATCGGCGACGCTGGCGATGGTGGTCCTGCTGCTGTGCTGGCATACCCGCTTCCGGTGGCCGGTCGCCGCGCTCGCCGCGTTGTTCGCGCTGACTGTCGGCGCCTCGCGCATCTACCTGGGCGTGCACTATCCGTCCGACATCCTCGGTGGCTGGGCTGCCGGTGTCGCCTGGGTCTCGGGCGTCTATCTGGTGCTGTACCGCATCCGCGAGCGGCCGTGGCAGGTGCGGTGATTGCGTCGCACTTCCTGTAGGAGCGACGTAAGTCGCGACTGCCGAAGCGAACCGATCCGGATGCATCACCGATAGCATCCTGTCAGTGTTGGCTTGCCACCAGTGCAGGGTGTGGATATCTCGCGAACTGACGGCGTGCGGTCGCGACTTACGTCGCTCCTACAAACAGCCGCGTCTACGGCGCATACGCCCGCTCGCGCTCCTCCTGCAGTCGCTGCCGCAGGTACTGGTCGCGGGTGAGGCCGGCGGGAATCGATGTGCTGGCCATCACTTCCGATACCACCTGCGCTTCGCGCGCCTTGTAAGACTGGAAGCGGGGGTCATTGCGCTGCTGCGCGGCGAAGGCGGCCATGCGCTGGTCGGCGTGGGCGCGATAGCGGTCGGCGATGGCCGCGACCTCCTCCGCCTGCCGCGCGGGGTCGTCCACGGTTGCCTTCACCAGCGCGGTGCGCAACAGCATGGCTTCGCCCGCAGACAGGCCGCCCGTTGCTTCGTACTTGTCGATCTGGCGCGTCAACGCATCGGCGCGTTCGCTGCGCTCCACCGCCCGCAGCGAAGGGGCGCGCGCGAAGAAATCCTTCGCATCAGCCTCGAAGCGCTGGCGTTCGCGGTGCGCCTGCGCCTGTGGCGTGGTTTGCAACGACGACAGTGCCGATGAAGAGGCATCGGGCACTTCGGCCTGCGGGCGTCGTGCGTCCGACGGCATGCCCGCGGCATCGCGCTTCCACCACAGCACGGCCGCCACGAAGACCAGGCAAGGCACCAGCAGTATCAGCAGCTTCTTCATGCAGTATCCCTCGCACGCCGGGGCCGCCGCGGCAGGGCGGCCCCGGACATCGGCCTCAGCCCATCAACTGGTCCACCAGCCAGTACAGGAGGTTGAAAGGCTTGGCCTTGTCGGCTTTGTCGTCCTGTTCGCTGGCGTCGATCACCTTGCCCTGGCCATCGAGCACGCTGTCGATGAAGTGCTTCAGTTCCAGGTTCTGCGCCTGCACGTCGGCGTTCTTGAAATCGACGATAGTGGTGCAGTGGCTCTCGTTGAGCGCGCGGTACTGCGGGAAGTAGCCACCGACGTTGTTCAGGCCGTTCAGGCGATCGCGCAGTCGTGCAGTGTCGACATCCCAGCGTGCGTGGATGCGGGCCTCCTTGGTCGCCTGGTCGGGTGCATTGGCGATGTCGGGATAGAAGCGCTCGTACGAGTACGAGGAATAGTTGAGGTCTTTCCAGAAGTGCGTATGGCCGAGTCTGTCGTTCGCATACTTGCTGGACAGCGCGGGATACAGGCTGCCGAGTTCGTTGAGGTCGAATTGCGGCAGGCCGCTGGCGAGGTAGGGCAGTGGGCCGTTGGGCTGGTCCAGGCCCCAGGCGCTGCGGATCAGCGCCATCAACGGTTGCGAGGGGTAGTCCACCGGATTGCCGTTCTTCGGCGTGGGGAAGATCGGGCCGGAGTCGTCGATCAGGAAGCTGCGCGTGGGCGCCATGTCGCGACGCAGCGGGTGATAGCTGGTCAGGCTGCCCGCACCACCGGCGCTGCAGCCGGTGGACAGCATCTGGGTGGGCCTGGGCAGGTTGTCCTTCAACCAGCCCGCCACCGCGCGCACGTTGCGCACGCCGTTGTGGTGCCAGACCAGCGGCGTGTTCTGGCCGCTCGGGTCGTTGTAGACCGCGACGCGGTCGCCGCTGTAGATGTCGCCGGTGCAGTAGGGCACGTAGACCATGTTCCAGCCCTGCGTCTTCACCGCATCGAACGGGCTTACGCGGGTGACGAACGGGCTGACCAGGCTGGCGCCGGGATTGAGCAGGCTCATGTAGTCGTCGGGGATGCCATTCGGATTGCGCGCGCCGCGGATACCGCTCTGGCCGCTGCAACTGGCGTAGTCCCAGCAGGCGCCTCCCCCTTCCATGTAGATGATGGTGTTGCGCGTATCTGCCACGCGATTCACGAAGAACTTGAACGGTGAGCCGTCGCCGCACACCGCGCCGGTCTGCGGTGCCAGCTGGATGGTCTGCCATGCGTCGTAGCGACCGGGCTGGAAGCCGTCATTGAATCCGGACGGATTGGCCAGCAACGGATAGGTGCCGGTGCGCTGTGCGGCGGTGACCTTGTTGTCGGCCTTGGGTGGCGAGACCAGGTTCACCAGGGTCTGCCAGAAACTGTAGTCGCCTTCCTCCGCCTTCAGTGGCGCGGCCACCAGCAGGGTGAAGCTTGCGGCTGCCAGGACGAGGGGCAGGCGTGCGGGTCGTACGGGTGCAACCATGATCGGATCCTCCGGCGAGAGTCAGGTGGACGTTCAACGGGATGGACTGCCTTGGCGTGCGGCACGCGTGGGGGCGGCGACCGTACAGGGGCGGATGGTGGGACGCCCGTCCGGTGACGGGATTAAGTCCGCGTGATGGCGTCGGCTTTGGCTGCCGTGGCCCCCGACATTGGCCGCGATGCCCCCCTTCACATGGCGCGCGGCCGGCCAGGTAAACGGAGCGATCCCGCGTCGCAGCACGCACGTGCGGCGTTGTACCGGCGTGCGCTATCGCGGCCGGGCAACGGATCGTTGCGGGCAGGCGCCTTGCCGCACGGCGGCCGTGGATCGAACATGCCGACACCCGTCGCGGAACGCGGCGTGGACTCCGGGGATGGCAATGCAGGAACTGGTCGACCGATACGGCGTGCTGCTGGTGTTCGCCAATGTGCTGGCGCTGTCGCTCGGGCTGCCCGTGCCTGCCATGCCGACCTTGATCCTCGTCGGCGCCGGCCTGGCGTTGCAGCCGGAGACGATGTGGCTGCCGTTGCTGGGCGTGCTGGCCGTCTCCGTGCTGGCCAGCCTGATCGGCGACGGCGTGTGGTTCTACGCCGGCCGCCGTTATGGCAACCGCACGCTGCAGTCCTTGTGCCGACTTTCACTGTCGCGCGACACCTGCATGAAGCGCACCGAGCGCTTCTACGGCCGTTTCGGCATCCGCATCCTGTCGGTGGCGAAGTTCATCCCGGGCCTGTCGATGGTGTCCGTGCCGCTGGCGGGCGCCATGCAGGTGCGGCTGCCGCCGTTCCTGCGCTATGACGGACTGGGTGCGACGTTGTGGGCCGCGCTGGGCCTGGGGTTGGGTGTGGTGTTCGCTCCCCAGGTGGAGACGGTCATCGACACGCTGTCGCAACTGGGTACCGGTGCAGGCGTGGTCATCGGCGCGCTGCTCGCCGCCTATGTGGGCTGGCGCTGGTGGCGTCGGCGTTCGCTGTTGAGGTCGCTGGAAGCGACGCGGATCGATCCGCCGGAACTGGAAGCACTGGTCCAGGCGGGCCCGCCGCCGGTGGTGTTCGACATCCGCGCGCCCGGTTTCCGCGACGTGGACCCCTACGTCATCCCGGGCGCGGTGTTCGCGGACGAACGCCAGCTCGACGGCATCCTGGCCACGTATCCGCGCGAGGGGAAGATCGTCATCTACTGCGCCTGTCCGGACGAGGTGTCGGCCGCGTGGATGGCGACAAGGCTGCGCAAGGCGGGTTTCCGCGATGTGGTGCCGCTGCGGGGCGGTATCGATGCCTGGCGGAGCGCGGGTTACCGGGTGGAGCGCATCGGCGGCTGAACCCGCGCGCCGGGATCAGTGCTCGATGCACACCCGGTTGCGGCCTTCGCTCTTGGCGCGGTACAGCGCCGCGTCGGCGGCGGCCATCATGCGGCTCACGGTGTCGCGATCAGGCGTCAGCGCGGCGATGCCGATGCTGACGGTGATCCGCTGGGCTTCACCACCGGGCCGGAACACCACCGCTTCCACGGCCTCGCGGAGGCGCTCGGCGAAGCCGTAGGCGGCCTCCGGCCCGCATTCGGGCAGCAGTACGGCGAACTCCTCGCCGCCGATCCGCGCCGCGGCGTCGTCGTTGCGCACGTGCCGGCGCACGAGGGTGGCGATCTGCTTCAGCACGAGGTCGCCGGAGATGTGGCCGTAGCGGTCGTTGATCGGCTTGAACAGGTCCACGTCGATGATGCACATCGTCAACGCACGCTGGTGCCGCATGGCACGCGCGATCTCCTTCTCCACCGTTTCGATGAAGTGGCGGCGGTTGTACATCTCCGTCAGGGCATCGTGGGTGGCGAGCTGGTAGATCTCCTCGTGGTAGCGCGCTTCCACGCTGCTGTGGCTGATGAACTTGAGAATGCTTTCGCCCAGCGTGATGTGGTCGCCGTCCACCAGCGCAGCCTCGGTCACCGGCAAGTCGTTGAGCCGGGTGGTGTTGGTGGCGCCGAGATCGCGGACCCAGTAGGTGTCGCCGTCGCGCCAGATCTCGCAATGCACGCGCGAGACGCTGTTGTGCGGGATATGCAGGTCGGTTTCCTGCGAACGCCCCACGCGCACCGGTTGGACATCGATGTCCGCGCGCCGCCCCAGGCCCTCGCCGTGGATCACCACCACGCACGCCGAACGCGGCGCGTGCGGGCGCGGGCCGTCGCTCAGGATGGTCCGTTGCGTGGTGGGCGGATCGTGGGAATCCCGGGACATGCGTGTGCTGCTGGCAGGTGCGGGTCCGAGTGTAACGGATCGGTCCGTCAACTCACGCTTCCGCTACCATGGCCGGGCGCACCGGGGACAGTGGCATGACATCGCAACCTTACGACGACCTCGCACCCACCGAGAGCCTGGCCACGCGCCTGCAGGACGCGCCCACCGCGCCCGACGGGACGCTCGCGCCGGGTGCACGGCTGGGGCGTTACCGCATCGAAGGGCTGCTGGGTCGGGGCGGCATGGGCGAGGTCTACCGTGCCGCGCAGCTGGAACCGGTCCGCCGCGAGGTGGCGTTGAAGCTGATGCGCGCGCAACGCCTTCAGGCGCGCCACCTGGCGTACTTCGAAGTGGAGCGGCAGGTGCTCGCGCAGATGCGCCATCCGGCGATCGCGCAGATCTACGACGCCGGCGCGACCGAAGAAGGCTTCCCGTTCTTCGCGATGGAGCTGATCGAAGGCACCCCCATCACGCGCTACTGCCGCGACCAGCGCCTGTCGCTGGACGCCCGCGTCGCGTTGCTGATCCGCGTATGCGAGGGCGTTCAGCACGCGCACCACAAGGGCGTGGTGCATCGCGACCTCAAGCCCGGCAACCTGCTGGTGGACACGCTGGACGGCAGGCCGGTGCCGAAGATCATCGATTTCGGCATCGCGACCACCGCGTCGCTGGCGGGCGATGCCGTGCTGGAGCGCGCGGGCACCCCGGAGTACATGAGCCCCGAGCAGGCTCAGGGCGATCCGCGCGAAGTGGATACCCGCAGTGATGTGTATTCGCTCGGCGTGGTGCTGTGCGAACTGGTGACCGGCGTGCGGCCGGAAGCCGTGGGCGAGACCTGGTCCGCGGAGACCCCCACGGCCGTCGCGCCGTCGTCGCGGCTGGCGGGGCTGCCGGCCGAACAGGCACGTGAAATGGCGCAGGAGCGGGGGCTTTCGCTCGCGCGGATGCGCGATCGGCTGCGCGGCGACCTGGACTGGATCGTGCTGAAGGCCATGCAGCACGAGCGGGACGCCCGCTACGATTCGGCTGCGGCCCTGGCAGACGATCTGCAGCGCTACCTGGATGACCGGGTGGTTTCCGCAGTGCCCGCCAGCCGTGGCTACGTGTGGCGCAAGTTCCTGCGCCGCCACCGCGCTGCGGCCGTCGCGGCCGGCGTAGCACTGCTGGCGCTGCTGGGCGGGCTGGGGCTGTCGCTGTATGGCCTGCAGCAGGCGCAAACGCAGCGCAGCGTCGCGGAGGCCCGCAGCGCGGAACTGGAGAAGGTGGCGGCGTTCCAGCAGTCGATGCTGGAAGGGATCGATATCGAGACCATGGGCGTTGGCCTGTCCGAGGGTCTGGTCCGGCAGGTCGGCAGCGTCGATCCATCGGCGGCCGAGGCCTTCGGTGCCACCTTGGCGAAGACCAGTGCCGGGGATCTGGCGCGCGACCTCGTGGACCGGCAGTTGTTGGCGAACGCCGAGGACGCGATCGCCCGGGATTTCGCCGACCAGCCCGATGTGGCGGCCAGCCTGCGCGAGTCGGTGGGGCACGTGTACGCCGCCATCGGCCGCCATGACAAGGCGGCGACGCACTTCGCGCATGTGGCGGACTACCGCAGCAAGGTGCTGGGCGAAGGTGCGCAGGAAACCCTGCGCGCGCGGCGTGACCAGGTGCAGGCGCTGCTGGAAGGCGCCCATGTCGACCAGGCGGAGGCGGTGTTGCAGAAGGCGCTGCCGCGCGCGTTCGCATTGCCGGTCAACGACCGCGTGCGGGTGAAGCTGGAACTCGCGCAGGCGCAGGTGATCTCCGCGCGTGGCGACCGGCCGCGCGCGAAGGGTGTGGTGAAGGCCGTGCAGGAGCGCCTGCTCGCCAGCGTGGGCGAGGGCGACCCGGCGACGCTGGAAGCCACCAACGACCTTGCCGCCGTGCAGCGCAACCTGGGCGAACTGCCCGAGGCGCGCGCCAACATGGAGAAGGTGGTCCGGTTGCGCACGGCCACGTTGGGTGCTGACCACGAGGAAACGCTTTCGGCGATGGGCAACCTCGCGGTCCTGCGCATCATGAATCGCGAAAAGGATGCCGCCATCGCGATGCAGCGGGACCTGACCGGACGCTACACGCGCAAGCTGGGCAGCGAACACCCGGTCACCCTGCAGGCGCGCAGCACGCTGGCCACGATGATGGTCGACGCAGGCCAGGCCGATGAGGCGCTGCCCCTGCTGAAGGACGCGCTGGCCGCGCGCGAACGCGTGCTGGGCCGTGATCATCCGCAGACCGTTCGCACGCGCCTCAACCTGGCGACCGCGCATGCGCGCCTGAGGGACTACGCTGCCGCGTTGCCGCTCGAGGAGCAGGTGATCACCGTACGCAGTCGCGTGCTGGGACCATCGCACCCGGACACGCTGTCGATCCTGGTCAATCATGCCGGCACGCTGCTCAACGCGAAGCAGCCCGAGGCCGCGCTGCGCCTGCTCGGCGACATCCAGCCGCTGGCGCTGAAGGTGCTGGGCGACAAGCACCCGCAGGCACAGCTGACGATGGTCATCCGTGCCGAAGCGCTGCGCACCACCGGGCGCACGCGCGAGGCGCTGGAGGAGTACCTGAAGCTGTTCGACCTGCGTCGCGCGGTGCTGGGCGAGATGCACGTGGAGACGCGCACGGCGGCCTGGAACCTGATCGACACCTACCGTGAGCTCGGGCGCGGCGCCGAGGCCGACGCGCTGCACAGGCACTACATCGCACCGTTGCTCGCAGCTGATCCCGACACGCTGGACGATGCCGACGCCGAATTCGTCAGCCGTTATCGCGAAGGAAAGCGGCCTGGCAAGCAGACCTGAGAACGCCCGGCCTCACTCGCCGGGCTTGGCCGCCGAACTGGAGGCTTCCGACGCCGCGCGGCGCGACAGCACGGCTTCGCGATGGGCGATATAGGCATTGGCGCCGAAGATGATGCCGGCGCCCAGCAGCGTCCAGGTATCCAGCGTCTCGTCGAACAGCAACCAGCCGAACACTGCGACGACCGGCAACTGCATGAAGCTGATCGGCGTCAGCGCGGAGACTTCGCCCAACTTCAACGCGCGCGTCCACAGCATGTGGCCGCCGGTGCCGAGTACGCCGGCCGCGACCACCCAAACCCAGGTGATGCCATGCGGCCATTCCCACACCGCCAGTGCAGGCAGCAACGACATCGGCACCCACAGCAGCGTGGTGTAGATGACGATGCGGTCGGCTGGCTCGGTATGCGAAAGCTGCTTGATCTGGATCGCCACCAGCGCGCTCATCACGGCCGCCAGCACGGCGATCATCGCATCCGCCGTGAACGCCGACGTGCCAGGCCGCACGATCACCAGCACGCCGATGAAGCCGAGTACCACCGCCGTCCAGCGACGCGCGCGCACCTGCTCGTTGAGCATTGCGGCGGCGGCGATGGTGACGAACAGCGGTGTGGAATAGGACAGCGAGACTGCCTGTGCCAACGGCAGGTGGCCGATGGCCCAGAAGCCGGCCAGCATCGAGCAGATGCCGATCACGCAGCGGAACAGGTAGCGCGGGAACTGGGTGGTCTTCAGGAATCCGGGGCCATGGCGCAGGATCAGCGGCGCCGCCGCGAGCAGCCCGAAAAAGTTGCGGAAGAACGCGATCTCGAACGTGTGCAGCGTGGCCGAGGCCAGGCGGATCGCCACCACCATCAGCGCGAAGAACACCGTGCTGCCCAACATCAGCACGGCGGCGCGGTAGTGGGCG
>NZ_CAMPJD010000081.1 GCF_946886695.1 uncultured Pseudoxanthomonas sp. | reverse complement strand
AGAACTGCAGCTTCCCAAGCTGCTAGCGTGGGTTCGATTCCCATCACCCGCTCCATCTCCGCATTCCCTTTCCCGCGTCCTGTCATCGCCCGGTATCCGGTACGTGGCATGCTGTGCCCGGCCCCCGTGATCGCCCATCCATGAAGCTCGCCATCCTGTCGCGCAACGGCAAGCTGTACTCGACACGACGTCTCGTCGAAGCCGCGCGCCAGCGTGGCCATACGGCGCGGGTGCTGGATCCGTTGCGGTGCTACATGCGCATCGCATCCACCGGCTTCCAGTTGCACTACAAGGGCAGATCGCTGGCCGACTACGACGCGGTCATCCCGCGCATCGGCGCCTCCATCACGCGCTATGGCACGGCCGTGTTGCGCCAGTTCGAGCTCATGGGGACTTACAGTCCCAACCCGTCGGATGCCATCCTGCGTGCACGCGACAAGCTGCGCGCCCACCAGTTGCTGGCGGCGCAGGGGATCGATCTGCCGGTGACGGTATTCGGCGACAACCCGGACGACACCCACGACCTGCTTTCGATGCTGGGTCCACCACCGCATGTCATCAAGTTGAATGAAGGCGCCCAGGGGGCCGGCGTGATGCTGACGGAGAAGCCGTCTGCATCCCGCAGCGTCGTCGAGGCCCTGCGCGGCCTGTATGCCAGTTTCGTGGTGCAGGAATTCATCGCGGAGGCCGAGGGCGCCGACCTGCGCTGTTTCGTGGTCGGTGATCAGGTGGTCGCGTCGATGCGCCGCCAGGCCCCTGAGGGAGACTTCAGGTCCAACCTGCACCGGGGTGGCACGGCCCAGCACGCGGTGGCCACGGAAGAGGAGTGCGCCGTCGCCATACGGGCAGCGCGCGTGCTGGGGCTGGGCGTGGCAGGCGTGGACCTGATCCGTGCCGCGCGTGGCCCGCTCGTCCTGGAGGTCAACTCGACCCCGGGACTGGAAGGCATCGAAGCGGTCTGCGGTGTGGACGTCGCCGGACGGATCGTGGAACACCTGGCCGCCCACTCTGAATAGGGCGGCAGGGCACACTCCACGGCAGGACATTGAATTTTCACGCGAAATTAACGCACCCTTTAACGGTGGTTTAATCGAAACCCGCGTAGCCTTGTCCGGACCGCAGCTCTGCGTTCCTCCCGGTGTTTGCATCTGGAAAGCACAGGTTTACGGTAATCGGGGCATCAGTTTGGCCCAAGCGGGCTTCCACCCGCTTGGGCCTTTGTTTTTCTCGGTCAGCCCTTCCGATACTTGCTGGCATGGGCCCCGTTGGCTAAATTCGGTAATCCCCATCACGTAAGGAAGCAGCATGCGTCGCCCTCCCTTCATGGCATTGATGCTGCTGCTGTTTGCAGCGACCACCCACGGTGCTCCCCGCGACAAGTCGGCCAAACCGCAAGCACTGGACCTCGACAAGCCGCTGCCCGAGCAGGTGGAGCTGATCCAGAAACAACTGGACGACGGCGAAACCTATGCCGAGATCGCGGCCGCCGACCGTGCCAAAGTCAAGGAATCCCTCGCCAGGTTCGCCTCGATCATCAATGAGAGCGGCGGGTCCTTGAACCCCGAGCAGAAGACCCAGCTCGCCAACGAACGGAACGAAATCAACCAGATCCTGTCCCAAGCCGCCGCCGACAGCCGTCTCATCTGCCGCCGTGAAGCGCAGATCGGTTCGCTGCGTACGACGACCCAGTGCAAGACCGTGGCAGAACGTCGTCGCGATGCCCAGGAAGCGCAGGAAGTGATGCGCCGCAATCCCTCGGGTACCTACAACAAGGGCAGTTGAAGCGACTTGGTAGTTGGGTGGTCGCTCGAATGATCGCTATTCGAGCCGGTCGCCCGGAGGTCTGTCCAAGATGCATTTGATCGTGCTCCCCAGCCACACAACAGGAGATTCAAAGCATGCACAAGGCGATTGTTCTGGGCTTTTTGCTGGTAACTTCCTCGGCAGCGCACGCCAAGATTGATTCGCTGTCTTCACGAGAAGGCTCGGACAGTGCACTGGACATCAAGTCGCCCTTCGAGACGCAGCAGCAGCAGATTCTCAATGATCTTGCCGGAGGCAAGAAGTATGGCGAGATCAGCCCCCAGGATTCGGCCAAGGTGAAGGAAGCGCTGAGTCGCATGTCCAGCCAGTTGGCTCGCGCAAACGGCTCGGTAGAGGGACTTTCCGCCGAACAGAAGATTGCAGTGTTGAACGACCAGGAGTTGATCAACGCCATTTTGACCCATGCAGGTGAAGAGAGTCGGCTCATCTGCAAGAGGGAGGCCCCCGTCGGTACGAGGCGCGCCATCACCCACTGCATCACGGTCGCGGAGCGTCGACGGCATCGTGACGAGGCGCAGAACGAGATGGACAAGAACTTCCGCTCGCCTATCAATTGACTGAAGCCTGACATGCGCATTCTGGTTATCGAAGACAACAGCGACATCGCCGCCAACCTTGGCGACTACCTTGAGGAGCGGGGTCATACGGTGGACTTCGCGGCCGACGGCGTGACCGGTCTGCACCTGGCGGTAGTGCATGAGTTCGATGCGATCGTGCTCGACCTCAACCTGCCCGGGATGGATGGGCTGGAGGTCTGCCGCAAGCTGCGCAACGAGGCCCGCAAACAGACGCCGGTGCTGATGCTGACCGCACGGGACTCGCTGGACAACAAGCTGGCCGGCTTCGATTCCGGTGCCGACGACTATCTGATCAAGCCGTTCGCGCTGCAGGAAGTCGAGGTGCGTCTGAATGCGCTGTCGCGGCGCGGCAAGGGCGTGCAGACACGCGTACTTGAAGTCGGCGAGCTGGAGTACAACCTGGACACGCTTGAAGTGCGCCGCCAGGGCAAGCTGCTGCAGCTCAATCCGACCGCGCTGAAGATCCTGCAGGCCTTGATGGAGGCGTCGCCCGCCGTGGTGACGCGCCAGGAGCTGGAAACGCGCGTCTGGGGCGAGGAGTTGCCCGATTCCGATTCCCTGCGCGTGCACATCCATGGCTTGCGTGCGGTAGTGGACAAGCCGTTCGACAGCCCGTACATCCAGACCCGCCACGGCATCGGATACCGCATCGCCGCGCCCGATGCCAGCAGCTGAGTCGCCGAAACCCCGCCGCCACCGCCGCTTCCGGCGGCGGCTGCGCACCCGCATCATCCTGTCGTTCGTGCTGTTGGGGTTCTGCCTGACGCTGCTCCTCGCGTTCTCGGCGAACTGGGTGCGGAATCGCGTCGAGGAAGACCTCGTGGTCGACGCGATGAGCCAGAACATCAGCGAGTACCAGCGGCGCTATGTCGAGAGCGGAGGACGCCAGCGCGACCTGCGCGTCCAGACGATGCGTGCCTACGCGTTTGCGCCGGACAAGTTTGATCAGCTCAAGAACGAGCAACCCGACTGGTACGAACTGGCGAATGGCATACACGCGTTGTCAGGTACGGACGAGGATGGATCGCCTTTTTCCTACTGGCTTGCCGTGCAGAAGACGCCGGATGCGTGGTTTTTTCTTGCCTACGACATGACCGAGTCCGCCAAGGGCAAGGACAAGTTCAATCGTGCTTTGATCGGCGTAGTGGTGGTCTTCACGGGCATATCGTTGCTGATTGGTTGGTGGTCCGCTTCGCGCGTGATGAGCCCTGTTTCCGAACTGGCGGCGCGTCTCCGTTCCTATCGCGGCAGCAGCAACCCTCGCGCGCTGGCGCCCCACTTTCCCGAGGATGAGGTCGGCGAACTCGCCAAGGCGCTGGACGACTATTCCGGCCGCCTGACCGAAGTCGTCCAGCGCGATCGCGAGTTCAACGCCGACGTGAGCCACGAGTTGCGCACGCCACTTGCCATCATCCGCGGCTCGGTCGAGCTGATGCTGTCGCGTCCGGACATGGACGAGAAGACGCGCACCCGCATCCAGCGCATCCAGCGCGCGGAGCAGCAATGCACGGACCTGATCAGTGCGTTGCTGCTGCTGTCGCGCAACGAGCGTGGCCATGGCAACACCGACGTCGCGCGCGTGGTCGACCAGTTGCTCGATGCCCATCGCGCCACGCTGGGAGGAAAGCCGCTGATCCTCCGGGTCGAAGGCGAAGGTGGTGTCACCGTGGACTCGCCCGAGGCCGCACTGTCGGTGGCACTGGGCAACCTGATCGGCAACGCGGTCAAGTACACCAAGGATGGCGAGGTGGTCGTCCGCCTGTTGCCGGACGCCGTCGAAGTCGTCGATTCCGGGCCTGGTCTGAGCAAGGAAGACGCCGCGCGCCTGTTCGAGCGTGGCTATCGCGGCACGCATGCCGGCCATTCGCAAGGCGGCGGCATCGGCCTGTCCATCGTCAGTCGCCTGTGCGCGCTCTATGGCTGGCAGGTCGGCGTCCGTCCGGGGGACTCGAAAGGCGTCGTGGCTACGTTGCGATTCTTGTCAGCGCGGGACACGCCGCCGGACCCGCCGGGCGCTGCGCCGCAGGGCGCGTGAGGTCCCGGGTTTCCTTACAGCGTGATCCAGAAGCAGTTGTAGGCCCTGCGCAGGCCGAACGTGGTGTCGGCGGGCGTGGCGCTGTTCTTCAGCGTCTGCACCACGCGCAGGCCGATGGGACGCTGCCGCTGCGCGGTGTGCGGGTAGTAGCCGTCCTGGTTGGCGTCGACCACCTGTCCGGTGGCATCCAGCACCGGTGCAGGGGCGGGGCGGACCGGGACGATGTCGACCAGCGGACGCTGGGTGACCGCATCGAGCCGGTCGAGGATGCGCAGTGCGGTGGCGTCTGATGTGCCGGTCCAGTGGTAAACGCCGGCCAGGCGGTTCACGTCCTTCGCCTGGATGGCGGATGAGACCTGCATCACCAGGTCGCTGAGCGTGCGGGAGCAACCTCCACGGTAGAGGGCGCCCGTCGCGGCGGTGGGCGTGTCGCCCGACGGCAGCCGGTCCATCGCGCCGATGTCCTCGCAACGCTTGTCGGTGTAGACGGTCTGGCCGGACATCGTGCTGCAGCGCTGCACGCCCTGCTGCTGCGCACGGGCGTCATGCACCTTCAGGCAGGTCCACGGGGCCAGGCAAAGCAGGGCAAGACACGACAAAGAGCGCATGCGACCAGCCTAATCCGCGCCTGCGTCCAGATCATGGCGCAAGCGCACGGAATGGGAGGTCGTTCACCTGCCGGAAGGACGGACCCGGTGGCCGACGCTCAACGGGCCCAGCCCAGCCGCGCCAGCACGGTCTGGGTGGGCTTGGCCAGGTTGAGCGTGTAGAAATGCAGCGAGGGTGCGCCGCCGGCGATCAGGCGTTCGCACAGGCCGGCGACCACGTCGGCACCGAAGTCGCGGACGGCATCCGCATCGTCGCCCAGCGCCTGCATGCGCTTGCCGATCCAGCGCGGGATCTCCGCGCCGCAGGCCTCGGAGAAGCGGCGCAGCTGGGTGAAGTTGGAGATCGGCATGATGCCCGGGATGATCGGGATCTCCACCCCGAGCCTGCGCACCGCATCCACGAAATGGAAGTACGCATCCGGGTTGTAGAAGTACTGGGTGATCGCGCCATCGGCGCCGGCATCGACCTTGGCCTTGAAGTGGCGCAGGTCCATCAGTGCATCTGCCGCCTGCGGGTGGGTCTCGGGATACGCGCCGACTTCGATATGGAAGGTGTCGCCGTGCTCGGCGCGGATGAATTCGATCAGTTCGGAGGCGTACCGCAGGTCGCCGGGATGGCCCATGCCGGAAGGCAGGTCGCCACGCAGGGCGACGATGCGCTTGCAGCCAAGCGCACGGTAAAGCCGCAGCAGTTCGCGGATTTCTTCGCGGCTGCCGCCCACGCACGAGAGGTGCGGCGCAGCATCGAAGCCATGGTGCTGGTTGAGGTGGCGGACCGTTTCGGAGGTATAGCTGAGGGTGGAGCCGCCAGCGCCGAACGTGCACGACACATACTCGGGTGAGTACGTCTTCAGCTTGTCCGCGGTGCGGTCCAACTGTGTGCGCTGCTCATCGGTCTTGGGAGGATAGAACTCGAAGCTGATGGATGGCATGGAGGGCGCCCGTCGGATCGTGGGCTCAGTATATCTCTTCATCCGGATGAATGATGCATCCTTGTGGCGCCGGACCGTATCCCGCGGCGGGCTGGCGCGGCTACCCTGTCGCCATCCCGCCGCCGGCTGCCGCATGACCATCGTCCTCACGCCCTTCGCCCGTACCCGCCTCTTCCCCGCCGACAAGCGCCGAAATGCCATCCAGGACTGCACCCCGGAGGCATTCGAGCAACGTTTGAACGAAGAGAGGCCGTTCGAGGTACTCGCTGGCTATGCGCCGTTCTGTCGCCTGCAGGTGCACCGGAACTGGACGGCGACCCGCTGCCTGACCGTGCCCATCACCGACGACAACCGGCATCTGCTGCGGTCGGGCTACGAAGCACGCTCGTCGGCGGAACTGCCCGTGCTGGTGCGCTGGTTCGAAGGGGTCGAACCGCCGGTGGCCGACTACCTGATCGTCATCCTCTACAGCGCCGCGCAGCTGGCGAAGGAGGGGGCGCCGATCGACGGCGACTGGGGCGTGGTGGGTTGCCTCTACACCGCCACGCCGCACGAAATCCCCATGGCGCCCATTACGATGATGCGCAATGCGCTGGGTGTGGAGGAAGGTGGCTCGGGCGTGCCGCTGGATGCCGGGGCCTACCGGCGGAGCGTGGCGTTCTGGGAACGCAACGCCAACTGGCGCCCGTAGAAGACGCTTCGTTACCGCTCAGGGCAACGCCAGCGCCGCCAGCGCATCGCGCAGCTGTACGGCGGGCGGATCGGCGACCTCGATCCTCGCGACATCGGCTTCCTCCCGCGGCGCTTCCAGCGCGGCGAACTGGCTGTCGAGCAGCGAGGCCGGCATGTAGTGGTCATGGCGCACCTGCAGCCGCGTGGCGATCAGATCCTGGTTGCCCTGCAGGAACAGGAACCGCAACGGCAGCCCGGTGGCACGCAGCCGGTCACGGTGGCGCCGACGCAGGCCGGAGAACGCCAGCACCACGCGCTCGCCTGCCGCCACGCGCTGTTGCAGGTCCAGGGCGATGCGACGTACCCAGGGGGCGCGCATGCGGTCGCTGAGCGGTTGACCACTGGCCATGCGTGCTTTCGCCGCCGCGCTGTGGAAATCGTCGGCATCCAGGAACGTCGCGGGCCAGGCGTCGGCCAGAGCTCGCGCCAGGGTGGTCTTGCCGCTGCCCGACACGCCCATCACCACGGCGATGCGCACGCGTTCGCTCATGCCGGCACTTCCACCCGCACCTCGTAGGTGTGTCCCGCTGCAACGCCACGGATGGTGGTGTCGTCCTGCCACAGGCCATCCAGCGCCAGGCGCGTCTGCGTGAGCCCGGCCACACGTTCGATGGTGACCTCGAACGTGGCGCCCCGGAAGCGGCGCGACGCGCGCGCCAATGGCCAGTGCGATGGCAGGTGCGGTTCAATCCGCAACGCATCGCCATCGCCGCGCATACCGAACAGCTCCTCCACCAGGCAGCGGTACAGCCACGCGGCCGTGCCCGTATTGAACAGCTGGCTGGAGCGGCCGGCGGTGCGCGGGTGCAGCCGCCAGGCGCCCCGGTAGTAGTTGGGCACGAACACCGGCAGCTGGCCGCGCTGCAGGCAGTCGTCAGCTTCCGGCGTCGGCAGCATCGCGCGCAGTACCTGCCATCCACGGTCGGCTTCGCCGGCCTGGTACAGGCTGTACAGATAGAACGCCGCCGCATGGTTGTAGACCGCGCCATTCTCGGCGGTGCCGGGGAACTTCTGCGTCACCCGTCCGACATCCTCGCGCATGCGGGTGTACGGTGGGTCATACATGGTCACGCCGTAGGGCGACACCAGGTGCATGTCGACGGCGGCCAGCATGCGCGCGCGCTTCTCGGCGTCGGCCGCACCACTGAGGATGGCCCAGCTCTGCGGGTTGAGGAAGATGCGGCCTTCGCCATCCCCGCTGACGCCGAACGCGACATCATCGTCGGTGATGCCGCGCCCGTACCAGTCGCCGTCCCACAGGTGTGCGTTCATGGCGGCGTTGCACGCCTCCGTGCCCACGCGGAACTCATCGGCGAGCGTGTCGTCGCCGCGGCGCGCGCAAATCTCCGTCCACTGCTTCAATGCATAGGCGCTGGCCAGCGTCAGCCAGCCGGACACGCCGTGTCCGCGCCAGCCGACCATGTTCATCGGGTCGCACCAGTCGCCCTGCGCGATATAGCTGAGGCCGCGCGCGTCGCGTGCCTGCAGCAGCCAGCGCATGGCGCGCGTGATGCGCTCGGACACACTGGCCGTTTCTCCATGGCGGTCGATCACCACGGCGTCGAGGATGGCGTCGTCGCCGGTTTCGTCCAGATAGGCACGCAGGCAGACCGGCAGCCACACGCAGTGGTCGGTGTGCGGGATCTGGTTGATGTACTTCAGCTCGGCACCTTCGACCAGCAGGATGCCGTCCGGCATCGCCCCCGAGGGTTCCTGCTGCGCCAGCGCATGCAGGAACGCGATGCGCGCGACCTCGGGACGGAGGAAGCTCATCCCCATGTGGTCCTGCAGGTAGTTGCGTGTCTGCGGGTCGGTGGTCAGGCGGTTGACATCGCCGTGGTAGAAGACCTGCCGCGGCAGCCAGTGGTTGGCGAACGCGTCCAGCCACGGATCGGGCGTTTCGATGCGCAGGCAGCCCGCGCCGTCGTCGACATGGGCCGCGCTCGCGGCGCCGGCTTCGGCGAATCCCTCGAGTGACAGGTGCCGCACCCGAAGGCGCTGGATCTCGTCGTCATCGCGCGCCGGCGCGAACAGGAAGCGGTACTCCTGTACTTCATCCTCGGCGAGTTCCACCCGGTACTGCAGCACGGCGGTGGGCATTTCGTACGCCGCCTCACCACCATCCAGAAGATCCTGGCCGACGATGGCCTGCGGTGCATGCAAGCCACCTTCGCCCTCGAAGTTCGTCTGGTGGGCTTCCCATGCATCCGGGATCCGCTCGTAGAGCAGGACGGTGCGGTCCTTGAAGTCGCGGTTGCGGAAGTAATCCTCGACCTTCTGGTAAGGCGTGACGCTGGCGCAGACGATGCCGCCGAGGTCGGCGCGATGGCTGCCCGACTGGTTCATCCACGACATGTAGCCGACCGGGAAGTAGGGATACAGGCTGAGGCGTCGTCGACGGCCCGACCGGTTGCGCACGCGCACCGTCCACAACTCCGCCACCTCGTCGACCGGCAACACCACGCCCATCTCGACCTCGATGCCCGCGCATCGCACGCGCCACGCCACATCGGCCAGGCCGACGGAGAAAGCGAACGCCTCCGGCATCCGTCGCACCGGTTCGTGCGGCACGGAGAACAGGCCACCGTCCTCCTCGTCCTTCACGTAGCAGAAGCGGCCCGGGTGATGCGCGTAGTACGGCTGCTCCGGCTGCATGAAGGTCTTGGCCTCCAGCGTCGGTGCATGCGCGTATTTGGCGGGCTCCGGCTGCATGAACTGCGCCGTGGCGAACCCGCGGCAGTTGAGCTGCAGCAGCATCCGCCGGTTCCACAGGAATGTGGACGCGGCGGGCATCGCGGTGGGACTGGTCAGGACGAAGCGGCGGCCCTGTTCCTCGAAGCCGCAAGGCACGTCCGTCATGCCGACGCCTCCCGACGGGACTCCAGCTCGGCCTGGACCCGCGACAGCGTGGCGCCATCCAGCGGATAGAACCGCATCACCCACGCCGCCAGCAGCGCGACGCACCCCGGGATCACGGTCAGCAGCAGCACGATGCCGAGCCGCGAGGCATCCGACTGCGCCGCGTTCGCCACATAGCCCATGCCGGCCAGAATCCATGCGATCGTCGCCGACGCCAGCGCGCCGCCGAGCTTCTGCGAGAACGTCGCCGCGGCGAAGGTCATCGCGGTGGCGCGCCGGCCGGTCTTCCATTCGGTGTAATCCGCACAGTCGGCGTACATCGAA
>NZ_CAMPJD010000080.1 GCF_946886695.1 uncultured Pseudoxanthomonas sp. | reverse complement strand
GAAGCATGGTGATTCCTGCAAAGCTGACCGACGCCTGCACGCGCCACGTGGCGCGCGGCGCAACGCGCGCGGCGTGAGCCTGATCGAGGTGCTGGTATCCGTGGTGGTCCTCAGCATCGGCCTGCTGGGCGTCGCAGCCATGCAATCCATCGCATTGCGCGGTGGCCAGAGTTCGTTTGAAAGCAGCCAGGCCGTCATCCAGACCTCGGCGATCCTGGAAGCCATGCGGGCCAACCGGATCAACGCCGCCGCCTACAACACGGCCGGCATGGTCTGTGCGGCGGCGGGTGGCGGCAGCCTCGCGCAGGAGGATGTAGGTGACTGGATCACCTCGATGAAGACAACCATCGGTGCGGACGCCGATGATCCTACGGTCTGTGGCCAGATCACGGGCTGCCCTGCGGCCTGTGTCATCACCGTGCAGTGGGACGACTCGCGCGCTGGCGGCGGGAATACGCGGCAGGTCGTGACGAGGACCACGATATGAAGCCGGTTCTCAACAGGATGGGGGCAGTGCGGCAACGGGAAGCGGGTTTCAGTCTCATCGAACTGATGGTGGCCATGGTGCTGGGCCTGCTGGTGGCAGGTGCTGCGCTGGCGATCCTGCAGTCCAACCAGACGACCTATCGCTCGAACGAGGGCCTCAACCGCATTCAGGAGAATGCGCGCATCGCCTTCGAACTGATGTCGCGCGACATCCGCGCAGCCGGGGGTACGGCCTGCTCGAATTTCTCCGTCGTCGAAGGCGGCAGCGCCGAAGCGAACAGCTTCCGCGACGCGCCGGTCGCAGGCAGCGCCACGGAGCTCGAAGTGATGTCGGGCGACGACACCGCATACCGGGTGCTGGCGTCCACCAGCACCTCCGTCAGCCTGGATCCGGATGAACTGGATGCGGCTGACGAGGCCTTCGATGTCGGCGACATCCTGTTGCTTTGCAATGCGCGCAAGACCCATCTGGTGCGCGCCGACAGCGTGGCGGGGATGGCGGTCGGGTTCGCAGCCCTGCCCGACAACTACAATCCCAGTGAAGACGAGTTCGCACCGCCGGCCGCCGTGGTGCTGTCGCGCATGCGCGATGTCCGTTGGTTCGTTGCCGCCAATCCCAGGGGAGGCAGCTCTCTGTACGTGAGCCGCTCCGGCGGTGCGGGTGAAGAGGTCGCCGAGGGCATCCAGGACCTTGCCTTCGAGTACCTGGTATCCGGTGCGAATGCCTACACGAACGCGCCCGGCAACTGGGTGGACGTGATTGCCGTGCGCGTCACCATGACGCTCACGGGGCAGGACGTGGAGGGCAGGGCACTTACGCGTCAGTCGTCGAATGTCGTCAGCCTGAGAGGGCGTACCCTATGAGTTCCGTGAGCCGAATCCCGACGGTATCCGCGGCGCGGGATCAACAGGGTGTCGCCCTGATCGTCGTGCTGATCCTGCTGATCGTGATGTCGATCCTGGGCATCGTGATCATGCGCAGTTCGGCCATGCAGGAACGGATGAGCGCCAATCTGCGCGACCGCAGCCTCGGTTTCCAGGCGGCCGAAGGGGCGCTCCGCTTTGCGCAGGATCAGGTGCTGGGGGCGGGCAACTGGGATACGCAGATCCCCACCCCCGATGACTGTGCCAACGACGGTATCTGTCCCACGGGGTCGGATCCGGTCTGGGTGGAGGTGCTTCCCGGGACGTACGACGAAGATCGGCTGGCCGGTGCGGTCCCCGAGTACTGGATCGAGTATCTCGGCGTGGGCCCGGGTTACAAGGGCGCCTGCGACACGCTTCCGCCCTCGGTCGATTGTCAAAGCCCGATGTATCGCGTCACCGCCCGCAGCCGAGGTGTTGGCCGTGCGGATGTGGTGGTCCAAGCCAATATCGTAAGCCGCATCCCGGAACCGGGGACCTGAGCCATGAAGAACATTCGAATCAAGAAGTCGTCTGGCGCCACGCGCCAATGGTGGGCGGCTCCGGCGGCTTTCATCGCAACCCTTCTGGCGCTGCCGGTCAATGCCGGCATCGCGATCCCGGAGGATCCGCTGACCACGGCCAGCCGTGTGGCGCCGAACGTCCTCTTCATCCTCGACGACTCGGGGTCGATGGCGTTCACGAGCATGCCGGAAAACCCGCCGAGCACGGGTACACCGAATGTGGCCAGCCGCGCCTACCCGCGGAATACGCTGTACTACAACCCCACCGTGAACTATCTCCCCTGGATGCGGGCGGATGGCACGCGCATGACGGGCGGTACGAGCTTCACCGCCGCGTACGGCAGCTTCAACCTGGTGGGCGGCGGCACTATCAATCTCGGCGATGCCTCCAGTTGCCGTCGATACAACTACAACAGCAATGCCACCACGGATGAGTTGAGTAGCGGTGGCAGCCAGGTGTGCGGTGGCGATCAGGTGTTCTATGCCCCCAAGGACACGTCGCGCACGGATGCCGCCTATCTTGATGTGGGCATCAACTACTATCGGTATCACGTTACGGGCGGAGACGTCATTCGCTCGGAATACGGCAATGTTGTCCGGTCCAACCAGCAGAACGTTGCCATCAATGGGGCTACGCCGTATTCCGGTACGCTGGGCAACAACACTGCGGTGGATCATACGCTGGCCACGGTGACGGCAAATGTGGTGCTCGAGGTCACCGTCCAGAACACGGAAACGGGCAACAACACGCGGAATCTGACTTACTGGGTCTACAGTCCCGGTGGCGTGCAGGTATGCACCGGCACGGTGGGCAAGGGCAACAATGCGCTGTGTACCGTCAATCCGACCGCGTCGGGCCAGTACCGCGTGCGGGTGCAACGTAACAACGACCGCAGCACGGCCTACCGGCTCAGCGCGATCCGTTACACCACCAACAGTTGCGATGGCGCCACCAGCGGTTCGGGCTGGATCAACTGCCAGTCGAACACGACGCCAACGGGGCGTACGGTCGCGGCTGAGCACACCAACTACGCCACCTGGTTTTCCTATCACCGGAGCCGCATGAAGGCTGCGAAGGCGGGTGCCAGCGAGGCGTTCTCTTCCCTGGACAGCAAGGTGCGCGCCGGCTTCAGGACCATCTGGGACCGGAGCGGAAGCCGTTTCGACATTCCCGTCAATGACGGCAACGATGGTCGGTTTGTCGACAGCACCGGGGACGTGGTGACCACCTCGCGTTCGACATGGTACAGCCGCTTGCAGAACGTCATCGGTTACAACGGTACGCCCCTGCATGGCGCCTTGGACGGCGCGGGCCAGTACTTCAGCAGCAACTCGCAGTCGGGTCCCTATGGGCCGCAATCCGGCGTGAATCAGTATTCCTGCCGCCAGAACTTCGCCATCCTGACGACCGACGGCTACTGGAACAATGTCGACATCGATGCCGGAAACCAGGACAACGATGCCGGCGCTGCAATTACCGGTCCGAACAATCAGAGCTTCCAGTACTCGCCCGGTGCGCCGTATCAGGATGCCTACTCGAACACCCTGGCCGACGTGGCGATGAGGTACTGGAAGACCGACCTGCGAACAGAGTCGCACATGACCAACAATGTGCCACCCACCGCCGCAAACCCGGCGTTCTGGCAGCATATGGTCACGTTCGGCATTTCCATCGGTCTCAGTGGCCGAAAAGGCTGGTCGAGTGTCGCGGCGGTGCCAGCAAATGCGACCTGGAATGATCCCACCGATACGGAAGACGCCGATCGCATCGACGACCTGCTGCACGCGGCCGTGAACGGGCGAGGCACGTTTGTCTCTGCGTCGAACCCGTCCGAGTTCACCATGGGCCTTGGTGAGGCGCTGGCCGCGATCGCCCAGCGCACGAGTTCCTTCTCCAACGTCGCGTCCAACTCCGTATCGCTCGATACCGGTTCCCAGGTGTTCAACGCGAGCTATGTCTCCGGCGTATGGACTGGCCAGCTGACGGCGCGCCCGGTAACCACCAGCGGTGTATCCAGCACGATCAGCTGGACGTCTTCGATACCCGCCTGGGCCACGCGCAAGGTCTTCACCAGTACCGGCGCGGCCGGCACGACATTCCCCAGCAGCACACAGTCTGCTGCACTCGCCCGCACCGGCGGACCCGTCAACTACCCGGCGACGGGTGAGCAGAACGCCAACTACATCAAGGGCGACGCGACGCAGGAAGAACGCAATGGCGGGCTGTTGCGCAACCGCACGTCCGTCCTTGGCGACATCGTCGGCTCGTCGCCAGCCTACGTGAAGGACACCAACACGCTGTACGTGGGCGCCAACGACGGCATGCTGCATGCCTTCGACGCACGCACGGGCGTCGAGCAGTTCGCCTACGTGCCGCGTATCGTGAACATGGGCAACCTGTCGACCCTCAGTCGCGGGGACTACACCCACAAATTCTTCGTGGACGGTCCCATCAGCGTCAGCAGCCGGTCATTGACGCCTGGCAGGAATATCCTGGTTGGCACGCTGGGCAAGGGTGGCAAGGGCGTTTACGCACTCGACGTGTCAGCGCCTGCGGCGGCCACGGCCACCAGCATCCACAAGTGGGAACTCGCGGAGACGCCGGATTCCAACATGGGGCTGGTGTTGGGCAAGCCGATTCTTGCCCGGGTGCAGGGCGGCAGCACTGCGGCCATCATAGGCAATGGCATCAACAGCACCAACGAGCGTGCGGTGCTGGTGGTGCTCAATGCCGAAACGGGCGCCGTGATTCGCGAGATCGATACGGGCGTGGGTTCGGCGCTCGCACCGAATGGCCTCTTCGCGCCCACGGGTGTGTATGGTGCCGATGGCAGGACCTTGGCCTATGTCTACGCGGGTGACATGCTCGGTAACGTATGGAAGTTCAACCTGAGCGACAGTACGCCCGGCTCGTGGAGCGTGACTCGCCTGTTCAGTGCCCAGGATCCGGATGGCAACGCCCAACCGATCACCGCTGGCGTTGCCATTGCCACGAACCCCAGGACCAACAAGCGCTGGGTATTCTTCGGGACGGGCCGTTATCTCACGGCCAGTGACGCGGACTCGACCAGCACGTCTGTGCAGAGCATGTATGGGGTGATGGATGAGGATGCGGCATACAGCCGATCCAGTCTGACCCAGCGCACCATCGCCGTGACGGGCGACACCGTCAACGGCTATCCCGTACGCGCGTTCGAAGCGAGGACAGGCTTGCCTGCGACGTCCAAGGGCTGGTTCATTGATCTGCCGGTGGCAGGCGAGCGCATCGTGCAGGACGCCCAGGTGGTCTCGACGTTCCTGGTCACCGCCAGCATGGTGCCAACAGGCAACGCGTGCGATGCGGACGGCACCGGCTTCATCAATGCACTGGACGCCTTCACTGGCACCAGTGCGGGTGGGTCCTACTTCGACCTGGACGGAGACGGCCATACGGACGATGCCGCGGTGGGCGGAGACAATCTGCCGGTGGGTTCGGTGAACGTGGGCATTGGCATGCCGACATTGCCCAACCTGTTGCGTGGACTGGTTGTGGTGGGCGGCACGGGTGGTGGTGATCTGCGGTCTCCGCGGACCAGCACTCCGCGCTGGGACCGTGCATCTTGGCGAGAAATCAGGAGAGACTGACGTAATGATTACTTTCAAGAGTGGCGCATCGCGTGGCAGCGCCCAGGGCTTCTCACTCATCGAATTGATGATCGTGGTCGCGATCATGGCGATCATCGCCTCGATCGCGCTGCCAAGTTACAACGAACATCTTCGCAAGAGCCGGCGCGCAGCGGGTACTGCGTGCCTGCTGCAGGCTGCGCAGCAGATGGAGCGTCTTTACACCACGGAATTGTCGTACGAGGATGCGCCCGCCGCATTCGCATGCGATGGCGATACTGCGGATTTCTACACTGTCGTCCCTGCAGCCGCCGCAGCGAGGACCTACACCTTGAGCGCCGAGCCTATTGGCAGGCAGTCCGGGGACAGCTGCGGCACGCTGACGCTCAACCAAGCTGGCGTCAGGACACCAGGCACGGCAGGTTGCTGGTAAGCGGCGACCGTGTAGCTGGTGGTGTCTCACCGCCGTAGATATGCGACTTGGCTGAAATTTGCGTTTGCGTAACCTGAGCAAGAAAAAAAGCCGCATCGATGATGCGGCTTTTTTCTTGGAACTGGCGCCCGAAGTTGGACTCGAACCAACGACCCCCTGATTAACAGTCAAGTGCTCTAACCGGCTGAGCTATTCGGGCGGGGCGCGTATTGTAGCCAGCCGCCGAGGCGGGAACAAGTCTCCCATGACCCGCAGGCTCGGGTCGGGCCTCAGCAAGGGGTGCTCATGTCGCCGCGAACCGTGCGGGCGCGGCCGGTGCTGTTCACGACCACACTTCCGGCTACCAGACCGTCATGACAGACGCGAACGGTGAGGTTGGTGCCGTAGCTCAGGCCCGAGGACTGGTAGCGCAGGAAACGTCGGCCGCTGCTGGACACGATCCTTATCTTCGGGTCCGATGGCGCGGCGTCGTTCCGGTAGATGTCGATCTGCTCGTCGGGTTGGCGGTTGCCATCCGGATCTCGGAAGGCCAACCAGTGGCCGCTCCAGTCGCTGTCCTGGCTGCATCGGCCATCGCCGGCGCTTGGACAGACCACGACCGGCACCCCCTGGACAATGGCGGCCATCCGGGCCGACGCGAAATGCGAGGTCAGCAGGTGCATGGTCGCGGTTGCCTGCTGGCGTACACGGAATCGCTGGAATGACGGCAGGCCGATGGCGACCAGCATTGCCAGGACGGCAAGGCAGACCGAAAGTTCGACGAGAGTGAATCCCGTCCTGCCACTTTTCCTGCACGTGCGGACCCCGTATCGGGGAGAAGAGGGCATCCATGCCATCAAAGACTCCTTGTCCCAATTGACGGCTACCACAGTCGTCCGCCAAGCGGCGGCACGCTATCAGGGCGGTGCCTGTCCGCGTGTAGGAAATCGCCGCAAGGGCTGTCACGCCTGCGCGGCTATACTCAACAGTCGACTTCCCGGCAACGTGCAATGACTGATCGTTTCCAACTTGTTTCACCGTATTCCCCCGCCGGTGACCAACCGCGGGCCATCGAGAGGCTCGTGCAGAACTTCGAGGCGGGATTGGCGAAGCAAACCCTGCTGGGCGTGACGGGGTCCGGCAAGACGTACACCATCGCCAACGTGGTCCAGCAGGTGCAGAAGCCGACCCTGGTGATGGCGCCGAACAAGACATTGGCCGCGCAGCTGTATGGCGAATTCAAGGCCTTTTTCCCGCACAACGCGGTGGAGTATTTCGTCAGCTATTACGACTACTACCAGCCCGAAGCCTACGTGCCGTCCAGCGATACCTTCATCGAGAAGGACAGCTCGATCAATGAGCACATCGAACAGATGCGGTTGGCGGCGACCAAGACCCTGCTCTCCCGGCCAGATGCGCTGGTGGTGGCGACAGTGTCCGCGATCTACGGCCTGGGTGCGCCCGAGGATTACCTGTCGCTGCGCCTGATCCTGTCGCTGGGCGAACGCATCGACCAGCGCGAGTTGATCCGCCACCTGACCCAGCTGCAATACACCCGCAACGAGTACGAACTGCAGCGCGGCACGTTCCGCGTGCGCGGCGAGATCATCGACGTGCATCCGGCGGAAAGCGATGCCGAGGCGGTGCGCATCGAACTGTTCGATGGCGAGGTGGAGGGCCTGAGCCTGTTCGACCCGCTCACGGGTGAATCGCTGCGCAAGCTGCAGCGCTATACGGTCTACCCGAAGACGCACTACGCCACCACGCGCGAGCGCGTACTGGCCGCCATCGACACCATCAAGGTCGAGCTGAAGGACCGTCTGGAGCAGCTCTACGCGCAGAACAAACTGGTGGAAGCGCAGCGGCTTGCCCAGCGGACGCAGTTCGACGTGGAAATGATGGCGGAGGTCGGTTTCTGTTCCGGGATCGAGAACTACTCGCGCCACCTGACCGGCAAGGCGCCGGGCGAACCGCCGCCGACGCTGTTCGACTACCTGCCGGCCGACGCGCTGCTCGTGATCGACGAATCGCACGTGACCATTCCGCAGATCGGCGCCATGTACAAGGGCGATCGCTCGCGCAAGGAAACGCTGGTGGAGTTCGGCTTCCGCCTGCCGTCGGCGCTGGACAACAGGCCACTGCGCTTCGAGGAATGGGAGGCTCGTTCGCCCCGCAGCATCTATGTGTCGGCCACGCCGGGACCTTACGAATTGCGTGAGTCCAACGGCGAGATCGTGGAACTGGTGGTTCGCCCCACCGGCCTGATCGATCCTGAAGTCGAAATCCGTCCGGTCGGCACGCAGGTGGACGACCTGCTGTCGCAGATCAACGAGCGTGTGTCCTGGGGCGATCGCGTGCTGGTGACCACGCTGACCAAGCGCATGGCGGAGAACCTGACCGAGTACCTGGGCGAGCACGGGGTGAAGGTGCGCTACCTGCACTCGGACGTGGATACCGTGGAGCGGGTGGAGATCATCCGCGACCTGCGCCTGGGCAAGTTCGATGTGCTGGTCGGCATCAACCTGCTGCGCGAGGGCCTGGACATGCCCGAGGTGTCGCTGGTCGCGATCCTGGATGCTGACAAGGAGGGCTTCCTGCGCTCCACCGGCTCGCTGATCCAGACCATCGGCCGAGCCGCGCGCAATCTGCGCGGCAAGGCGATCCTGTATGCCGACCGCATGACCCGGTCGATGCAGGCCGCCATAGACGAAACCGGCCGGCGCCGCGAGAAACAGGTGGAGTACAACCTCGAACACGGCATCACGCCGAAGTCGGTGGCGCGCCCCATCGTCGACATTCTGGAGGGCGCGCGCAGCGAGGCGGCCGGCGAGGGCAAGTCGGGAAGGGGCAAATCGCGCCGGGTGGCCGAGGAGCCCGCCGAGTACGGGGTGATGGATCCGGCCAAGGCGGTCGCCCGCATCAAGGTGTTGGAGCAGCAGATGTACCAGCACGCCCGTGACCTCGAATTCGAGGATGCCGCGCGCCTGCGTGACCAGATCCAGCGGCTGAAGGAAGCCAGCCTGAGCGGCTGAGCGATGGAAATCGTGGCCCGGTTGTCGGCGACCCCGCATCCGGGATAGAATTCGCGCCCCTGCAAAGGGCAGACCGGGCGGTTAGCTCAGCGGTAGAGCACTACCTTGACATGGTAGGGGTCACAGGTTCGAACCCTGTACCGCCCACCACGCTTCCACAGCGTGGCATCGATTCCCTTTGTCGCCATCCGCAGCATCACGAGGTGGCCCGCGGAAACGCCGGCCGAGCGTGCGACATGAGCACTACCAACGCCTGAACCTGGTACTGCCCGAGGCTCTGCATCCCGTAGGCGCCCTCGTGGCGCTTTTTTCATGTCATTCGTTCGTCCCTGAACAAGAGCCCGGCCATCCATGGCCGGACTTTCCAATGCCAGAGCCCTGTTCGCAGGCAACCGGATAGCCCTATCGATGATCACCATCACGCTCCCCGACGGCAGCCGCCGCGAGTTCGAGAATCCCGTTTCCGTCATGCAGGTGGCGCAGTCCATCGGCGCCGGGCTGGCCAAGGCCACCGTGGCCGGCGCCGTCGACGGCGTACTGGTCGACGCCAGCGACGTCATCGACCATGACGCTTCGCTGCGCATCATCACGCCGAAGGACGAGGAAGGCCTGGAGATCATCCGGCATTCCAGTGCGCACCTGGTCGGCCACGCGGTCAAGCAGCTGTACCCGGATGTGAAGATGGTGATCGGCCCGGTCATCGCCGAAGGCTTCTACTACGACATCCACAGCGAGCGCCCGTTCACGCCGGAGGACCTGGCGGCGATCGAGCAGCGCATGCAGGAGCTGATCGCGCAGGACTACGACGTCATCAAGAAGATGACGCCGCGCGCCGAGGTGGTCGAGGTCTTCAAGGCCCGCGGCGAGGACTACAAGCTGCGCCTGATCGACGACATGGGTCCCGACGTGACGGCCATGGGCCTGTACTACCATCAGGAATACGTGGACATGTGCCGCGGCCCGCACGTGCCGAACACGCGCTTCCTGA
>NZ_CAMPJD010000079.1 GCF_946886695.1 uncultured Pseudoxanthomonas sp. | reverse complement strand
GCTGCAGACCCGCAGTACCCTGCGGCGCAACTATCCGGTGCTGGCGCACTTCCGCTATGGACTGGAATCCGTCGGTCCCGAGATCCGCCAGTACTTCATCGAGGGCGACACGGCGGAAGTGCCGTTCTCGCGCCAGCAGCGCGCGCTGGTCTACCAGCGCGCGAAAGGCGTCAGCGACGTGGTGCCGTTCGGCAGCCAGCAGGACGTCTACGGCGTGGACTATGAATGGATCAACCATTCGATGGCGCCAGCGCACGTGGATTCCCACGACTTCCGCGTGGTGATCGGCGCCGGTACCGCGCAGCCGTATTCGGCCAGCGTGTTCAACATTTCAGCGATGAGCTTCGGTTCGTTGTCGGCCAACGCGGTGCGCGCGCTGAACGAGGGCGCGCGGCGTGGCAATTTCTACCACGACACCGGCGAAGGCTCGATCTCGCCCTACCACCGCGAGAAGGGTGGGGACCTGGTGTGGGAAATCGGTTCGGGCTATTTCGGCTGCCGCGACGAGCAGGGCCGTTTCAGCGAGGAGCGCTTCATCGAGAACGCATGTTCGCCGCAGGTGAAGATGATCGAACTGAAGCTGTCCCAGGGCGCCAAGCCGGGTCACGGCGGCGTGCTGCCGGCGGCCAAGGTCAGCGCGGAAATCTCGGCCACGCGTGGCGTGCCGATGGGGCACGACTGCGTCTCGCCGGCGAAGCACTCGGCGTTCTCCACGCCGGTCGAACTGCTGCAGTTCGTCGCCCGGTTGCGGGAGCTGTCGGGCGGCAAGCCGACGGGCTTCAAGCTGGCGATCGGGCATCCGTGGGAATGGTTCGGCATTGCCAAGGCGATGCACGAAACCGGCCTGCTGCCGGACTTCATCGTGGTGGACGGCGCGGAAGGCGGCACCGGCGCGGCGCCCGCGGAATTCATCGACCACGTGGGCGTTCCGATGCACGAGGCGTTGCTGCTGGTCCACAACACGCTGGTCGGCTTGAACCTGCGCGACCGCATCCGGGTCGGCGCGGCCGGCCGGATCATCAGCGGCTTCGACATCGCCCGTACCATGGCGATGGGCGCCGACTGGTGCAACGCCGCGCGCGGCTTCATGTTCGCGCTGGGCTGCATCCAGTCGCAGAGCTGCCACAACGACCGATGCCCGACCGGTGTGGCCACCCAGGATCCGAAGCGCTGGAAGCACCTGGACGTGCCCGACAAGTCGGTGCGCGTGCAGCAGTTCCACGACAACACCCTCAAGGCGCTGCGCGACATGCTGTGCGCGGCGGGGCTGGAGCATCCCCAGCAATTGGGGCCGGAGCACATCCTGCGGCGGGTGTCGCCGATCGAAGTGCGGTCGCTGGCGGCGCTGTACCGCTTCCTTGAACCGGGCGAACTGCTGGATCGCGTGCCGACGCATGCGGTGTTCCGCGACTTCTGGCCGGAGGCGCGCAGCGACGCCTTCGCGCCGCCCAGGCGGGTCAGTGCGCTCTGTGATACCAAGGATCGCTGAAGGCGGGCGCGTTGACCGCCCCCCCGGTCCGCGCTTATCATTCGCGCCCCGATGATTTCGGGCGGTTAGCTCAGCGGTAGAGCACTGCTTTCACACGGCAGGGGTCACAAGTTCGAAACTTGTACCGCCCACCAGTACCAACGAAAAAGCCCGGCCTTGGCCGGGCTTTTTCGTTTCCGGTCCGCCGCGGTCCGCACAGTCGTCGCACCGATGTTCCCGCACGCTGCCCGGCGCAGTCATAAGTGCTTGTTTCTCTGAGTGAAACGGCCCGCTGGATGGGGTGTCTGTGATACACTCCGCAGGCTGCAGAACCTGCCGGAATCCCCGCCCGATCCTGCCCCACCGGACTTGTCCCGGCCGGGAAGGTGTTGGCCCGGATTCGGGCCCGAGACAACCAAAGAAACACGGAACCCGAATGGCCGATACCGCCAAGGAAATCATCCCCGTCAACCTCGAAGACGAGATGCGACGCAGCTATCTGGATTACGCGATGAGCGTGATCGTGGGGCGCGCGCTTCCGGATGTCCGCGATGGCCTGAAGCCTGTCCACCGGCGCGTCCTGTTCGCGATGAACGAACTGGGCAACCACGCCAACAAGCCGCACGTGAAGTCCGCCCGCATCGTCGGTGATGTGATCGGTAAGTACCACCCGCACGGCGACCAGTCGGTCTACGACACGCTGGTGCGCATGGCGCAGCCGTTTTCGTTGCGCTACATGCTGGTCGATGGCCAGGGCAACTTCGGTTCGGTCGACGGCGACTCCGCGGCCGCCATGCGTTACACCGAAGCCCGCATGGCCAAGCTCACCCATGAGCTGCTGGCGGACATCGACAAGGAAACCGTCGATTTCCAGCCCAATTACGACGAGAAGGAGCAGGAGCCGACGGTCCTGCCGACCCGCTTCCCGAACCTGCTGGTCAATGGTTCGGCCGGTATCGCGGTGGGCATGGCCACCAACATCCCGCCGCACAACCTGTCGGAAGTGGTCAACGGCCTGATCGCCCTGATCGACAATCCGGAACTGGATGTCGACGGCCTGATGCAGTACATCCCGGGCCCGGATTTCCCCACCGGCGGCATCATCAACGGCACCGCCGGCATCATCGCCGGTTACCGCACCGGCCGCGGCCGCGTGCGCATGCGTGCCAAGGCCGACATCGAGATCAACGACGACAACGGCCGCGAGTCGATCATCGTCACCGAGATCCCGTACCAGGTGAACAAGGCCCGGTTGATCGAGAAGATCGCCGAGCTGGTGAAGGAAAAGAAGCTCGAAGGCATCAGCGAGCTGCGCGACGAGTCCGACAAGGACGGCATGCGCATCTACATCGAGGTCAAGCGCGGCGAATCCGCCGAGGTCGTCCTCAACAACCTGTACCTGCAGACGCCGATGGAATCGGTGTTCGGCATCAACATGGTCGCGCTGGTCGATGGCCGCCCGCAGCTGCTCAACCTGAAGCAGATGCTGGAAGCCTTCGTGCGCCACCGTCGCGAAGTGGTGACCCGGCGGACCATCTTCGAACTGCGCAAGGCGCGCAATCGCGCGCACATCCTGGAAGGCCTGACGGTCGCGCTCGCCAACATCGACGAGATGATCGAGCTGATCAAGACGTCGGCCAACCCGAACGAGGCGCGCGAGCGGATGCTGGCGCGCACGTGGGAGCCCGGCCTGGTCGGCGCGCTGCTGGCGGCCACCGGCGCCGAAGCCTCGCGTCCGGAGGACCTGCCGGCCGCCATCGGTTTCGTCGACGGCCGCTACCAGCTCAGCGAGGCGCAGGCCACCCAGATCCTGGAAATGCGCCTGCACCGCCTGACCGGCCTGGAACAGGAAAAGCTCACCGAAGAGTACCGCCAGTTGCTGGAGGTCATCGCCGGCCTGATCCGCATCCTGGAAAACCCGGACGTGCTGCTGCAGGTGATCCGCGACGAACTGCTGAACGTCAAGGCCGAGTTCGGCGACGAGCGCCGCAGCGAGATCCGCCACAGCGAAGAGGATCTCGACATCCTCGACCTGATCGCGCCGGAAGACATGGTGGTGACGCTGTCGCACGCCGGTTACGCCAAGCGTCAGCCCGCCAGCGCCTATCGCGCGCAGAAGCGCGGTGGCCGTGGTCGCAGCGCGGCGGCGACGAAGGAAGAGGATTTCATCGACCAGTTGTGGCTGGTCAACACCCACGACACGCTGCTCACCTTCACCAGCAGCGGCAAGGTGTTCTGGCTGCCGGTGTACCAGTTGCCGGAAGCAGGCTCCAACGCGCGTGGCCGTCCGATCATCAACTGGATCCCGCTGGAAGCAGGCGAGAAGGTGCAGGCGGTGGTGCCGGTGCGCGCCTATGAAGAAGGCCGCTACGTCTTCTTCGCCACCAGGAACGGCACGGTCAAGAAGACCCCGTTGACGGAATTCGCCTTCAAGCTGGCGCGCGGCAAGATCGCGATCAATCTCGACGAAGGTGACGCACTGGTCGGCGTGGCCCTGACCGATGGCGAGCGCGACGTGATGCTGTTCGCGTCCAATGGCCGAGCCGTGCGCTTCTCCGAGTCGCTGGTCCGCGCGATGGGCCGCACCGCCACCGGCGTGCGCGGCATGCGCCTGGTTGCGGGCGCGGAAGCGGAAGTCGAGGGCGACCACGACGAAGGCGAGGCCGCCGATGCCGATGGCGTGCCGTCGTTGCCCGAAGCGGGCTCCGAGGTCGTCAGCCTGGTCGTGGTGGATGGCGATGGCGACATCCTGACCGCCAGCGAGCGTGGCTATGGCAAGCGCACCCCCGTGGGCGACTATCCGCGCAAGGGCCGTGGCACGCGTGGCGTGATCGCGCTGAAGACGACCGAGCGCAACGGCCGCCTGGTCGGTGCCATCCAGTTGTCCGATCACCATGAGGTCCTGCTGATCTCCGATGGCGGCACGCTGGTGCGTACCCGCGCGGCGGAAATCTCGCAGGTCGGACGCAATACCCAGGGCGTTACCCTGATCCGCCTGTCCGATGGCGAGACGCTGCAGGCGGTGGAACGCCTGGATGCCTCGCTGGACGAAGAGGACGGCATCGAGGGCGTTGCCGGCGTCGTGGCCGCGACACCCGAGGCCACCGACATGCCACCGGAAGCCTGATCATCGATTCACACGAAAGTGTGCGGGGATGACCCCGCCACTTTCATCCCTGCGTTCTATACTGCCGATACGACCAAGGCAGGGAACGGCATATGGGATCGGTACGTCGGAACACGAAGAACGCGCGCAACCGCTGGATGCGCGCGTTTTTTATTGGATTGCTCGCGGCGGCGTCACTCGCCGGCTGCAAGCGCAACGAGTCCGGGCAGTTGCCCGAAGCCAGTGGCGAGCCGATCAAGGCACAGGCCGCGAAGGTGGAAGGCTTCGCTCTGGTCGGAGCCTATCCCGACCAGCATGACGGTGACCTCGCCATCGCGCTGGAGTTCAGTCGGCCGTTGGTCAGCTCGCAGGACTTTGATGCGTTGCTGGTGGTGAAGGACGCCAATGGCGCCGCGGTGAAAGGCAGCTGGGTGCTGGACGACAAGGGCCTGATCCTGCGTTTCCCCTCGGTGGAGGCGGCCAAGGACTACGAAGTCACGCTGAAGGCCGGCCTTTCGGCCGCGGATGGCACACGACTCGGCAAGGACGACACGCGCAAGGTGCATACCGGCGAACTCGACCCGGCAGTGGGCTTCGCCTCTCAGGGCAGCGTGCTGCCGGCGCGCGAGAGTCGCGGCTTGCCGGTGGTGTCGATCAACGTGCCGGAAGTGGACGTGGAGTTCCTCCGCGTCAGCGAGAAGCAGCTGCCCAAGTTCTTCGCCGAGTACCAGCGCGGCGGTCGTCGCGGCAGCTGGGACCTTGACAGTGACTACGGCGACAACACGCCGCTGGGTAAATTGGCTGAGCCGGTCTATCTCAACCGCTTCGTGCTGGGTGGCAAACCCAACGAGCGCGTGCTGACCTACCTGCCGATCCAGGACATCCGCGAGTTGCAGGATCCTGGCCTCTATTTCGCGGTGATGAAGCGCACCGGCAAGTTCGCCGGCGAATTCGAGACCGCGTTCTTCACCGTCAGCGACATCGGCCTGCACACGCGCGCCTACAAGGACAAGCTGTTCGTCCACACCGCGTCGCTGCAGGATGGCAGCGCCACGGGCAGCGTCGAACTGAAAGTGCTGGATGCCCGCGGTGAGAACGTCCTGGCCGGCCAGACCGACGGCAACGGCAACGCGCTGCTGAACTACACGCTGGACGCCGGCCATGTGCTGGTCGCCACGCGCGGCAAGGACGTGTCGATGCTGCCGTTCAACCAGCCGGCGCTCGACCTGTCGGAGTTCGCCGTCGCCGGTCGCGAACAGGCCTGGTTCGACGTGTTCGCATGGTCCGGTCGCGACCTGTACCGTCCGGGCGAGACCGTGCGCATCTCCGCGCTGCTGCGCGACAACGACGGCAAGCCGGTACCGGCGCCGAAGCAGGGCGGCGGCCAGCCGGTGTTCCTGCGCCTGAAGCAGCCTGACGGAAAAGTCTTCCGCGAGACGCGCCTGCAGCCGGGCGCGCAAGGGTATTTCAGCTTCGAGCAGGCGATCCCGGTGGAGGCGCCGACGGGGCGGTGGCAGGTGGAGTTCCGCACCGATCCGGCCAGCAAGGAAGCCGTGCAGGGCATGACGCTGCGCATCGAGGAGTTCCTGCCCGAGCGCATGAAGCTGGACCTGGACGCGGCACAGCCTGTGCTGAAACCGGGCCAGCCGTTGAAGCTCAAGGCGACGGCGGCCTACCTGTATGGCGCGCCGGCCAGCGGCAATCGGTTCACCGCCAAGCTGGCGGTGGCAGTGGAGCAGCACCCGCTGGAACAACTGCCAGGCTATTTCTTCGGCGACCCGACGATGGAACTGCCGAAGGAAGCCAAGGACGTCATCGACACCACGCTGCCCGAGAACGGTGTGCTGCAGCAAGACATCGCGCTGCCCACCGAAGCGAAGCCGCGCAGTACCATCGCCGCCATCGTGTCCGGCAGCATCTATGAGACCGGCGGCCGCACAGTGAACCGCACGCTCAAGCGCGTGCTGTGGCCGGCGGATGCGCTGGTGGGCATCCGCCCGCTGTTCGACGACAAGGACGGCGCCGACGCGAATGCGAACGCCGGCTTCGAGGTGGTACGCGTGGATGCTGCCGGCAAGCCGCAGCCGGGCAAGGGGCTGAAGGCCACCCTGGTGCGCGAGTTGCGCGACTACCACTGGAACTACGACGAGGACGGTGGTTGGGACTACGACTTCACCCGACGCTTCGAGAACAAGGACACCCGCACGCTGGATGTCGGCACGGGCGCGTCGAAGATCGATTTCCCGGTGGAGTGGGGCGAGTACCGGCTGGATGTGTTCGATCCGGCCACCGGGCTGACTACGCGTTACCCGTTCCGTGCCGGCTGGAGCTGGGATGACCAGAACCGCGGCATGGATGCGCGCCCCGACAAGGTCAAGCTGGCGCTGGACAAGACCGGCTACAAAGCGGGCGACACGCTGAAAGTCACCGTTACGCCGCCGCATGCGGGCAAGGGCCTGCTGATGGTGGAGAGTGACCGCATGCTGTACGTGCAGGCGATCGACGCCAAGCCGGGCAGCACATTCTCCATCCCGGTGACCAAGGACTGGGAGCGGCATGACGTCTACATCACCGCGCTCGTCTTCCGCGGAGGGTCGGCGCCCAGCAAGATCACGCCCGCGCGCGCTGTCGGTGTGGCGCATGTACCGATGGACCGCCGCGACCGCCGCGTCGCTGTCGGGTTATCGGTACCGAAGCAGATGCGTCCCGAGCAGAACCTGCCGGTGACGGTCAGCGTGCCCGAGCTCGCGGGACAGGCCGCGCACGTTACCGTGTCGGCGGTGGATGTCGGCATCCTCAACATCACCCGTTTCCCCGTGCCTGATGCGAACGCGCAGTTCTTCGCGCAACGCCGGTTTGGTGTTGATGCCTACGACATCTACGGCCGCGTGATCGAGAGCTTCGAGGGCGGCAGTGCGAAGGTGCGCTTCGGTGGCGACATGGCGCTGGCGGCCTTGCCGCAGGCCAAGCGGCCGACCTCGCGCGTGCAGACCGTGGACCTGTTCTCCGGTCCGGTGAAGCTGGACGGCAAGGGCAATGCACGCATCGCGCTGAAGGTGCCGGACTTCAACGGCACGCTGCGCGTGTCGGCGCTGGTCTACTCGGACACACGCTACGGCAACCGCGACCGCGAGACTGTGGTGCGCGCGCCGATCGTGGCCGAGGCCAGCCTGCCGCGCGTGCTCGCACCCGGCGACAGGAGCACGGTGACGCTGGACGTGCAGAACTTCACCGGCAAGGCCGGCGCGTTCAAGGTGCTGGTGAACGGCGAGGGTCCGCTCGACATCGGCGACGGCAGCAGGAATGCTGATCTGCCGGTGGACGCCAAGCGCACGCTGACGTTCCCGATCACGGCGCAAGAGGGCTACACCACGGCGAAGGTGCGTGTACGTGTGGAGGGCAATGGCTTCAAGGTTGACCGCCGTTACGACGTGCCGGTGCGCGCAGGCTGGCCCGCGGTACTGCGCTCGCGCACGCAGGTGCTGGACAGCCTGGTGCCGGTGGAGATGGGTGCGGGCTTCGCGGATGGACTGATGCCCGGCTCGGTGACGGCGCGCATGACGGTCAGTGCGTTGCCACCGATCCCGTTCGCCAGCGCGTTGAAGGGCGCGCTGGAGTATCCCTACGGCTGCGCCGAGCAGACCACCAGCAAGGGATACGCCGCGCTGGAACTGGATGATGCGACGGCCAAGCTGTTGGGCATCGATGGGCTGGAGGCGAAGAAGCGTCGCGAGCGCATGGAGGGCGCATTCGGTCGGCTGGCATCGATGCAGGTCGCGAACGGCCACTTCTCGATGTGGGGTGACGACGACTACGTCAACCCGGGCCTGACGCCCTACATCGCCGAGTTCCTGCTGGATGCGCGCGAGGGCGGCTTCGCCGTGCCGGACGCCGTGCTGCAGAAGGCGCTGACCCGCCTCAACGAGGACCTGCTGGCCGGTGGCGCGCAGTTCTACGGGTACGACCGGCGCGACCACCTGAAGTTCGCCAACCAGGCCTATGCAGGCTACGTGCTGGCACGCGTGAACCGGGCGCCGTTGGGTACGCTGCGTGCGTTGTACGACAACGAGCGCGGCAAGAGCCTGACCGGCTTGCCGCTGGTGCACCTGGGTATCGCGTTGTCGCTGCAGGGCGACAAGAACCGTGGCGCCAAGGCGATCACCGAAGGGTTCGCCAAGACGGGCGACCGCCCGGAATACCTGGGCGACTACGGGACGAAACTGCGCGACGACGCCTTGATGATCGCGCTGGTGCACGAACGCAAGCTGGCCAAGCCGGAGTTCGACCGTCGCGCCATCTCGCTGGGACGCGAGCTGGATGCGCGCCGCAACAGTGGCTGGCTTTGGTTGAGCACCCAGGAGCAGGTGGCGCTGGCAAGGCTGGGCAAGGCGTTGATGGTCGACCAGAAGAAACTGGTCTCGGGCCAATGGAGCATCGGCGGCGACGCGCAGGCGGTGGCGCCCGTGCGCCTGTTCGGGCGCAGCGTGGACCATGCCGCGCTGGCGCATGGCGTGCGTTTCGTACCCGAGGGTTCGCCGCCGCTGTACGCATCGCTCGATGTCGCCGGCATCCCGCGCAGTGCGCCAGCGCCGGACAACCGCCAGATCGGCATCGAGCGCCGCTACTACACGACCGATGGAAAGGAATGGAAAGGCGGCACGCTGAAGGAGGGCGAAGCTTTGATCGTGCGCGTCGGCATCACCGCCAATGTCGCCATGCCGGATGCATTGTTCACCGACCTGTTGCCGGCGGGGCTGGAGATCGAGAACTTCAACCTCGGCGATGCCAAGCAATGGGCCGAAGTGGTGGTGGATGGCATCTCGATCAGCGACCGTGGTGGCGCGGCTGACGTGAAGCACGAGGAGTTCCGCGACGACCGCTACGTGGCCGCACTGAAACTGGATCGCGGCGACACCGCCAAGGTGTTCTACCTGGTGCGCGCGGTAACGCCGGGCACGTACACCGTGCCGCCCTCGCTGGTGGAGGACATGTACCGTCCCGACATCCGCGGTGTCGGCAAGGCGTCGCCAGCGACGATCACGGTGGTGCAGCCGTAGCGCACGCTTTTTCCGTCGTCCAGGCGAAAGTCGGAATACCTCTTGATCTTCCGAATCGGCGAGCATGAAGGTTTGGAGCAGGGGCGGAAATGGATTCCAGCGTGCGCTGGAATGACGGCGTGGGTGGAGCGGGAGTGCCTCCAGCCGTCATCCCGGCGAACGCCGGGATCCATCTTGATCTTCAGCCATCTACGGCCCATGACACAGCGGATCAAACGCGAAATGGATTCCAGCATGCGCTGGAATGGCGAGGTTGGAGGAGGCGAGAGGCTTCCCAGACATCATCCCGGCGAATGCCGGGATCCATCTTGATCTTGAGCCATCTACTGCCCATGACACAGCGGATCAAACACGAAATGGATTCCAGCATGCGCTGGAATGACGAGGTTGGAGGAGGCGATAGGCTTCCCTGGCGTCATCCCGGCGAACGCCGGGATCCATCTTGATCTTGAGCCATCTACGGCCCATGACACAGGGGGTCAAAAGCAAAATGGATTCCAGCGCGCGCTGGAAT
>NZ_CAMPJD010000078.1 GCF_946886695.1 uncultured Pseudoxanthomonas sp. | reverse complement strand
GTGTCGCGGTAGCGGCGCTGGCGGCCGGCCTTGCGGAAGGCGTCGGTCTCGCCGTGCACGGAGGGGTCGCCTTCCTGCACGCGGCGGTTGTGGCCGCAGCCCAGCAGTCGCCCGTCGTTGTGGTACAGCGCGGCCCCGATCGGAATGCCACCTTCGGCCAGACCCTGGCGCGCTTCGGCGATGGCGGTTTCGAGGAGGGCGTGGTAATCGGGCGTGGGGCTCATGAAGGATTCGTCGTTGGCATGCAGCGTGACGCTGCTCAAGAATCCAGCATCACACATCACCGAATGTGATGCCACTCACGGTGCGTCGCGCGCGCGCGCACTACAACGCCTCAGGCGCGCGTGACGCGCATCTGCATCGCGATGGAGCGGGGGTGGACATGGAGACGGGGGTGAAGAAGGGTCGCGTGCTGGCGACCATCGCATGGACGATGCTGGGTCTTGCGGGGATCGGTGATATCCGTGCGCAGACCATCGAGCAGGGGTTGCTGCAACTGGAGTGGGGCGACCCTGCACGGCCGGTACCCGGGAAGACGCGCCTGGCGCCCCGTTTCAATGCACACCTGGTGAAGGACGATGGGAGTCGCATCGCGCTCGATGCGGCCCAGGCGCGGCTGGCGGCGGGCGATCTGTACGTGCTGGCCAATCGCCGCGTGGCGGTGTCTTTCGCGCTGCAGGGAAGGGTGATGTCGTCCGCGCCCATGATCCAGGCCATCGTGCCGGCGGATCGGGTCACGCAATCGGCGCCCGCGCATCCCGCCAACGCCCGCGTGATGGCGGCGGCGCCCGTGGGTGGCAACACGCGCTGGGTCACGCTGATGTGCAAGTTCAGCGATATCGGGACCGAGCAGAAGACCAAGGCCTTCTTCGACTCCCAGTACGGGGACGCGGTCGGTCAGCTCGGCCACTACTGGCGCGAGGTGTCCTACGACAAGATCAACCTGTCCGGCAGCAGTGCCTACGGCTGGTTCGCGCTGCCGCAACCGCGCAGCTACTACGTGACCAAAGAAAACGGCGAGGACAAGGCCGACCTCAGGAAGCTGTTCGCCGATTGCGGCGCGGCAGCGGATGCGACGGTGGACTTCAACAGCGTGCAGGGCGTGAACATGATGTTCAACGGCGACCTGGATGGCTACGCGTGGGGTGGTGGGAGTTGCGCGCCGCTGGAAGGCAAGACAAACCTCTGCACACGCGTGACCTGGAATCCGCCCTGGTCTTTCAGCAACCTGGCGCCGCTTGCGCACGAGATGGGCCATGGCTATGGCTTGCCGCATTCGGACAACGCCGATGGCGACGACGATACCTACGACAATCCATGGGACGTGATGAGCGACGGCTGGGCGAATGCGGTGAGCGACGCCACGTATGGTACGCGTCCCAAGCACATCAACATCTTCCAGCGGCACCGCTTGAGCTGGGTGGATGCGCCGCGCCAGCAGGTGATCGCACTGGGCGACCTGTCGACGCGCGACATCGCGCTGGACTATGCGCACCTGCCGGCCTCGGGCAACGTGCAGATGCTCGTGCTTTCGCTGTCGCCTCAGGCGGATCCGTACGCGACCATCGTCTACATACTGGAGGCACGGAAGCGCCAGGGTACCTACGAGAACGCGCTCGCGGGCGACGCGGTGATCATCCACAAGGTCGAGCGCTCGGGTACGGCGTACAGCGTGGATGCCGACGTGCCGGCGGCCAACCGCGCGAACAATGAAGGCTCCATGTTCAAGGTGGGCGAGCGCTGGGTCACGCCTGAGGGGTCGCATGTGGTTACCGTAAAGACGCAGACGGCGACAGGCTTCGTGTTGACGGTGGGCCCTCTGCGGATCATGAGCAGCCCGTTGCCTGCGCTGGTGAGGCCGGCTTCCGTATCGTCCCCCTCCACGCCAATCCAGGCAGTCGCACCGGCGAATCGCAATGCCATCCGTGCGAAGCCGCCCGCGCGATGCGGTGCAGTGCATGCGGGTAACCTGCGTGCGGTGGTGTGCGCACAACGCGAGCGCTGATCCGTAGGGAATACCCCGACACGTTCCGGTATTCCCTGACGTCGCGCGCATGCGCGATGTCGATAGCGAACACGATGGGGTTCGCGTTCGATTCCTGCACTGCATCGCAGTTCGGCGCATCCGCATCGCGAATACGCATGTTCGCGACGAAACCCGCTCAAGACCCGCCCAGGCCAGCCGACACCCCCTCATGGCGGTGTCATGTCGGCCCGCCCATCGTGAGCGGGGTCGCGCGTGTTCAAACACCAATCGGCCGATGCACGGCAGGTGCGCATTCGGGCGCTCATCGCCGGCTGTGTATTGGCGTTTGCAGGCATTCTCCCGGCCTTTCCGTTGCGGGCGGAAACCGTTGTGCAGGGCATCCTGCAACTGCAGTGGGCGGATCCCCCGCGCGCGCTGCCCGGCCGCGTGCAGGCAGCGCCCCAACTGGACGTGTGGTTGGAAACCGGTCCTGGCCAGCGCGTACCGCTGGATGTCGCGCAATCGCGGCGCGCGGCGGGCGACCTGTATGCGCTGGCGAACCGCCATGTCGCGGTGTCGTACCAGGCGCCGGTCACGAAGGTGATGTCATCCTCATCGGCGCGCTCCGTGATCGACACCATCGTGCCCACCGGACGGGTTCCGCAAAGGGCGAAATCGGTAGGCGCGGATGGGCGCGTGATGGCCGCGGCGCCCGTGCTAGGCGCGACGCGCTGGGTGACGCTGATGTGCAAGTTCGCCGACATCGAAAGCGAGCAGAAGCCGCGCGCCTATTTCCAGGAGCAGTACGGCAACGCGCCGGGCCAGCTGGGCCACTACTGGTCGGAGGTGTCCTACGGCCAGGTCAACCTTGCGGGAAGCACCGCGCACGGCTGGTACACGTTGCCGCAACCACGCGCCGCGTACCTGACCACCACCAACGGCAAGCAGAAGGCGCAGTTGTCCACGCTATTCGCCGACTGTGCGGCGGCGGCGGATGCCGAGGTGGACTTCAGCAACATCCAGGGCGTCAACCTGATGTTCAACGGTGAACTGGATGGCAATGCGTGGGGCGGCGGCGCCTGTGCGACGCTCGACGGTGTGTACACCTGCACGCGGGTAACGTGGAGCCCGCCCTGGTCGTTCGCCAATCTCGCGCCGCTGGCCCACGAGATGGGGCACGGCTACGGCTTGCCGCATTCGAACAATTCCGACGGCGACAGCGACACCTACGACAATCCGTGGGACCTGATGAGCGATGCCTGGCGAAACGCCACCAGCGACACGACCTATGGTCTGCTGCCCAAGCACATCAACATGTACCAGCGCGAACGGCTGGGCTGGTTGCCGCCGTCGCGCAAGCGCACCATCGCTGCCGACAACCGCGATATGCAGGAGTTCGTGCTGGATGCGGCCAGTCTGGTGCAGACGACCAATGCGCAACTGGTCGTGCTGGCCATGCCGTCTCAACCGGATCCGTACAAGACCGTGATCTACACGCTGGAAGCGCGGCGCCGCACCGGGACCTATGAAGCTAAGCTGGCCGGTGACGCGGTAATCATCCACAAGCTGGAGGATTACGGCATCGCCTACAGTATCGACCGTGATGTTCCCGCCGCCACCCTTTCGAGCAATGAAGGCTCGATGCTGAAGGTGGGCGGTCGCTGGAACACGCCCGACGATCTGCATTGGGTCGAGGTGGTGTCGGCGACGGCGAATGGCTTCGTGGTGCGTGTCGGGCCGCGGCCGCGCTCGATGAGTTCGCCTGCGCCCGTGCTCGTGAGGCCGGCCACGGTTGCGGCTTCTTCATCGCCGCCGGTCAGCCAGCCACCACGCGTGACGTCGGTGGCCGCGCCGGCCGACAGGGCCCGCAGGCGCGGCTGTGACGTCCTGCCCAGGGCGCTGCGCCTGCAGGTCGTGTGTGCACTGATGGAGCGCTGACTACCCCGGGCCGGGGTCGCCCGGCCTGCTCGAATACGTGGTGGATACCCAGGCCGTGGGCTGGTCCGGCCGGTAGTGCGATAATCCGGCCATGAGCGAATCCCCCTACGAACGCGGCACCACCCATTTCGGCTTCCGCGATGTCGCCGCCAAGGACAAGCAGAAGCTGGTGGGCGAGGTCTTCACGTCGGTCGCCGGCAACTACGACCTGATGAACGACCTGATGAGCCTCGGCATTCATCGGGTGTGGAAGCGCTATTTCGTGGGGACTTGCCAGGTAAAGCGCGGCGACCGCGTGCTGGACCTCGCGGGCGGCACGGGCGACATCGCCGCCTTGCTGAAGGATCGCGTGGGCGACACCGGGCAGATCGTGCTGGGCGACATCAATGCCGGCATGCTGTCGGTGGGCCGTGACCGCATGAACGACCGCGGCTTGGTGCAAGGCCTGGAGTACGTGCAGTGCAATGCCGAGGCATTGCCATTTCCCGACGCCAGCTTCGACCTGGTCACCATTGCCTTCGGCCTTCGCAACGTCACCGACAAGGACGCCGCGCTGCGCGACATGCACCGCGTGCTGAAGGTCGGCGGGCAGGCGCGCGTGCTGGAGTTTTCCGAAGTCACGGTGGACTGGTTCAAGCCGGTCTACGACTTCCACTCGTTCAAGGTGTTGCCGAGGCTGGGCAAGCTGTTCGCGCAGGACGCCGACAGCTACCAGTACCTGGCCGAGAGTATCCGCAAGCACCCGCCGCAGGCCGAGCTGCAGGGCATGATGGATGCTGCGGGCTTCGCGCGAACGAGCCACAAGAACCTCTCCGCCGGCATCGTGGCCATCCACACCGGCTACAAGGTCTGAGTTCGTTTCCGTTGCAGGAGAGGCTGGCCAGCCATCCGGCTGGTGAAACCGAGCCCCGCCCCGACGCCTTGAAGGCAAGTCGAAGGCGGGCGGATCGCCCATCGGGCCCGCGCGTGGACCATGACAACGGCAACGCCAGCGCGGCACGGTAAACTTGCCGCTTCCCCCGATCGCTGGAAGTCCCCTGATGCGTTCACTGGCTTTGCTGTTGTCCTGCGCCGCCGTGCTGGTGGCCGGTTGCTCCAAGGAACCTGAATCCGCCCCCGTGGCCGCCACGCCCAAGCCCGCCATCGAGAAGGTCGTCGACCGCGACGAGCATTCCTATGCCGAACCGCAGAAGGTCGCCATCGCCGACCTGGCGCTGGACATCGCCGTCGACTTCGACGCCAGGACCATCGGCGGCACCGCCACCTACACCCTGGACTGGAAGGACAAGGCCGCCACCCAGCTGGTGCTGGATACGCGCGACCTGACCATCTCCAAGGTGGAAGGCGAGGCCAACGGCGCCTGGGCACCCCTGCAGTACGCGCTGGCCCCCAAGGACGCGGTGCTGGGCAGCAAGCTGACCATCGAAACGCCTGCCCGCAACGCCAAGGTCAGGGTCGCGTACACCAGTTCGCCGGAGGCCTCGGGCCTGCAGTGGCTGACGCCGGAGATGACCGAAGGCAAGCAGCTGCCTTTCATGTTCAGCCAGTCGCAGCAGATCCACGCGCGCAGCTGGGTGCCGCTGCAGGACACGCCGCAGGTGCGCTACACCTACAGCGCGCACGTGACCTCGCGTCCGGACGTGATGGTGCTGATGAGCGCCGACAACGATCCAGCCGCTACGCGTGACGGCGACTACACCTTCACGATGCCGCAGAAGATCCCGTCGTACCTGATGGCGATCGCCGCCGGCGACCTTGTCTTCAAGCCGATCTCCGCCCGCAGTGGCGTATGGGCCGAACCGGCGATGGTCGACAAGGCCACCAAGGAGTTCGAAGACACCGAGAAGATGATCGCCACCACTGAGCAGCTGTACGGCCCCTACCGCTGGGACCGCTACGACATGCTGGTGCTGCCGCCCTCGTTCCCGTACGGCGGCATGGAGAACCCGCGCCTGAGCTTCATCACGCCCACCGTGATCGTCGGCGACAAGACGCTGGTCTCGCTGATCGCGCACGAGCTGGCGCACAGCTGGTCGGGCAACCTGGTGACGTTCTCCAGCGCCAAGCACGGCTGGCTCAACGAGGGCTTCACCAGTTACGTGGAGAACCGCATCGTCGAATCCCTGTATGGCAAGGAGCAGGCCAGCATGGAATACGCGATCGCGCGCAACAGCCTGAAGAAGGACATCGGCACGATGCCGGAGGCCACCCAGGCGCTGGCGGTGAAGCCGGGCACGAAGCTGGATGCCGACGACGCGCTCAGCGCCGTGTCCTACGACAAGGGCGCCTGGTTCCTGCAGATGCTGGAGGAGCGTTTCGGCCGGCAGGAATTCGACGCCTTCCTGCGCGGCTACTTCGACCACTTCGCTTTCCAGAGCATCACCACCGAACAGTTCCTGGACTATGCGAAGAAGAACCTGTTCGACAAGCATCCGAACCTGGTCAGCGATGCCGAGATCCAGGAATGGGTCTATGCGCCGGGCATCCCCGCACGCGCTCCGCAGGTGCAGTCGCGTGGCTTCTCCAGCACCGACACCGCACGCATCGCCTGGCAGGGAAGCGGCCAGTTGCCGAATCCGCAGGTCACCGACACCTGGATCACCCAGCAGTGGGTGCACTTCATCGAGGGCATGGGCGACAAGCTGACGGTGGAGCAGCTCAAGCAGCTCGACGACGCGTATCACTTCACGGGCACCGCCAATGGCGAGATCGCGATGCGCTGGTATCCGCTGACGATCCGCAGCGGCTACGTGGACGCGCGTCCGGAGATTGCCAGGTTCATCGAGCGTGTCGGTCGCCGCAAGCTGATCATGCCGATCTACGAAGAACTGGCGAAGACGCCGGATGGCCTGGCCTTCGCACGCGAGAGCTTCGCGCGCGCCAGGCCGGGCTACCACCCGATCACGACGGGTTCGGTCGAGGCGACGCTGGCGAAGGCACCGGCGGGCCCGTAAGGCATGCCGCTCCGCCTGACCCGCGTACGGACGGTCGCCCTGGGGGCGGCCGTTCTTGTCTGCGCACTGGTGGTGTGGGCAGGGCGGGACCCGATGGCGCCGCTGCGTGCCGCGATGGCCTTGCAGGGAGCGTGGGTAGGGCTGTCCGAGAAACGCATCGTCATCGGCGACCACCGCTGGGCCTACGACGAGCGCGAAGCAGCGTCGGACGACGCCCCGACGGTGGTCATGGTGCATGGCTTCACCGGCAGCAAGGAGAACTGGTACCCGCTCGCGGCGCGGCTGGGTGGCCGGTACCGGCTCGTCATCCCGGACCTGCCTGGCTGGGGTGAGAGCCAGCGTGTCGCCGGGGCGGACTACGGATTCTCTGCACAGGCCGGGAGGCTGGCGGCGTTCCTTGCGCAGGTCCGGCGCGACGGCAGCCCCATCGTGCTGCTCGGCCATTCGATGGGTGGTGGCATCGTGGCGATCACGTCGGCCCGGCATCCGGAACTCATCGCGCGCGTGGGCCTGATCGATGCGGCGGGCGTGCGGTTCGCCGACAACCGCTTCGGCGTCGAGGTGCTGGCCGGGCAGAATCCATTCGCCGTCCACGATGCCGCGTCGCTGCAGCGCTACCTCGATACCGTCTTCCACGATCGCGGCGTGCAGCCGTCCATCCCGTGGCCGGCATCGCGGGCGGTGATCGACTGGCGCGCCGCGCAGGCGCCATTCGAGCAGCAGGTGCTGGACCGCATCGGACGCAGCGACGAACGCTTCCTGCCAGGCGAGGCGGCTGCTTCGATCCGCCAGCCGGTCCTGCTGCTGTGGTGCCGGCAGGACCGCGTGATCGATCCCAGCGCGATGGCGCTGTATGCCGCGAAGATGCCGCAGGCCAGACAGGTTTCACTCGATGGTTGCGGCCACATGTCCATCATGGAAAAACCCGACGAGGTGGCGGCCGCAGTCGCCCTGTTGATCCAGCGAGGCGTACCCCGATGAAGAAGCACGCAATGAAGTTCCTCCTGCTGGCGATCGCCTGCCTGGCCGTCTCGGCCTGCGGCGATCGCGAAGCCGAACGCGCCGCCGCTGCCGCGGCGCAGGCCGCCGCCGTCGAGCAGCAGGCGGCCGACCTGGCGAAGAAATACGACAGCGCCGTGGCCTCCAGCGACTGGGACATGGCGCGTATCCACGGCGTGGCGCTGCTCGACCAGTATCCGCAGAGCGAGGCGGCTGCCCGCATCGGCCCGGGCCTGGACGACGTGAAGGGCAAGGCTGAAGCCGCGCGCGAGCAGCGCCGGATGGAAGCCCTGTGGGATTACTCGCAAGTCGCTGTCGACGGCGGCACGCAGCGTTCGGCCGCATTGCTGAGCAAGGAGCCGGTGGACGTGGACGGCAGCGGCGCAAAGCCGGTGCAACTGGTGTTCCGCGACCATCCCACCTGGAAGCGCAGCAGCTACCTGGTGCTGCAGGCCAGCGACTTCGCCAAGGCGTGCTACAGCCGCTGCCAGGTGACCGTGGTCGCCGACGGCGCCGCACCGAAGCGCATGTCGGCAAACCGGCCGGATACCGACGAAGCCACCGCAATGTTCATCGACGATGAAGAGGCCTTGTGGCGTCTCGCGCGCAAGACGAAGGTGCTGGAAATCGAGTTCACGGTGAAGGATGGCAGCACGCACAAGGCCCTGTTCGAGACCGGTGGGCTGGATGGCAGCCAGATGCCGGGATGGGATTGAGTCGGCCTTCCCTAGGCCACGACCCGGTTCCGCCCCATCGCCTTGGCGCGGTAGAGCGCCACGTCGGCCTGGCTGAGTAGCCGTTCCAGCGTATCGGCGCCCTCTGGACTGGAGGGCGCGGACACACCGACGCTTACCGTGATGTCGAGGATGCGCCCATCGTCCAGCGGCATGGGTTCGCCTGCGAGTGCGCGCAGGCGCTCGGCCACGGCGATGGCCGACACGGCGTCGACGCCCGGCATCAGCACCGCGAACTCCTCGCCGCCCAGCCGGCCGAACAGACCGTCTTCGCGTAGGTGCGAGCGCATCCGTTGCGTGAAAGTCACCAGCACGGTGTCGCCCGCGGCGTGCCCATGGCGATCATTGACCGACTTGAAGTGGTCGATGTCCAGCATCATTGCGACAACAGGTTCGCTGCGGCGATGGGACTGCGCCATCAGGTCGCCGCCGCGGCGCAGGAAGGCGCGGCGGTTCAATGCGCTGGTCAGCGCATCGTGGTCGGCAGTGTGGTTGAGGGTGGCGAGCAGGCGGTTGCGCATCGCATTGACGCTGGCAACCGTGAGGGGCGCCACCGCCAGCAGCGCCATGCCCATGCGCAGCGAAATGACCGGCTGCACGCTGGTCTCCTGCAAGTGCAGATCGATCAGGCCCGTCGCGATCGCGATCAGCGTCCACATGCACAGCAATGCCGTGATCACCGCCGTAGTGAACAGGCGATACGCCAACGCGCACCACAGCAACGCCGGCACCGGGAACGCGATGGCGCCGGGCCCCCCGATGGTCACGCCCAGCAGGATCGTCAGCGCCAGCGCGACCAGTGGCAGCAGCAGGAGGGGCCGCTGGCGTGCGCGGTCCAGTCCGTCGCGGAGTTCGCGAAGCGCTTCCGCGGGCGCGGGAGCCAGCAGGACGACCGGCAGGATGGCGACGTAGCTGACCAGTTCGGCGGAAAACCAGAAACCGCTGGCCGTCAGGAAACCCATCCGCATCATCGCGTGCGAGGTCACGCTGCCCACCAGACTCGCGCCCACCGCTGCGGTTGCCGATACCGCCAGCACCCCCAGCATGGACAGCGGATGCTGCAGGCGGCGGTCTTCCTCGCGGATGTGCCGGAACACGAGATAGCCGGCCAGTACGCCCGCCAGGTTTGCCGCCGTCAGGCGCAGGGTGGTGGGCAGCGACGTGCCGGTGAGCAGATCCGCCGCGACATAGCCCAGCGCAGCGGCCGCCCAGCCGGCGGGTGACGCCAGCGCCGGACGGCGCGCGAACAGCCCCAACAGCAATGCATTGGTCAGCCAGAACGCGGCCAGCTGCTTTTCGGGACGGGTCAGGATGCCGAGGCCGCTGGCGAGGAAGACCACCACGGCGACCAGCAGGGCCTGGAGCGACAACTGACGGAGCAGGACAAGGGTGGATACGGGAACGCTCGGATCCCGTGGAGTGGGTTGGCGTTGCTGCCCGACCATGCTGCCCCTGCCTGATTGCTGACGGCGCGGGGACCGGCGCCAGCGCCACTCCCCGGCCTTACCTTACGCATTGCGCATCGGCAGCGCGAGTGTGCCAGCGGGCCGGAGGCGTGTCAGCCGCAGCCAACGCCACGGCGGGAAGCGGGGCTGCGCTGGTTGCGGTTACAGCGAATAGCCGAACTGCTGCTTGAACTGTTCGTTGAACTCGTCGTAGTCGAAGCGCTGGTTCTGGGTGCCCGGGTGCTCGACTTTCAAGGCCCCCATCAGGTTGCCCATGCGGCCGATGGTCAGCCAGTCGTACCCCTTCTCGATGCCGAAGATCAGGCCGG
>NZ_CAMPJD010000077.1 GCF_946886695.1 uncultured Pseudoxanthomonas sp. | reverse complement strand
GACCATCCGGCTGCCGGATGGTCCCCAGGACGATTGGCTGCAGGTGCTGCCCGTCAGCGATGGCGAAGATGGCGCGGGTATCGCCATGCAACTGGGTTATCGCGCGCCACTGCTGTTCTGGCCCTATTTCCGCGCGGGCGGCCGCGAGGATGGCGCATGGCGCCTCACCTGGCTGTCGTTGCCACCGGCATGAAGACACCGGCGCTCGCAATAATTTGTGGCAGAAGAAAATATGGCGGCTGGCTGTATCCGGCCCGCCACGTGGCACAGACTTGTCGTTGCCGTCGCGGCGGCGGCTGAAGGAGGCTTCTTCCATGGACAACGCGTCTCCCTTCCGTTCGCGTCTTCGCCAGGGTCCGGCGGGGCCGCTCAGCGGCGTGAAAGTGCTCGACCTGAGCGCCTATATCGCCGGCCCCTATGGCTGCACGCTGCTGGCCGACCAGGGCGCCGACGTCATCAAGGTGGAGCCGCCGGACGGCGACAACCTGCGCCAGTACCCATCCACCCTGGAGAAGGAGAGCCGGGCATTCCTCGGCGTGAACCGCAGCAAGCAGGGCGTGGTACTGGACCTGAAGCAGCCGGCCGGGCACGCCGCGCTGCTGCGGCTGGTGCGCGAAGCCGACGTGCTGGTGCACAACTTCCGTCCCAGCGTGCCGAAGCGGCTCGGGATCGACTTCGACCGCCTGTCGGTGATCAATCCGCGCCTGATCTACTGCGCGGTTACCGGCTATGGCGAGCACGGGCCCATGAAGGACAAGGCTGGCTACGACCAGGTGCTGCAGACCATGACCGGCATGTGCACGCTGCAGGGCAAGCGCGGCGGTGCACCCGAAATCATCTACGGCTCGGTGGTGGACTACTACGCGGCCGCACTGCTCGCTGCCGGCGTGTCGTCGGCGCTGTACGAACGCGAACGCAGTGGGCTTGGCCAGTTCGTCGGCGTGTCGCTGCTGCGCAGCGCGTTGACCATGCAGTCGGCGCGCATGATCTGGGCCGAAGGTGAGGCCCTGGACATCGGCCGCGACATGCGTTCGGGCGGCGTCACCGGCATCCATCCCGCGCGCGAGGGTTACCTGTACCTGTCCGCGAACACGCAGCGTTTCTGGAAGGCGCTGTGCCGGCTGACCGGGCTGGATGCACTGGCGGACGATCCGCGCTACGACACTGTGCGCAAGCGGGCCCAGCATGCCGCCGGGATCGTGCCGCAGCTGCATGCGGCGCTGCAGGCGCGCAGCGCGATGGAGTGGGAAGCCCACTTCGGCGACGAGGTGCCCTGTGCAGCCGCGCGCCGCGTCGAGGATATGTTCGAGCATCCGCAGGTGCTGGCCGAGGACATGGTGGCCGAGATCGCGCATCCCATCGTAGGCAGCTACCGCGGCGTCACCCGGCCGATCGCCTTCGGCCGCACACCCGGGCCGGCGCCATTCGCGGCACCCACCTTCGACCAGGATGCGGAGTACGTGCTGGGTGCGCCTGCGACGCAGGCGCGCGACGCAGGCTGAGGCCAGGCACGCCGCTTTACGCCGAATTTACGGCGGTGCGCGGGAAGCGCATGGCGGCTTTATGCGGTGCGGGACCAGACTTTCGCGGTCGGCGGAACGTCTTCCGCCTGGATCGCACTCATGTCTTTCATTTCCTCCGTTTCACGCAGGCGAATGCCTGCGTTCGTCGTTTCTTCTCTCGCCGCCGGTCTGCTGTTGGCCGCCGCCTCGTCCGCCACGGCTGCCACCTTCACCGGTTCCGGCGCCATCACCACCGACTACGTGTGGCGTGGCACCACGCAGACGCAGGGCGATCCTGCGGTGCAGGCGGGCTTCAAGGCCACGGCCGACAACGGTCTGTACGGCGCGATCTGGGGCTCGAACGTCGAGTTCGCCCCGGAAACGAAGGCCAGCAGTGAGATCGACGTCACCGTCGGCTGGGGCGGGACGCTGTCCGAGGACTGGGCGCTCGACGTCAACCTCACCCACTACCGGTATCCGTCCACGACGGTCGACCTCAACTGGACCGAGGCCATCGGCACGCTGACCTGGAAGCAGAACTACTGGGCGCAGCTGGGCTACTCCACCGAAGCGCTCGCGACCGACGAAGCGGGCGCCTATGCGCAGCTGGGCGCCAAGTTTCCGCTGAGCGAACAGGTCCGCCTGGAAGCTGCTGCCGGTTACTACTGGCTGGACGACGCCTATGACGACAGCTACGCACACGCACAGCTGGGCGCCGTGTGGGCGTTCAAGGCGCCGTTCGAGCTGCGCGTTACTGCGCACGCCACCGACAGCAGCGCGAAGACGCTGTTCCCGGGGCTGGCCGGCTCGCGCGTGGAAGCGGCGCTGCAGGCCTCGTTCTGACGGCGGCCGTGCTCGCGTCCTTCCTCTACCTGTTTCTGGGGCTGGCGAGCCTGCTCGCCGGCGCCGGTCTTCTGTTCCTGCTGATCACCCGGCGTGCACGCACGCCGATGGACGACTCCCATGACTGAATTCCTCCTTGTTTTCGCGCTTGCGATCGCACTGGGCTGGCCTTTGGGCCGCTACCTGGCCGCGGTGATGCGCGGTGCGCCGATGCGCGGCGACCGGCTGTTCGGCCTGATCGAACGCCCGCTGTACGCCCTGCTCGGCGTCGATCCCGCCCGGGGCATGGGCTGGAAGGGCTATGCCAAGGCCTTCCTGCTCAGCAACCTGGTGCTGGGCGTGGTGGTGTGGGTCGTCCTGATGACCCAGGCCTGGCTGCCGCTCAATCCCAACGACATCCCCAACATGCGCTGGGACCTGGCGCTGCACACCATGGTGTCGTTCCTGACCAACACCAACCAACAGCACTATTCCGGCCAGGCACAGCTGTCGTACCTGGCGCACGCCAGCGCGATCGTGGGCCTGCAGGTGATCACGCCGATGATGGGCCTGGCGCTGGTCGCCGCCACCTTGCGCGGCCTGTTCGGTGGGCGAGAGAAGGATGCTGCGACGAACACGAACGGCGATGCCGATGTCGGCAACTACTGGGCCGATGTCATCCGTCCCACCGTGCGCTTCCTGCTGCCGCTATGCCTGGTGTGGTCGCTGGCGCTGACGAGCCAGGGCGTGCCCGCCACGCTGGACGGCGGTCCGGTCGCCACGCCGATCGACGCGAGCGCGGAGATGGCCGAGCAGAAGATCGCCCTGGGGCCCGTCTCGCCGATGGTCGCGGTGAAGCAACTCGGCACCAACGGCGGCGGCTGGTACGGCCCCAACAGCGCCGTGCCGCTGGAGAACCCCACGCCGTTGTCCAACCTGCTGGAAACGCTGGCCCTCATCCTCATTCCGGTCAGCATCGCCTTCATGGTGGGCAGCTTCACCGGGCGCAGGAAGTTCACCGCACTGGTGTTCGGCACCATGCTGACCATGTCGGTGGTCTCCGCCGGCGCGGCCGTGTGGTCCGAAAGCCTGTCCGGCACGTCCACCGACATCGCGCTGATGGAGGGCAAGGAAGTGCGCTTCGGCGCCGCGCCGTCCGCGCTGTGGGCGGCCTTCACGACGCAGACATCGAACGGCTCGGTCAATTCGATGCACGATTCGCTGGCGCCGCTGACCGGCCTGGTCCCCATCAGCAACATGCTGGTGAATTCGATCTGGGGCGGCATCGGGTGCGGCCTGCAGCAGTTCCTCGTCTACCTGCTGCTCAGCGTGTTCCTGGCCGGCCTGATGACCGGCCGCACGCCGGAGCTGTTCGGCCGCAAGATCGAAGCGCATGAAGTGAAGCTGTTGGCCGCGCTGGTGCTGCTGCAGCCGCTCGCGCTGCTGGGCTTCACCGCCATCACGCTGGCCGTGCCCTCGATCACCGGCAATTCCAATCCGGAGTTCCACGGCATCAGTCAGGTGTTCTACGAGTACGTTTCGGCTTTCGCCAACAACGGCTCCGGTTTCGAGGGCCTGGGCGACGCGACGTACTGGTGGAACCTCAGCGCCTCGCTGATGCTGGCGCTGGGCCGCTACCCCGCGCTGATCATCCCGCTGGCCATCGCCGGTTCGCTGGCGCGCAAGCGCGCCACGCCCGAAGGCCCCGGCACCCTCAAGGTGGAAACCCCGACCTTCGCGCTCACCCTGATCGCCGTGGTCGTCATCCTGACCCTGCTGCAGTTCATGCCCGTACTGGTCCTCGGCCCCGTTGCCGACCACCTGGCCCTGAGCGCGCTCTGAGAACACCGACATGACCCACTCCTCTGCTCCCTCACGCCACGCCGGCCGCGCGCCGGCCCTGCTCGACAGCGCGGGCTTCCGCGCTGCCGTCATCGGCTCCTTCACCAAGCTGGCCCCGCAACACGCCTTCCAGAACCCGGTCATGGTCGTGGTCTGGCTGGGCACACTGTTGACCGCCGGTCTTACGCTGGCCGGCACCACTACGCCAGGCATCGGCTGGTCGGTGACCGTGCTGCTGTTCGTCACCGTGCTGTTCGCCAACTTCGCCGAAGCCGTCGCCGAAGCGCGCGGCCGCGGCCAGGCGGCGTCGCTGCGCCGCGCTCGCAAGGACCTGGTGGCGCGCCGCATCGATACGCCGCTGGGTGGCGCCGAACGCCGCCTTCCCGCGGCCGAGCTGAAGCCCGGCGACTACGTCATCGTGTCCGCGGGCGAACAGATCCCGGCCGACGGCGAAATCGTCAAGGGTCTGGCCACCATCAACGAGTCCGCCGTCACCGGCGAATCGGCACCAGTGCTGCGCGAAGCCGGCACCGACCGCAGCGGCGTCATCGGCGGCACCCAGGTGCTGTCCGACGAGATCGTGGTGAAGATCACTGCCGAACCCGGCCACAGCTTTCTAGACCGCATGATCTCGCTGGTCGAAGGCGCCAACCGGCAGAAGACGCCGAACGAGATCGCCCTCGGTCTGTTGTTGATGACGATGACGCTGACCTTCCTGATCGTCGTCATCACGCTGCCTTTCATCGCCGGCTTCGTCGGCGCGAAGCTCGATCCGCTCCTGCTGGTCGCGCTGCTGGTCTGTCTGATTCCGACCACCATCGGTGGCCTGCTGCCCGCCATCGGCATCGCCGGCATGAACCGTGCGCTGGCCGCCAACGTGCTGGCCAAGTCGGGCAAGGCGGTCGAAGTCGCGGGCGACGTCGATGTACTGCTGCTCGACAAGACCGGCACTATCACCCACGGCGACCGCCAGGCCACGCTGTTCCATCCGCTGGCCGGCATCGATCACGAACAGCTGCGCGATGCCGCCATGCTGTCATCGCTGGCCGACCCCACGCCGGAGGGCAAGTCCATCGTGCGCCTAGCGCGCGAGCAGGGCGCCACGCTCGTGGATCCGGCGCAGGCGCACTTCGTCGCCTTCACCGCGCAGACCCGCATGTCCGGCGTGGACCTGGCCGGTGACGGCCCCGGCCGCGCACGCCGCATCCGCAAGGGCGCGGCCGACGCCATCCTGCAGCACGTGAAGGCATTGGGCGGCAGTGCGCCGGCCGAACTCACCGCGCGTGTCGAACAGGTCGCACGCAACGGGGCCACCCCGCTGGTCGTCAGCGACGGCAACCACGTGTTGGGCGTGGTCGAACTCTCCGACGTGGTCAAGCACGGCATCAAGGAGAAGTTCGCCCACATGCGGGCGATGGGTATCCGCACCGTGATGATCACCGGTGACAACCCGTTGACCGCCGCCGCCATTGCGGCCGAAGCCGGCGTGGACGACTACATCGCCGAGGCGCGTCCTGAAGACAAGCTGGCGCGCATCCGCCAGGAACAGGCCGGTGGCCGCCTGGTCGCGATGGTCGGCGACGGCACCAACGACGCGCCTGCGCTGGCCCAGGCCGACGTGGGCCTGGCGATGAACTCCGGCACGCAGGCGGCGAAGGAGGCCGGCAACATGGTCGATCTGGACTCCGACCCGGCCAAGCTGCTGGAGGTCGTCGAAGTCGGCAAGCAGCAGCTGATCACCCGCGGCGCGCTGACCACGTTCTCGCTGGCCAACGACGTGTCGAAGTACTTCGCCATCCTGCCGGCGCTGTTCGCCGCGGCGATCCCGTCGATGGGCGCGTTGAACGTGATGCAGCTGTCCAGCCCGACCAACGCCGTGCTGGCCGCGCTGATCTTCAACGCCGTCATCATCCCGCTGCTGATCCCGCTGGCACTGCGCGGCGTGCGCTTCCGCCCGGCCAGCGCCACCGCGCTGCTGCGCCGGAACATGCTGGTCTACGGCGTCGGTGGCGTTCTGCTGCCGTTCGCTGCCATCAAGCTCATCGACCTGTTGCTGGCCGCCATCACCGGCGCCTGAGGACTTCCCATGAACACCCCATCCGTTTATCCCACTGACGCTGCGCCGGTCTGGCGCCCGGCCCTCGTGCTGGCCGGCGTGTCGTTGCTCGGTTTCGGCCTGCTGTACTCACTGGCCGGCACCGGCCTGGGTTCGTTGCTGTTCCCGCACCAGGCCAGCGGCAGCCTGATCGAGCGCGACGGCAAGGTGATCGGCTCCTCGCTGGTCGCCCAGCCGTTCGCCGATGATCGCTACTTCCAGTCGCGTCCGTCCGCCGCGAAGTATGACGTGATGGCGCTGGCCGGCAGCAACCAGGCACGCACCAACCCCGACCTGCGCAGCCGCATCGATGAAGCCCGGGCCGCTGTCGCCGCGCGTGAGGGCGTTGCGCCCGATGCAGTGCCCAGCGACCTGGTGACCCAGTCCGGCGGGGGCATCGATCCGCATCTCTCCCCGGCCGCCGTGCGGATCCAGGTCGCCCGCGTCGCTCGCGTCCGCAGGTTGCCGGTGAGCGAGGTCGAGCGCCTGGTCGCCGCCCACACCGAGGCCCCGCAGTTCGGCCTGCTGGGCGCCCCCCGCATCAATGTGCTGGAGCTCAACCTGGCCCTGGATGGGGCCGGAAAACCAGAGTAATGCACCATGGACCACGACCGATGTCCCAAGGGCCTGGCCGGCCATAAACGACGCCTCGGCGCCTGGCGCCGCGAGGTGGCGTTCCGGACCGTCCTCTTGATGGCCGCCATCGGCTATGCCGCGGTGGTCGTGGTGCTGGCTCACCATGTGCCACTGCGCTGACCGCATTCCGGATGCGGCGCGCGGTGGACGCATAACGACAACAGGCAGAATAGGCCCATGACCGACGCCCGCGAACGCCAGGCCGATGCCCTGATCGACCATCTGCAGCGCGAGCAGGGCGGGCGGTTGACGATCTTCCTGGGCGCGGCGCCGGGGGTGGGCAAGACCTACACCATGCTGTCGCGCGCGCGCGAACTGCGCCGCCAAGGTCGCGACGTGGTGGTGGGCATCGTGGAGACGCACGGCCGTGGCGAGACCGCGGCGTTGACCGAGGGGCTGGACATCCTGCCGCGCAAGCGCGTGGCCTACCAGGGCCGCTGGCTGGAAGAGATGGACCTGGATGCGCTGCTGGCGCGGCGCCCGCAGATCGCGCTGGTGGACGAGCTGGCCCACCGCAACGCGCCCGGCAGCCGCCACGAACGGCGCTGGCAGGACGTGATCGAACTGCTCGATGCCGGCATCGACGTGCACACCACGATCAACATCCAGCACCTGGAGAGCCTCAACGATGTCGTGCACCGGATCACCGGCGTGCGCGTCAGCGAGACCGTGCCGGATGCCGTGTTCGACCGCCTGCGCGACATCGTGCTGGTCGATCTGCCGCCGCGTGAGCTGATCGAACGCCTGCACCAGGGCAAGGTCTATCTGCCGGAACAGGCATCGCAGGCGCTGCAGGCGTTCTTCTCCCCGTCCAACCTGATCGCGTTGCGCGAACTGGCCATGCAGACCGCCGCCGACCGCGTCGACGCCGACCTGCGCGAGGACCAGGCCGCCCGTGGCCTGCCGGGCATGCCGCTGCGCCGGCGCGTGCTGGTGGCGATCGACGGGCGGGGCCAGTCCGAGTACCTGGTACGCGCTGCGCGCCGCATCGCCGAACGCCGCGACGCGCCGTGGAGCGTGGTGACGGTGCAGGTATCCGATGCGGTGGACGAGGCGCGCCAGCGCGAGATCGACCAGGCGTTCGCCCTCGCGCGCCGGCTGGGTGCGGAGACCGACGTGCTGCGCGGCGCGCGCATCGCCGATGCGCTGCTCGACCACGCCACCCAGAATGGCGCTTCCACGCTGGTGCTGGGGCGCACGCGCGAGCGACCGGTGGCGCGCATGTTCAACCGTACGCTGACCCAGCAGCTGCTGCAGCGCGGCGCGCACTACGAACTGGTCATCATCAGCACGCCGGAGGCGCGTGCGCGTTCGCGCCGTGGCGGGACGCGCCTGTCGGAACTGCTGGGCCGGCACGATCTGGGCTTCGCCGCGGTGGCCTCCGCGCTGGCGGTCGGCGTGGCGGCGGTGTCGGAGCGCTGGGTGGGACTGGAAGATCTGTCGATGGTGTTCATCGTCGCGGTGGTGCTGGTGGCGGCGCGCACGCGCATGACGGCCGCGGTGGTAGCCGCACTGCTGAGCTTCCTGGCCTACAACTTCTTCTTCATCGAACCCCGCTTCACCTTCAACATCGGCGCGCGACAGGGCGTAACCACGGTGTTCCTGTTCCTGGTGGCCGCACTGGTCGCCGGACGCCTGGCCTCGCGCCTGCGCATGCAGGTAGTAGCGTTGCGCGCGGCGAATGCGCAGGCCACCGCGCTGCAGGCGCTGGCCCGCGACCTGGCCGGCGCGGCGGACCTGGGTCAGGTGCTGGTCGCTGGCCGCAAGGCGCTGGCGCGCGCGTTGTCCGCCGAGGCGTGGCTGCGCGTGCAGGGACGTGAGGAGCCGGACGGCATCGCGTTGAGCGAGATCGATCGCGCCGCTGCCGACTGGGCGCAGCAGCATGGCCAGCCTACCGGACGCCATACCGACACGCTGGCCGGCGCGGGACGCTGGTTCCTGCCGCTGCGGGGCGATCGTGGCAGCCTCGGTGTGCTGGGTCTGCGCTTCGACGACGACGTGCGCCTGCTGCCGGAGCAGCGCCGCCTGGCCGAGGCGATGGCGGAAGACATCGCCCAGGCGGTGGTGCGCACGCGGCTGGTGGCCGAACTGGAAGACGCGCGCGTCGGCGGCGAGACCGAGCGACTGCGGTCGGCGCTGCTGTCGTCGGTCTCGCACGACCTGCGCTCGCCATTGGCCTCGATGATCGGCTCGGCCAGCAGCCTGGCCAGTTACTGGGACGCGATGGGCGGCGACGACCGGCGCGCCCTGCTGGACACCATCCAGCAGGAAGGCGAGCGGCTGGACCGCTACATCCAGAACCTGCTCGACATGACGCGGCTGGGGCACAGCGGCCTCACCCTCAACCGCGACTGGATCGGCGTGGACGAACTTTTGGGGTCGGCGGTGTCGCGCTTGCAGCGCTACCAGCCGGACGTACGCGTGCAGACCACGGTCGCCAAGGACGTGCCGGCGATCTGGGTGCACCCGGCGCTGATCGAGCAGGCGGTGTTCAACGTGCTGGAGAACGGGGCGAAGTTCTCGCCACCGGACGAACCGGTGCAGCTCGACGCGAAGCTCGTCGATGGCGCGCTGCGCGTCGATGTGCGGGATCGCGGCCCGGGCATTCCGGAAGACGAACGCGCGCGCATCTTCGACATGTTCTACAGCGTGGAACGTGGCGACCGCGGCCGCCACGGCACCGGGCTTGGCCTGGCGATCTGCCAGGGCATGGTGGGCGCGCATGGCGGCAGCGTGCAGGCGCTGCCGGGCCCGGATGGCCGCGGCACGGTGATCCGGATTACCCTGCCGCTGCTGACGCCCACGCCGCAGGAACCGGTTTGACCTACACCGCACCGCCGTCCCTTGCCTCCGCGCCGCCGGCGCGCGTGCTGGTCATCGACGACGAACCGCAGATCCGCCGGTTCCTCGACATCAGCCTGCGCGCGCAGGGCTACCGGGTGGCGCTGGCCGACAGCGGGCACGCCGGGCTGGCGGAACTGGCCGCGCACGGCGCCGACCTGGTGGTGCTGGACATCGGCCTGCCCGATCTTGATGGCCATGAGGTGCTGCGCGAGCTGCGGCAGTGGTCGCAGGTGCCGGTGATCATGCTGACCGTACGCAGCGGCGAGGGCGAGAAGGTCGCCGCACTGGATGGCGGTGCCAACGACTACGTCACCAAACCGTTCGGTGTGCAGGAACTGATGGCGCGCATCCGCGGCCTGCTGCGCGCACGCATCGCTCCGGCGGATGCGGCGATGTCACTGTTCGACGACGGCCACCTGCATGTGGACCTGGGCCGCCGCGAAGTGACGCTGGACGGTGAACCAGTCGCGCTGAGTCGCAAGGAGTTCGCCCTGCTCGCGCTGTTGCTGCAGCACGCCGGCCGCGTGGTGACGCAACCGCAGATCCTGCGCGAGCTGTGGGGCCCCAGCCACCAGCACGACACCCACTACCTGCGTATCCTGGTGGGCAAGCTGCGGCAGAAGCTGCATGACGACGCCACCGCACCGCGTTACATCGCGACGGAGCCGGGGGTGGGGTTGAGGTTTATTGGGG
>NZ_CAMPJD010000076.1 GCF_946886695.1 uncultured Pseudoxanthomonas sp. | reverse complement strand
CCATCATGCCGGCGCCGGTGCGCTCGCGCAGTTCCTTGACCAGGGAAGCGGTGATTTCCACGGGATTACCTCTGTTTGGATTGGCAAAGCCCCTCTCCCGTCGGGAGAGGGGTTGGGGTGGGGGCCGGTGGGATCGCGACGCCCTGAGCGTCAACGTGTTGCCGGTACCCTCAACCGCCCTTCGGGCACCTTCTCCCAAGGGGAGAAGGAAGAACATGAGCCGCCGCGCAGCATGGCGCGGCGGCATTGCAGCCGGATTACTCGGCGGCGGCTTCGTCGGACTTCTTGCCGGCGGCCTTCTTGGCCGGGGCGCGACGGGCACCCTTGTCGTCGCCACCTTCGGCGAACTCTTCCTCGCGCACGCTGGCGGCGTTCGGCTGGGCGGCCTTGCCTTCCAGCACGGCGTCGGCGGCGGCGCGGGCGTACAGCTGCACGGCGCGGATGGCGTCGTCGTTGCCGGGGATGGCGTAGTCGACCAGGGCCGGGTCGTAGTTCGAGTCGACCACCGCGATCACCGGGATGCCGAGCTTCTTGGCTTCCTTGATGGCGATGTCCTCGTGGCCGATGTCGATCACGAACAGCGCGTCGGGCAGGCGGTTCATTTCCTTGATGCCGCCCAGCGAGGCCAGCAGCTTCTCGCGCTCGCGGCGCAGGCCCAGCACTTCGTGCTTGACCAGCTTCTCGAACGTGCCGTCGGTTTCGGCGGCTTCCAGTTCCTTCAGGCGGGCGACCGACTTCTTCACGGTGGCGAAGTTGGTCAGCGTGCCGCCCAGCCAGCGCTGGGTCATGAACGGCATGCCGCAACGCTCGGCTTCTTCCTTCACGGCCTCACGCGCGCTGCGCTTGGTGCCCAGGAACAGGATGGTGCCGCGCTTCTGCGCGACGCCCGAGATGAAGTTCATCGCGTCGTTGAACAGCGGAACGGTCTTCTCGAGGTTGATGATGTGGATCTTGCCGCGGGCACCGAAGATGTACGGCGCCATCTTGGGGTTCCAGTAGCGGGTCTGGTGGCCGAAATGGACGCCGGCTTCCAGCATCTGGCGCATGGTGACTTGGGGCATTGCAATGACTCCATCGAAGGGGAACCCACCGTCCGGTTCGATGGAGGACGGCGCCGGTGAGGGCGGGGTTCCGGGGTTGGGCCTCCCTGCGGCTTCCGTGTCCGAACCCTTCAGCGAAGGGCACCCCGGCACGGGTTGGGGCAGCAGGTGTGGATTCGTCGGTGTCGCCCGACGTGGGCGGTCCGGCCGGGCGAACCCGGGCGCGAAGCCGCGGGAGTATAGCGGTCTTGCCCCTCTCGCCGCAAACCGGCCCCGTCTTGTTGCCCTGGGCAGTGGGCCCCGGCCGTTCAGCCCGGGCGCCAAATGGGGGATAATCGGCCAATGGCCATCCAGCTCAAGACTCCCGAAGACCTCGCCCAGATGCGCATCGCCGGCCGCCTCGCCGCCGAAGTGCTGCAGGTGGTCGCCCCGCACGTGAAGCCGGGCGTCACCACCGCCGAACTGGACCGCATCTGCCACGATCACATCGTCAACGTGCAGAAGGCGATCCCGGCCAACGTGGGCTACAAGGGCTTCCCGGCCACGGTCTGCACCTCGGTCAACAACGTCATCTGCCACGGCATCCCGTCCCCATCCAAGATCCTGAAGGACGGCGACATCGTCAACATCGACGTCACCGTCATCAAGGACGGCTGGCACGGCGACACCAGCCGCATGTACATCGTCGGCACCCCGTCGGTGATGGCGAAGCGGCTGGTGGACGTCACCCGCGAGGCCATGTTCCGCGGCATCCGCGCGGTGAAGCCGGGCGCCACCCTGGGCGACGTGGGCCACGCGATCCAGCAGTACGCCGAAGGGGAGCGCTTCAGCGTGGTGCGCGAGTACTGCGGGCACGGCATCGGCAAGGTCTACCACGACGAGCCGCAGGTGCTGCACTACGGCCGTCCGGGCGAAGGCGTGGTGCTGAAGCCGGGCATGACGTTCACCATCGAACCGATGATCAACGAGGGTGCGCGCCACACCCGCGTGCTGCCCGACGGCTGGACCGTGGTCACCAAGGACCGCAAGCTGTCCGCGCAATGGGAACACACCGTCGCGGTGACCGAGGACGGCGTCGAGATCCTGACCCGCGTGCCGGGCGACGACAACGACCTGTGAGTACCCCGACAGCCGCGAACGGACAGGCGACGCGGCTTCCGGACATCGGCCCGGACGCGGCTGATGACGCGGCCTGGTCGGCGGCGGCGCGGACGTCGCTGGGCCACACCGATGCACGGCTGGACAAGCGCTTCGACCAGGACGACGGCATGGACCGCATCCTCGCGCTGCGCGCGCGGGCGGTCGACCACCTGCTGAAGGACGCCTGGGCGCGCTGCATTCCTGCGGATGCGCCCATGGCGCTGTTCGCGGTCGGTGGGTACGGCCGCGGCGAACTGTTCCCGCACTCCGACGTCGACGTGCTGGTGCTGGCCGCTTCCGACGTGCAGCAGGCCCACCATGGCGCCGTGGCGCGCCTGTTCGCTTTGCTCTGGGACGCTGGCCTGCCGATCAGCCACAGCGTGCGTTCGGCGGGGCAGTGCACGGCGGCCGCCGCTGCCGACCAGAGCGTGCTGACCGCCCTGATCGAAGAGCGGCTGATCGTCGGCGAGCCGGTCGACGAAGGCCTGCTGATCGATGCCATCGGCCCGGCGCGGGTGTGGCCCGCGCGGGACTTCTTCGTCGCCAAGCGCGAGGAGCTGCGCAACCGCCACGCGCGCTTCGGCGACACCTCGGACAACCTGGAGCCCAACATCAAGGAAGGCCCTGGCGGCCTGCGCGACCTGCACACGCTGGGCTGGATGGCGCTGCGTACTTTCGGCGTGCGCGACCTGGAGGCACTGGTGGGGCTGGGCCACCTGGGGCCCGACGAAGCCGCCGCGCTGGCGCGCGAACGGCGCGCACTGGGCCGGCTGCGCTATGGCCTGCATCGCGTGGCGAACCGACCGGAAGAACGCCTGCGCTTCGACTACCAGAAAACGCTGGCGCAGCGGCTGGGCTTTGCAGACGACGCCGGGAGCCTCGGCGTCGAGAAGATGATGCAGGGCTTCTATCGCAGCGCGGCCATCGTGCGGCGCATCAGCGATCGCCTGCTGCAGCGGTTCGAAGAGCAGTTCGACGGCGAGGCCTTGCCCGAACCGTTGGACGACCACTTTGCGCTGCGTCGCGGTTACCTGGCTGCCCGCGACGGCGATTGGCCGGCGAACGACGTCGGCCGGGTGTTCGCGCTGTTCGCGGTCTGGGCAGCGCATACGCAGGTGCGCGGCCTGCACTCGCGCACCGCCCGCGCGCTGGCCGAAGCCCTGCCCAAGCTGTCCGCCTATCCCGAGGCCACGCGCGCGCAGCGCGACGCCTTCATGGCGCTGCTGCGCGGGCCGCGCGCGGTGGAAACCCTGACCCGCATGGCGCGCCTTGGCGTGCTGGGGCAATGGATCCCCGCGTTCGCGCGCGTGTCCGGGCGCATGCAGTTCGACCTGTTCCACGTCTACACCGTCGACCAGCACACGCTGATGGTGCTGCGGAACATCGCGGCGTTCGCCGCCGGCCGCGCCGACGATCGCTTCTCCATCGCGCACGAAGTCTGGCCACGCCTGCGCAAGCCCGAACTGCTCCTGTTGGCCGGCCTGTTCCATGACATCGCCAAGGGCCGCGGCGGCGACCACTCGGAGCTCGGTGCGGTGGATGCGCGCGAGTTCTGCGCCGCGCACGCGCTCAGTGATGCCGACACCGCGCTCGTGGCGTGGCTGGTCGAGCAACACCTGCGCATGTCGGTGACGGCGCAGAAGCAGGACATTTCCGATCCGGAGGTCATCCATGCGTTCGCCGCGCTGGTCGAGGATCGCGAGCGCCTGGATTATCTGTACCTGCTGACCTGTGCGGACATCGCCGGCACCAGCCCCAAGCTGTGGAACGCATGGAAGGACCGATTGCTGGCGGATCTGTATTTCGCCGCGCGCCGCGTGCTGCGCGAAGGCCTGGAGAATCCGGTGGCGCTGGACGAGCGGCTGGACGAAGCCCGTGGCAGCGTACGCGCACTGCTGGAGGTGCAGGGCATGTCGGCCGCGCAGGCGGATGCGCTGTTCGCCGCCATGCCGGAAGAGAGCTTCCTGCGCTTCCGCCCCGAGCAGCTGGCGTGGCAGGCCCATGCCATCCGAGGCGCCATCGCCGGCGAGACGCGGGTGCGTGCGCGCCGCATCGCCGATGACGCGGATGCGATGGAAGTGTTCGTGCATTCGCCCGACCGCGACGGCCTGTTTGCCGCGATCCTCGCCACGCTCGACCGCATGGGCTTCGCCATCCACCAGGCGCGCGTGCTGGTGGGGCCGCAGGGCGCGGTCTACGACACCTTCGAAGTGCTGCCCGCCGATGCGTATGCGCCACGCGATCCCGGCGACATCGAGCGCACGCTCGGTGAGGCGCTGGCGCGACCGCTCGGCAGCGTGCGCACGTCGCGGCGCGCGGTACCGCGCCAGCTCAGGCACTTCCGTTTCGCGCCGCGCATCGAGTTCGGCACCACGCCCGACGGGCGTCGCACCATCCTCGGCCTGGTCGCGCCCGACCGCCCGGGACTGCTGTCGGACGTGGCCCAGGTGCTGCGCCAGCAGGGCCTGCGCGTGCACGACGCACGCATCGCCACGTTCGGCGAGCGGGCGGAAGACGTTTTCCAGATCACTGACGAGCACGACCAGCCGCTTGCCGACATTTCCTTGCAGGATGCGCTGCGCGACGCGCTGCGCGCCGGCATGGACACCCCCACCTGAAACACGAACATCCGGCAGACCTTTAGATGACCCGCAAAGCCAGCAAGACCGAAGAACTGAAGTCCACCATCGAGAGTGCCTTCGAGCGCCGTGCCGAGCTGACGCCGGCCGAGATAGAGGGGTCAACCCGGACGGCCGTCGAATTGGCCATCGAGGGCCTCGAGAGCGGAAAACTGCGCGTGGCCGAGCCGGACGGCAAGGGCGGCTGGAAGGTCAACGAATGGCTGAAGAAGGCCGTGCTGCTGTATTTTCGCGTCAACGAGATGGAGCTCGTCGAAGCCTACCCCGCGCCATTCTGGGACAAGGTCGAGGCCCGCTTCGGCGCCTTCGACGAGAACGACTTCCGCAAACTCGGCGTGCGCGTGGTACCGGGCGCCATTGCGCGCCGCGGCACCTACTTCGGCAAGGACGTGGTGCTTATGCCGAGCTTCGTCAACATCGGTGCTTACGTGGGTGAAGGCACGATGGTCGACACCTGGGCGACCGTCGGCTCCTGCGCGCAGATCGGCAAGCACTGCCACCTGTCCGGCGGTGCCGGCATCGGTGGCGTGCTGGAACCGCTGCAGGCCAGCCCGACGATCATCGAGGACCATTGCTTCATCGGCGCGCGCTCGGAAGTCGTCGAAGGCGTGGTGATCGGCCACCACAGCGTGATCGGCATGGGGGTGTTCATCGGCCAGTCCACGCGCATCTACAACCGCGCCACCAAGGAGATCACCTACGGCTACGTGCCGCCGGGCAGCGTGGTGGTGTCCGGTTCGCTGCCGGCCGCCGACGGTTCGCATTCGTTGTACTGCGCGGTGATCGTCAAGCAGGTCGACGAGAAGACCCGCAGCAAGACCAGCGTCAACGAACTGCTGCGCGGGTTGGCGGACTGACGCGACCATGCCCGGTTGGCCGGCGTCTCATCGCTGCGCGCTGTCTCGCGTCGATACCCAGTCGGCGTTCTTCCGAGACGCGTTGAGCGAGGGCGGAATCAAGATGGGTCCCAGCGTTCGCTGGGACGACGGTCCACGATATTGCGGAATCGATCACGCATGACGACGCTCCATGGTTTGAAGAACTGCGACACCTGCAAGAAGGCGACGAAGTGGCTGGACCGCTTCGGCGTCGCGTACACGTTCGTCGATTACCGCGACAACCGGCAGTCGCCCGAGACCCTGAAGGACTGGGCAGAGAAAGCAGGAGGCTGGGACACACTCATCAACAAGTCGTCGACGACCTGGCGGCAATTGCCGGAGAACCGCAAGTCGCCAGGATCGGATGCAGAGTGGAAACTGCTGCTGAAAGAATACCCGCAGCTGATCCGCCGCCCGGTGGTGGTCACCAGTGAAGGCGGGTTTTCACAGGGCTTCAGCGACAATGGCTTCAAGAAGATCTTCGGAGCCGGCGCATGAGCGATGTCGTCGAACTGTCCAGCGAGCTGATCCGTCGCCATTCGGTGACGCCGGATGACGCGGGTTGCCAGCAGGTGCTGGCGACGCGGTTGGGCCAGGCCGGTTTCCACTGCGAACACCTGCGCTTCGGCGACACCGACAATCTCTGGGCCACGCATGGCGCCGGCTCGCCGGTGCTGGTGCTGCTCGGGCACACCGATGTCGTGCCTCCCGGGCCGCTGGACGCGTGGACCAGTGATCCCTTCGTGCCCACCATCCGTGATGGCGTGCTGTATGGCCGCGGTACCGCCGACATGAAATGCAGCGTGGCCGCGTGCACGATCGCGCTGGAGCGGTTCGTCGACGCGCATCCGGACCATCCCGGCACGGTGGCGCTGCTGGTCACCTCTGACGAGGAAGGCGACGCGCATGATGGGGTGAAGAAGGTCGCCGCGCTGTTCCGCGAACGTGACCAGAAGATCGACTGGTGCATCACGGGCGAACCGTCGTCGAAGGATGTGTTGGGCGACCTGCTGCGCGTGGGGCGCCGCGGTACGTTGACCGCGACGCTGACCGTGCGCGGTGTGCAGGGCCACGTGGCGTATCCGCACAAGGCGCTCAACCCCATCCACAAGGCGCTGCCGGCGCTGGATGAGCTGGCGGCGCGGCAGTGGGACGAAGGCTACGAAACCTTTCCGCCGACCAGCCTGCAGATTTCCAACATCCATTCCGGTACCGGTGCCAGCAATGTCATCCCGGGCGAACTGCAGGTGGTGTTCAACCTGCGCTTCAATCCCAGCTGGACGGCGGAGAAGCTGGAGCAGGAGATCGAAGCCATCTTCCAGCGGCACGGCCTCGACTACCGCGTGCAGTGGCACCGCGGTGGCGAGCCGTTCTACACGCCCGAAGGCCACCTGCGCGCCACGGCGCGTGCGGTGCTGGGCGAGTTCGCAGGTGCGCCGCCGGAGGAGAGCACGGCGGGCGGCACGTCCGATGCGCGCTTCATCGCGCCGCTGGGCGCGGAGTGCATCGAGGTGGGGCCGGTCAACGCCAGCATCCACAAGGTCGACGAGCATGTGCGCATCGCGGACCTGGAGGCATTGCCGGGGCTGTACCAGGCCCTGGTTGAACGGCTGATGCTGCCGGCGCGCGCGCCCTGAGGCATGCGCGCCGCCGTTCGCTTTCGGATGAAACAGTTGCCAAGCGGCGGCGGGACCGGTTACGGTCGCGCCATGCCCTGCCGCACCGCCATCAACAACAACCGCAATAACCTGCGCCCGAACAACGGGACGCGGGCGGTGCGGCTCTGCGACTAGGCAAAGAAAGACCTGCCGGATTCCAGAAACCCGCATCGCGAGATGCGGGTTTCTTCGTTTCAGGCGTTTGATTTCGAACCCCACCAGGAGCTTCCACCCATGTGTTCCATCTTCGGCATCTTCGGGCTGCAGCCCGGCGACGACGTCCAGGCCCTGCGACGCCAGTCGCTGGAGCTTTCGCAGAAGCAGCGCCACCGCGGTCCCGACTGGAGCGGTGTCCATCATGACGACGGCGCGATCCTGGTGCACGAGCGGTTGGCCATCGTCGACACGGCCGGTGGTTCGCAGCCGTTGCGTTCGGCCGATGGCGACCTGGTGCTGGCGGTCAACGGGGAGATCTACAACCATCGCGAACTGAAATCGGAACTGGCGCAAGATTACGCGTTCCAGACCGGGTCGGACTGCGAAGTCATCAATGCGCTTTATCGCGAAGACCAGCCGGCGTCGTTCCTCAACCGCCTCAACGGCATCTTCGCGTTCGCATTGTGGGACAAGGCGAAGGGCCATGCATTGATCGCGCGCGATCCCATCGGCGTCTGTCCGCTGTACTGGGGCCACGATCGCGAGGGCCGGCTGTGCGTGGCGTCGGAGATGAAGGCGCTGTCGCCGATCTGCGCGGATGTAGCCCAGTTCCCGCCGGGTCACTACTACGAGACGGCGACGCGGACGCTGGTCAAATATTACGAAAAGCCGTGGCGTGATTACGCCGCAGTGGAGCATGTGGACGTCGCCAGGCAGGAGCTGCGCGAAGCCTTCGAGCGCGCCGTGCATCGCCAGCTGATGACCGATGTTCCCTACGGCGTGTTGCTGTCCGGTGGCCTGGATTCCTCGCTGGTCGCGGCGGTCGCGGCGCGTTATGCGCGGCACCGCATCGAGGACAACGACACGACCGAAGCCTGGTGGCCGCGGCTGCACTCGTTCGCCATCGGCCTGGACGGGTCGCCCGACCTGGCGGCGGCGGAAGTCGCGGCGAAGGCATTGGGCACCGTGCATCACGGCTTCACGTACACGTTCCAGGAGGGGCTCGACGCCATCCCGGAAGTGATCCGCCACATCGAAACCTATGACGTCACGACCATTCGCGCCTCCACGCCGATGTACTTGCTGGCGCGTCGCATCAAGGCGATGGGGGTGAAGATGGTGCTGTCGGGCGAAGGCAGCGACGAGATCTTCGGCGGCTACCTGTACTTCCACAAGGCGCCGAACGCGCGCGAATTCCACGAAGAACTGGTGCGCAAGCTGGACGCGCTCTACAACTACGACTGCCTGCGCGCGAACAAGTCGATGATGGCCTGGGGCGTGGAACCACGCGTGCCGTTCCTCGACGTGGAGTTTCTTGACGTGGCCATGAAGATGGATGCCTTGCACAAGATGATCGACAAGGGCAGCACCGGCGCGCAGCGGATGGAGAAGGGCATACTGCGCGAGGCGTTCGAGGGCTATCTGCCGGAGTCGATCCTGTGGCGGCAGAAGGAGCAGTTCAGCGATGGCGTCGGCTACGGCTGGATCGACGGGCTGAAGGCGCATGCGGAAGCACAGGTCAGCGATCGTGAACTGGCGGCGGCCGACAAGCGCTTCCCGGTCAACCCGCCGCAGACCAAGGAGGCGTACTTCTATCGCACGCTGTTCGAGCAGCATTACCCCGGGCAGGCCTGCGCAGAGACGGTGCCGGGCGGCAAGTCGATCGCATGCTCGTCGCCGGCGGCGATCGCGTGGGATGCCAGCTTCGCGAAGATGGCGGATCCGTCCGGTCGTGCCGTGGCCGGCGTGCACGCGGCGGCCTTGCAGGCAGGCTGACGATGTCACCCGCCGACGTGGTGCGCGAATGGGTCCACCGCTTCAACGCGGCGGACGTGGACGGCCTGGTCGCGCTGTATGCGGAAGACGCGGTGAATCACCAGGTGGTGGCCGATCCGTTGCACGGCCGCGAGGCGATCGCGAGCCTGTTCCGCACCGAATTCGCGCGCGCGACGATGGTGTGCGAGGTGGAACAGATCCTCGAGGACGGCCAGTGGGCCGTCCTGGAATGGCGCGATCCGCTCGGACTGCGCGGCTGCGGGTTCTTCCGCGTGCGCGAAGACCGCATCGTGTTCCAGCGCGGCTACTTCGACCAGCTCAGCTTCTTCCGCCAGCAGGGGCTGGCGGTACCGGACCACTACCTGGGCTGAGCGTTGGCGGGACGCAGCGTCAGCGTGTGGGCGGCATCGCCCGGCAGGAATGGCGTCGGCCGTCCGTGTACCCAATCGTCATGGCCTGCGCCCCAGAACGGCGACATCGGGTGGCCACTCTGGCCGCCCGGCATGTGGATGATGCCGTCGGCCTCGTGGCCGGGCGACACCACCATGCGTTCCGAGGCGCCGAAGGACGGACCCTGCACGCGCGGCATGGCACCGTCACCGGCGAGCGGTTCGCCCGGCATGCAGAGCTTGGGCTTGAGGAAGGCGGGCAGGGCGTTCGCTAGTGGATGGCAGATCTTCGCGGTATTGCGCTCGCCCCAGCGGCGCTGCGCCAGCGGCCCTTGATCGGCCAGGTCGTCGCGGACTTCCTTCGCCGCGTCTTCCAGAAGCGCATCCCACGTCCTGTAGCGGCGCGACAACAGATGCGGCGGGCGCTGTTCGAGCAATGGCCAGACGACGCCTTCCAACTGAGGCAGGTCGGGCATGATGAAGTCGTTGCCCAGGGCTGCCTGTGCCGGTGCGGTCAGGCCATCGGCGATGCGCGCATGCACGGCGAGGCGCCAGGCGCGCACGAGGCGATAGCTGACGGAGTCGACGCTGGCGACGCCTTCCCAGGTCCTGCCCGCATCCGCGAGTGCCTTCACGGAGGAGTCCGCGGGCGATCGTCCCGCTTCATCCTGCAGCAGTTGCCACCAGCGCTGCAGGAACACGGCGCGATCGTCGAGCTGGATGGCCAGCAGATCCTTTTCGGTGAAGCGTTCCTTCGCCAGCAGGCCGTCGCGGATCTGCCTGGCACGCGCGCCCAGCGCATAGCCGCCATCGCCTACCCGTGCCAGCGCGTCTCCCTCCAGGACGCGCGCGTTTGCGGTCCACAAGCGGTGGTTGGGCGGCGAGGTCAGTACCGGCGTGAGCTGGCTGGAGATGAGCCACGGCGTGCATCGGCTTGGTGGTGCGGGGGTGGCTGCGGATGCATCCGCACTGCCGCGCGTGAACTCCAGTGAGTGCGTGCATGCACCCGCGCGCGATGCCAGCGGGCCCAGGATGCGCCAGGCGATGCGTCCCTTGTGGTCGGCGATGACGAGATTCTGTGCCGGCGTGGCGGTGCGCTGTGCGACCGACAGTACGGAGGGAAGATCACCGGCCGTGACGAAATC
>NZ_CAMPJD010000075.1 GCF_946886695.1 uncultured Pseudoxanthomonas sp. | reverse complement strand
GTTCGAAGTCGAGATCAAGGTGCCGGAAAGCTTCGCCCGCGACCTCGCCATCGGCATGCCGGCCACGCTGACCAGTGCCGGCCAGCCCTATCCCGGCGAGATTTCTGCGGTGTCGCCGGAAGTGGTGAGCGGCGAAGTCGTCACCCGCCTGCGCTTCTCCGACAAGCAGCCGCCAGGCCTGCGCCAGAACCAGCGGCTGTCCGCACGCATCCTGATGGAGACGCGCCGCAACGTGCTGATGGTCGAACGCGGCCCGTTCCTCGAGCAGGACGGCGGCCGCCAGGCCTATGTCATGGACGGCAGCTCCGCCGTGCGCCGCCCGGTGCAGCTGGGCGTCAGCAGCCTGAGCAATGTCGAAGTGCTCAGCGGCCTGCAGCCCGGCGACAAGGTCGTCGTCTCGGGCAGCGACCTGTTCGGCGATGCCGAGCGTGTCTCAGTCAACTGATCATCAACGCCAGCCCTCCCCCACGTCTCCCACTCCACTCCCGAACCCGAAGAAGAAGGAACCCGCCATGCTTGAGATGCGCCAAGTCGCCAAGGTCTACCGCACCGAACAGGTGGAAACGCACGCGCTGCGTTCGCTCGACCTGCATGTCCGCGAGGGCGAGTTCGTCGCGGTCACCGGCCCGTCGGGCTCGGGCAAGACCACCTTCCTCAACATCGCGGGCCTGCTGGAAACCTTTACCGGTGGACAGTTCCTGCTCGACGGGCAGGACGTCAGCCACCTGGGCGACGACGCGCGTTCGCGCCTGCGCAACCAGAAGATCGGCTTCATCTTCCAGGGCTTCAACCTGATCCCCGATCTCAACCTGTTCGACAACGTCGATGTCCCGCTGCGCTATCGCGGCATGCCGGCCGCCGAGCGCAAGCAGCGCATCGAGGACGCACTGGCGCGCGTGGGGCTGGGTTCGCGCATGAAGCATTTCCCGGCCGAACTGTCGGGCGGCCAGCAGCAGCGCACCGCGATCGCGCGCGCGCTCGCAGGCAGCCCGCGCCTGCTGCTGGCGGACGAACCGACCGGCAACCTCGACTCGCAGATGGCCCGCGGCGTGATGGAGCTGATGGAGGAGATCAACCGCCATGGCACGACCATCATCATGGTGACGCACGATCCCGAACTGGCCGCCCGCGCGCAGCGCAACGTGCACATCGTGGACGGCATGGCCACCGACCTGTCGGTGGAACCCGCGCTGATCCGCGCGGCGCACGCCGCCGAAGCCAACGCCTCCGCGTAAGGAACCCGCCATGTTCGGCTATTACTTCTCCCTCGCGCTGCGCAGTTTCAAGCGCAACAAGGCGCTGACCTCCCTGATGGTGCTGGCCATCGCGCTCGGCATCGGCGCCAGCATGACCACGCTGACCGTCTTCTACGTGCTGTCCGGCGACCCGATCCCGCAGAAGAGCGACAAGCTCTTCTATCCACGCATCGACCCGCGCTCGATGAACGGCTTCACGCCGGGCGACGAGCCGGAGGACCAGTTCACCCGCTACGACGCCGAGCGCCTGCTGAAGGACAAGAAGGGCGATCGCCAAGCTCTGATGACCGGCGGCGCATCGTCGGTGGAATCGGAGGACGGCAAGATCGAGCCCTTCCGCGTCGATTCGCGCTATACCACGGCGGACTTCTTCCCGATGTTCGACGTGCCGTTCCGCTACGGCAATGGCTGGTCGGCTGCGGACGACGAATCACGCGCCCGCGTCGTGGTCATCTCCAAGGCGCTCAACGACAAGCTGTTCGGTGGCGCCAACAGTGTGGGCCGCGACCTGAAGGCCTCCGGCAGCACGTTCCGCATCGTCGGCGTGCTGGACGAGTGGCGGCCCGCACCGAAGTTCTACGACATGACGCAGGACCGTTTCACCGAAGTGGAACAACTGTTCGTGCCGTTCTGGACGGCGCTCAGCCTGAAGATGGGCACCCAGGGCAACATGAACTGCTGGGGTGACTCCAGCGGCGATGAAGAAGGCTCGCGCGGACCCAATGCCCCGTGTTCGTGGCTGCAGTACTGGGTGGAGCTGGGATCAGCGGAGAAGGTGAGCGCGTACAAGCAATACCTTGCCAACTATTCCGATCAGCAGCGTGCGGCGGGCCGTTTCGAGCGCCCGAACAACGTGGACCTGCACAACGTGATGCAGTGGCTGGACAAGCAGGGTGCGGTGCCCGGCGATGTACGCCTGCAGGTGTGGCTGGCGTTCGGCTTCCTGGCCGTCTGCCTGCTCAACACCGTCGGCTTGCTGCTGGCCAAATTCCTCGGCCGGGCCTCGCAGATCGGTGTGCGCCGCGCGCTGGGCGCCACGCGCAAGGCGATCTTCGCGCAGTGTCTGGTGGAAGCCGGCACCGTCGGCCTGGTCGGCGGCGTACTCGGCCTGGTGCTGGCGTGGCTTGGCCTGCTGGCGGTCCGTCAGCAGCCGGCGGGTTACGCCGATCTCGCGCACATGGACCTGAAGATGCTGCTGGCCACCTTCTCGCTGGCGATCGTCGCCAGCCTGCTCGCCGGCATGTTGCCCGCCTGGCGCGCCATGCAAGTGACGCCCGCCATCCAGTTGAAGTCGCAATGATGCGCTCCCTCCCCCGCTGGCGGGGGAGGGTTGGCGTGGGGGCCGTCGCAGGACGACGGCACCGCCACTCCGCACCGCCCCCATCCCGACCTTCCCCCGCACGCGGGGGAAGGGGCTGAAACCTCAGAGGCCCACCATGGACATCCGCCCCATCCTTTCCACTCTGTCCCGCCACAAGACGGCCGCCGCGCTGATCGTGCTGGAAGTCGCGCTGTCGTGCGCCATCATCTGCAACGCCGTCTTCCTCATCACCCAGCGGCTGGAGCGCATCGACCGCCCCACCGGCCTGGCGAACGAAGAGATCGTGCGCATCAGCATGGGCAACATCGGCGACAACCCCGAGGCCGACGCGCTGGTGAAGCAGGACGTCGCCAGCCTGCGGGCGCTGCCCGGCGTCAAGGCCGCCAGCAGCATCAACCACGTGCCATTCGACAACTCCTCCTGGAACAGTTCCATCCAGCTCGCTCCGGAACAGGAGCGTCCGAGTGCGCTGGCCAACGTCTACCTCGGCGAATCCGTCATCGACACGCTGGGCCTGAGATTGGCCGAAGGCCGCGACTTCAATGCTGACGAGTACTCCAACTGGACCGAGATGAACAAGCAGAACGCGAAGGTCGTCATGCCGGCGGTGATCCTGAGCCGCGAGCTGGCGAACAAGCTGTTCCCCGGCGAAAGCGCGGTCGGCAAGAACATCTACGCCTGGAATGCCGACAATGTGCCGCACCGCGTGGTCGGCGTGGTCGAGCGCCTGATCCGCACCAACGACAACGGCGGACCGGCGGAAGCGGGTTACACGATGATCTTCCCGGCGAAGGACCTGACCATGGGCACCTTCGTGCTGCGCACCACGCCCGAGCGCCGGGCGGAAGTGCAGAAGGCGGCGATCGCCACGCTGGAGAAGAACAGCGCGCGCCGGCTGATCCTGCGCGAGGGCACGTTCACCGACATCATGAGCGACTACTATCGCGGCGACCGCGCGATGGCCTGGCTGCTGATCACCGTGATCATCTCGCTGCTGGTGGTGACCGCATTGGGCATCGTCGGCCTGGCCAGCTTCTGGGTGCAGCAGCGCACCAAGCAGATCGGCATCCGCCGGGCGCTGGGGGCGACGAAAGGGCAGATCCTGCGCTACTTCCAGACCGAGAACTTCCTGCTGGCGACCATCGGCATCGTGATCGGCATGATGCTCGCCTACGGCATCAACCAGTTGCTGATGGGCAAGTACGAACTGCCCCGCCTGCCGCTGCTGTACCTGCCGGTCGGTGCGGTGCTGCTGTGGCTGCTGGGCCAGATCGCCGTGTACGGGCCGGCGCGCAAGGCCGCGTCGGTGCCGCCGGCGGTGGCCACGCGTACCGCCTGAGGCAGCACGGGCCCGCAGACCCGCCATGGTCCGCTCACGTCTGCTGATGCTCGGTCGGCATCCCTGGCTGAGCGCCCTGCTGGTGTCGGAGGTCGTGGCCCTGATCGTGCTGGGAACCTTGGCATGGTCCGCGTGGCGGACCATGCCTTCGCTGCCCTCGCTGCTGCCGGAGGACGAGATCACGATCTTCCCCCGCCTGGACACCGCCGACAACTCTCCGCTTCCATCGGCCGAGTTGCTGCGACGGGTCAGGGCCGTCCCGGGTGTGCGCCATGCGGCGGTCGGAAACCAGTCGCCCTACTCGCTCGACGTGTCGTGGGCGGCCCGGGCCTGGACGGACAATGGGCACGGCGACGACGCGGTGGTCGCGACGTACTTCGGATCGGAAGCGATGCTGCGGACCCTGGGACTCCGAGTAATCGAGGGTCGGGACTTCAGGCCCACCGAATTCACGCCCTATACCGGCGACCAGACCCGGATGCACGCGACCGTTGCCCCGGCCATCATCAGCGCGAGCCTGGCCAAGCGCCTGTTCCCCACGACACCGGTCATCGGTCGGCGTCTTTACATCCATGGCGACGCGCCGCTGACCGTCGTAGGCGTCGTCTCCGCGCTGCCTGCGGCAACAAATGGATTCGCACAGAATCCAGAAGGCTTCTCCATCCTGCTGCCAACGGTGCCGGCCGACGCACGGCTGGGGCCCCTGCTGGTCCGCAGCGGGATCGGGAACCGTGTCCGCGTTGCCAGTGGCGTCGAGCAGGCATTGAGGGCCTCCTTTCCGCGCGGGATCCTGGGCACGTCGCGATCCCTCTCCGCAGACCGCACCGCATCGCTGGAATCCCTGCATCCCGTGCGGCAGCGAGCCCTGTGGGCAGCTGCCGGCCTCTGCGCGCTGTGCCTGCTCGCGACCCTGCTGCTTGCGACCGACTGGATGGCACGACAGCACCGGCTGGAACTCAGCTTGCGCCTGGCGTTCGGCGCGCGCCGTAACCAGCTGGTACGGGAGTGGAGCCTGGAACTTGCGGCGGTGACCGCTTTGGGTGCAACGCTCGGCTGGCTGCTGTTGTACTCACCCGTGGCCGCACGACTTGCCAGCGGCGCGCTCGCCGTCCACCCAGTCGAAACCGCATCGCTGGCGCTCGCTTGTGCGATCGTGCTTCCGATCATCGCGACATGGGCAGCGTCGCACGCGTTCAGCATCCCGCCGCACCTCGTCAGCCGCAGTCCTTCGGTTAGGCTATAGCGCATGCCCACCATCCTCGTCATCGACGACAACCTGGCCGTCAGCACGGCCTTGAACGTACTGTTCTCGCTGCACGACATCGACACGCTGCATGCCGAATCACCCGAGGCGGGCCTGACCCTGCTGCGCGAGCAGGCGGTCGACCTGGTCATCCAGGACATGAACTTCACCGAGGACACCACGTCCGGCGTGGAAGGCGAGCAGCTGTTCACCGCGATCCGCGCGCAATGGCCCGACCTGCCCGTGATCCTGCTGACGGCGTGGACGCATTTGGAAGCGGCGGTGAACCTGGTCAAGGCCGGCGCAACGGACTACCTGGCCAAACCCTGGGACGACCGCAAGCTGCTGGCCACCGTCAACACGCTGCTGGAACTCGCTGAAACGCGCAATGAGCTCGATCGCCGCCGCAGCCGCGAACGCCGTAGCCGCGACCAGTTGTCGAGCAAGTACGACCTGCGCAACCTCGTGTTCGAGGATCCTGCGAGCGAACGCGTCGTCGCACTCGCCTGCCAAGTGGCGCGTTCGGACTTGCCGGTGCTGATCACCGGCCCGAATGGCGCGGGCAAGGAGAAGATCGCCGAGATCATCCAGGCCAACTCCAGCGTGAAGTCGGGCGCCTTCGTGACGCTCAACTGCGGCGCCTTGCCCTCCGAACTGATCGAAGCCGAATTGTTCGGTGCCGATGCCGGCGCCTACACAGGTGCCAACAAGGCCCGCGAGGGCAAGTTCGAGGCGGCCGACGGCGGCACGCTGTTCCTCGATGAGATCGGGAACCTGCCGCTGACGGGCCAGATGAAGCTGCTGCGCGTGCTGGAGACCGGGCGCTTCGAGCGCCTCGGCTCCAATCGCGAACGCCAGGTCACGGTGCGCGTGATCAGCGCCACCAACGCCGACCTGCCGACGATGATCCGCGAGGGTTCCTTTCGCGAAGATCTGTTTTACCGCCTCAACGCGATCGAACTCGCGCTGCCACCCCTGGCCGAACGTCCCGGCGACATCCTGCCGCTGGCCGAGCGCTTCCGTCCCGCCGACAAGCCGCTGGGTGAAAGCGCACGTGCTGCACTGCTCCGGCACGCATGGCCCGGCAACGTGCGTGAACTGCGCAACGTCATCCAGCGCGCCGGACTGTTGGCAGTGGGTGACCGCATCGAGGCCGCCGACCTCAACCTGCCCCGGCCCGCACCGGTGCGCAACACGGTCGTGGCGGAACCGGAGCGGGCCGACATCGAAACCGCGCTCGCACGTGCGGGGGGCATCATCGCCCAGGCCGCCGCCGATCTCGGCATGAGCCGGCAGGCGCTGTACCGGCGCATGGAACGCTTCGGCATCAAGACGCCATGATCCGCCGCTCGCTCGCCGGCCGCGTACTGTCCTGGCTGTTGCCGTTGCTGGCGCTGGCGCTGGTGCTGCCGGTCGCGCTGTCGCACTGGTTCGGCGACGACATCATCGCGGTGCTGGTCTCGGCCATCGTGGTGCTGCCGCTGGCGATGTGGGCGATCCATCGCGGGCTGCGCAGCACGTACTCGCTGTTCCGCGCACTGGCCGGCAGCGTCAACAGCTATCGCGATGGCGAATACAACTTCGGCATCCACTGGCGCGGGAACGACGAGCTCGCCGAACTGGTGCAGTCGCATGCCGCGCTGGGCGAGGTATTGCGCGAACAGCGCCTGAGCCTGGTCCAGCGCGAACTGCTGCTCGACACCATGGTGCAGAACACGCCGGTGGCCATGCTGTTGATCGCACCCGGCGGCGATGGCATCCGGCGGGTGATCTTCGCCAACGTGGCCGCGCGCAAGCTGCTGCACAGCGGCTGGAAACTCGAAGGCCAGGACTACGACGCGCTGATCGCGTCCGCACCGGTCGAGATGCGCGAAGCCCTCGCACGGGGTGGCGACAGTCTGTTCGCCATCGGCAGTGAGGAAGAGGATGGCGAGGAGCAGGTCTATCACCTGGCGCGCCGGAACTTCCGCCTCAACGGGCGCCCGCATGAACTGCTGCTGCTGCGCCTGCTGACCAGCGAACTTCGGCGACAGGAGGTGATGACGTGGAAGAAGGTCATCCGCGTGATCAGCCATGAACTCAACAACTCGCTCGCGCCCGTGGCTTCGCTCGCGCACTCGGGTGCGGAGCTCGTGCGTCGCGGTCGCCACGACCGCCTGGAAGAAGTCTTCGGCACCATCGAGGAACGTGCGCGCCACCTGGAGGGCTTCATCCGCGGCTATGCCCGCTTCGCCAAGCTGCCATCGCCGCAGCTGCAGACGGTGCATTGGCGCGCGTTCTTCGAAGGGCTGCAACGGCAGATCGCTTTCGAGCTCACGATGCCGGAGGCCGAGATCGATGGCCGCATCGACGTGGCGCAGCTCGAACAGGCGCTGCTCAACCTGCTGAAAAACGCACACGAATCCGGCACGTCTGCCGACGGCGTGTCAGTGCGGCTGGCCCGCCTGCCCGGCTGGCTGCGCATCGAGGTGATGGACCGCGGCAGCGGCATGAACGACGCGGTGCTGCAGAACGCCCTGGTGCCGTTCTATTCCACCAAGCGCAATGGCACTGGCCTGGGCCTGGCGCTGACGCGCGAGATCGTCGAGGCGCATGGCGGACGGCTCTCGCTGCACAACCGCGATGGGGGCGGCCTGTGCGTGGCGATCCAGTTGCCCGAAAATTGATCTTTCCGAGGAGGGGACTTCGGAGCCCTCCACCTGCATCCGAAGCCGAACCCGCATGGCATCGACTCCCCCTCTCCCTCCGGGAGGGGGCAAGGGGCGAGGGCGGGCCGCCGCGATCCCGCTCAATGTACTTCCGCAAAAGGCGGGCTTGAGCCCGCCCTACGCTACTTCGGCTTCTTCACCGGCCGCTGCCAGCCTTCAATGGTCACCTGCCGCGCACGAGCCACGGTCAGCTGTTCCGCAGGCGCGTTCTTGGAGATCACCGAACCCGCACCGATAGTCGCACCATCGGCCAGCGCCACCGGCGCGACCAGCGACGTGTTGGAACCGACGAATACGCGGTCGCCGATCGTCGTCGTCGACTTGTTCACTCCATCGTAGTTGCAGGTGATGGTGCCGGCGCCGATGTTGGTGCCGGTGCCGATCACGGCATCGCCCAGGTAGGTCAGATGGTTGGCCTTGCTACCTACGCCGATGCGCGCGTTCTTGGTCTCGACGAAATTGCCGACATGCACACCGTCGGCCAGCTGCGTACCGGGACGCAGGCGTGCATACGGCCCGATCAGCGCGGCGCCTTCGCTGACCACGCCTTCCAGGTCGCAATGCGCACGCACCTGGGTGCCGGCGCCGAGCTTCACGTCCTTCAGGCGCGTGAAGGGGCCGATGACGACGCCATCGCCCAGCTCCACCGTGCCTTCCAGGATCACGTCCACGTCGATCTGCACGTCGCGCCCGACCGACACCGTGCCGCGCTGGTCGAAGCGACCCGGGTCGACCAGACGCGCACCCTGCACGCACAGCGCGCGCGCGGCGCGCAGCTGATAGGCGCGCTCGAGCTGTGACAGCTGCCAGGGATCGTTGGCACCCTCGGCCTCGATGGGCTCGCCGACAAGGACCATTTCCGCCGGCGTGAATTCCTCGGCCGCCATCGCGAACACGTCGGTCAGGTAGTACTCGCCTTGGACGTTCTCGTTCGACAGTCGTGCCAGCCAGCCCTTCAGCGCGCTGCCATCGGCGGCGATGATGCCGGTATTGATGGTGCGGATGCGGCGCTGTTCGTCGTCGGCGTCCTTGTGTTCGACGATCGCGGCCACGCGCCCTTCCTGGTCGCGCACGATGCGGCCGTAGCCAGTGGGATCGACCGGCTCGGCGACCAGCACGGCAAGGCGGCCTGGCGCGTCCAGCAGGCGTTGCAGCGTCTCGCTGCGTGTCAGCGGCACGTCGCCATACAGCACCAGCACGCGCGCGCCGTCCGGCACGTCCGGCATGGCCTGCGCCACCGCATGGCCCGTACCGAGCTGCTGCGCCTGGTGTGCCCAGTGCAGATCGGACTGATCGGCGAAGGCCGCCTGCACCTGGTCGCCGCCGTGGCCATGGACCACGTGCACCCCGGCCGGCGACAGCGCGCGTGCCGCGTCGATCACATGCGCAAGCATCGGCTGTCCCGCGATCGGCTGCAGCACCTTGGGCAGCGCGGACTTCATGCGCTTGCCTTCACCGGCGGCGAGGATGACGACGTGGAGTGGATTCATGCGTGCAATTCCTTTGGCGTGGACAAGCGCGTTCAGCGCGATATGGTAGCAATTACCCCGTCAACGCAGTCCGCACCCCGCACGTGCCATCCGCCGCCACGACGGCGGGTAACATACGGCGATGCTTCGGCGCCTCACCCAACATGCGATGTTCAGGCAAGGTGGCAGCTTCATCGCCGTCGGCGTGGCGCAGTTGCTGCTGGACTGGCTGGTCTTCGTCGTGCTCACCGCCCTCGGCGTACCCGCCGCACCCGGCAACTTGGCCGGACGCGCGTGCGGCGCGCTGCTGGGCTTCTGGTTGAATGGCCGGGTGACGTTTGCGCAGGCCGGTGCCGCGCGGCTGGGCTGGTGGCGCTTCACCAAGTTCCTGCTGGTGTGGGTGCCGCTGACGGCAATCAGCACACTGACGGTCACGTGGGTGGCGTCGTCACTGGGACTGGCGCACGCCTGGCTGGCCAAGCCACTGGTGGAGGGCGTGCTGGCGGTGGTCGCGTTCTTCCTGTGGCGGCACATCGTCTACCGCTAGGTCCGGAAACGGAAACGCCGGCGCAAGGCCGGCGTTCCCATGACGCGATGGCGATGGACCTCAGTGCTTGAGGTTCTTGCGCAGGCGCTCCAGCGCGCTGAGCTGGGCGATGCTCATGGCCAGCTGGGCCTGGGCTTCTTCCACGCTCATCTTCGGGTCCTTGTGGGACAGCACGCGTTCCGCTTCTTCCTTGGCCTTGCGGACCTGCGCTTCGTCGATGTCGGTCGCGCGCACGGCGGTGTCCGCCAGCACAGTGACGACCTGCGGCTGCACCTCGAGGATGCCGCCGGAGATGGCGAAGTCCAGATGCTCGCCGCTTGGCAGCGTCACCACCACCTTGCCCGGCTTCAGGCGGGTGATCAGCGGCGCATGCTTCGGCGCGATGCCAAGTTCGCCCAGTTCGCCAGTGGCGACGACCAGGGTGGCTTCACCGTGGAAGATCTCCTGCTCGGCGCTGACGATGTCGCAACGGATGGTGCTCATGGAACTCTCTTTGCCGTTTGGGGCGGACCGAGGCCCGCCACCGGTTGCCGCGAAGGTGGGCCTGGGCCCACCCTACGTGCTTACGCCTTCTCGGCGAGCTTCTTGGCCTTCTCGACCGCTTCTTCGATGCCGCCGACCATGTAGAACGCCTGCTCCGGCAGGTGGTCGTACTCGCCGTCGACGATCGCCTTGAAGCCGCGGATCGTGTCCTTCAGCGAGACGTACTTGCCCGGCGAGCCGGTGAACACTTCCGCCACGTGGAACGGCTGGCTGAAGAAGCGCTCGATCTTGCGGGCGCGCGACACTGCCTGCTTGTCTTCTTCGGACAGCTCATCCATGCCGAGGATGGCGATGATGTCCTTCAGTTCTTTGTACTTCTGCAGCGTCGACTGCACACGGCGCGCGGTGTCGTAGTGCTCGTGACCGATGACGTTCGGGTCCAGCTGGCGGCTGGTCGAGTCGAGCGGATCCACGGCCGGGTAGATACCCAGCGAGGCGATGTTGCGGCTCAGCACGACGGTCGCGTCCAAGTGGGCGAACGTGGTGGCCGGCGACGGATCGGTCAGGTCGTCCGCGGGCACGTACACGGCCTGGATCGAGGTGATCGAACCGGTCTTGGTCGAGGTGATGCGCTCCTGCAGCACGCCCATTTCCTCGGCCAGCGTCGGCTGGTAGCCGACGGCCGACGGCATGCGGCCCAGCAGCGCCGACACTTCGGTACCGGCCAGCGTGTAGCGGTAGATGTTGTCGACGAACAGCAGCACGTCCTTGCCCTTGCCGGACGCGTCCTTCTCGTCGCGGAAGTACTCGGCCATGGTCAGGCCGGTCAGCGCGACGCGCAGGCGGTTGCCCGGCGGCTCGTTCATCTGGCCGTAGACCATCGCGACCTTGTCGAGGACGTTCGAGTCCTTCATCTCGTGGTAGAAGTCGTTGCCCTCGCGGGTACGCTCACCGACGC
>NZ_CAMPJD010000074.1 GCF_946886695.1 uncultured Pseudoxanthomonas sp. | reverse complement strand
GTACGCAAGCTGTAATGACCAACGCGCAGGTTGCGCGTTGGTCATTACAGCTTGCGTACCGAGCGGGCTTACCTGGGGTGGATCCGGCGATTCATTCTGGCCAACGACAAGCGTCATCCGCGCGAGCTCGGGGTGGCGCAGGTCGAGGCGTTCCTGACGGACCTGGCGGTCAAAGGCAGGGTGGCGGCGAGTACGCAGAACCAGGCGCTGTCCGCGTTGCTGTTCCTGTATCGCGAGGTCCTGGGCCTGAAACTTGCGTGGATGGACGATGTGGTGCGTGCCAAGCGGCCGTTGCGTGTTCCCACGGTACTGTCGCAGTCGGAGGTTCGCGCGTTGCTGGCCCACATGGATGGGCGCATGGCGCTGCTTGCGCGGCTGCTGTATGGCAGCGGCATGCGATTGATGGAAGGCATTCGCGTGCGTGTTAAGGATGTCGACTTCGCCCGCAACGAGATCACGGTACGCGAGGGCAAGGGTGGCAAGGACCGCCGGACGGTCCTGCCCGCATCGCTGGTGCCTGCGTTGCAGGCGGAGGTGGAGCGTGTTCACGTCCTGCACCAGCAGGATCTTGCGCAGGGTGCGGGAGAGGTCTGGTTGCCGCATGCGCTTTCGCGCAAGTACCCGGGTGCAGGGCGCGAACTCGGGTGGCAGTATGTGTTTCCTGCGCGGAACCTCAGTCTGGACCCGAGGGATGAGCGATGGCGACGGCATCACCTGGACGAGGCGATGCTGGCGCGGGCACTCAAGCGTGCACGGATCGCGGCGGGCATCACCAAGCCGGTCACCGCGCACACGCTGCGCCACTCGTTCGCCACCCATCTGATCGAAAGCGGCTACGACATCCGTACCGTGCAGGAATTGCTCGGGCACAAGGATGTCGCGACCACCCAGATCTACACGCACGTCCTCAACCGGGGCGCTGGTGCGGTGCTCAGTCCACTGGATCGCTGACATGGAGCCGTCGCGCATGCGGAAGCTGCCGTTGCCGCCGTTCGGGCTGGCGTGCGCGGCGGCCTTGGTGCTCGGCATGGTCATCATGCTCTGGCATCCTGCGCTGCCGGGGATGGCGATCCTGTGGGGCGCACTCGTGCTCGGGCTCGGCGGGTGGTTTTGGCCTTCCCGCTGGCGTTGGCTTGGCGCCGCGCTGGCCGGCATCGGGTGGGCAGGGCTGAATGCGGCATGGAGCCTCGGTGCGCAGCTGCCGGTGGCATGGGAAGGGCGCGACGTACTGGTGAGCGGACAGGTGGTTGGCCTGCCGGACCCGCAAGCGCGGCGAACCCGCTTCCTGCTGCGCATCGACGAGACGGAACAGCAACCCGCGGCACTGCGTGGCAGGCAGGTCAGGTTGGCGTGGTACGACGATTTCGGTGCGACGGAGCCGGGGCCGCGCACGCAGTTGGGTGCCGGCGAGCGTTGGCAGTTCGAGGTTCGCGTGCGAGCGCCCCGCGGACTGGCCAATCCCGGCGGCGTGGATGCCGAACGCCATGCCGCGGCGCAGCGCATCAGTGCGATGGGCTATGTGCGCAATGCCGCGCATGCGCGCCGGCTGTCGCCGGGTAGGGGTGTTGATGCGTGGCGCAGCGACATGGCCGACAGGATGGGACATGCGATGCGAGGTCGGTCGGCGCGTTTCGTACAGGCGCTGGCGCTGGGAGACACGCGGGGACTGGATGATGCCGACTGGCTGGTGCTGCGTGCCACGGGACTGACCCATCTCATCGCGATCTCCGGATTCCATGTGGGGCTCGTGGCAGGATTCTGCGCCCTTTGCGGGGCAGGATTGTGGAGGCTGTTTCCGGCGCTGTCGCGGAAGATCCCGCGTCCGCAGGCGGCAGGCGCATGGGCATTGGCCGGCGCACTGGGATACGCCGCGGTCGCGGGCTTCGCGCTGCCGACGGTACGCACCGTGCTGATGATCGCGGTGGTGGTGGTGGCGCGGCTGGCGCGGCGGCACGTGCGCCTGGTCGACACGTTGGCGCTGGCGATGCTGGCGGTACTGGTATTCGATCCCTTGTCGTTGCTGGCGGCGGGTTTCTGGCTGAGCTTCGGTGGTGTGGCGTGGTTGGCGTGGTGTCTGCCGGTCTCCCAGCATTGGGCGCGGGCGTTCCTGCCAGCCCAGGGAGTGGCTACGGTAGGCCTGCTGCCCTTTACCGTTGTGTTGTTCGGCCAGGCTTCGCTCGCAGGCCCGGTGGCCAACTTGCTTGCAATTCCATGGTGGAGCCTGGTGGTGGTGCCGCTGTCCTTGCTCGGGACAGGGCTGGAAACGGCGCATGCGGGTGCGGGCGTGTGGGCATGGCGCGCCGCTGCGGCGTGCTTCGAGTGGAGCTGGGTGCTCTTCGACGCCATGGCGAAACATCCTTATGCGTTGTGGTGGCTGCCCGAAAGTCGCGCCTGGGCGCTCTGGCTGGCGCTGGGCGGAGGTTTCTGGTTGCTGTTGCCACGTGGTGTGCCGGGCAAATCGCTGGCGCTGCTGCTGTGGCTGCCATTGCTGTGGCCGGATCGCGAGTTGCCGCGTGAGGGCGAAGTCGAGCTGGTGGTCGTCGACGTGGGACAAGGGCTGGCCGTGCTGGCGCGCACTGCACACCATGCTTTGCTGTTCGATGCAGGGCCTGCCGTCGAGGAAGGTTTCGATGCGGGCGAGCGGGCCGTAGTGCCGGCTCTCCGCGCGCTGGGGGTGTCGCGCCTGCACGCGATGGTGATCAGTCATGCCGACAACGATCATGCCGGCGGCGCCGATGCTGTCCGCGATGCCTTTCCGGTGCAGGCGGTGCTGGCGCCGCCATGCAGCCCGCTGGAGGCGCGGGCGCCTTGCGTGGCGGGCGCGTCATGGACGTGGGACGGTGTGCGCTTCAGCTTCCTGCATCCCGGCCTCCACTTTCCGTACCTGGGCAACGAGGCGAGCTGCGTACTGAAGGTGGACACGCCGCATGGGGGCGTCCTGCTGCCGGGGGACATCGGCGCCATCGTCGAGCGTGGACTGGTCCACCGTGATGCGGGCTCGCTCAGGTCGGAGGTCGTCGTGCTGCCGCATCACGGCAGTGCCGGGTCCTCCGATCCGGCATTCGTGGCCGCCACGTCGCCCCGGCTCGTCGTGAATTCGAGCGGGGCAGGCAACCGCTTCGGGCATCCGCGGGCCCAGGTGGTGGCTCGCTGGCAGTCACGGGGTGGTGAATTACTTGACACGCAGTCCGGTGGCGCGTTGCGCGTATGGCTGGGTCGTGATGGGCTGCGCGTGCGTGAACGGCGTCACGACCGGCCACGCTGGTGGGATGCCGTGCGGCGCCAGCGGGCCGGTGGGCTATCCTATCGGCTGGAAGAAGGACGGCCCGATGTGCCGGAGGACTGAACGTGCTGGAACTGGTGAAGGCCGGCGGTTGGCCGATGATCCCGCTGCTGCTGCTCGGCATACTGGCCCTGGCCATCGTGGTGGAACGCTTCTGGTCGCTCCGCCGAAAGGAAATCCTGCCGCCCGGTCTGGGTGAGGAAGTCCGTGCCTGGGCCGGCCGCGGGCAACTGGAGGCCGCGCACATCGACTCGCTGCGCCGCAACTCGCCTTTGGGCGAGGTGCTGGCGGCTGCGCTGGACGTGCGCAACAAGCCGCGCGAGCAGATCCGCGAGCGCATCGAGGACACCGGCCGGCATGTCGTCCACCGGATGGAAAAGTTCCTCAACGCCCTCGGCAGCATCGCGTCCGCCGGTCCGCTGCTGGGTCTGCTGGGCACCGTGGTGGGCATGATCCAGATGTTCCTGGGCATCCAGGACAGTGGCGTGGGCGATGTCAACGCGCTGGCGGGCGGCATCGGCAAGGCACTGGTGTGCGCCGCGGCGGGCATGATCGTGGCCATCCCGGCGCTGCTGTTCCACCGCTATTTCCGTGGCAAGGTCACCGGTTACGTGATGGAGATGGAGAAGGAAGCTACGGCGCTGGTCGATGCGCTGGAAGCCCGCCATCCCCGCCCGGTGGCGCGCCCGTCCGGCGTGGTCGCGCCGGCGCCCGCCAGCGCCTGAGGCCTGCGCATGCGCATCCGCGACGACCGCGCGCAGGAAGAACCCGAGATCAACCTCGTGCCGTTGATCGACGTGATCCTGGTGCTGATCATCTTCTTCGTCATCACCACCACATTCGATGCACGCTCGATGTTGCAGCTCCAGCTGCCGAGCGCCAATGGCGAGCCGGTGGCGGCGCAGGTCAAGGCGCTGAGTGTGCTCATCAATGCCGACGGGCGCTATTTCGTGGACGAGCATGAAGTCCTCCGCCCCGACATCGATGCCCTGAAGCAGACGCTGCAGCAGGTGGCGGGCAATGACCGTGGCCGCCCCGTGCTGTTGCGTGCCGATGCGCGCACGCCGCACCAGGCGGTGGTGACGGCGCTGGACGCGCTGGGCCAGCTGGGTTTCCGGAAAATCAACATCGCCACCGCGCCCGAGGCGAAGAAGTGAGCCGCGACGGCTCTGCCTGGCAGGTCTACAAGCGGCTGATGGGCTTTGCCAGGCCATACCGCGGGCTGCTCGCGCTCGCCGCGGTCGGCATGCTGATCGAGGCGGCGGCAGGCGGCGCGTTCAGCAAGCTGATGGAACCGGTGGTCAACGAGACCTTCATCGATCGCGACAAGGCCAAGAGCCTGCTGCTGCCGCTGGCCATCGTGGGCCTGTTCGTCATCCGCGGCATCGCCGGTTATGTCACCGACATGGGCATGGGCAAGGCGGCGCGCAGCATCGCGCGCGACGTGCGCGTGAACGTGCTGGGCAAGTACCTGCGGTTGCCGGGCCTTCGCTTCGATACCGAACCCGTACCGGCCATGCTGGTCCGCCTGGGATCCGACGCCGACCAGATGGCGCAGGCCGCCGTCGATGCGATGAAGGTGATGCTGCAGCAGGTGCTGCAGATCATCGCCGCGCTGGTGGTGATGTTCTGGACCAGTTGGCAGGTCACGCTGGCGATCCTGATCATGGCCCCGCCGCTGGCGTGGATCATGGACAAGGTGGCCAAGCGTTACCGGCGCATCAGTCATCGCATCCAGGAGAGTGGCGCCGAGATGATGCAGGCCGCGGACCAGACGCTGTCCAACCAGCAGGAAGTCAAGGTCTACGGCGCGCAGGGCAGCGAGCTGGCGCGCTATGAAGGTCTGGCGAACGCGAACCTGAGGCTGGCGATGAAGGTTGAAGCCACGCGCAGCGTCTCCTCGGCGATGGTGCAGTTGATGGGCGCAATCGGCCTGGCGCTGCTGCTGTTCTTCGCGGGCCGCGAAGCGATGGCCGGCCGGCTGACGGCGGGCGGTTTCGTCACGCTGATGATCTCGATGATGGCGATCATCCCGGCACTCAAGCAGCTGACCAACGTGCAGAACATGCTGCAGCGGGGCGTCGCTTCGGCACAGCGCCTGTTTTCCGTGCTCGACGCCGAGGACGAGCGGGATACGGGCAGCCGCGCGCTCGAGCGCTCGAAGGGACTGCTCGAATTCCGCGACATCACCACGCGTTATCCCGGCCAGAGCCGGCCGGCGCTGGAGGGCATCAGTTTCACCGCCCGCCCGGGCACCGTCACCGCCATCGTCGGGCGCTCCGGCAGCGGCAAGTCGACGCTGATCAAGCTGATCCCGCGCTTCTACGAGGCCGAATCCGGCCAGATCCTGCTCGACGGCTATCCGCTGCAGGACTACCGGCTCGCGGACCTGCGCCGGCAGATCGCGCTGGTGGGGCAGCAGGTGATGCTGTTCGACGGTACCGTGGCCGCGAACGTGGCGTATGGCGAACTGCAGGGAGCCGAGGCCACGGCGATGGAAGAGGCCGTCCGTGGCGCCAACGCGATGGAATTCGTGCAGGAGATGCCCGAGCGCATGCAGGCGCCGATCGGCAACAAAGGTGGCCGCCTGTCCGGTGGCCAGCGCCAACGCCTGGCGATCGCCCGCGCGATGTTGAAGGACGCACCGATTCTGATCCTCGACGAGGCCACGGCCGCGCTCGACAACGAATCCGAGCGGCTGGTGCAGAACGCCCTGCAGAAGTTGATGCCGGACCGCACCACGCTGGTCATCGCGCATCGCCTGTCGACCATCGAGCACGCCGACCAGGTGCTCGTGCTGGACCAGGGTCGCCTGGTCGAGCAGGGCACGCACGCGGAACTGCTGGCACGAGGCGGCCTTTACGCACATCTTCACCAGATGCAGTTCCGCGAGGGTGAGGCGGGGTGAGCCACCGCGCGATGCCGCAACCGCCAGACTACTGGTTTGGCAACGGGCCGGTGCCCCTGTGGGCCCGTGCGCTCGCGGGCGTATATGGCGTGCTGGTTGCCCTGCGCAGCCGGCTGTACCGGGCTGGGCTGCTGCGCCAGCGACGGGTGGGCGTGCCGGTCATCGTGGTGGGCAACATCACGGCCGGCGGCACCGGCAAGACGCCGCTGACCATCGCGCTGGTGGAGCGACTGCGCGCGGCGGGTTTCAGGCCGGGTGTGGCGAGCCGCGGTTACGGTCGCCGCGACGGGGCGCAGGCGCGCTGGGTGGATGCGGCGACTCCGCCCGAAGAAGGGGGGGACGAGCCCGTCCTCATCGCGCGGCATACCGGCACGCGGGTGCGGGTGGACCGTGATCGTGTCGCGGCGGCCGAGGCCCTGGTGGCGGCTGGTTGCGACGTGGTGATCTGCGACGACGGACTGCAGCACTATCGCCTGCAGCGCGACGTGGAGATCGAGGTGATCGATGGTGCGCGCCGTTATGGCAATGGACGGCTCATGCCCGCCGGTCCCCTGCGCGAGCCCGTGGCGCGCGCGGCGACGTGCGGGTTCCGGGTAGTGAACCTGCCGTCGTCCGATGACACGGCAGCCTTCGGTGAATGGCCGATGCAGTTGCAGGCCGATGACGCGCTGCCGTTGCAGGGGGGCCGGCCGAAGCCGCTGGCGAGTTTTGCCGGCCAGCGCGTGCATGCGGTGGCCGGCATCGGCAATCCGGCCCGTTTCTTCGCCATGTTGAGGCGGCGCGGCCTGGGCGTGGTGCCGCATGCGTTCGCGGACCATCATGCGTACCGTGCGGAAGATTTCGCGTTCGGCAGCGAACTGCCGGTCCTCATGACCGAGAAGGATGCCGTGAAGTGTGCCGCGTTCGCCAACAACTGGTTCTACAGCGTGCCGGTGACGGCGAAGCTGCCGGAGGCGTTCTGGATCGCATTGCTGGACCGGTTGGGCCGCGCGCGTCTGCCCGCAGCCGATGCGAAGTAGATCGCTCCCTTCATCCCTGACCCGATCCGGACCCCGATGACCGATTTCATCGTTGCCATTCCTGCCCGCTATGCCGCGTCGCGGCTGCCCGGGAAACCGCTGCGTCCCCTCGGCGGCACGCCACTGGTCGTCCATGTGGCGCGCCGCGCGCTGGCTGCCGGTGCGCGGGAAGTCTGGGTTGCCACGGACGATGCCCGCATCCGTGACGCATTGCAGGCCACCGAAGTGCGCGTGGCGATGACATCCGAACGGCATGCATCGGGCAGCGATCGCCTCGCGGAATGCGCGGACATCGCCGGATGGGCCGACGATGCGCTCGTGGTGAATCTGCAGGGCGACGAACCGTTCGCGCCGCCGGCCGGCATCCGGGCGGTTGCCGATACGCTGGCGTCCAGTGGCGCGGAGATGGCGACGCTGGCGGTGCCCATCGACGACGCTGCCACGTTGTTCGATCCGAATGCGGTCAAGCTGGTGCGTGCCGCCAATGGCGATGCGCTGTACTTCAGTCGCGCGCCGATCCCCTGGCACCGCGATGCCTTCGCGCAGTCGCGCGATGCTCTTCCTGCCGGCCAGTGGTTGCGCCACATCGGCATCTACGCCTATCGCGCCGGCTTCCTGCGCCGGTTCTCGCAGATGCCGCCCGGCCGGCTGGAGCAGGTCGAGTCGCTGGAGCAGTTGCGGGCACTCGAAGCCGGCCACCGGATCGCCGTGGCGCTGACGCCCGAGCCGTTTCCTCCCGGCGTGGACACCCCGGAAGACCTCGCCCGCGCGGAATCCATCCTGCAGGGCGCGGAACAGTGAAGCTGCTGGTCGTCTGCCTGGGCAACATCTGTCGCTCTCCGATGGCCGAAGGCGCGTTGCGCGCCCGGCTGGGGGCGTCGCCGGTGGCCGGTCAGGTGGAGGTGGATTCGGCCGGTACCGGTGGCTGGCATGCCGGTGAATCGCCGGATCGCCGCGCCATTGCCTGCGCCCGCGACCATGGCGTCGATATCGCCAAGCAGCGCGCGCGTAAGCTGTCCGCACGCGATTTCGATACATTCGACTGGCTGCTCTGCGCCGACCGCGCGAACCTGCGCGACGTGTTGCAGATCGCGCCTGCGACCCGGCGCGACCGGGTGGTGCTGCTGCTGGAATGGGCCAGCGTGCAGGCCGGAGGCGAAGTGCCGGACCCCTATACGGGCGGGCCGGAGGACTTCCAGCGGGTCTGGCGACTGGTCGATTCCGCCGCACAGGCGGTCGTGGCCCGGCTCTCCCCGGAATGAGACTTGGGCATAATCAGGGAAGATGACGGACATGACCTTGGCCCCCGAACTGCCTCGCGCCCTGCAGTGGCTCAATGCGCCGGCGACCACGCTGCATGAGCAGCGGGGGCGCATCGTCGCGCTGGCGTTCGTCAACAGCGCCTCTGCCTGGTGCGCGCAGCGGCTCAACGATCTGGCAGTACTGCAGGCGCGTCACCTGGGCCGGCTGCAGGCGTTGGCCATCCATGTGCCACGCTTCGACAGCGAGCGCGACCCGCACAGCGCCCTGAAGCGCCTGCGCCGGCACGGCAACGGGTTGCCGCTGGCGCACGACGCCGACTGGGTGGCGTGGCAGCGTTTCGGGGTGGAATCGTGGCCGACGGTACTGCTGATCGATGGGGAGGGTCAGGTCCAGCACCGGATCGTCGGAGCGGATGGGCTGGCCGACCTGGAGCGGCACATCGCGCGCCTGTGTGACGGACTGCATGTGCCGCCGGACGATGATCTGCGGACGTTCCGGGAAGCCCAGCCGGAACCCCGGATGCCGTTGTGCTTCCCCACCGGACTGGTGGCCACGCCTGACCGCCTGTTCGTCGCCGACAGCGGCCACCACCGCGTGCTCGAGTGCAATCACCTGGGGCGGGTGATCCGGCAATTCGGCATGGGCACCCCCGACCTCGCCGATGGCGAGCTCAACCACGCCGCGTTCCGCCGTCCGCAGGGGCTGGCACTGGTGCGCGAATCGCTGTACGTGGCGGACACAGGAAACCATGCCCTGCGGCGTATCAACCTGCCCACCAGCACCGTGGACACCCTCTGCGGCAACGGCCGCGCAGGCGAACCGGTCGAGGGCGTGGTCGCCGCGCCCCGCAACGTGGCGCTCAACCAGCCGCAGGCGCTGGTGGTGAACAACAACCAGATCTTCCTCGCAATGGCGGGCGACAACCGGGTGTGGAGCTACGACCTGGGCACGCGCGAGATCCGCGCGCGCGCAGGCTCCGGGCAACTCGATGTCCGCGATGGCAGCGGGCCGATGGCGGCCTTCGCGCAGCCGGCCGGGCTGGCTGCCGTGCTGCAGACGCTCTACGTCTGCGATGCGGTCGGTTCGGCAGTGCGTTCGATGCAATTGCGTGGCGATACCGTGCAGACGCTGATCGGGCAGGGCGCGTGGACGTTCGGGGCCGAGGACGGCCCGCGTGACCGCGCACGGCTCCAGCATCCGCAGGCCATCGCACTGAGCCCCGACGCCCCCGTCATGTGGATTGCAGACAGCGGCAACGGCAGCCTGCGCACCCTGCGCCTGGGTGGCGGCGAACTGACCACGGTGGCGCTGCCCCGGGCCCTGCATGGCCCGGCGGGTCTTTCCGTCGCCGCAGGCGCGGTATGGATCGCGGAGACGGATGCACACGCAGTGCTGCGCTACGATATCGCCACCGGCGAATTGAGCCACGTTCCGATCGACGAATGAGCGGCAGTCCCCAGGCGGAATTCGACGGCAAGGCGTTCGCTGCCGGCTTGAGCACGGCACCCGGGGTGTACCGCATGTACGCCGCAGACGATGCCCTGCTGTACGTCGGCAAGGCCGGCGCGCTGCGCAAGCGCGTCGCCAGCTACTTCAACAGTTCGCCCAAGTCGCCGCGCATCCTGTCGATGCTGTCGCAGGTCGTGCGCATGGACGTGACCGTCACCCGCACGGAAGCCGAAGCGCTGCTGCTGGAGAACCAGCTGATCAAGTCGCTGACGCCGCGCTACAACGTGCTGCTGCGCGACGACAAGAGTTATCCCTACGTGCTGCTCACGCGCGAGGAATGGCCGCGCATCGCATTCCATCGTGGCGCCCGTGCGGTGCCGGGGCGCTATTTCGGCCCGTATCCCAGCGTTGTCGCGGTTCGCGAAACGCTGAACCTGATGCAGAAGCTGTTCCGCATCCGCAACTGCGAGGACAGCGTGTTCCGCAACCGCTCCCGCCCGTGCCTGCAGTACCAGATCGGGCGCTGCAGCGGACCGTGTGTGGGGCTGGTGGAAGAGGCGGACTACGCGGAATCGGTACGTCGCGCGACGTTGTTCCTGGACGGGCGCAGCGATGAACTCACGCGCGAGCTCGGCACGGCGATGGAGCAGGCCAGCGCGGAGCTCGAATTCGAGAAGGCAGCCCGCCTGCGCGACCTGGTGGCGTCGATCCGCACATTGCAGGCGCGGCAGTACGTGGATGGGCATGCCGCCGATCTGGACGTGCTTGCCTGTGCCATGCAGGGCAGCCACGCGTGCGTGTTGCTGCTGGCCTTCCGCGACGGCCGCAACCTGGGCACGCGCACGTTCTTCCCGAAAACCAATGGCGAGGACAGTGCGGAGGAGGTGCTGGGTGCGTTCGTGTCGCAGTATTACGCCGAGCAACCCGCGCCGCAGGAGATCGTCCTTGATCGCGAGATTCCGGAAGCGGAACTGATCGAGCATGCGCTGGCCTCGGCGGCAGGCCGCAAGGTCCAGTTGAAGTGGAACGTCCGCAGCGAACGCGCCGGCTACCTGGATCTCGCGAAGCGCAACGCCGAAATCGCCCTGGTGACCGAGCTGGGCAGTCGCAACGCGCAGACTGCGCGCAGCGAAGCACTGAAGGAGCTGCTCGCGCTGCCCGACGTCGCCAAGCGCATCGAATGCTTCGACATCAGCCACACGATGGGCGAAGCCACGGTCGCGTCGTGCGTGGTCTTCGATGCCAACGGTGCGGTGCGCTCCCAGTATCGGCGCTACAACATCACCGGCATCACGCCGGGCGATGACTTCGCGGCGATGCACCAGGCCATCGAGCGCCGTTTCCGGCGTGCAGTGGAGGAGGGTGGGGTACTGCCCGATGTCCTGCTGATCGACGGCGGTGCGGGCCAGCTGGCCCAGGCCCAGGCTGCGCTCGCCGACCTTGGCGTGGACGGGGTGGTGCTGGTCGGCGTCGCCAAGGGCGTCGAGCGTCGGGCCGGCCACGAGACGCTGGTGCTGCCTGACGGACGGGAAATACGGCCCGGCGCCGCGTCGCCGGCATTGCAACTGATCCAGCAGGTGCGCGACGAAGCGCACCGTTTCGCGATCACCGGTCATCGCGGCAAGCGCCAGAAGGCGCGCATGACCAGCAAGCTGGAAGACATTCCCGGCATCGGCCCACGGCGTCGCGCCAGCCTCCTCAAGCATTTCGGAGGATTGGCGGGCCTCAAGGCCGCTGGCGCCGACGAAATCGCGCGCGTGGAAGGCGTGAATGCCGCACTGGCCGAGCGAATCTACGCTAACCTGCACGGGCTGCCGATGCCCGAGGCCGGAACCGAGTAAGCCTGCGATGAAGTTGACCGTCCCCACCTGGCTCACGTTGCTCAGGATCGTGCTGATCCCGGTGCTGGTACTGGTGTTCTACCTGCCGTACTCGTGGACCAACTTCGCGGCTGCGTTCATCTTCGTGCTGGCGGCGGTCACCGACTGGCTGGATGGCTGGATCGCGCGTCGCTACCACCTGTACTCCGCTTTCGGCGCGTTCCTCGATCCGGTGGCCGACAAGCTGATGGTGGCGGTGTCGCTGTTCCTGATCGTGCAGGACAACCCGACCATGTGGATGGCCATTTGGGCTGCGGTCATCGTCGGTCGCGAGATCGCGGTTTCCGCCTTGCGTGAATGGATGGCCGAACTGGGCCAGCGTGCGACCGTCAAGGTGGCTGCGCTTGGCAAGATCAAGACCATCGTGCAGATGGTGGCGCTGTCCTGCCTGCTGTATGCGTCCACCCCCGGCAAACAGGTGCTGGGTGATATCTGGATGGGGCGCTGGGTGTTCCTGCTCGGCGACTGGCTGCTCGCCATCGCGGCCCTGCTGACGCTGTGGTCGGGCATCCAGTACCTGCTCGCGGCATGGCCGATCCTGCGCAACGGCGAGGAAAAGAGTGTTGACATGCCAAAACAAGACGCTACAATTTCGTCCTTCTCGACGCGGGAATAGCTCAGTTGGTAGAGCACGACCTTGCCAAGGTCGGGGTCGAGGG
>NZ_CAMPJD010000073.1 GCF_946886695.1 uncultured Pseudoxanthomonas sp. | reverse complement strand
GCGGGTGCGCGACGACGGACGCCCATCGTAGGGCGGGCTCCAGCCCGCCATCGCACGACAAGGCGGCTGGCCAGGGCCTGCCTGCGCATCAGTACCCGAACAGCTTCCGCACTTTACCGTCACGCTGCGTGTACTCGTACCAGACATGCGCGGGATCAATGCGTTGGTGTCTACCACGCACGATCACCCTCCGCGCTCGCCCCTCATCCGCCCCCGTATCAAGTACGGGGCAGGCTCTCCAGGCACCTTCTCCCGCAGGCGGGGCGAAGGAGACAAACCAGGCTTCCTGCCCTTCCTTCTTCCGCAGAACGGGGAGAGGGTGCCGAAGGCGGATGAGGGGCGCTTTACCGTCCGCACACACGATGCAAGAACGTGAACGGAACGCCCCATAGCGACACCCCGGCCATCATCACCGCCCGAACAACGTCCGCGCATTGCCGCTGCGGATCTTCGCCTTCTCTTCATCGCTCAGATCCAGGCGGTCCAGCGCCTTCACTGTGGCGTCGAGGCTGATCTGCGGGTAGTCCGAGCCAAGCAGCACGTGGTCGAGGCCGACGTTGCGCAACGTCCAGAGGAATTCCTCTTCCACCGGAGAGTCGGCCACCACCAGCACGGTGGCGGAGATGTCGAAGTAGAGGTTCTCGAAGCCGAAGCCATCGGCGGTGCGCGCAAGGGCGAGGATGTTCCAGAAGCGGAAGTTCAGGCCGCCGATGTGGGCGAGGATGAACTTTGTCTTCGGCACGCGCACGACCAGATTGAACAGCTTCTCGCTGTCGCCCGGCAGGATGTTGGCGTTGTCCAGCAGCACGGTGATGCCGAGTTCTCCGGCGCGACGCGCGAGGGTTTCCACGCGGGGATCGGACACGTCGAAGCCCTGCGTGTGGGCGTGGATCTTCAGCACCTTCACCCCGGCGGCGGCGACGCGGGCGAGTTCGGCCAGCGCGTCGTCGCCGTCGTAGGGGTGGACGGTGGCGATGGGCAGCACGTCGGGATGCGCGGCGGCCAGGGCGATGACGCGGTCGTTGCCGGCGCGGATCTTCGCCAGGTCGCCCTGCCTGGCCTGGTGCGGGCCACCGAACCACATGACCCCCATGCCAGCAAGGTCGAGGCCGGCGGCACGGACGTCGTTGCGGTATTCGCGCAGGGAGGTTTCGCCATCACGCAGATGGACGTGCACGTCGAACACGGGTTCGGCGGCGATGGCGGTGGTGGTGAACAGGCAGAGGGACAGGGCCAGCGTGCGCAGCATGCGTTGTCTCACAACAGAGGGATGCGCGTAGGGTGCCACGGACACGCAGACGACGCCTTCTTCGAAACGAAGCGTCGGCATCCTTCGCCGCGTTTGCCGAGCCGGCGCAGCCCGCGTCCCGTCTATGAAAACTCCAACCCGGCGCGCGCGCGGTGCGCCGTGCGGTAGGCCGTCGGCGTGCAGCCCGTCGCGATCTTGAACGCGCGATTGAACGGACCCAGCGAGGCGAAGCCGGCGTCGCCGCTGATGTCGAGGATGGTGGCGTCGTCGCCCGCATCCCCCAGCCGGCCGCAGGCGTAGGCGATGCGGTGGCGGTTGATCATCTGGTTGAAATTCTTCTCGCCCAGCGTCTGGGTGATCAACCGGCTCAGCTTGTGTTCGGCCGTGCCCAGCCGGTGCGCCAGATCGATCACCTTCAGCTCCGGCTCGCGGTAGACCTGCACCACGTCCAACTGGTGCTGCAATGCGCGCAGCAGGCGGATTTCTTCCGCGCCCGGCGGAACGGCCGGCGCACGCTCGGCCGGCGGCGCGTCGGTCACCGGCCACGGCACCTGGCGGCGGCGCCACAGCACGCCGTGGGTGAACAGCATCATCGCCATCGCACACAGCGGAATCACCCCACCCCGCACCTCCGTCAGCAACGGCCAAGTCGCGGCCAGCGCGCCCATCAGCGTGGTGGTCAGCACGCACACGGCGAACAGCAGCATGAACGCCAGCCGCAGCCGGCGTTCGGCGCGCGGCAACGACGCCCAACTGCCGCGCAATGCTTCCAGAAAGGTCAGCACCAGCAGGGTGGAACTGGCCAGCGTCAGCAGGCTGCCCAGTCCGAACGCCCAGGGTGACGCCGTGCCCTGACCGCCCAGCATGGCGCCCCGGTACGCGGCAATCAGCAGCGCCACGCCGGCCGCGGCCAGCACATGCACCCGGCCCACACCGCCCTCACCGCGGAACAGTGCCCGCGACACCAGCCAGAACCCGTTGCACGTCGCGCTGCCACCGATGGCAACCGCCCACACCATCCAGGTCGGCGCGCCTTCCATCCACGGCGCCATCAGCGAGAGCGCCATCGAGCCGCTGACCACGGCAAATATCACCTCGGCATCGCGCTTGGGGCGTTGCCACAGCAGCACCAGCAATGAGGCCACCGCCACCGTAACGGCGACGCCCGTGGTGATGGTCGGCCAGCTCGGCATGGTCGCGTCCTCGTGGAGTCCGCCACAGCGTGCGGCCCGGGACGCCCCCCCGCCAAGCGCCATCGGTCACGGCCGCCGCCGGAGGGCTCGCCGAATCGCCGTGCGCGATCCGGCTTGCCGATTTCCGAATCGGCGAGACGGCCCCGCAGGCGCCGCGCAGGGTGACGCTCCCTTCCCCGGAGTCGTGCCATGCCTGCGTCTGTTCCCCTCCCCACGCCATCCCGTGTGCTGTCGCTCGGCGCCACCGCCTGGTTCATCGCCGCCACCTTCGGACAATGGGCGTTCGTCGCGTTCATCGTTCTGTTCTTCGGCGGGCCGGTGCTGGGCGGCGATCTGTCGCCGCTCAACGCCAAGCCGCACGTCACCGGCTACGTGCCGGGCGATGTCGTGGGCAACCTGCAGTTCGTCGGCCATGCACTGCTGGCCGGGCTGGTGACCTTTGCCGGCGCCTGGCAGCTGGTGCCGGCGCTGCGGCGGCGTTGGCCCATGCTGCACCGGCGGAACGGACGGGTGTTCCTGTCGGTCGCTATCGTGGTCACGCTGACCGGGTTCTGGCTGGTCTGGGTGCGCGGCTCGCAACTGGGACCGGCCAGCAATCTGTCGATCTCGTTGAACGGGATGCTGATCGTGGTCTTCGCGCTGCTGGCGTGGCGCAGTGCGCGGGCGAAGGATTTCGCGGCGCACCGGCGGCATGCGCTGCGCGCGTATCTGCTGGTGAACGGGGTGTGGTTCCTGCGCATCGGCATCATGCTGGCCGGGCTGGTGCTGGCGCCGCTGGGCATCAGGATCGATTACACCGGCGCGCCTTTCATCCTGGTCAGCTTCGGCAGCTGGATGGTGCCGCTGGCGGTGCTGGCGCTGTACTTCCAGGCGGAGCGGTCGCGCCATGCGGGCGCGCAGATGGCCATGGGCGGTCTGCTGGCGCTGCTCGCCCTGCTCACCCTGGCCGGCAGCGTGGCCGCGCTCGCCTTCATGTGGTGGCCCGTGCTGTGAGTACGGCGCGGGACGGTCACGCCGACCAACGGCGCTTGACACATTTCGACGTTTAGCTAATTATCGCATCATGAGTCAGGTCTTCCGCGCCCTTTCCGATCCCACCCGCCGCCAGGTGCTGCAGTTGCTGCGCAAGGGCCCGTTGAGCGCGGGCGAGCTGAGCGATCAGTTCGATGTCTCCAAGCCGACGATGTCGGCGCACTTCGCGGTGTTGAAAGAGGCAGACCTGGTGCATGCGGAAAAGGTCGGCAAGTCGGTGATCTACCACTTGAAGCTGTCGGTGCTGGAAGACGCACTGCTCGGCTTCGTCCACTCGTTCGGTGCGGGCAGTGCCGTGCCGAAGAAAAAAAAGGAGTCTGCGCGATGAACAGAGAAGTGCTTACCAGTCTGGCGTGGGGCATCGGCATCGTGGTGCTGGCGTTGTGCGCAACGTTCGCCCGCTCGCGGGGTTATATCGATGGGGAGATGGTCGACCGCATCGTGATGGGGGCGGTCGGATTGATGGTGGCATGGTTCGGCAACCAGATGCCGAAGCGGTTCGTGCCCAGTGCGCGGGCGCGGCAGGCGCAGCGGGTCGCCGGGTGGTCGATGGCGCTCAGCGGCTTGGTCTATGCGGGGTTCTGGATCGCGGCGCCGAAGGATGTCGCGGTCATCGGCGGCTCACTGGCGGTGTTGCTGGGCATCGCGGTGACGGCGGCCTACTGCTTTTCGTTGCGGAACAAGGCGCGGATGTCAGGAGCTTGAGGGAAGCGCATCCGTCGCTTGCCTCTCCCCGGGCAACGAGGAGAAGGAGACAAGCGCGGCTGTCCGTTGTTCCCTTCTCCCCGTAACACGGGGAGAAGGTGCCGAAGGCGGATGAGGGGCGCTTTACCGTCCGCGCACGCGACGTGCGAACGCGCACACCACCCGGCACGTGCCCATCGTCCACGCTCCCGGGAGCGCCGCGCTTCCGCCGGCTGCGCGACAGCGCGGCGGCATCAACCCGGGCATCACGTCATCCGATCGGGCGGTCGATGTTTCAGGCCTGACCGGCGTCCACTGCGTCGGCCAGCCGCGGGAACAGCGGCCGGAAGCCAAGGTCTTCACGCAGACGGCGACCGTCCATGACGGCCGCGAACGCTTTCGCGCGTTCGGGATCGGTGCCATCCGGCGGCGGCTGCCCCACCGAAGCGAACAGCGTCGCCAGATCGGGGGCTTCGTCATCCACCACGTTGTAGATGCGGTACGCGGGCAATGTTGTGTCCAGCAAGCGGATCACGGCCTGCGCCACGTCCGCGTGGTGGCCAATCGACATGCGTTGCGCGGGCGGGAAGGTGCGCATGAACGGCACCACGTCCTGGATGTGCGGATCGCCATCGCCGTAGACGAACGGCAGGCGCAGGATGCGCACGTCCAGACCGTCGATGGCCAGCAGCATGCGTTCGGCGGCGAGCTTGCTCTGCGGGTAGGCATCCACGGGGGCGCAATCATCGTCTTCCTGCGCCAGGGCCCCGCCGTTGGGTCCATAGACCAGGCCGGTACTCATGAACACGAATCGCCCCACCGCTGCCTCGCGGGCGGCATGCGCCAGGTGCTGCGTGCCCAGGTTGTTCACGGCGTGCGCTTCTTCCGGGGTGGCGCCGCGGAAGAACGCCGCGCAATGCACGACGGTATCCACGCCCGGCACCGCCGCCGGCAGCGCGTCCGGCTGCATCAGGTCGCCGGTGACCAGGTGGATGCCCTGGTCCGACAGGTCGGTCGCACGGGCGGGGTCGCGCACCAGGGCACGCACGGTGTGTCCGTGCTGCACCAGTCGCTTGGCGAGTCTGCTGCCCACTTTTCCGGTCGCGCCGGTCACGAGTATGTTCATGCGGCCACGGTAGCCGCTGCGTGCGCGATGGCATTGGAAAAAACGGCCATGCACCGGCGGGTTGCAGCGCGGCGGAACGGCCCACCACAATGCAGGCATGCCCACCGATCCTGCCCGCCACACCGTGATGCCCGCCCGTGGCGCATTGCGTCCGATCTTCGCGATGGCGACCAGTCATTACGCGACCGACCGGCAGCGCGTGGCGGTGCCGCAGGTGGAAGCGCAGATGGTGGTGCGTTTCGGGCCGTCGATTCCGGGCGGTGTCGATATCCATGCGATGGGCGCAAGGAGCCGGGTGCACCGGAAGCTGATCCGTGGCGGGCACCGCGCGGTGCTGGCGCGGTTGCAGCCGGGGACGTACGAGGCCGTGCTGGGTGTGTCCGCGTCGGAACTGTCGGGCCGCACGGTGCCACTCGAAGCCCTGTGGGGGCCCACGAGCGCGCAGCGTTTGCGCGAGCAGCTTGCTGAAGCGCCCGATGCACGTGCGGCGGGTGGATTGCTGGAAGCGGCGGTCGTGGGGCGCATGGCAAGTGGCAAAGTGGCCGGCGCAGTGCCCGCGTTCCTGCCGATCGCATTGGAGAAGCTGCAGGTGGCCAGCGTCGGCACGGTGGCGCGCGAGCTGGGCGTCAGTGAGCGCCATCTGCGACGGGTATTGCACGAGGTGCTGGGTGTCGGCCCCAAGACGTATGCGCGGTTGAAGCGGTTCGAGCAGGCGGTGCGGGCGGCGCAGTCGGGAGAAGACATCAACTGGTCGGCGATCGCGGCGGATGCGGGGTACTACGACCAAGCGCATCTGATCGCGGACTTCCAGGCGATGGCGGGGTGTACGCCGCGGAGTCTGCTGGCGGAGTTGCGGGAGACTTCCGTCGCGTCGTAGGGCTACGCACGGCCTCCGCCGCGAAGGCATCGCGGTACCGGGCACGTGGACCCGCCCGCTTAAACCCCTTGTCGTCCCCCTGCATCAACTTCCTGGACACTCACGCCGGGAACCCTGCGATGCGTACCGATGCCATCGTGCCGACACGCTTGCCCTGGCTGGGGCTGGTCCTGCTGCTGGCCAGTTGCACGCCGTCGTTGCGCTCAACGGTGCAGACCGATGGCCGCCTGAGGCCACCACCCCCTGCAGTCGAACAGGACCTGCAGAAGATCCTCGACAGACACCGCATCACGACGGCCGGCCTGGGCATGCTCGTGGACGGCAAGCTAGTGTGGGCGCACTACCACGGCGATGCCTCGCCCGGTGTCCCCGCCAACGCGGCCACGCGGTTCAACGTTGCCTCCATCACCAAGACGGTGACCGCGGAAACCGCGTTGCGGCTCGCAGAAGCGGGCGAGCTGGACCTCGATGAATCCCTGGGTGCGTACTGGGTGGATCCCGATATCGCCGGCGACCCGCGACTGCCGTCGCTGACCGCACGCACGGTGCTCACGCACACCACGGGCTTTCCCAACTGGCGGTTCTTCCGCAGCGACGGGAAGCTCGCCTTCACACGCACGCCCGGCGAGGCTTACGGCTATTCCGGTGAAGGGTTCGAATACCTCGCGCGTGCGATCTCCAACAAACTGCAGCGTCCGTTCCCGCAGGTGGTGCGGGAACAGGTGCTTGAACCCGCCGGGATGCAGCATGCGGTGATGGAGGTACGCCGCGACGGGCTGCGCGACGTCGCCGTTCCCGTCGACGATGAGGGCGTGGCGCACGGGGTGTGGTGCCGGCCGAACGGCTGGTGTCGTGGGGAAGGCAGCTATTCCGCCGCCGATGACATGCTGGTGACCGTGCCCGACTACGCGCGCTTTCTTGGCATGGTCGCCCGGGAGGAATCCCGCAACGCCGGCACACCGTTCGCGCGGGGCCGGGTGCTGGTCGATACCGGCGATGATGCGGTCGTGCTCTGCGGAGACGGCGGGGGCGTCGATTGTCCGCGTGCGCAGGGATATGGGCTCGGGTTCCAGATCATCGAAGATGAGGCGACGCGCATTGTTGGCCATGGCGGCAACGATTGGGCGGAAGTCACGCTGGGGTACATCCGGCTGCCGACGCGTGATGGGCTGGTCATCTTCCTCAATGCGCCGAACCTGCGTGGATTGGCGGCCATGCCGGAACTCGTGGAACTGCTGGACCCGGACTCTCCCTTCCCCAACCAGTACCGGCGATGGCTGGCGCACGATCTCGCGCAGAAGGCCACGCGCTGAGATCTCCTGGTGGTGCGGGGTTGGGACCGGCCGACTGCCCGCGTGCGCGGCAGCTGTCGATGGCGGGTGAACGCCGCGCCCTGCATGGGCGTTTGAGGCTTTTCGGTGAAGCGTTGCGTGTTTTTCGCTCTCGCGTGGATCTTTTCCGGTGTCGCGACACCCTTTTCGGGTATCGCGAGGACCTGAATGAGAGAAGAGAGACCCGTTGAGGGTGTCGCGCGAGGCTTTTTCGGTATCGCGAGACCCTTTTTCGGTGTCGCGATACCCTTTTTGGTGGAACGTTGGACCTCAGTGAGAGACGAGAGACTCTTTTCGGCCGAACGTTGGACCTTACTGTGAGAAGAAAGACCCATTTTTGGGTGTCGCGAGCCCGTTAGTGAGAGAAGAGAGACCCGTCGAGGGTCTCGCAGACGCGTAGGGCGGGCTCAAGCCCGCCTTACGGGTTTACAGCCGCCCTGCCGGCCGCCGCGCCCTCAGCCCGCTAGCGGCAGATGAAGAAGCACCCCAGCATCGACTTGTCCAGGGTCACCTGCAGGGTCTCGCCGTCTTTCTTGATGTGCACGGTCTTGGAGAAGGTGGCCGGCTTCTTGACGTTCTCGAACCAGACGGACAGGTGGTCGTTGGAACCGATGTATTGGTTGCCGGCGTAGACATCCGTACGACCGGTCACCTCGGTGCGTGTGACGGTCTCCTTGTAGGAGAAGTCGGCGATCAGCAGGTATTCGCCGGGCGGCATGTTGGTGAAGCGGAAGCTGCCCTGGTCATCCAGGATGGTGGTGACCATGAAGTGCCGCGCAATGCGCTCGGGAATCCCGTCGGGCATCTTCTGGCTCTGCTTGACCATCTCGAACCACTGCTTGAACTCGTCGGTCATCCAGATCAGGCCGACGGCCTGGCTGCCCTTGGGCGGGTACTGTTTCTTGGCCAGCAGGGCGCCCTTGAAGTAGGCGGTGCCGGTGATGGTGGAGGTGCCGACCGGGCGGATTTCGGCGGTGGCCTCGGCCAGGCTCTTGCCGCCGGTAAAGGGCTTGCCGGCCAGGCAGTCGAGCATGGCGCTGCGGGCCTGGTCCAGGCCGTCGTAGGACAGGCCGAACACGTCCACGCCGCCGACCCGCACATTCATGCCGGTTTCCTTGGGGCGCATGGAGCCCATGGTCTGCTTGAGGTCGCCGACGGGGACCATCAGGAAACCGCCGCCTTTGGCGCCGCTGGCCGGCATCAGCGCGCCGCGCATGGTCGCGGCGGGCAGGCCATCCTGCTGCAGTTCGAGGGTGACTTCCTGCGCGGCCGAGGGCGTGGCGATGCGGGGGCCGTGCATCAGGATGGCGGCGGTGGCGGATTTGGCGGTGGGGCCGATGAGGGCCAGTTGGGACTGGTCTTTCCTGGCGGAGGTGAAGCGGGCGACGCAGCCTTTGCCGGGCGATCCTTCGGGCTGCTGCAGGAACCAGGCGCCGTCGGTGTTGCGGGTGATGAGCCGGCCTTCGTCGTCGGTGCCGGCAGCGCGTGCCTGAGCGGTGAAGCCGAAGGTGGCGGCCAGCAGGGTGAGCAGTACGGGGGTCAGGCGGCGAGGCGTCATCACGGGCGTCCGATGTCCAGGTGCGTGAAATTGTGACGATTCCCCGCGAGGTTCACGAGTGACGTTGGTCCCGTGATGGGGGGCGTTCGTCACCGCATGCGTCGCGGCGTTCGGTCATGCAATCCGTAGGGCGGGCTCAAGCCCGCCATCGCGCCCACTCGCCGTCACCGCTCCCCCACCCCATCCAACGCAACCGGCTCAGACACCCAATCGACCGGATACTCCCCCGCCGCCGCCCATTGCCGGAAAGACGAATACGGCCAGTCGCACACGCGCACCGCATGCCCATGCTTCCCGGATTGATATGCACGTAATCGACATGCCGACGCAGGTCGTCGTCATCGCGGATCAGGTGTTCCCAATAGCGCCGTTGCCAGATACCGCGCTCGCGGCGAGCGATACGTCGCGATGAACGACGTTCTTTGGCCGGCAATGCCCGGCTGAAGCCGGATTTGATCTGCGCCCAGCGATTGGCGTTGTCGGCGTCTCCCTCCGGCAACCGCCACACGCAATGCAGGTGGTCCGGCAACACGACGATGGCCCGCAAATGGAACGGTCGTGCCGCCCTCGCCGCCCGGAATGCATCGCGCAGCAGATCGACGTGCTCGACGAGCAAGCAGCGACGACGCTCAAGCAGGTTCACGGTGAAGAAATAGGTGCCGCCCGGCACCCAGACGCGACGGTAATTCGACATGCCGGCAGCGTGCCGGAGGCATCACGCGATCACCGTCGTCGCAGACCCCACACCCATGTCGGAGAAGTCCGACCCGCGCAGGCTTTAAGCCGCACGTCGGTGGGCGAGGGCCCACCCTACACAGGCCATCACTCTCGCGATGCGACATGGATATCGCCGACGAGCATAGGGCGGGCTCAAGCCCGCCTTACGGGTTACGAAGTTCGTAGATATGCCTCAACAGAGGATCAGAGAGCGCCTTTGGGCCAGCAACCATGAAATTCCTTTAGGACCAATCGATTGAAGTCTAAGCCGCTACGCCGAATGCCACGACCAAACGAACTAAACGATCTTCCCTTTGAAACTACGCGCCCAGTGTTCTTGATCCTTCAGCCAAGAGCGACCGAAAGCAGGCAGCACGAGCGCAAAAACAAAAGACACCCCCCCCATCAGTGCATATCTGTAGTCAAACGAGTAATCCGACCCGAATGAAGCCTTGGGGACAGTCATTATAATTAGGGAAGCCCAGATACAAAAGAAGAACCAACTAAAAATTGCATTTATCTTCGACACGGAGAATTCAGCAGGACCTGTCAACACTTGGGAGAAAAAATCATATTTGAGCTTGATGCGTTCCGGCGGCCTATGAATTAGCGTCTTGTGCAGAGGTCCAACAATAGGATCCTCTAGCAGTTGCACATGATGCTCCCAGTTCTCGTGCCAATATTTACTTCCTTTGTTAGCTAACCCCCAACCAAAGGCAAGAACCGCCCCAATGCAAGACACCGAGAATGGGTAAATTCGATCTACACCCTCCTGAGATTCAAGCGCAAAAAAACCCGCCAGCGCCGCTGCCGAGATCGTCCAAAAGTAAGCCGTCCTAGTCCAGTACATCTGAATCTCGAAACGTCTTGCTTCTAGCGCAACCTCGAAAGCCCTCTCTTCCTTTCCGGCGAAACTCTTTCTATAGCGATAAGAAGTAACTTTCGAGCGTCGACTCATCTGGAACTCCTGTCACCAACCATTCCTTCGCCCAAGCTCTTGCCGCACGAGTTCAACCTTCCCAACAAGCTCAACTAACCCCACTCCAAGTTCTGCGTGGTTGTCACTATCGCTGTAGTGCAAGAACTCAAGGTTAAGCGACTCGGCGTAGACCTTCTCAATCTCGCTAACATATCTTCCCTTTGGCGTACTAAAAAAATGCGTCTGCGTGAAAGAGTTTCTATACTTATAATCTTCAAGAAGATAACGAATGTCCGGATCATCCAAGCCACAGCCAATGAACAAGAACGTATGAGTACTGAGCAGTGAGTACATAAGCTCATAAAACTCCCTATGCTCATTTCTAGCTCTGGCATAATCACTTCTTGTGAATATCAGAGCATTCGGCGAACCTATCGACCCATGACTTTTAATTAAGACCGGAGAATGGCGCCTTATTGCCTCCGCGACATCAGCATCCCTGTAAGTCTTAACTGTAACTGTCCCAGCACCTCGCTCCGCGACGAAGTTGTCATAAATCGCGTCAATGTTCGGCGTAACGGTAATCCGGAGATCCAAGCCCCAAAGCGATTCGTGTATCGGCGCATACCTATAACCGGGCGCCTGAAATTCCTCCTGCATGAACTCAACGAACGCCTGCCTACCAAGTGCGTTCTTGATGACCTCGCAGGCCGTCAGGAGGTCACTCCTAGCTATAAGCTCACCGACTTGTACAACAAGTTTTTTCCTAGGCGAGCCCAGGCGTTTCGCACCAGCCCTAAGGAATTCCGGCCAACTCTTTGGTCTAGTCCTACCATCCAACGCGAGCGAGTTCATCGAAACTCCCGCACCGATGAACAAAACAACACGCCGAGCCGCAATATCTTTGATTAGCGACTCCGGCCATTTCATACCCAAATTGCCTCTTCTAGATTGTTCTCCACATTGTCCGCAATCGCACCGATAACTTTATTGAACTCTTTAACCTTGTCGAAATGAGCGCCAACAATTCCATCCGCAGACTTGAGAGCAAAGATCGGCTTAGTTGCAGTTTGAGACATGGGAACAAGGCTTTGGAAGTATGGAATCTCACCCAGCTTGTATTCGAGCGCAGCCCCATTATTCAGAGGCTTAACCAAGTTTCTCTCTATTGCGGGGCCGATTCTTTTTATAATTTTCTCGAAAGATTTTACCGGCTGCTTCTTTCCTCCGACCGTCTTTGCGGTGTATTGCTGAGTGACATAACCAACAAACTTAATTCCGTCCGCGCTAACGACTGACCCATTCTCCAGCTCGAATGGACTCATGTTCTCTTCTTCGTACACCTCAAGACCTCGGTTAATTCCTTTTAACCAACCTTGAATTGCGACTTGAATATTCTGAAGCCCCCTCAAGCTAAAAATATCGGACGACATCGGAAGAATGAAATAGTCGCAGCTTAAGAGCACAGTTCTGTTTATGGCTCCCAGCGAAGGTCCAATATCAAAAAATACGTAGTCATACTTTTTACTCTCTGCCCACAAGATGAGATCTTTAAGGAAGTAAGTAGTTTTCAATCCGCGCTCTTGTCCATTGGTCGCCTCGAACCAGTCCTTCGCCAAGAAATCTTCAGCGAGCGCGAAACGAGGATCACCAGGCACGAGATCCAGTCCAAACCCAGAGCTGCGCACAGTAGGAGGAGTACTAAATCCGCGCGACTTCTTGAGAGAGCTGATTAGCGCATTGATCGTCTTATCATCGGTGTTGTTTGCATACAGCTTTTCGACTTTCACTTCCGGCAACATGTAAGCGGTCGCGTTGCATTGAGGGTCAGCATCTACGACGAGAACCTTCGCATCTCGCTCAAGAGCGAAATATGCAGCCAGATTGCAAAGAAGCGTCGTCTTTCCGACTCCCCCTTTGTTGTTGAACACACATAGTGTGCGCATCCGTAACCCTATGAAGTTGACACGACCAGACGAATGTTAACGGACTTCACTGGACAAGGCGCAGGACGTTGGAAGCTAGGCAGATCCGATCGCTTTGAACGCTCGGCGGAATTGCAATTCGCGATAGCCATAGTGATGTTCTAAGGGTAATGTCCCCTCACTTCCGCCGCCTCACCCCGCGACCCAGACC
>NZ_CAMPJD010000072.1 GCF_946886695.1 uncultured Pseudoxanthomonas sp. | reverse complement strand
ACCAGCGTGTGGTCGTTCGGGGTGAGCAGGGTCTTGCCGGCGGCGGGGGTGGCGGTGGGCATGGCGGGCTCCGGATCGGAAGGTGGGATCGCAACACTGTCGCGTGCCAGCACGCGCGCCGGATTGCATCGGCGTGCGCGCTACCCGCCAGCCTCAACCGTGCAGCTTGATCGCGGTCTCGGCGACGCGCTGGCCCTGGTAGCGTGCGGCGTCCAGTTCGTTCTGCGTGGGTTGGCGCGATCCGTCGCCACCGGCAATGGTCGTGGTGCCATAGGGCGAGCCACCGGTCACTTCGTCCAGTTTCATCTGCCCCGCGAACCCGTAGTCCAGCCCCACGATAACCATGCCGAAGTGCAGCAGGTTGGTGATGATGGAGAACAGCGTGGTCTCCTGCCCACCATGCTGGGTGGCGGTGGAAGTGAACGCGGCGCCGACCTTGCCGTGCAGCGCACCCTTGGCCCACAGGCCGCCCGCCTGGTCCAGGAAGTTCGCCATCTGTGAGGACATGCGGCCGAAGCGCGTGCCGGTGCCGACGATGATGGCGTCGTAGTGGGCGAGTTCGCCGATGGTGGCAATGGGCGCGGGCTGGTCCAGCTTGTAGTGCGAGGCCTTCGCGACATCGGCGGGCACCAGTTCGGGCACGCGTTTGATGTCCGCGCTGGCGCCGCCGGCGCGCACGCCTTCAGCCACGGCATGTGCCATGGTTTCGATGTGCCCGTAAGCGGAGTAGTAGAGGATCAGGACCTTGGCCATCGTGCGACTCCCATGGAGGGCGGAGGAATGCGGCGATCACGCCGCGATGCAGGGCAGGGTTACCCGTGCCGGGTTACCGGCGCGTGTAAGTGGCGGAACTCGCGCGGCGAGTAGCCGGTCATCCGACGGAAGGTGCGGGTGAAATGGCTCTGGTCGAAGAAGCCCAGTGATGCGGCGGTGGCGGAGATCTTCTGTGGTCCGCACGCCAGTTGCGCCTTGGCCAGGGCGATGCGCTTGGTCAGCACGTATTCCATCGGGCTCTGGCCAGTACTGACGCGGAACAGGCGGGCGAAATGGAAGCGACTGATGCAGGCCGCGGCTGCGATGTCCGTCAGCGTCAGGCTGTCGCCGATATGACGTTCGATGTGGTCAAGCGCACGCGCGAGTGCACGCGTGCCGAGGCCTCGCGGCGGAGGCGCATCGTCCGCGCACACTCCAGCGGCCGCGGAGTGCGCGGGCAGCGCAGCTGTCGATTCGTGAAGGAGCAGGGACGGGGAGCTATCCACGGCAGTGTCCTCGGGTGTTGGCGGTGGGATGCACCCGCGCTCAATGGCGGATGACGCAGGGCGGGTCCCGCCATGGTCCTTGCACGGCAAGCAACGCATAAGCCCTGATCGGGCGACGTGCGGACCCCCCGAATGGGGGGCGGGTTGCCTGTCCCGAGTCCGCGCCCGTATCGTGCCGGGACATCCCGCGTCGCTGCCCACGTCGCACTCATCCTGGCCGATATCCGAATGCCCATCCGCATCCTCACCGTCGACGATCACCCCTTGCTGCGCGAAGGCATCGCGGCGGTGATCGAAGGGCAATCCGACATGCAACTGGTGGGGGAGGCCGCCAACGGGCTCGAAGCCCTGCAAGTCTTCCGCGACTGTCGCCCGGACGTGACGTTGATGGACCTGCAGATGCCGGAAATGGACGGCGTGGACGCCATCGGCGCGATCCATCGCGAATTCCCGGAGGCGCGCATCGTGGTGTTGACCACGTACCAGGGCGACGCGCAGGCGCTGCGCGCGTTCAAGGCAGGAGCATCGGGGTACCTGCTGAAGAGCATGTTGCGCCGGGAACTGGTGGACACGATCCGCAGCGTGCATGCGGGTCGTCGGCGTATCCCGCCGGAGATCGCCACCGGGATCGCCGAACATGCGTCCGATGATGCGCTGACCCTGCGCGAGATCGAGGTGCTTCGGCAGGTCGCGGACGGCAACGGCAACAAGCGGATCGCCCATCACCTCGGCATCGCGGAGGAAACGGTGAAGGCGCACATGAAGAACATCCTCGCCAAGCTGGGTGCCAATGACCGCACGCATGCGGTCACCATCGCGGTCCGCCGCGGGATCTTCCATCTGTGAAGGATTTAAGGAGTTCTTAAAGAGCGTGCGCGAGCATGGGTGGGCCGGATGTCCGGTCCCCCGTCTTTGAGGTCTCCATGAGTGCGTTGCGCGCCTGTACGCCGTTGTTGTTGCTGTTGCCACTTTCCGCTGCCGCACAGGTCGTCGAGCGCACGGACAAGCAGGCGCACGACCAGCTGCCGTCGCGCTGGAGTGCCGGCCTGGCGGTCGTCCACCGCGACAGCGAATACGCCGGCGAAGGCACCCGCACGCGCCTGCTGCCCAACATCGCCTACGATGGTGACCGCTTCCACCTGCGTGGCGCCGCGTTCGGCTATCGCGCCTACAACGATGATCGCTTCGAGGTGCGTGCCTTCGTCGCAGGTCGTCTGGACGGCATCGATGCCGATGACTTCGGCGTGGCCGAACTGGCGCGGCGCGGCGTGGACCGGAATCTGCTGGAAGATCGCGACGACAGTGTCGATGTCGGTGCGGGTGCGAGCTGGAAGGGCGCCGCCGGCAAACTCGACCTGGATGCACGCTTCGATGTCACCGGCACCAGCGATGGCTACTCCATCGCATTGGACTACAGCTATCCGCTCACGCTGGGGCGCACGACCCTGGTCCCTTCCATCGGCGCAATGCGCCTGTCGGCGGACATGGCCGATTACTACTACGGCACGCTGGACGAAGAGGTCGCGCGCGGCGTGGTTGCCTACCGTCCAGGTGCAGCGACGGTGCCGCGCGCCAGCCTCACCCTGATCCATCCCTTCGCCAAGCGCTGGGCGTTGCTGGGCAACCTGGAATACCGCGCGTTGCCGGATGCCTTGCAGGACAGTCCGCTGGTCGAGGCGGGCAAGGACCGCAGCACGTCCCTGTTCATTGGCGTATCGCGCGGATTCTGACGCGCGACCCTCCTTTTCCTCGCCGGAGTGACCCAATGCTCTCCAGACCCCCTCATGCCGGGACGGAACCGCTGCCTGGTGCGACGTCCACGGCGCACCTGCCTTCGCCTGATGAACTGGGTGGGATGCATGTGCCCGTGGATCTGGACATCGTGATACGGCGCGTCTCGCGCCCCCAGGCCGCGGCGCTGATGCGGCTGTGCGACCGCCAGATGGCCGAACTGTCGCATGCGCCTGGCAGGCGCGTCGGCGGCGTGCTCGAACTGATGGAGGCGTTGTTCGAACCGCCCCTGCGCGCGTGGGCCTGGATGGCGGAGCGCGACGGCGAACCCATCGGCCATGCATTCGCCACGGTGGGCTTCTCGATGATCGAACGCGCGTACTACTTCAATCTGGAATCGCTGTTCGTTCCAGCGGACGAGCGACCGTCGGGGGTCGCGGTCGCCCTGCTCGCCGAGGCCCGTCGCATGGCCGAAACGCTCGGTTGCGTGGATCTGCGCTGGCAGGTGCCACTGGCGCAGGGCAGCGGGGAGATCGCGCTGCCCGGACACGCCGGCGCGGCGGCGATGGTCCAGTACGTCTTCCCCACCTTGCAGGACCTGCCGCATGACTGACGTACCCGGAAGACATCCGTACCGCCTTGAACCCCGAAAAGGGCGGAGGCACTTGCGGCGCCTGGTCGCGGCCGCATGCGTTTCCGCCACCGCCTTCGGGTATGCCAGCCTGTCCGGCTGTAGCACGGTGCCGTATCCGCAATCGCCGCAGTTCGGCGAGGATGGATTCCAGAACACGCGCAAGCCACGCCCACTGGGCTGGCGCCAGACCGGCAGGCTCTGGTGGGATTTCCTCATCGGCGGCAAACCGGCGGGCACGGTGCCTGCCGGCACGATCCCCGTGCAGGCACTGACGGCGGCGCAGTTGGACCACGCGGCAGACGGGACGCTCTACCGTCTGGGGCACTCCACGGTGCTGATGAAGCTGGACGGACGGTTCTGGCTGACCGATCCGGTGTTCTCCGAACGTGCTTCACCGGTCCAGTGGGCCGGCCCGAAACGTTTCCATGCGCCACCATTGAACATCGAGCAACTGCCGCACCTTTCCGCCGTGGTGCTCTCGCACGATCATTACGATCATCTCGACCGCGACGCGGTGCGTGCGCTGGCAGCGAAGACGGACGTGTTCCTCACCCCGCTTGGCGTGGGTGATCGTCTGGTCCGCTGGGGCGTGCCGCGCGACAAGGTGCGGCAACTGGACTGGTGGGGCGATGTCGCGCTGCACGGCGTGCGTTTCACCGCGACGCCGTCGCAGCATTTTTCCGGCCGCACGCCGTTCGACCGCAATGCCACGCTGTGGGCGTCATGGGTGATCCAGTCGGACGACCTCCGGATCTTCTTCAGCGGGGACACGGGCTACTTCGACGGCTTCCGCGCGATTGGCGAACGCATGGGGCCTTTCGACATCACGTTGCTGGAATGTGGTGCCTACGACCGCCGTTGGCAGGACGTCCACATGCTGCCCGAGCAGACCCTGCAGGCGCACCTCGACCTTGGCGGCAAGTGGTTGCTGCCGATCCACAACAGCACCTTCGACCTGGCTTTCCACGGATGGAGCGAGCCGATGGAAACGCTGTACGTCCTTTCGCGGCAAGCGGGCGTGGACATCACCACGCCCGTGATCGGCCAACCGCTGGTCGTCAGGCAACCTGAAGGCACGCATCCGTGGTGGCGAAGCGAGTGAGGTGCGTCGCGCGGCTCAGGCATCCTGGGCCGCACTGAATCCGACCGTGCAACCGAAGCCCCGGCCGGCGATGCCGTCACCCACCGTGATCGTCGCTTCGTGCACGCGCGCGATACGCTGGACCAGCGAAAGGCCGATGCCGCTGCCGCGTTCGCCATTGCCATGGCTGCCGCGGAAGAAACGCTCGAAGATGCGCTCGCGCTCGTCCGGGTGGACGCCGGGACCATTGTCGCGAACCGTCAGCCAGGCGCTCGTGCCATCGGGGTCCGTGCCGCAGGCGATTTCGATGCGGGTACCTTCGCCGCTGTAGCGCACCGCGTTGTCCAGCAGGTTGCGGGCGAGGATGCCGAGATCGTCCAGGTCGCCCTGGACGCTGGCCGGCTCGGCGTGGATCGCGAGGGTCTGCTGGCGCCGCGACGCCATCGATTCGAACTCGCGCGCCACCATCGTCACCACATCGGGTAGCGCGACGATGGGACGGTCTTCGCGCAGGGGCGAAGCATCGACGCGTGCGGAGTCGAGCAACTGCTGCGCGAGCCGCGAGGTGCGCTGGATGCCCTGCGCCAACTGCTCCAGCGCCGCATGCGCGTCGGCCTGCGTGCCGGCGCGCAGCGCGACCTGGGTCTGCGTGAGCAGCGCGGCGAGGGGCGTGCGAAGTTCGTGCGCAGCGTCTGCAAGGAACTGCCTCTCACCCCGCATGGCATGGGACAGGCGTTCGAGCAGCAGGTTGAACGAATCCACCAGCGGCCGGATCTCGCGCGGCATGCCCGTGGATGGCAGCGGAGCGAGATCGTGTGCATCGCGTTGGGCCATGTCCCGGCGCAGGCGGTTCATCGGCCTCAGGCTCCAGTGGATCGCCAAGCCTACCGTGATGGTCAATATCAGCAGGATGCCGATTCCGCTCCACAGGCTGATCTTCACCCAGTGGGCCAGTTCCGCGCGCATGGCGGACTGCGCCATGCCGGCCTGCACCTGGATGCGGCCGCTGGCATCGGAGATGGCATAGACGCGCCATGGTTCGCCGCCCACCTGGCTGATCACGAAGCCGGGTTCGAAATCGGGACGCAGCGGCTCGGTCGGTGCGCCGGCCGACAGCACGACGGGATGGTCCCGGCCGAGGATCCACACCTGGTAACGCAGGGTTTCGAATTTCCGGTAGGTGGAGCGGGCGCGCGTGGGCAACTGGAGGCGTGGCCCTTCGCTCAGTGCGTCGAGGTTGGCCGGCATCGACAGCAGGATCTGCTCGCCGACCTCCTGCAGGAAATGGTCTTCATGCCCCTTCTGCTGCCGCGTCATCTGGAAGTGCTGTCCGCCCAGCCAGCATGCCCACCCCACTGCCAGGGGCGTCATCACGGCCAGCAAGAGTTTGGCTTTCAGTGAATGGTGGCTCATTCGTCCTCTCCCAGCCGGTAGCCGAAACCGTGCACGGTGGCGATGACGCCGTCGCCGAGCTTCTTGCGCAACTGGTGGATGTAGACCGCGATGGTGTTGCTCTCGATCGCCCCGTCGCCGCCATAGACCAGCGACTCCAGTGTCTCGCGCGCGATCACGCGGCCGGGACGTTCCATCAACGCCAGCAGGGTGCGGTACTCGTGCACCCCGAGCTTGATGGGGCGGTCGTTCTGGCGGACCGAGCGATCCGCCGGGTCCAGCACGATGTCGCCGTTGCGCAGCACCGGTGCGACGCGCCCTTGTGTCCGCCGCACCACCGCACGCAGGCGTGCGCCGAGTTCGCCGGTTTCAAAGGGTTTGACGATGTAGTCGTCGGCACCGGCGTCCAGGCCGCGGACACGATCGCTCAGCTGGTCGCGGGCCGTGATGATGAGGACCGGTGTGGTGTCGTAGCGCTGGCGCAGTGCGGCCAGCACATCCAGCCCGGACCCCCGAGGCAGGCCGAGGTCCAGCAGGACCGCCGTGTAGCCGTGGTCCACCAGGGCGAGTCGAGCCGCAAGCGCATCTTCGGCACGATCGATGGACCAGCCATCCTGTGCCAATGCGGCGGCCAGCGCGTCGCCGAGCATGCGATCGTCTTCAACCAGGAGCAGGCGCGACACGGGTGAACCTTGGGGGATGGCGGGGGCCCCATGCTAGGTCGAAGCGATTAAACAGTCTTTAATAGGGCGATGGCATGGGCAGCGGAAACACAAAACCCCGCCGGAGCGGGGTCTTGAGTCGATTCACCGGCCATGGTTCTCAACCCGTGGCCCTGTGCCGGATGGCGCTCCCTAGGGGACTCGAACCCCTGTTTTAGCCTTGAGAGGGCCACGTCCTAACCTCTAGACGAAGGGAGCGTTTTTGGTGAAACCGGCTCAGCGGATTAGTATAGGCGGCGACCCGGCCCAGGGCAATCATCCTGGCAGCCGTGCGACCCACCTGCATGGAACCGCCGCTATTACGCCGCTCACTGCTCTGCGAACCATTCCCCGCGACCAGCACACCATCTCGCGCAAGGACATCAGCCCGAATGCGCTGCGCGTGCTCTACCGCTTGCGGGATGCCGGCTTCCAGGCCTACCTGGTCGGCGGCGCAGTGCGTGACCTGCTCGTGGGCGGCCACCCCAAAGATTTCGACGTGGCCACCGATGCGACGCCGGAACAGGTACGCCAGCAGTTCCGCAATTGCCGCCTGATCGGGCGCCGCTTCCGCCTGGCGCACGTGGTGTTCGGTCGCGAGATCATCGAGGTCGCCACCTTCCGCGCCAACGTCGACGACGGCAGCGGCGACCGCGAGATGGACAACGGCCGCCTCGTCCGCGACAACGTGTACGGCACCGTGGAAGACGATGCGGTGCGCCGCGACTTCACCGCCAACGCGTTGTACTACGCCATCGACGACTTTTCCGTGCGCGACTACGTGGGCGGCTTCGAGGACGTGATGGCGCGTCGCCTGAAACTGATCGGCGAGCCGGAACTCCGCTACCAGGAAGATCCGGTGCGCATGCTGCGGGCGGTCAGGCTGGCGGCGAAGCTCGATTTCGAGATCGAAGCGGCCACCGCCGAACCCATCGGCCGGCTGGCACCGCTGCTTTCGGAAGCCGCGCCCGCCCGCCTGTTCGAGGAAATCCTGAAGCTGTTCCTGTCCGGCCATGCGGTCGCCAGTTTCGAAGGGCTTGAGCGCTTCGGTTTGCTCAAGGTGCTCTTCCCCGAGACCGCTGCGGCGCTGGCGTCCAACCGCAGCGGCGCATTGCGCCGGATGGTGATGGCCGGGCTGACTGGAACCGACCAGCGCGTCGCCAACGACGAACCCGTATCGCCGGCTTTCCTGTTCGCGTTGCTGCTCTGGCCGGCGTACTGCCGCGCCCTGATGGGGCTGCAGGCCCAAGGTGTGCATGCCGAAGAAGCCCAGCGGCGCGCCGCCGACCGCGTCACGCTGCACCAGTTGAACACCGTGGCACTGCCGCGCCGCTTCTCGTTGCCGATGCAGGAAATCTGGTTGCTGCAGACCCGTTTCGGCAACCGGCAGCGCAAGCGTGTGACGCGGCTGCTGTCGCATCCGCGTTTCCGCGCGGCGTTCGACTTCCTGGCTTTAAGGCTCGCGGCATCGCCCGAACAACACGCCGAGGATGTCGCGTTCTGGCGTGATGCACAGACGCAGTCCGGCGAAGAACTCGCGGCTGCGCTCGGCGTCGCGGTGCCGGGCGATTCCTTCGGTGAAGAAGGTGCGCCGGCATCCAAGCGTCGTCGCCGTCGCCGTTCCCGCAGCACGGCTTCGTCGCCCGAATGAAGACAATGGTCCAGGCCTGCATCGGCCTGGGAGCCAATCTCGGCGATGCCGCAGGCACGTTGCGACAGGCCGTGATCGCGCTCGGGCAACGCGAAGATGTCACGGTGCGGCGGATGTCGCGTTGTTACCGCACGCCCGCGTGGGGCAGGGAAGACCAGCCTGACTTCATCAATGCGGCCGTGCTGCTGGAGACGAGCCTGTCGCCGCGCGCGCTGCTCGATCTTCTGCTGGCGGTGGAAGCCGGCTTCGGCCGTCATCGGATCGATGGCGAACGCTGGGGCCCGCGTACGCTGGACCTGGACCTGCTGCTCTATGGTGATGTGGTGATCGACGAACCCGGCCTGCGCGTGCCGCACCCGCACCTGCACGAGCGTGCGTTCGCGCTGGTCCCGTTGCTGGAGGTCATGCCGGATGCCCGTATCCCCGGTTACGGCGACGCGCGGGACGCTGTGTCCGTGCTGGAAATTTCCAACATCCATCCCTTATGAGTGGATAATGCGGGGCTATGAGCACGCACGCAGACAGCAAGCCCTGGACCGTTCCCGCCCTCGCCGACGCCAAGCGCGAGGGCCGCAAGCTGGTGATGCTGACGGCCTACGACAACAGTTTCGCCCGGGTCATGGATGCCAATGGCGTCGACCTGGTGCTGATCGGTGATTCGCTGGGCATGGTGGTGCAGGGCCACGACTCCACGCTGCCGGTGACGGTGGACGACATCGCCTATCACACCCGCGTGGTGGCGCGCGGATTGACCCGCGCGCTGCTGGTGTCGGACCTGCCGTTCCAGTCCGATGCCACGCCCGAGCGCGCGCTCGACGCCGCGACTGCATTGCTGCAGGCGGGTGCCGAGATGGTCAAGCTGGAAGGCGCGGGGCACAAGCTCGACGTCATCCGTTTCCTGGTCGAGCGCGACATTCCGGTCTGCGCGCACCTGGGCCTGACGCCGCAGTCGGTGTTGAAGTTCGGTGGTTATCGCGTACAGGGTCGCGGTGAAGCGGCCGCCGCGCAGTTGCGCAACGATGCGCGCGCCGTGGCGGAGGCAGGGGCGCAGATGCTGGTGCTTGAATGCGTGCCGTCGTCTCTGGCGGCCGCGATCACGGCCGACATCGCCATTCCCACCATCGGCATCGGCGCCGGCCCCGGCTGCGACGGGCAGGTGCTGGTGCTGCACGATTTCCTCGGCCTGGACACGGGCCACCGGCGTCCGAAGTTCGTCAAGGATTTCCTCGTCGAAGGCGGCTCGGTGGCGGGCGCGGTCCGTGCCTATGCCGACGCAGTGCGCAGCGGGGCGTTCCCCGACGACGCCCATTCCTACTGACCGCGCTGCGCGCAACGACACGCCACAGGGGCCACGATGATCGAGACCATTACCCAGCTTGACGCATTGCGTGCACGCGTCAGGGAATGGAAGCAGCAGGGCTTGCGTGTCGGTTTCGTGCCCACCATGGGCAACCTGCATGCGGGCCACTACTCGCTGGTGATGCTGGCGCGGCAGTACGCCGACCGCGTGGTGTCCAGTGTGTTCGTGAATCCGACCCAGTTCGGACCCAACGAGGACTTCACCCGGTACCCGCGCACGCCCGAAGCGGACATGAGCGGGCTCGAAGGCGCCGGCTGCGATGTCCTGTGGCTGCCGACGGTCGAGTCGATGTACCCGTTCGGGGTCGAACTGGCGGCCAAGGTGCACGTGCCCGGCGTCAGCAGCGTGCTGGAAGGTGCGCACCGGCCCGGTCACTTCGATGGCGTATGCACGGTGGTCAGTCGCCTGTTCAACCAGGTGTTACCCGACGTCGCCGCCTTCGGTAAGAAGGATTACCAGCAACTGGCGGTGATCCGGCAGATGGTCACCGACCTCGCATTCCCCGTGCAGGTCCTGGCGGGCAGCATCGTGCGCGAGGCGGATGGCCTGGCGATGAGTTCGCGCAACCAGTACCTGTCCGCGGACGAGCGGCCGCGTGCCGCGGAGATCCGCAGGACCCTGATCGCGATGCGTGAAGGCCTGCTGGCCGGGCAATCACGCGCGCAGGTCGAGTCCGACGCCGCGCGGCACCTTGCCGGCGTGGGCTATGCGGTCGACTACACCGTGGTCCGCCGTCACGATCTGGGCGAGCCGCAGGATGGCGAACAGGGCGCGAAGGTTGCGCTGATCGCCGCGAAGCTGGGGCGTACGCGCCTGATCGACAACCTGGAATTCTGACGGCGCAGGCTGTCCGGCGCCGTACGCGGTGTTGCAAGGGTATGCACGCCATGGCGTGCACGAGCGGCTAAACTTCGCGTTCCCGTCCCCCCATGCCGCCGACATGCACCTCAGCCTGCTCAAGACCAAGATCCACCGCGCCACCGTCACCCATTCCGAGCTGAACTACGAAGGCTCCATCGCCATCGATGGTCTGCTGCTGGATGCGACCGGCATCCGGGAATTCGAACAGGTGCATATCTGGGACGTGACCAATGGCGCCCGCTTCTCGACGTACGCGATCCGTGCCGACGAGGGCAGCGGCATCATCTCGCTCAACGGCGGCGCCGCGCGCCACGTGCAAGTGGGCGACCTGGTGATCATCGCCGCGTTCGCCTCGATGAGCGAGGAGGAAGCCGACCGCTTCCAGCCCGCGCTCGTCTACGTGGACGGCCAGAACCGCATCACCCACACCAACCGCAGCATCCCCAAGCAGGCTGCCTGACATGACCACCGGTTTCGATGCGTTGCAGTCCCACGCCACGCGCCTGCGCGGGGGCCCACTGAGTGAGTTGCTGGCGCGCGAGCCCGATCGCGTTGCAAAGCACGCCGTGCGCAATGGGCCGCTGTACTTCAACTTCGCGCGCCAGTCCTATGATGCGCCGGCATGGCAGGCGCTGCTCGAACAGGCACGTGCCGCCGATCTGGCCGGTGCGTTCCGGCGCCTGTTCGAAGGTGAGAAAGTCAATGTCACCGAAGGTCGCGCGGCGTTGCATACCGCCTTGCGCGGGCAGCACACCGATGCGGTCGTCGCACGCGAAGCGCATGCGTTGGCAGTGAATGTCCGGCAACGCATGGCGGCGATGATCTCGCAACTCGAAGGCAGCGGCGTGACCGACATCGTCAGCGTCGGCATAGGCGGTTCCGACCTGGGGCCGCGCCTGGTGGCCGATGCCCTGCGTGATCCCTTGCCGGGCCGATTCCGCGTGCACTTCCTGTCCAATGTGGACGGCGCGGCCGCGCAGCGTACCCTTGCGCCGTTGGACCCGGCACGCACCGCGGCGGTGCTGATCTCCAAGACGTTCGGCACGCAGGAAACGCTGCTCAACGGCACCGTCTTGCGCGACTGGCTTGGCGGCAGTGAACGGCTCTACGCCGTCAGCGCGAATCCCGAGCGTGCGGCAGCCGCATTCGACATCGCGGCCGAACGCGTGCTGCCGATGTGGGACTGGGTCGGCGGACGGTATTCGCTGTGGTCGGCGGTCGGTCTGCCGATCGCGCTGGCGATCGGTTTCGACCGTTTCGAACAGCTGCTTGAAGGCGCGTCGTCGTTCGATGCGCACGTCATCGGCACCCCGCTGGCCGACAACATCGCGGTGCGCCATGCGTTGACGGCCGTGTGGAACAGGAACGTGCTCGGCCATGCGGCGCAGGGCGTGATGACCTACGACCAGCGCCTGGCGCTGCTGCCGGCCTACCTGCAGCAGCTGGTGATGGAAAGCCTGGGCAAGTCGGTCAAACTGGATGGCAGCCCGGTGGGCGTCGATACGGTGCCCGTGTGGTGGGGCGGCGCGGGCACGGATGTGCAGCACAGCTTCTTCCAGGCCTTGCACCAGGGTACGGGCATCGTGCCGCTTGATTTCGTCGGTACGGTCAACAGCGACGCGCCTTACGCCGAGAACCACCGCGCACTGCTGTCCAATCTGCTGGCGCAGAGCGAGGCGCTTGCCAATGGCCAACACAGCGATGATCCGCACCGCAGTTACGCCGGTGGCCGTCCGAGTACGCTGATCCTGCTGGATGCGCTGACGCCCCAGTCGCTGGGCGCATTGATCGCCATGTACGAACACAGCGTGTACGCGCAGTCGGTGTTGTGGGGCATCAATGCCTTCGACCAGTTCGGCGTGGAACTCGGCAAGCAACTGGCCAACGGGTTGCTGCCCGCGCTCAAGGGCGAAACCGAGGTGAAGGATCCGGTGACCCGGGCTCTGCTGGCCGAGATCGCCGCGCGCGGCTGAAGAAGCTACGCATCGCCGCATCCATTCTGTAGGAGCGACATGAGTCGCGACCGCACGAATGAAGCGCCATCGACGACGGATCACACGGATCGCAGAGGATGCGGCCCCGCACGAACGAGCTTCCGTGTCCGTTCGCATGATGCATGCCCCGCGTTCGCTTCACCCGTGCGGTCGCGGCTCGTGTCGCTCCTACAGGGAGCGGTGTCTATGCAGGGCCCATGCCACGTGTTCGCGCACGAGCGGGGACGGGTCCTCACGCCGGCTTTCCAGCGCGGCGAGTACGTCGGGCGTCGTCGGTGCATTGCCCAGTGCCACCGCGATGTTGCGCAGCCAGCGCTCATGCCCGCTGCGCCGGATCGCCGAGCCTTCGGTGCGGCGAAGGAACTCGTCCTCGCTCCATGCGAACAACTGCGGCAGGGTTGCCACGTCCAGATCGTTGCGCGCGCGGAAATCCGGTTCGTCGGTGCGCTTGGCGAACTTGTTCCACGGGCACACCAGCTGGCAGTCGTCGCAGCCGAAGATGCGGTTGCCGATGGCAGGCCGCAGGTCTTCCGGAATCGCGCCCTCGTGCTCGATGGTGAGGTAGGAAATGCAGCGGCGCGCATCGAGCCGGTACGGCGCGGTGATCGCCTGCGTCGGGCACACGTCGATGCAGCGCGTGCAGGTGCCACAGTGCGCGGACGCGGGTGCGTCGACCGGTAACGGCAGGTCGACATAGATCTCGCCGAGGAAGAACCATGAGCCGCCGTCCTTGTCGATCAGACAGGTGTGCTTGCCGATCCAGCCCAGGCCCGCATTGCGCGCCAATGCGCGCTCCAGCACCGGCGCCGAATCCACGAACACCCGATGGCCGAACGCGCCGACTTCCTGCTGCAGGCGTTCGGCCAGCTTCTGCAGGCGGTCGCGCATCAGCTTGTGGTAGTCGCGGCCCAGCGCATAGCGCGCGACATAGGCGCGCGTGCCGTCCTGCAGCGTGTCCCAGGCGTCGTCGCTATCGTTCCGGCCATAGTCGAGCCCCACCGAGATGACCCGCAACGTGCCGGGAATCAGCTCCTGTGGCCGGGAGCGCTTGTCTCCATGATGCGCCATCCATGCCATCGAGCCATACAGGCCCTGTGCCAGCCAGTCGCGCAGGTGGTGTTCGTCGTCGCCGAGTTCGATGCCGGCGATGCCGCAGCGCTGGAAGCCGAATTCGCGCGCGAGTGCACGTACAC
>NZ_CAMPJD010000071.1 GCF_946886695.1 uncultured Pseudoxanthomonas sp. | reverse complement strand
CAAGCAAAAACAGATCTGATTCCGCCCTGCCGTATAACACCTAGTAGACCCCATTTCGGGGTGATAGCGCGGAGTATTCAGGTGGAGGGATGGGGCGTCAACACGGGGATGACCTTTCCGTTCAATGCCTTGCGAGGCATGACGATTGGAGGATGGGGGGTGTGCCGTTGGTGATATTTGCGGGAAGTACGGTGGTGGTCAGATAGCAGGGCGAACGCGGGGCGGTAACGGGCTTGGCGCGCGTGCCTCTTGCGTGGAGGGGCGGCATGTTGATTGCGGGCGGGCGCCCTTTCGGGTCATGCAGTGCTTTGCGTGAAGGGGGCGCTGGGGGCGGGAGTCTTCAGACCAGGAAGCTAAGTGATTGGTCGCGGGACATCTTCAATCCGTCACCGGCGAGGACACGGGGACATGATGGGCGGCGAGGAAGGCGCGTAGCGAGGCGGGTTTCACCGGCTTGGTCAGCAGGCGGTATCCGCGTTCGCGGGCTTCGCGCTTCAGTTCATCACGGCCGTCGGCGGTGAGCAGGGCGCCGGCGATGGGGCCGGGGCTGGCGGCGCGCAGGGCGTCGAGCGTGGCAAGGCCGTCGAGGCGGTCGTGCAGGTGGTAGTCCACCAGCATCACGGTGGGTGCCTGTGCGATCTTCTCAAGCGCTTCGTCCACCGTGGTGGCGGTGAGTACTTCCACCTGCCAGCGGCCCAGCAAGGCCTGCATGCCGTCGATGATTTCGCGGTCGTTGTCCACGCACAGTACGCGCAGCCCGGCAAGCGAATCGTTTGCAAGCGCGGTGCGTCGTGGCGACGTGCGCCGTTCGCTGGTGGGGCTGCCGCGCGGCACGACGATGGAGAACATGCTGCCGTGGTCGACCTTGCTGCGCGCATCCAGTTCGTGTTGCAGAAGGCGGGAGATGCGCTGGCAGATGGACAGTCCCAGGCCGAGGCCGCGTTCGCCCCAGTCGAACGGTTGCTGGTAGCGATGGAACTCGTCGTAGATCTGCCGCATGTGGTTCTCGGGAATGCCGGGACCGGTATCCCAGACCTGCAAGACCACCTTGTCGGCCTGTGTGCGCATGCCGATCACGATGCGGCCGTCGCGCGTGTAGCGCAGCGCGTTGGCGAGGAAGTTCTGCAGCACACGGCGCAACAGGCGGCGGTCGCTGCGCACAGGAATGGGGCGCGCGTGCACGCGCAGCCTGATCCCGCGGCCCGCGGCGACCGGTGCGTACTGCGCGGCCAGCTCGCGCAGCAGTTCGCCCGCATCGAAATCGCTGATCTGCGTCTGCAGGCCGCCGGCATCCAGGCGGGAAACATCCAGCAGGCCATCCAGCAGTTCCTCGGCGGCGCGCAGCGAAGCGTCGACACGCTCGGCTAGGTGCTGGCGTTCCTGTGCCTGCGCGTCCGCACCCTGCTCGCTGTCGCGCAGTGCGCTGACGAACAGGCGTGCCGCGTTCAGTGGCTGCAGCACGTCGTGGCTGATGGCGGCGAGGAAGCGCGTGCGCGACTGCTGCGCATGCTCGGCGGCCTGGCTGCGTTCGGCCACGCGCTGTTCCAGCGTCTCGTTGGTTTCCAGCAGCTGTGCTTCGGCATGCTTGAAGTCGGTGATGTCGTTGTAGCTGGTGACGTAGCCACCCCCGGGCAGCGGTTGCCCGCGCATCTCGATGACCTGGCCATCGGCGCGTACGCGCTCGAAAATATGCGGCGAGCCAGCGCGCATGTAACGGATGCGCTTGTTGATCTGTTCGTCGATGTCGCCATCGCCCAGTTCGCCACGTTCCGCGTTGTAGCGGATCAGGTCGGCCACCGGACGGCCCACGTAGAGCATGCCGTCGGGATAGCCGAACATCTGCTGGTAGCGGCGGTTCCAGGCCACCAGCCGCATGTCGGGATCGACCACGCTGACGCCGGCGCTGATGTTCTCCAGCGTGGTGGACAGGATCTCGCGGTTGAAGCGCAGCTCCTGGCCGGCCTGGTCGAGTACCGCGACCACCTCGCCCAGCTCCATGCCCGAACCGCGCAGTACGCTGGTCAGCACGATGCGCGCGGAGGCGGCGCCGATGGCGGCCGCGAGTAGGCGTTCGGTGAACTGTACCCAGACGCGGTCCGCGGGAACATTCGGCTGCAGTTCGCGTTCCAGCAGCTGCGCCTGTTCGGCGAATGCACGCCGCGCATGGCGTTCGCCGACCACGCGTTCCGCCAGTGTGCACAGGTCGCCCACGCGCACGCTGCCGGGCCATTCGCCGGCCACCAGCGCGGGGCGTTGTGCGTAGGGATCGAGGAAGGGCGCGGCCCGCAGGCGTTCGTCCACCCCGGGGCGCGAGCGCGCGGAGACGATCATCATCGCGCCGGTGTTGACCAGCAGCGACCAGAACGTGCCGTGCGTCAGCGTGTCCCAGCCGCTCAGGCCGAACAGCTGCTGCGGCCGCAGCCAGGTGATGCCGAAGGGACCGGCGTGCAGCCAGTGCGGATCGAACCAGCCGGCCTGGGTCATCGTGGGCAGCAGCAGCGTGTAGATCCACGTGGCGAAGCCCAGCACCATGCCCACTTCCACGCCGCGCCGGCTGGCGCCACGCCAGTACAGGCCGCCGATGAGGCCCGGGGCGAACTGCGCCACCGCGGCGAACGCCATCAGGCCGTACGACGCCAACGTGCTGTCGTTGCTGCTGCTGCGGTAGTACGAGTAGGCCGTCAGTGCTAGCAGCAGGATCGCGACGCGGCGGATCCACAGTACACGCGAGGCCACGTCGGCTTCCGCATGATGTTCGGCCCAGCCGCGGCGCAGCAGCACCGGCATGACCAGGTCGTTGCTCACCATGGTGGCCAGCGCGATGCTGGCCACGATCACCATGCCGGTCGCCGCGGAGAAGCCACCGACATAGGCGATGATCGCCAGCGCCGTGCGGCCTTCCGCCAGCGGCAGCGCCAGTACATAGCTGTCGTCCGCCACATTGGTGCCGCCGAACAGGGCGATGCCGGCGGCGGCAACCGGAATCACCATCAGCGAGAACAGCACCAGGTAGCCGCCGAACAGCCAGCGCGCCTTGCGGATATCGCCCACGTCGCTGCATTCCACCACCGCCACGTGGAATTGCCGTGGCAGGCACACGATGGCGAGGAACCCGAGCAGTGTCTGCGCGATGAAGCCGACCGGAGGCGCGTTCTCGAACAGCGTGCGCGCCGAATCCGCGACGTGGATATTGTTCCCGCCCAGCCACAGGTAGGCGAACACGCCCACCGCGATCATCGCGATCAGCTTCACCACCGATTCCAGCGAGATCGCCAGCATCATGCCGTGGTGGTGTTCGGTGGCGTCTACCTGGCGGGTGCCGAACAGCGCGGCGAACAGCGCCATCAACAACGCGACATACAACGCGGGATCCGTGAAGAAGCCGTGCGAACTGTCGCCACCTTCGCCGCTGAGCACGCTCAGGCTCATCGCGACGGCCTTGTACTGCAGCGCCAGGTACGGCACCACGCCGATCAGGGCGATCACCGTGACGAGCGCGGCGAGCCGGCGGGAGCGGCCGTAGCGGGACGAGATGAAGTCGGCGATCGAGACCGTGTTCTCGCTGCGCGCGATCAGCGCCAGGCGTTCGATGATGCGCCAGCCGAACAGCAGCAGCAGGACCGGGCCGAGATAGATGGGCAGGTAGCCCAGGCCATTGCGCACCGCGCTGCCGACCGCGCCATAGAACGTCCACGACGAGCAGTACACCGCCAGTGCCAGGCTGTAGACGACCGGACGCAGCCAGGGCCGGTCGGGGTACATCGGGCGACGGTCGCCCCACCACGCCACGCCGAACAGCAGCGCGGCGTAGCCTACGGACACCAACAGCAGGATCCAGCTGGAAACCAACGCCCTCTCCCCGCGCTCAACCCGTCGCCGAGTGTACTGCCTGGTGCGTGCCGCGGCGGGCGGTCAGGCGGGCGTGGCGGCGAACAGTTCTCGCACGGCGGTCTCGGCCTGGCCGCGCAGTTCGGGAATGGCGATGCTTTCCCACACGCAGCCGATGCGCAGGCTGCCGAGGATGAACACGCGCGGTTGCGGGTTGCCCTCCGCATCCACCATGCGCCCGTCGCGCGCCGCCTTCAGGCCGATGCCGTGCGGACCCGCCTGCGCATGGCCCTTGCCCAGCAGGTCGTGCAGCAGCGGATTGCGCATGGTCTGTGCGCGCATCTCCACGCCGGTGGCATTGACCACGTAGTCGACGTCGAACTCGTCGGTGCGACCGTCGCGGGTGTGCGTGGTCACGCGCAGGCAGCGTCCCTCGGCCATCACCGTGTCCAGACGGCCGCGGTGCAGCCGCAACTGGCCGCGATCGAGCAGGGCCTGCAACGTCCCGTGCACCTCCGGCGCGATGCGGTGCCGGTGCACATCCCACTGGCGCACCACGTGGCGCAGGAACCGGCGCTGATCGGCGATCGACATCGATTGCCACAGGGCCTGGCCGTGCGGGCGGATGCATTCCATGGCCGCCTGCCACGGCAGACCGTCGGCGACCGCCTGCTTTGCTGCCGCACGCAGGAAGCGCATGCGTGCGCGCAGGTCCATCGTCTGCAGGGGGGCCGGATCGTAGGTCGCAGCCGGTCCGTGGCAGTGCGGCAGCGGCAGCAGCGCGTGCCGCGACAGCACGTGGATCGTGCCGGCGTGGCCGTTGTCGGCGAGGCTGAGTACGGTGTCCACCATGCTCAGGCCGGAACCGACGATGCAGAGGTCGGCATCCACGGGGATCGCCTTCACCGCATCGAAATCCCACGCGGCGATCGAATGGCCTTCCGGCAGTTGCGGTGCACCCCTGGCCGGTAGCGGCTTGGGCGTATTGCCGACGGCCAGGACCACGCCACGTGCCTCCAGCGCACCATGCCCGGCCAGTCGCAGCGTCGCGCCATCGTCACGCGCATCGAGTTCAAGCACGCTGTCGTGCACGATCTGCAGCGAGGCGGGACTGGCGGCGATGGCTTCCTGCAGTCGCGTGCGCAGGTAGTCGCCGTAGCGGCGACGTTCGATGAAGGCGTACGCCAGCGTCTCGCGGTCGGGACCGCCGGCGGGCGTGGTGGCCACGACATGGTCGAGGAAGTCGGCAGGCCGGTCGTCGAAGGCACTCATGCGGCCCGCGGGGACATTCAGCACGTGCTCGCCATGCGACGTCGCATACGCGACGCCCTGCGCCAGCACCTCGCGAGGCTCGATCATCACGATGCGCAGCGGCGTGGTGGCCTGGCGCAGTGCCTGCATCGCCGCCAGTACGCCACCGGCACCGCCGCCGATGATCGCGAGGTCGCAGGGCGGCAGGCGGGGTGTCGTGGCAGCGCTCATGGCGCCATTGTAGGCGAATGGCCTGCCGGCCCTCATGCGCAAGCTGCATGAGGGCGTGCCGACTCTACATCAGCGAGTCGGCCAGCCGTGCGATGCCTTCCCGGCTGCGCTGCCAGCCGGGACGTCGCCGCCAGGCATCGCGTTCGACGTGGTCCGCATGCGCCAGGTAGTCGGCCTCGATCGCGCGGATGTGCGCGACCACGCCGGTGTCGTAGCAGACCAGGCCGATCTCGGCATTGAGCGCGAACGAGCGGATGTCCAGGTTGATCGAGCCGACCAGGGCGATGCCGTCGTCCACGGTCAGGTGTTTCGCATGCAGGAAATGCGGCCGGTACAGCGCGATCTTCACCCCGCAGGCCAGCAACTCATCGTAGTACGACTGCTGCGCCCACGCGGTCAGCGTCTGGTTGTTGGTGGCCGAAAGCACCAGTTGCACGTCCACGCCCGATAGTGCCGCGATACGCAACGCACTGAGGGTGGCGTCGTCCGGGACGAAGTACGGAGTGGTCAGCACCACCTTGCGACGTGCCAGGTGGATGAGCGCATTCACCGTGTCGCGCGCGTTCTCGAACGGATACGCCGGTCCGCTGGGCAGCAGTTGCGCGGCGACATCCTGTGCGTGCACCGTCAGGTCGGGGTGCACCTCGAGCCGTTGGCCGGTTTCGATGTACCAGTCGCTGGCGAACACGCCCTCCAGGTGTGCGACCACCGGGCCCTGCACGCGTGCCACCAGTTCGCGGTTCGGATGACCGGGGACGAATGTCGCGGTGGCCAGGTTCTGCGAGCCCACGTAACCGATGCGGTTGTCGATCACCGCGACCTTGCGATGGTTGCGCAGATCCATGCGTCCGCTGCGTCGCCAGCGCAGGCCGCCCGGCAGCATGTCGTGTACGTCGACACCTGCGGCGCGCAGGCGCGTTGCATAGGCGCGCAAGCCGCGCTTCGCCCCGACGGCGTCCAGCAGCATGCGGCAGGCCACGCCACGGGCTGTGGCCCGGCAGAGCGCGGCAGTGATCGCTTCACCGACGGCATCGTCGAACATCAGGTAATACAGCAGGTGGACCTGCCGGGTCGCGGCGTCGATGTCGTCGAGCAGCACGCGCAGCGAAGCGTCGTAGTCGTCCAGCAGGTCCACGGTATTGCCATGGGTGGGCATGAAGGCGCCCTGGCGTTCGATCAGGGGCGCCATTTCGACGGCAGCGCCATCGCGCGGGGACCAGCGCAACGCACTCAGCGGGCGCTGTTCCTCGCGTATCACGTCCGTGGCCTGCGACTGCCGGTCAATGCGCTCCCGCGACAGCCAGGGATGGCCGAGCAGCAGATAGAGCGGCAGGCCCAGCAGCGGCACGAAACCGACCAGCAGCAACCAGCTGCGCGCAGCGGCAGGGCTGGTGCGGCTGGGAATCCACCACAGGGCCGCCAGGCGGATCAGCCAGTCGACGATCAGCAGGGCGGTGCCGAAGGACCAGTCCATGTGGTGGATCCGTCCGAGGGGGTGGATCGATTCTGCTGGTGCTCGCGGGTAAAGAAAACCCGAAAGTAGTTCCTTCTCCCCGCAGGGCGGGGAGAAGGTGCCCAGCGGGCGGATGAGGGGCAGCTTTTGACTCTCCGAAGCTGAAAAGCAGAAAGCCCCGCCGAAGCGGGGCTTTCTGGGAGGCGCTGGACCCCGGCCTTCGCCGGGGTGAAACAGCGGCACAGGCGCATGCAGAGCATGCGCGCCGCTATTTCACTTGATCTTGCCTTCCTTGTAGATCACGTGCTTGCGCACGACCGGGTCGTACTTCTTGATTTCCATCTTGCCCGGGGTGTTCTTCTTGTTCTTGTCCGTCGTGTAGAAGTGGCCGGTGTTGGCCGAGGAGATCAGACGGATCTTGTCGCGCTTGGATGCCATGTTCGATTACTCCTCAGATCTTCTCGCCGCGCGCGCGCAGCTCGGCCAGGACGGAGTCGATGCCGTTCTTGTCGATGGTGCGCAGTGCATGCGCGGAGACTTTCAGCTTGACCCAGCGGTTTTCGCTGGCAACCCAGAAGCGGCGCTCGTGCAGGTTGGGCAGGAAACGACGACGGGTCTTGTTGTTGGCGTGGCTGACGTTGTTACCCGTCATCACACGCTTGCCGGACACTTGGCATACGCGGGACATACGCACCTCGATGAGTAATTGTGTCGCCCGTAGCCCGGGAGACGGCGGCCCAGTGGACGGCCTGCAGGGCAGGACGGACACCACGCGATACGGCAGGAAAACCGCTGCTGACCCAAGCCGGAATCGCGCTTCCGGCCGCAGATCCGGGCATTCCGGACGCAGCGAGCCGCGCATTATGCCGATGTTTCCCTTGCCCCGCAAGCACTTAGGTGGGGTGTCGCGGGGGCGATGGCGGAGGCGGGCCGGGGTCCGCCCTGCGGGACTGCCGCCGGGCGTAGGCCGGGCCCGGGCCCGGCATCGTGGCGTTCGATGCTGGAGGACCGGATCGGGCAAGGTGGGCCGGGGCCCACCCTACGATCACGGCGCCGCGGCCGCCGCCTTGCCTGGGCCCGCCTTGCTGGCGGCGATGAAGGCCCGGATCTGCTCCTCCAGCACCGGCAGGGTCACCGAGCCCTGCTTGAGCACGGCGTCGTGGAAGGCCTTGATGTCGAACTTCGGCCCCAGCTCGCGCTCGGCCTCGCCGCGCAGGCGGACGATGGCGATCTCCCCCAGCTTGTAGCTCAGCGCCTGCGCCGGCCAGGAGATGTAGCGGTCCACCTCGGTGGTGACCTCGTGCTCGGACAGGGCGGTGTGGTCGCGCAGGTAGGCCAGGGCCTGGTCGCGGGTCCAGTTCTTGTGGTGCACGCCGGTATCGATGACCAGGCGCGCGGCGCGCCACATTTCGTAGGTCAGGCGACCAAAATCTTCGTAGGGCGTCTCGTAGATGCCCATCTCCTTGCCCAGCTTTTCGGTGTAGAGCGCCCAGCCTTCGCCATAGGCGGAGATGTAGTTGTCGCGCCGGAACGCGGGCTGTTCGCCTTGTTCCTGCGCCAGCGCGGCCTGCAGCGAATGCCCGGGCGAGGACTCATGCAACGTCAGCGCGGGCAGGTTGTACAGCGGGCGCGACGGCAGGTCGTAGGTGTTGAGCCAGTACGTGCCCAGCCCGCCTCGGCCGGCGGTCCAGAACGGCGCAATGTCGGCCGGCACCTCGACGATGGTGAAGCGCCCGCGCGGCAGCGTGCCGATGTACTTGCCGACCTCGCCATCCACGCGCTTGGAAATCCACGCCGCGCGGTCGAGCAACTGTTGCGGTGTCTTGGCGTAGAACTGCGGATCGGTGCGCAGGAAGGTCAGGAACTCGGCGAAGCTCCCCTTGAAGCCGGTCTGCTTGATGACCTCCTGCATCTCGGCCTGGATGCGTGCCACTTCCTTCAGGCCGATCTGATGGATGTCTTCGGCGCTGAGACCCAGCGTGGTGTACTCGCGGATCTGCTGCGCATAGAAGTCCTTGCCGCCCGGCATTGCCTCGGCAGCCAGCGTGGTGCGCGCCTGTGGCACATACTCGGTGCGGAAGAAGATCAGCAGCCTGCCGAACGCGGGCACGACCTGCTGGCTGATGGCGTCGCGCACTTCCTTGCGCAGGGCTTCCTGGTCGGCGGCCGGGATGCTGGCGGGCATCTTCCTGTACGGGGTGTAGAACGTGGACTGCTCCGGATCCTTCAGTTCCGCCACCATCGCGATGGACACGTCGCGCCCGTCCAGCACCGCGCGCGGTACGCTGAAGCCACGCTTCAGGCCTGCACGCATGTTGCCGATGTGCTGGTCGAAATAGCGCGGCACATCGCGCAGGCGCGCGGCATAGGCGCGGTAATCCTCGGCGGTCTTCATGGGCCGGCGCGCCATGAACGACAGGTTGGACCAGAACGAGGAGTCGGAATTGAACGGCATCTCGTAGGCGCGCAAGCGCACCTCGGCGGCGAGGTTCTCGACCTGCGGCCGGTAGATGGCCAGGTTGATGCGGTTCTCCGGTGACAGCTTGTCCGCCTCGATGCCATCCAGGTCCTTCAACACCTGTTCCCAGACCTTCAGCCGCGCCTGGTGCGCCTCCGCGCCCACGTCCGGCAGGCGGCGCTTGTCGCCGCTGGTGTCGGTGTCCTCATCGGCCTGGCCGGTCTGTTCCTGCCGCCATTTCCATTCCTTCTCGTAGAGCGCCTGGAAGCGCTGGTCGGCGTCGGACGGGGCGAAGGCGAACGCCTGCAAGGGTGCGCAGGCGAGCAGCAGGGCGGCGATGCGGAGGTTCAAGGCGGGCATCCGGTGGAAACGGAAACCGGATGGTAATGCAGCGTCGGCATCGGTGCTTTGTGTAGGAGCGACGTAAGTCGCGACCATGGCGCCGACATGCCGCGATACCCGCGTCGTGCCGTGGGCTGCGGCACGAGACTGGTTTCTGGTGTCAGCGCCCGCTTCGGGAGTGAGGCGCGCTGGCCTGATGGCGTGCGGTCGCGACTTATGTCGCTCCTACAACAAGCACGGCATCACGCCCTCGGGCGCAACCGCTCCAGCACGCCGTCCAGGGTGTCCAGGTCGGTGTACTGGATGATCAGCTTGCCCTTGCCGCCGCGCCCATGGGCGATGGTGACGCGGGTGCCCAGGCTTTCGGACAGCTCGGTTTCCAGCGAGGCGATGTCCGGCTGCGGCGCCGCTTTGGCGGGCTTGGCCTTCTTGCCGTTGACCGGCACCTTGCCGGCGGCGAACTGCTGCGCTCGGTGTTCAACTTCGCGCACCGACCAGCCTTGTTCGGCGGCATCGGAGGCCAGCTTGCTGGCCAGGTCCGGCGACAGCGTCAGCAGGGCGCGGGCGTGCCCCATCTCAAGACGACGCGCTTCCAGCAGGGCGCGAATCGCGGGTGGCAGTTCCAGCAGGCGCAGCAGGTTGGATACCGCTGCGCGCGAGCGGCCGACCGCTTCGGCCGCTTCGGCGTGCGTCAGTGCGAACTCGTTGATCAGGCGCTGCAGCGACTGCGCTTCTTCCAGTGGATTGAGATCCTCGCGCTGGATGTTCTCGATCAGCGCCATCGCGATGACGGTACGGTCGTCAAGGTCGCGCACGACCACGGGGACTTCGGCCAGGCCGGCTTCCTGCGAGGCGCGCCAGCGGCGTTCGCCGGCGACGATCTCGAACTTGCCGGGCGAAAGTTCCCGCACGACGATCGGCTGGATCACGCCTTGTGCCTTGATCGACTCGGCCAGCTCGGTCAGCTTGCCGGGGTCCATCGCCGTGCGCGGCTGGTACTTGCCCGGCTGCAGCTGCTGCACGGGCAGCGTGCGCAGTGCTTCGCCCGGCTGGGCTTCCGGCGGTGGCGTCTCGGCGGCCTTCGGGCCGAGCAGGGCTTCCAGTCCGCGACCCAGGCCGCGCTTCTTCGGGGCGCTCATCACGCGTGCTCCATGTGCTGCTGTTGCTTCTTGCGGTCGGCGGCGCGGCGCAGGATCTCGCCGGCCAGGCCCAGGTAGGCGACGCCGCCGCGCGAGGTGCGGTCGTAGCCCACGATGCTCTGTCCGTGGCTGGGCGCTTCGGCCACGCGCACGTTGCGCGGCACAATGGTGCGGAACACCTTGTCGCCGAAATGCGTGGTCAGCTCGCCCGATACGGCGTTGGCCAGGTTGTTGCGGATGTCGAACATCGTGCGCAGCACGCCTTCGATTTCCAGCGTGGGGTTCAGCCGTGCGCGCAGCGCTTCGATGGTCTCCATCAGCGCGGACAGGCCTTCCAGCGCGTAGTACTCGCACTGCATCGGCACCAGCACTGAGTCGGCGGCGGTCAGCGCGTTGAGCGTGAGCAGCGACAGCGCGGGTGGGCAGTCGACGATGATGAAGTCGTAGTCGCCACGCAGCGGTTGCAGCGCGCTCTTGAGGCGCTGTTCGCGGCCGTCCGCATCCATCAGCTGGATCTCGGCCGCCGTCAGGTCGATGTTGCCCGGCATCAGGTCGAAACCTTCCGGGGTGGTCACCACGGCGGCCTTCGCCTCGACCTCGCCGAGCAGTACGTCGCAGGTCGAAGCCTCGACCTCGCGCTTGTCCACGCCGCTGCCCATCGTGGCGTTGCCCTGCGCATCCAGGTCGACCAGCAGCACCCGCTGCGGCGCGCGTGCCAGCGCGGCGGCCAAGTTCACGGCGGTGGTGGTCTTGCCGACTCCGCCTTTCTGGTTGGCGACGGCGATGATGCGGGCCATGCGAGGGGCGCCTTATCGAATGCGGGGTGAGGGGGGATTATGCGGGCTCGGGCGGGGCCGTGCGAAATGAAGGGTACGCACAAGGCGGCTGGTCCCGGTCAGTTCGAGGGACAACCTTGCGCAGGCACCTGAGCGTGACCAGTCTTTTCAAAGAGTTACAGGTTCTGCGTGGCCGCAGTGCGCCGATCAGTCGCGGCGGACGATGACCATGTGGCGTTCGCCGACCAGGCCCGGGACGGTCAGCGGGTGCAGGGCCTGCAGCGACCACCCGGCCGGCAATGCCGCGATCTCCTCGTCAGGCCGTACGCCCTTCATCGCCAGCAATACCCCGCCCGGTTTCAGCAGGTGGCCGCCTATCTCGATGATGCCGGCCAGCACATCCAGTGCACGGGCGGTGAGGGCGTCATAGGCCTGCGGTTCGTCCAATGCTTCGGCACGGGATTCGGCCACGCGGGCGTTGTCCAGTTTCAAGGTCCGCACCGCCTCGCGCAGGAAGCGCGCCTTCTTGCCGTTGCTCTCCACCAGGGTCACGCGCAATCCCGGCTTGGCGATGGCCAGCGGAATCCCGGGCAGGCCCGGGCCCGTGCCGAGGTCCGCGAGTGCGCCACCGTTCGCGGCGAGTCCGTCCACGAACGGATGCATCGCCAGCGAGTCCAGCAGGTGGCGCGTGACCATCTCGCGCGGGTCGCGGATGGCGGTGAGGTTGTAGGTCTTGTTCCAGCGATCGAGCAGGGCGAGGTACGCGAGCAGCCGTGGCGCCAACACCTCGGCATCCAAGCCGAGGGCGGCCAGGCCATGGTGCAGGGTTTCGCGCATATCGGCGGGAAAGGTGGTGTCGTTCATCGCGGCATTATCGCAGGCCGCCACGCGGCCCCGCGCGGATGCCAGGCCAACGCGGCGCGGTAGTCCGCGCGCGGCGCCCATTCGTGCAGGTGCCAGTCGTCGGCGTGGCCGAGCGCGGGATCGCATGCCGCCAGCCATGCGCGATCCTCGTCGAGGCGGACATGGAAGCGGTGCAGGCCGAAGGAGATGCCTTGGCCGTGCGCCTTCAGCACGGCTTCCTTGGCGCACCACAGGCGCACGAAGGCCAGCATGCGAGCATCCTCTTCGAGCGAATGCAGCCAAGAGGTTTCCTCCGGATGATAGAAGCGCTTCGCCAACTCCATCGCGCGCGGGCGCGGGCGCAATTGCTCCAGGTCCACGCCGAGTTCGATGTCCTCGCCCAGCGCCAGCAACAGCGCCTCGCCGCTGTGGCTCCAGCCGGTCTCCAGCGAGTGCAGTGGGGCGATGAAGTGTGGCCGTCCCAGCGTGTCGCGCGTGATCGGCAGCAGGTGCGGTGCGAGGTCGAGCACGCGTGCCAGCTGCTCGCGCGCTGCCGGCTCGCCACGCAGCCGCGGGGCATGTGGCAGCAACCACAGGGCGATGCCGTCCAGCCGCCAGTCCGCGACCACGTTGCGCCAGTTCATCCCGCCAGACCCGATGCGTGGTGCGGCACGGCGTGCAAGCATGCCGCGATGGCGTTATGTAGCAGGGGCACGGACGCTTCCCCCATGTGAGTTAACGGCGGTTTCACGCCGCGCGTTGAAGATTCAAGCGTGCCCCGCGCCATGGGGTTCTGTCCATTCAAGGGAGGAAGCAACGAAATGAATTTTCTCATCTATCTGATCGTGGGTGGCGTCGCCGGTTGGCTGGCGAGCCTGGTGATGAAGCGTGACGGGTCGCAGGGCATCATCCTGAACGTCGTGGTCGGCATCATCGGCGGCTTCCTGGGCGGCTGGTTGCTGCCGACGCTGGGCCTCGGCCTGGGCGGTGGCTGGGTGGGCTTCCTGATCACGGCCTTCATCGGTGCGGTGGTGTTGCTGCTCATCGTGAACCTGTTCACGCGGGGCAGGGCGAGGTAACGGTTTCGCTGCGGCCGCGTGCGCTTTCGAGACGCACCCAAGGCCCGTGGCAATGCAAAGGCCCGGCAAATGCCGGGCCTTTGTTCGTTCCGGTGTCCGCGGAGCAGGCGCGGATCAACCGCCCAGGCGTACCCACGCGGGCGCATGGTCGCTGGGGCGCTCCCAGGTCCGCGGTTCGCGGTCGATGCCGGATTCCACGGCATGACCACGCAGCGCGTCGGACACAAGGGTCAGGTCGATGCGCAGGCCGAGGTTGCGCCGCAGTCCGCCCATCCGGTAATCCCACCAGCTGTAGACGTTGGCTTCGTCGCTGTGCAGGCGGAAGGCATCGTGCAGGCCCAGCGCGTAGAGCCGATGCAGGGCGGCGCGCTCGGCGGTGGAGGTGAGGATGTGGTCGTCGTTCCAGACCTTGGGGTCGAACACGTCGCGGTCGTCCGGCGCGATATTGAAGTCCCCCATCACCACCAGCTTCGGGTGCGCCTGCAGTTCGGCGGCGACCCAGTCGTGCACCGCATCCAGCCAGCGCAGCTTGTAGGCGTACTTGTCGGTACCCACGTCCTGGCCGTTGACCACGTA
>NZ_CAMPJD010000070.1 GCF_946886695.1 uncultured Pseudoxanthomonas sp. | reverse complement strand
TGCACACGCGGGCATGCGCGTACTGCACGTAGAACACCGGGTTGTCGTTGCTCTGCTGGCGCGCCAGGTCGATGTCGAATGTCAGCTGGGAATCCGGCTTGCGCGCGATCAGGAACCAGCGCGTCGCATCGGCGCTGGTTTCCTCGATCAGGTCACGCAGGGTGAAGTAGCTGCCGGCACGCTTGGACAGTTTCACTTCCTCGCCGCCACGCATCACCGTGACCATCTGGTGCAGCACGTACTCGGGATATCCGGCGGGAATGCCTTCGCCCAGCGCCTGCAGGCCGGCTTTCACGCGCGCCAGCGAGCCGTGGTGGTCGGCGCCAAGCTCGGTGATGGCGCGCTGGTAGCCGCGCTGCCACTTGCTGAGGTGGTAGGCCACGTCCGGCACGAAGTAGGTGTACGTGCCATCGGACTTGCGCATCACGCGGTCCTTGTCGTCGCCGAAGTCGGTGGACTTCAGCCACAACGCGCCGCCTTCCTCGTATGTGTGGCCGGAGGCGATCAGCTTGCTCACGGTCTCTTCCACTTTCCGGTCCGAGTACAGCGAGCTTTCCAGGAAGTAGCGGTCGAACGACACGCCGAACGCGGCCAGGTCCAGGTTCTGTTCGCGGCGCAGGTAGGCCACGGCGAAGCGGCGGATGGCATCCAGGTCCTGGGGATCCTTCTCGCCGGTGACGACGTGGCCTTCCACCTCGACCGAATCGCCGTTGAGGTAGGCCTGCGCCACGTCGGCGATGTAGTCGCCGCGATAGCCGTCTTCCGGCCAGCCTTCGCTGTCCGGCGACTTGCCCAGCGCACGCGCCTGGGTGGACTTGGCCAGGTTGTCGATCTGCACGCCGGCGTCGTTGTAGTAGAACTCGCGTTTGGTGTTCCAGCCGTTGGCGGCCAACACACGGGCGATGCAGTCACCGATCGCACCTGCGCGACCATGGCCGACATGCAGCGGTCCGGTCGGGTTGGCCGATACGTACTCCACGCCCACCGTGCGGCCGCCGCCGCTGTCGTTGCGACCGTAGGCGGCGCCCTGCGCCAGCGCGGTGGCCACTTCGCGCTGATAGGCGCCGGGGCTCAGGTGGAAGTTGATGAAGCCGGGGCCGGCGATCTCGACCTTCGCCACGTCGTCGCTCGCCGGCAGCGCGGTCACAAGGGCCGTGGCGATGGCGCGCGGATTGCTGCGCGCGGCCTTGGCCAGCTGCATGGCGGCGTTGGTGGCGAAATCGCCATGCTCGCGCGTCTTCGGGCGTTCGACCACGAAGTCGGGCGTGGCGGCATCGGCGGGCAGGGTGCCGGCGGAGCGCAGGGCGTCGATGCCCTGGGCGATCAAGGCGCGGAGGGAAGCTTTCACGGAGAACCGTCTTGGTGCGTGGGAACCGCCTATTCTAGGTTTTCCGGTCCATTGCGTGGGATCGGCGTGGTTCAGCGAAGGTGATCCTCAGACCCATCCGCGCGCCGCCATCGACTGGGGCGGTCCGTCACCAATCACGAAGTGGTCCAGCAACCGGACATCCACCAGCGCCAGCGCCTGTTTCAGGCGCTGGGTCACGGCGCGATCGGCGGCCGAGGGTTCTGCACTGCCTGAGGGATGGTTGTGGCCGACGATCAGGGCGGTTGCGTTCATTGCCAGTGCGCGACGGGCCACTTCGCGCGGATGGACCTCGGCGCTGTCCACCGAGCCCTGGAACAGCTCCTCGAACGCCAGTACGCGATGCCGTGTATCGAGGAACAGGGCCGCGAACACCTCGTGCTGGCGGCCACGCAAGCGCTGGGCGAAGTAGCGCCCGGCGGCCTCCGGATCGCCGATGGCGTCGCCCCGCTCAAGGGCGGCGTGAAGCAGGCGGGTGCCCAGTTCCAGTGCCGCCGCCAGGGCACAAGCGCGGGCGGGTCCCAGGCCCGGCAGCGCCATCAGTTCGGCCGGTGGACGCTCCAGCAGGGCACGCAGCGGGCCATGGATGGTGAGCAGTTCGCGCGCGGTGGCGACGGCGTCGCGTCCGCGCAGGCCGGAGCCCAGGAAGATGGCGAGCACCTCGGCGTTGCTGAGGCTTGCGGGGCCGCGGGCGAGCAGCTTCTCGCGGGGACGTTCGTCGTGGGGCCAGTCGCGGATGTGCATGGCGACAGCATCGACCGCCGGACGCTTGGCGTGCATCGGGCGAAGGGGGGCGTTCGGGTAAGCTAATCGCCTGTATGGACGTAGGAACGGGCCGACGTGAGCGGAGCGGACAAGATGCGTGACCTGGCAGGACAGCGCCTGCTGGTGTGCGTGGGCGGCGGGATTGCCGCCTACAAGGCGCTGGAACTCGTGCGCCGGCTGCGCGATGCCGGGGCCGAGGTGCAGGTCGCGATGACGGCGGGTGCGCAGCAGTTCGTGACGCCGCTGAGCTTCCAGGCGTTGTCCGGCCAACCGACCCGCACCACGCTGTGGGATGGCGCGGCCGAGCAGGCAATGGGCCACATCGAGCTGGCCCGCTGGGCCGATCGCGTCGTCATCGCGCCGGCCACGGCCGACCTGATGGCGCGCCTGGCACATGGGCTGGCCGACGATCTGGTGGCCACGCTGTGCCTGGCCACGACCGCGCCGATCATGATCGCGCCGGCGATGAACCACCGCATGTGGCAGCACCCCGCCACCCAGGCCAATCTGGCCACGCTGCGCGAACGCGGCGTACAGGTGATCGGGCCGAACGACGGCCCGCTGGCCGAGGGCGAGTCCGGTCCCGGCCGCCTGGCCGAGCCGGAGGAGATCGTGGCGGCATTGGCCGGCGCGACCATCAACGCCACGACGGTGTCGCAGGATCTTGCCGGGCTCAACGTGGTGGTCAGCGCTGGCCCCACCTATGAAGACCTGGATCCCGTGCGCTACCTGGGCAACCGCAGCAGCGGCAAGATGGGGTTCGCGGTTGCCGCCAGCGCTGCGCGCCGTGGCGCCAGCGTCACCCTGATCGCCGGGCCCGTGCAGTTGGCCACGCCGGCAGGTGTCGCGCGCGTGGACGTGCGTTCGGCCGCGCAGATGCACCGGGCGGTGTTCGCTGCCTTGCCGGCCGACATCTACATCGGAGCCGCTGCCGTGGCCGACTACACCCCGCGCGAGCCGGCCGCCAACAAGATCAAGAAGTCCAGCGAATCGCTGGCGCTGGACCTGGTGCGCACGCCCGACATCCTTGCCGAGGTCGCCGCGCAGACGCAGGCGCTGAAGCTGGTGGTCGGCTTTGCCGCCGAGACCAACAACGTGGCCGAGTACGCGCGCAGGAAGCTGGAAGCCAAGCGGCTGGACATGATCGTGGCCAACCGCGTGGGCATCGCCGATGGCGGTTTCGAGAGCGACCAGAATGCAATGACGGCCTACTGGAAGGATGGCGAGCGCGGCTTCGCTTCCGCGCCGAAGACGCAGCTGGCCGATGAACTGATCGACCTGATCGTGGAGCGACTGAACGCATGAGTGCACCCCGGGCCGTGGAAGTGAAACTGCTGGACCCGCGCTTCGGCGACGAATGGCCGCTGCCGGCCTACGCCACCGAGGCCAGTGCCGGCATGGACCTGCGTGCGGCACTGGACGCGCCCCTGGTGCTCGAGCCTGGCGACGCGGCGCTGGTGCCCAGCGGCATCGCGCTGCACCTGGGTGACCCGCAGCTGTGCGCGGTGGTGCTGCCGCGCTCCGGCCTGGGCCATCGCCACGGCATCGTGCTGGGCAACGGCACCGGGCTGATCGATGCGGACTACCAGGGCCCGCTGCTGATCAGCTTGTGGAACCGGGGGCATGAGACCTTCACCATCCAGCCCGGCGACCGCATCGCCCAGGTCATGGTGCTGCCGGTCGTGCGCGTGAGCCTGCAAGTGGTGGATACTTTCGCTGACAGCGCACGGGGGACGGGTGGTTTCGGCCACACCGGCGTGCGGTGACAGGGGACAAGGCAATGAACACGACGAACGAGAGCCGCAAGCGGATTCCCGTGGGCGACCTGCGCGGTGCGCTGCCGAAGCTGGCGGTGCTGCTGGCGCTGCTCGCCGCCCTGCTGGCCTGGAGTGGTGTCCGCCAATGGCGCGAAGCGCGCCTGCTGGAAGACGTCGGACAGGCCCGTGATCGCGCGGTCGAGGCCGTGCAGGCCAGTCATGCGGCGCAGATCCGTCAGTTCGAACAGCGTCTGGCATCCGCGCCCGTCAAGGCGGCGCTGGCCGCCAACGATACCGCCGCCGCCGTGGCTGCCCTGAAGGAGGGTTGGGCGGGCGTGGAGCAGGTCGAGATCCTGGATGGCGCATTGCAGGCGGCCTATGACGATGCTGCGGTTTTCGGTTTCAACAAGCTGGCGCTGCTGGAGGACGGCATGCAGGGCGACGGCATCGCCGCCCGCGTGGTGAAGGATGGCAAGCAGACCGCGTTCGGCATGGCGGCGCCCGCGCCGCAGGGCGTGATCTATGTCCGCCTGCCGCTGACGCAGCTGACCCAGGCCTTCGATGGCGTGGTGTTGGCCAAAGGCGGCTATCTCGCGCTGCGGCAAGGGAGCTATTCCGTCAAGCAGCGCGGCAACAGCGGGCTGGAAGATGGCGCGGAGCGCATGGCGCGTGCGGTGGGCAAGACGGGCCTGCGCGTGGCGACGGCGGTGCCTGTCAGCGAACCCGGCCCGCTTGGGCTGGGCGCCCTCCCGGCGATGATCGTGGCGGCGCTGCTCGCAGGCCTCGCGGTCGTGTCGGTGCTGGTCGCTCGCGGCGGGATGCGCCTGGGTGGTTTTGGCAAGAAAGGAGTAGAGGTGAGCGATACGGATGAACCCACACTGGGTGAAGCGCTGATGCGCGACCCTCTGCCCGCCGCTGGAAATCGCGCGGCGGCCCCATCCTCCGAACAGGATGACTACCGGAAGGCGGACTCGGCGACAGTCGAGGTGGATGCGGGCATCTTCCGCGCGTACGACATCCGCGGCATCGTCGGGCAGTCCCTCAGCATCGAGGTCGCCGAACTGATCGGCCTGGCCATCGGCTCGGTGATGCGCGACGAGGACCTGACCGACATCGTGGTGGGCCGCGACGGCCGTCTCTCGGGCCCGGACCTGGTCGGCGGGCTGATCGAAGGCCTGCGCAAGGCCGGCCGGAACGTCATCGACATCGGCCTGGCGCCCACCCCGGTCGCCTATTTCGCGGCCTATCACCTGCGCACCGGCAGCAGCGTGGCGGTCACCGGCAGCCACAATCCGCCGGACTACAACGGGTTCAAGATCGTCGTCGGCGGGCAGACACTGTCCGGCGACGCCATCACCGACCTGTACGAACGCATCCGCGACAACCGCCTGTTCGTGGCCAACGCACGCGGCGACCTGCAGCAGCGCGATGTCTCGGCCGACTACATCCAGCGCATCGCCGACGACGTGCAGCTGGAGCGTCCGCTGAAAGTCGTGGTGGACGCCGGCAACGGCGTGGCCGGCGACATCGCCCCGCAGCTGCTGGAAGCCATCGGCGCGGAAGTCATCCCGCTGTACTGCGACGTGGACGGCACCTTCCCCAACCACCATCCAGACCCCAGCGAGCCGCACAATCTGGAAGACCTCATTCAGACCGTGAAGCGTTTCGACGCCGACATCGGCCTGGCGTTCGACGGTGATGGCGACCGCCTCGGCGTGGTGACCAAGGAAGGCGCCATCATCTTCCCCGATCGGCTGCTGATGCTGTTCGCCGCCGATGTGCTGGAACGCAATCCCGGCGCACTGATCATCTTCGACGTGAAGTGCACCGGAAAGCTGCAGGGCTGGGTGTTGCGCCACGGCGGCACGCCGATGATGTGGAAGACCGGCCATTCGCTGATCAAGGCCAAGATGCGCGAGACCGGCGCCGAGCTGGCCGGCGAGATGAGCGGCCACTTCTTCTTCCAGGAACGCTGGTACGGCTTCGACGACGGGCTGTATTCCGCCGCGCGCCTGCTGGAGATCCTGGCCAACCGCGCGGAAACCCCGTCCGAAGTGCTTGCCGAGCTGCCCGATGGCGTGTCCACGCCGGAGATCAAGGTGGCGGTGGATGAAGGCACGCCGCACGCCATCGTCGAGCGATTCGTGGATGGCGCCGAGTTCGAAGGTGCGCGCCTGTCCACCATCGATGGCCTGCGCGCCGACTGGGACGACGGCTGGGGCCTGGTGCGAGCCTCCAACACCACGCCGATCCTGGTGCTGCGGTTCGAAGCCGACAATACCGCCGCGCTGGAACGCATCAAGACCGAGTTCCGCACCCGCCTGCAGGCGCTGGCCCCGGAACTGACGATGACGTTCTGACGCTCGCAGGGCTGCGGAGGGGCATGACCACGACGCCGGGCCTGTCCCGGCGTCGTCGTTCCAGGGCATTGTTCCCGAAGGGCTTGCCGGGTCAGTTGCGCGCAGGTGCCGTGGACGGGGTGGCCGCTTCTTCCGCGGCCTCGGCCGTGATGCCCTTCATGTTGCGGTAGCGTTGCAGGATATCGGTGATCTCCACATCCAGCTGCGCGCGCTGGGCCTCGAAGCTCTGCTGCAGGCGACGGGTGCGCAGCAGCTCGGCATGGCGCTGGTGGATGGTGGCCGACATGTCCGCACGGATCGGACGTCCGGCCAGCTCTTGATCGCCCGCCGTCTGCAGCAGGCTGACAAGGCCTTCGCGCAGGCTGACCGCGTTGTAACGCGCAGTGCGCACGTTGTTGTCGACGATGGCGGTGCGTTCGTTGAAGACGCGCCGCAACTCGTCTTCGCTGCGGTAGGACATCAGCATGGCGGCATCGGTACGGCGCCGCATTTCCGAGGCGGCGTCATCGATCATCTTCTGCTGGGCCGCGACGGCCGCCTGGGCGCGCTCCTCTTCGCTCATGGCCCGGGCGACGCCACGGGTGCGCAGTCCGCTGGTCGCGCTGATCTCGTCGCGGGCCGCGTTGACCACATCGGCCGGCAGCGCATCACTGCAGACGCGCTGGCCCTTCTCTTCCCAGCAGAAGAGTTTCTTGTTGGCGGTGGGTGCCGCCGGCTTGTTCTTGCCCTGCGCGAGCACGGTGGGTGCCAGCACCAGCAGTACGGCCGACAGGGCCAAGGAAGTTCGGAAGGTCATGGCAGCCCCCTGCTGCTTCAGTCCTGGGTCGCGCTGCCGTAGCGGGCCCGGTAGGCCAGCAGGTCGTCGCGATGGCGGACAAGTTCGGCGCTTTCGCCAGCAAATGCAAGCAGGTCGTGCAGGCTGGCCACGGGCACCACCGGCACGCCGGTTTCCTCGGCGACGGATTGCGCCGCCGAACGGCGCGGAGCGGTTGCGCCGGGTTCGCCCAGCACTTCCTGGCGGTCCAGCGCCACCACGATGCCGGCCGGCGTGCCGCCGCCGGCGCGGATCAGGCCCAACGCCTCGCGGATGGCCGTGCCGGCGGTGATCACGTCGTCGACGATCAGCACGCGGCGGTCTTCGAGCGGCGCGCCGATCAGCAGGCCGCCCTCGCCGTGGTCCTTGGCTTCCTTGCGGTTGAACGCCACCGGCAGGTCGCGGCCGCGGCGGGCGAACTCGCACGCGACCGCGGTCGCCAGCGGAATGCCCTTGTAGGCCGGGCCGAACAGCAGGTCGAACGACAGGCCGGCCTCTTCGACCGCATCCGCGTAGCAGGCGGCCAGCCCGGCCAGGCGCGCGCCGCTGTCAAAGCGGCCTGCATTGAAGAAGTACGGGCTCTGCCGGCCCGATTTCAGGGTGAACTGGCCGAAGCGCAGGGCCTGCGCGTGCAGCGCGAGCTGGAGGAAGCGGGAGCGGTGATCGGACATGGGCGAGCCGAGGGCTGAACAGGTGAGGTGACAGGATAACCGCCACGCCGCCGCTGCCGCGCGACGGATGCGCCGGTTCGGGTACGCTTGCCCGGTTTCCGACGAACGACGTATCCATGCGCATCATCAGCTTCAACGCCAACGGCCTGCGCTCGGCGGCCACCAAGGGCTTCTTCGACTGGTTCACCACGCAGAACGCCGACGTGCTGTGCGTGCAGGAGACCAAGGCGCAGGAACACCAGCTGGCCGGACCGGAATTCCTGCCCGCCGGCTACAAGGCCTGGTTCCGCGACGCCAGCACCAAGAAGGGCTACAGCGGCGTGGCGATCTACGCCCGGCGCGAGCCGGACGAGGTCCGCACCTCGCTGGGCTGGCCGGACTTCGACGAAGAAGGCCGTTACATCGAGGCGCGCTTCGGCGACCTGAGCGTGGTGTCGTTCTACATCCCGTCCGGCTCGTCCGGCGACGAACGCCAGGGCTTCAAGTTCAAAGTCATGGACTGGCTGGCGCCGCTGCTGGACGAGTGGCGCCGCAGCGGCCGCCACTACGTGCTGTGCGGCGACTGGAACATCGTGCGGAGCCGGCTGGACATCAAGAACTGGACCAGCAACCAGAAGAACTCCGGTTGCCTGCCGCCCGAGCGCGACTGGTTGAACGGGATGTGCGTGGACGACGGCGGCTGGGTCGATGCCTATCGCGTACTGCACCCGGAGGGCCAGGACTACACCTGGTGGAGCAACCGCGGCGCCGCGCGCGCCAACAACGTGGGGTGGCGGATTGACTACCAGTTCGTCACGCCGTCGCTGCGCGACCGCCTCAAGGCCTGCTCGATCTACCGCGAGCAGCGTTTCTCCGACCATGCCCCCTTCACGGTGGACTACACCTGATGACGACAACGGCGAGCGAACGTCCCGGCAAGCCTTCGGTCTGGCGTGCGTTCGCGCAGCCGTCGGCGTGGACGATGTTCTTCTTCGGCTTTGCCTCCGGCATGCCGTTCCTGCTGGTGGCCGGCACGCTGGCGTACTGGCTGACCGAGAACGGGCTGGAACTGAAGAACATCACCCTGATCGCGAGTGCCGGCCTGAGCTATACGTTGAAGTTCCTGTGGGCGCCGCTGGTGGATCGCTGGCGCCTGCCGTTGTTGGGTCGTCTTGGCCAGCGACGCGGCTGGCTGTTGTTCGCGCTGGCCGTGGTGATCGTCGGCCTTGTGTCGATGGCGCACCTGACGCCCGGCCAGTTGGGGCCCTTCATCTGGGTCACGCTGGTGACGGCGTTCGCGGGCGCAACGCTGGACATCGCCGTGGATGCCTATCGCATCGAGATCGCACCGCAGGAATCGCAGGGTGCGCTGCTGGCCACGTACTCATTGGGTTATCGCATCGCGCTGATCATTACCGGTGCCTTGGCACTGATGTTGGCCGATCAGGTGTCGTGGCCGCTGGTCTACCAGGCCATGGCGGCCGTCATGCTGATACCGGTGGTGGCGGTCCTGCTGTCGCGCGAGCCGGATGTGGTGCGGATACGGATGACGACGTGGGGCGAGGGCTTGCGTGAGGGCGTCGTGGAGCCCTTCGTCGACTTCTTCCGACGCTTCGGTGCCGCGCTGGCCGTCGCCCTGTTCGCCTTCATCCTGCTGGCTAAGATTTCCGACCAGTCGCTGGGCGGCGGCATCATGGCGCCGTTCTACCTCAGCCAAGGGTTCACCAAGACCGAGATCGGTGCGGTATCGAAGATCTGGGGCGTCTGGGTGGGCCTGGTCGGCGTGTTCATCGCCGGCATCGCCGTCGCGCGCTGGGGCGTGAAATGGCCGCTGCTCGTAGGCATCGTGCTCGGGGCGATCAGTAACCTGCTGTATGTCTGGCTGATCGGCGCCGATGGCGACGTGTGGAAACTGACACTGGTGATCTCCGGCGAGAACCTCGCGCAGGGCTTCCAGGGCACCACGCTGGTGGCGTTCCTGTCGGCGCTGGTCAACCAGCGCTTCACCGCCACCCAGTACGCGCTGTTCTCGTCGCTGGTGATGCTGCCGGGCAAGCTGCTGGGCGCGGTGTCCGGCGGGATCGTGGAGCAGACGGGGTATGGGGTGTATTTCTGGATCACCGCCCTGGTGGCGATCCCGGCGGTCGCGCTGTTCTTCTGGCTGGCCCCGCGCATCCGGTTCGGCAGCGACCACGAGCCGGCGAGTGGCATCGACCGGTCGGCGGGCGGGGCACCGGACTGAGCGCGTGCGCTAAAGTCCGGCCAAGGGGTATGCAGGGGACGGGGCAATGACCGACATCGTGCTGAAGGACGTGGATCCGATCCTCGCCGAGCGCATCCGGCGCGTCTCGCATGCGCGGGGATGGCCGATCCACGACACCATCTTCAACCTGCTGGAGCAGGGGCTCTTCGTCTGCGAGTCCGAAGTGCGCGGCGGCCTCGACGACCGTGAAGTCAATGCGCTCGCCGATGCGATCAGCGCGCTGAAGGACGTACCGCCCGGCAAGGGGTTCTAGGCCGGGTACACCACGCCCAGAACGCGGCGGCCGACGGCCCCGGTGACCGCAGGCAGATTGCCTGGCCGGCCGGCCAGCGTTTCGCGCGCCAGCCAGGCAAACCCCATTGCCTCCACGTAGTCCGGATCCAGGCCATGCGCGGCGGTGGATTCCACCACCGCCTGCGGCAAATGGGCGGCCAGCCGCGCCATCAGCACCGCGTTGTGGACGCCGCCACCGCAGACCAGCACACGGCGAGTGAAAGGCTGGGTGATCTGCAGCGCGTCGGCGACGGTGCGGGCGGTCAGCTCCAGCAAGGTGGTCTGCACGTCGGCCGGCGAGGTCGTGGCCTCGCCCATGCGCGCCTGCAGCCAGTCCAGGTGGAACTGTTCGCGCCCTGTGCTCTTCGGTGGCGCCAGCGCAAACCACGGTTCCGCCAACAGGCGAGCCAGCAGTCCGGCGTCCACGCGTCCGCTCGCGGCGAAGGCGCCGCCTGCGTCGTAGGCGTGCCCGGTGTGGCGTTCGCACCAGGCGTCCATCAGGGCGTTCGCCGGTCCGGTATCGAAGCCGCGCACATCGCCTACCGCTGGCAGCAGGGTGAAGTTGCCGATACCGCCGAGGTTGAGTACGGCCCGGTCTTCCTGCGGCGATCCCAGCAGGGCGGCGTGGAACGCCGGCATCAGCGGTGCGCCGTGCCCGCCGGCCGCCACGTCCCGCCGGCGGAAATCGGCCACGGTGTCGATGCCGCTGCGTTCGGCGATGACATTGCCATCCCCGAGTTGCCAGGTGAACGGTGGGTCCGCATGCGGCCGATGACGGATGGTCTGGCCATGCGAGCCGATCGCGCGCACGCGTCCGCGCGGTACGCCTGCCTCGTGCAGCAGCGCCAATGCCGCATCGGCGAACGCCAGGGCGGTGCGGCCCTCCAGCGCGCCCAGCGCATCCAGTGAAACGCTGTCCGCGCCTTGTCCCAGCGCGACGAGCTGCCCTCGCAGCGCACCATCCCACGCAAAGGTGCGCCCATGTACGAGATCGCAACGCAGCGCATGGCCTTCACCGTCGAAGCGCACGAGGGCGGCATCGATTCCATCGGCGCTGGTGCCGGAGATCAGGCCGAGGTAGAGCTCGGAGACAGCGGCGTCGGAGGCTGGGGGCATACAGGATCGGCACGCAAAGAAAAAGGCGGGACAGTGTCCCGCCTTTTCGGCCATCCCGCCATGCGTGGGCCCGTCAGCCCTTCTTTCCAGGGGCCGGCTTGGCGGACGCGACGGTCGAGCCCTTTGCGGCATCACCAGCCGGGCGGACATCGGCGTAGATGATGTCTTCCACGGTGCGGATACGTGCCAGCGCGTTGGCGGTATACGTGCGGAACGCCGCGAGCTGCGCGCCGCCCAGCGGTTCCGGCGGTGGCATCGTTACCGACAGCGGGTTGCGGTGCACGCCGTTGATGCGGAATTCGTAGTGCAGGTGCGGGCCGGTCGACAGCCCGGTGGTGCCGACATAACCGATCACCGTACCCTGTGCGACGCGTTGGCCCTGCTTGATCTTGCCCATCCGGGACATGTGCGCGTACAGCGTGGTGTGGCCACGGCCATGATCAAGGATCACGGTGCGTCCGTAACCGCCCTGCCAGCCGGCGAACTGCACGCGGCCATCGCCGGCGGCCATGATCGGCGTGCCGCTGGAGGCTGCGTAGTCCACGCCCTTGTGCATGCGCATCGTGCCCAGCACCGGGTGGCGACGCGCTCCGAACTTGGAGCTCATGCGCGCATAGGGGATCGGCATGCGGATGAAGTTCTTCTTCAGCGGCCGGCCAGCGGCGGTGAAGTACTCCGGCTTGCCACCGGGGCGGGTGAAGCGGAAGCCCGAATGCAGCTTGCCGTCCACCGTGAACGTGGCGGCCTGCACCGGGCCGGTGCTGATCAGCTCGCCCTCGCGCCAGGTCTGTTCCACTACCACGCTGAAACGATCGTCCGCGCCCAGGTCGGAATTGAAGTCGATGTCGTACTTGAAGATTTCGTCCGTCAGCGAGTTCACGTTGGCGGAGGTCAGGCCTGCCTTGCGCGCCGAACGGTTCAGCGAGCGCCCGACCTTGCCGCTCAGTACCACCGTTCGGGAGGTCGTCTCGCGGGCGACCACGCGTTCGGTGATCTTGTCCGCGCCCACCAGCAGTTCCACGCGGTGGCTGGGGTCGCGGTCGTAGCGCAGCGTGCGCAGCCCACCGTTGACCGGCAGGTCGAAAGCGATCTCAGTGCCCGGTTTCAGTCGGGTGAACGCCTTCTTGGCGTCGGCGTTCTCCAGGAGGCGGTGCAAGGTTGCGGCCGGAATGCCCAGTTCCTCGAAGATCGCCCCCATGGTCTGGCCCGGTTTCACCCGGATCACCTGCCAGCTGTCGCCGGCCGTACCGGCCACGCGCGCCGCTGACAATTCGGGCAGATCGAGCAGCAACGTGCTGCGCGGCTCGGACACCGGCGCCTGGATGGCGCTGGAGAAGCCCGGCACGATGGTCGCCATCAGCACGCCGATGGTGGTGAACAGGCTGGCATGGATCCAATGGCGGCGCGTCCATCGCCCTTCCGGCAGATGGCGCTTCACCTGGTGATGAAGTGCGGTGTCGCGAAGCACTCCCAGGCGCTCCCGGAACTGTTGCTTGCGGCCGTTGCCGCCCCCATGAGTTTGCATCAAGGTTGCATCCCGGGGCCAAGGCAAAGCCCCAATCGGCGTACCATAGACACGCGAAGACTTCGCGTCAAACCATTGAGTCAATTGGCTTTTTTGATAGGTATCACTGTTTACTTTGATTTAACGGTAACTTCACCTCACTGACTTGGCCTTCACGCGGCCACCCCTACTGGAACTGTTCTCCGTGTCCCTTGCAGAAGCTCTTGCCGTGATCGGCCGTGGCGCCGACGAAATCCTCAAGCCAGAAGACCTGGAAGCCCGCCTGAAGCGGGGGCGGCCCCTGCGCGTGAAGGCGGGTTTCGACCCTACGGCGCCAGATCTGCACTTGGGCCATACGGTGCTGCTGAACAAGATGCGCCAGTTCCAGGACCTGGGGCATCAGGTGATCTTCCTGATCGGCGACTTCACCGGGATGATTGGCGACCCGTCCGGCAAGAACATCACCCGCAAGCCCCTCAGTCGCGAAGATGTGCTCGCCAACGCGCGCACCTACGAAGACCAGGTGTTCAAGGTGCTGGACCGGGAAAAGACCGAGGTCCGCTTCAATTCCGAATGGTTCGGCAAGATGGGGGCGGCGGACATGATCCGCCTCGCCGGCCAGCACACCGTGGCCCGCATGCTCGAGCGTGACGACTTCGCCAAGCGCTACGCCGCCCAGCAGTCCATCGCTATCCATGAATTCCTGTACCCGCTGGTGCAGGGCTATGACTCCGTGGCGCTGCAGGCGGATGTCGAGCTCGGTGGCACCGACCAGAAGTTCAACCTGCTGATGGGACGCGGCCTGCAGGAGCATCACGGCCAGGCACCGCAGATCGTGCTGACCATGCCGCTGCTGGAGGGCCTGGATGGCGTCAACAAGATGTCCAAATCGCTGGGCAACTACATCGGCGTCAGCGAGCCGGCCATCGACATCGTCACCAAGACCATGAAGATCGGCGACGACCTGATGTGGCGCTGGATCGAGTTGTTGAGCTTCGAGATCGGCGTGGCGGAGGCGTCCGGGCTGAAGGCTTCCGTCGCGGGGGGCGCACTGAACCCGCGAGACGTGAAGCTGCGCCTTGCGCGTGAACTGGCCACCCGTTTCCATGATGCGGGCGAGGCCGAGAAGGCGATCGCGGGCTGGCATGCGGTGGTGACGGGGCAGGGCGATACGTCGCTGCTGGAGCTGAAGGATGTCGTGGTGCCTGCAGAAGGCATCCGCATTGCCGCGCTGCTCACGGCGGCCGGCATCACGCCCAGCAACTCCGAAGCCAACCGCAAGCTCAAGGAGCGCGCGGTCAAGGTGGAAGGCGAAGTGGTCGAAGACGCGGGGCTTCAGCTGGAGCCCGGTTTCGAGGGTGTCCTGCAGGTGGGCAAACGCAATTTCGCGCGCGTCCGTCTGGTGGCTGGCTGAGTTGGGCGCCGCTGCAGGAAGGTCCGTCGACGGGGCGTGAAAAATTCTGTCCGCACCCCTTCCCAAAGCTCACAGAACCCGCCATACTTTCCCTCCCCCGACGCACGGGGCCTTGCCGGACCGGCCGGGCGCCCAAGTGAAGGGAAACGAATCGCCAACAACTTCGAAAAAAGATGTTGACGAAACAAGAAAGTCCGCCATAATAGGCGGCTCACCTCGACGGAAACGACGGGGTCACGAAGGAAGGCG
>NZ_CAMPJD010000069.1 GCF_946886695.1 uncultured Pseudoxanthomonas sp. | reverse complement strand
GGTCCTGGCCTCTGGGCGGAGTGAAGTAGAGCGGAGCTTGCGCCGCTGTTGTTGCTTGCTCCGTTGCGGTTGCACGGAGAGTCGAACAAGCTCGACTCTCCGTGGCCGCAGCACAAGATCCGGATAGTCCCACCGTCGCGCGCGCCGTAGTCTGGGCGCATGGACACCATGCCGCGCCGATCACTCCCCGCTCCCATCGCCGTCGCTGCCGATCCGCTGGATCTGGCGCGTCGCCTGCTCGACGAGGGTGAACCCTCACTGTCGGATCTGGCCGCGCAGACCGGCCTCAGTGCTTCGCATCTGCAGCGTCGTTTCCGCGCGCGCTTCGGCCTTAGTCCCGCCGAGTATCTGGCGCGCAAGAAACTTGGCACGCTGAAGAGTGCCCTGCGCGAAGGGCGCGATGTCACCACCGCGCTGTACGACGCCGGCTATGGTTCGCCGTCGCGATTGTACGAGCAGGGCGCGGCGAAACTCGGCATGACGCCGGCCATCTATCGCGCCGGCGGCCGTGGCGTTGCGATCCGCTGGACCCTCGTCGACACCGTGCTCGGCCGCACGCTGGTGGCCGCCACCGAGCGTGGCATCTGTGCGGTGGAACTGGGTGGCGACGACGATGCGCTGGAGCGGCGGCTGCGCGAGGAGTTTCCTCTGGCACAGCTCGAGCGTGTCGAGGCGGGTCGGGACGACTTCCTTGCACCGCGTCTGCGTGCGGTGGCGGAACGGTTGGCGGGTGGAGACGCCGAGGTGCCGGTGGACCTGCTGGGTACCGGCTTCCAGCAGCGCGTGTGGGACGCGCTGATGAAGATTCCGGCGGGTGAGACCGTCAGCTATGCCGGGCTGGCGGAATCGCTGGGCGCGCCGCGCTCGGCACGCGCCGTGGCCAGCGCATGCGCGCGCAACCGCATCGCGGTGGTCGTTCCCTGCCATCGCGTGATCCGGGGCGATGGCTCGCTCGGTGGCTATCGCTGGGGCTTGCCGCGCAAACAGCAGTTGCTGGCGCGCGAGCGCGGCTGAGCTGCATGCGCTGTGGGAGCGACGTCAGACGCGATGGGTGCTCATGTCGGAAAGCTTGACCGGGTCGAGAAGTCCAACCGTGGGAGCCTCCGTGTTGCGGTCGGGCATCGGGTCTGTCCCGCGCCCTTGCCGCGACTGACGTCGCTCCAACAACCGAGTCCACCGGTTCGACAACAGGCTTGAACGCAATTCAAGCCGGGCCGGAAAGGTTTCAAACGGACGAGGACATTTTCGCCATGCCTTCGGTCCGCGCCTGGCCTAGAATTACCTCATACCGCACTCCCCACGGTTCCCCCCATGACCTCATCCGTTTCCGCCGCCGCACCCGCGCGTGGCGGGTTAGCCGTCGCTGCCGCCCTGGCCATCGTCTATGTGGTCTGGGGCTCGACCTACCTGGGTATCCGCTTCGCGCTGGAAGGCGGCTTCCCGCCGCTGCTGATGGTATCCGGCAGCCGTTTCGTCGTTGCCGGCCTGGTGATGTTCCTGTTCCTGCTGTGGCGCGGCGTCGCGCCCCCCACGCGTACGCAATGGAAAAACCTGCTGGTGATGGGTGCGTTGCTGCTGCTGATGGGCAACGGCATGGTGGTGCTGGCCGAACAGACGGTGTCGTCCGGCCTGGCCGCCGTCGCGGTGGCATCGATGCCGTTGTGGATGGGGTTGTTCGGTGCCATGCGTGGCCAGCATCCGACAAAGGGCGAGTGGTTGGGCATCATCGTCGGCTTCGCTGGCGTGGTGTGGCTCAATGCGGGCAGCTCGCTCACGGGTTCGCCGGTCGGCCTGGTGTTGCTGCTGATCGCGCCGATTGCGTGGGCCTACGGCTCGGTGTGGTCGCGTGGCCGCGATCTGCCGTCGCCGTTCATGACGGCCGCGGCGCAGATGCTGGCCGCGGGCGTGATGCTGGTGGTTGCCGGGCTGCTGCACGGCGAACGATTCCACACGGCGGACTGGACGCTCAGCGGCGCGCTGGCGGTCGCGTACCTGGCGGTGTTCGGCTCGATCATCGCGTTCACCGCCTACGTCTGGTTACTGCATCACGCGCGTCCGGTGCTGGTGGGCAGCTATGCCTACGTCAATCCGGTGATCGCGGTGGCGCTGGGTTCCTTCATTGCCGGCGAGACGTTCACTTCGCACGATATCGGCGCCATGGTGGTGATCCTGGCGGGCGTGGTGGTCATCACCCTGGCGCGTGCGCGGCAAGCGAAATGAGTGCGGCAGCCATCGACCGCAAAGGGCTGGCGATCACCGCCGGCACGTTCCTGATCTGGGGCGTGGTGCCGCTGTACTGGCATCTGCTCAAGGCGGTGCCATCGTTCCAGATCATCGCGCACCGCATCGTGTGGAGCGCCGTGCTGGTGATCGGTTGGCTGCTGCTGAAGAACGGACGCGGCTGGTGGAGGCAGGTGCGCGCGCAACCGCGCGCCGTGCCGTGGCTGGGTATCAGCAGTCTGCTGATTGCCTTCAACTGGGGCCTCTACATCTGGGCGGTGAATGAGGGCCATGTGGTGGAAACCAGCCTGGGTTATTTCATCAATCCGCTGATCAACGTGGTGCTGGGCGTGCTGGTACTGCGCGAGCGCCTGACGCCTGCGCAGTGGGTCGCGGTGGGCTTCGCCCTGGCCGGCGTGGCCTGGCTGACGCTGCAGGCGGGTTCGCCGCCGTGGATCGCGCTGGGGCTGGCGTTCTCGTTCGGCCTGTACGGGCTGGTGCGCAAGCTGGTCGCGGTGGATCCGGTGGCCGGGCTGGGCGTGGAGAGCCTGTACCTGTTCCTGCCTGCGCTGGCGTACGTCGTGTGGGGCGAGTTCGGCCACGGCGGCGGCTTCGTCAGCGGCTATGGCTGGAAGAACGACCTGTTGCTGGTGTTCGGCGGCGTGGTGACGGCTGTGCCGCTGATCGGTTTCGCCTATGGCGTGCGGCGCATTCCGTTGTCGGTGGTGGGCCTGTTGCAGTACATCGCGCCGAGCATCCAGTTCCTGATCGGCGTGCTGGTGTTCCAGGAGGCGTTCGGCATCGGGCGTGCGATCGGCTTCGCGTCCATCTGGACGGGGCTGCTGATCTTCGCCAGCGACGGCCTGTGGCGCGCGCGTCGCCGGGATATGGCGGCGGCTTAGCGCTGAGCCTGCTCCGTTGCTCGTCGGACCGAGGGTGTGAGCCGAGCGAGCTCGGCTCTACGAGGGTGCTGGGGCGCCTGCGTCCTAGCCTTGCGTAGCCGGCGCAGGGCAGGGTCCACCTGCATCCGCCCAGGTCTTGAATGCGGCAACGAACTGGTCGTGCGGCACAGGCACGGGCGCGCGTTCGCCTCCGGGATTCCAACCCCAGAGCACCAGCTTGTCTTCCGCCACGTGCTTGGTAAGCGCAGCGAAGTCGCGGCCGCCATTGCGCTTCTTGTCCTGGATCATCGCGCACAGCTGATCGGCGGGCAGGCCGATCCAGGCCATCTTGTGGTCCGGCGGCGGCAGCGACCAGTGCGGCGCCCCCGGCGGTGCATGCGGCCCGTAGCTGGCCGGCGGATTGGCTTCGTTGTGGCAGGTCGAGCACGGTTGCCCGGGCGCGCCCTTGCCTTCCGGACCACGCACCACGTTCATCGCATGCGGTGTCTGCGCATCGAACTGCAACGGCTGGTCGCCCGGAATATGGCAGTTGCTGCAGCGGGGGTGCTGGAACACCTTCTCGATGGTGGCGAAGGCGGTCAGCGCCTGCGCCTTCTGCTCCTCGCTGATGCGGGGGCCGCAGGCGGTGAGCAGGAGAACGGTCAACGACATCAGCGCGATGCGCATGGCGGTCTCCTCAGACGGTCGGTGCGGGGGTGGCAGCAACGGGCAGTTGCAGGGGAAGTTCGCGCAACCGCTGTCCGGTCAGGGCAAACACGGCGTTGGCCACGGCGGGCGCAATGGGCGGCGTGCCGGGTTCGCCCACGCCGCCCATCCTGTCGGTACTCGGTACGATGTGGACCTCGATCTTCGGCATCTCGTGCATGCGCAGCACGCGGTAGTCGTGGTAGTTGGATTCCTGCACCTGGCCCTCCTTGAGTGTCAGCGCGGAATGCAGCGTCGCGCCGAGTCCGAACACGATGCCGGACTCCATCTGCGCTTCCACCGCGGACGGATTGACCGCTACGCCGCAATCGATCGCGCAGACCACCCGGTGCACGCGGATCTGGCCGTCCTCGACGGAGACTTCGGCCACCTGCGCGACGTAGCTGCCGAACGACTCGTGCACGGCGATGCCGCGCCCGCGTCCCTGGGTGGCGGGCGTCGCCCAGCCCGCTTTTTCCGCGGCCAGGTTCAGCGCGGCCAGATGGCGCGGATGATCTTTCAGCAGGGCACGCCGGTACTCCAGCGGATCCTTGCCGGCCGCATGCGCCAGTTCGTCGACGACGCTCTCCATCACGAAGCCGTTGACGCTGTGGCCCACCGAGCGCCACCACAGCACAGGGATGCCGGTCTTCGGCGAATGCAGGTCCACCCGGTGCGCGGGCGTGCCGAGCACGTAGGGCGAGTTGGCGACGCCTTCGGTCGAGGTGGTATCGATGCCGTCCTTGACCATCATCGCTTCCATGAAGGTGCCGGCCATGATCGACTGGCCCACCATCACCTGATGCCATGCCATTGGCAGGCCATCCTCATCGAGGCCGACCTTGATCTTCTCGACGAACGCCGAACGGTAGTAACCGCCGCGCGTGTCGTCCTCGCGTGTCCACACCGTCTTGACCGGCGCCTTCGCGGCCTTGGCCACGTGCACGGCCTCCGACACGACGTCAGAATCGGGCGTGGCGCGGCGGCCGAATCCCCCGCCCAGGAAAGGCGTGTGGATGCGGACCTTCTCCGGAAGAATACCGAGGATCTTCGCGGTGCTGTTCTGGTCCAGGGTGGGGAACTGCGTGCCGCACCAGATGTCGCACTCGCCGTCGGCGATCTTGACGGTACAGTTCAGCGGTTCCATCGCCGCGTGGGCGAGGTAGGGCACGGCGTATTCGGCATCGACCGTCTTCGCGGCTTTGCCGAGTTCGGCGATGACATCACCGGCACGCACGGCAGTCGGTCCCTCCTCGGTCGCCAGTTGCGAGAACTGCTCCCGCAACGCGGTGCTGTCCAGCTTGGCGCCTTCGCCGGCCTCCCACACCACCTGCAAGGCGTCGCGGCCCAGCTTCGCCGCCCAGAAGTGGTTCGCCACCACGGCCACGCCGCTGGGCACCTGCACCACGTCGCGCACGCCGGGCACGGCACGCGCGGCGGTGGCGTCGAAGGCCTTGACCTTGCCGCCGAATACCGGCGAGCGCAGCACCACCGCGGTCAGCAGGCCGTCGAACTGGATGTCCATGCCGAATACGGCCTTGCCGGTGATCTTCTCCGGCGTGTCCAGCCGCTTGGTCGCCTTGCCGATCAGCTTCCAGTCCTTGGGGTCGCGCAGCGTCAGCGTCTTCGGATCGGGCGGCGGCAGTTTGCCGGCGGCATCGGCGAGTTCGCCGTAGCGCAGGCGCTGGCTGCCGGACACCACGGCGCCGTTCTCGGTACGCAGTTCGGTCACCGGCACGTTGAGGCGTGCTGCAGCGGCCTGCAGCAACAGGGCGCGGGCGACGGCACCGGCCTGACGGTAGCGGTCGAACTCGGACCACGTCGTCGTCGAGCCGCCGGTGCCCTGCATGCCGAACACCGGACTGGTGTAGGCCTTGTCCGCCGGGCCGTGCTCGACACGGATCTTCGACCAGTCGGCATCCAACTCTTCGGCGATCAGCATCGGCAGCGTGGTCCAGATGCCCTGGCCCATCTCGGCATGCGCGAGCAGCACGGTGATCGAATCATCCGCCGCGATGCGCAGGAACGCGTTCGGCGCGAACGCCGCGACCGCCGCAGGTTGCGCTTCCTGGGCCCAGGCGAAGCGACGGGCGCCGGGCACGGCGATGGCGATGACCAGTCCGCCGCCCACCAGGGCGGTGGAGCGCAGGAAGCCGCGGCGCGAGGATTTCAGTTCAAGGTTCACGGGCACGATCTCCGTCGAACATCGGATCGGAGCCACGGCATACCATGCCGTGGCGGTGTGGGATCAGGCCTTGCCCAGTTCCGCCGCGCGATGCACGGCGGCGCGGATGCGCTGGTACGTGCCGCAGCGGCACAGGTTGCCGGAGAGCGCCTGGTCGATGTCGCTGTCAGTCGGCGTGGGCACCACGGCGAGCAATGCCACCGCCGACATGATCTGGCCGGACTGGCAGTAACCGCACTGCACCACGTCCAGCTCCGCCCATGCCTTCTGCACGGGATGCGAGCCGTCGGCGGACAGGCCTTCGATGGTGGTGATCTTCTTGCCGGCGACGGCGGACGCGGGCGTGATGCAGGCACGGAGCGGCGAGCCATCGACATGCACCGTGCAGGCGCCGCATTGGGCGATGCCGCAACCGAACTTGGTACCGGTGAGGCCCATCAGGTCGCGCAGGACCCAGAGCAGTGGCATGTCGTCGGTCGCGTCGACTTCGCGCTCCGATCCATTGACGTTCAACTTCATGGTGTCTCCCTGGCGGCGGCGTGGGACCGGATGACGATACTCCGTGCCCCCGTGGCGTGCCAGTGGAAGTGGAGGCCACGGCTTGCACGATCCTGCGCCATGCTTGCCTGATGGCCCAGAGGGTCTGCGGACCGTTGCCTTCTGCCCGGTGCTTGCGCCATCGTGGCGCGCATGTCGGTCCATCGCCATCCGCTGGAAGTGTCCGCGCGCGCCAGTGATGAAGGCGACGGCAGCGCGCTGGTCGTCGTCCTCGCCACCGAAGGCTCGACCTATGTGCGGCAGGGGGCGATGGCTGTATTCGCTGCTGATGACACGCAGACCGGCTGGCTGAGCGGCGGTTGCCTGGAGCCGGAAATCGCGCGCCGCGCGCGGCATGCGGTGGCCGGCGGCCATCTCGATGCGATGGAGATCGACACGCGCGACGACGAGGACCTGTTCGCGGGCTCGGCAGTCGGGTGCCGCGGGCGGCTGCGCCTGGCGCTGCTGCCGCTGGATCGTCTGCCGGGTTGGTCGCAGCTGGTGCACGCGTGGTGGCAGGGCGCGGGTGCGTTGTCGTTGCGGCTCAACGCAGAAGGTGGTGTGTCCGCGTGCACTGGCGACATGGAGCGGACGTGGGTACTTCCCGTCGCCGCATCCGTTGCGGGGAACATCGTCGGCGAAGTGACGGTGCCGCCTCCACCGCGTGCGGTGATCTTCGGTGCCGGCCCCGAAACACGGATGCTGGTGGCGTGGCTGCGACAGATTGGCTGGCATGTCACGGTGGTGGAACGGCGCGCGCGCTGGATTCCCGCCGGGGAGATCGCCGATGCATGGCTGATGCAGGGTCCCGAGGACGCATTGCGCAGCCTGCGACCAGCGCCGGATGCCGCGCTGGTGATGCACCATCACTTCGAACACGACCGCGAAGCGCTGGCCGCACTGGCGGACACCGCCATTCCCTTCGTCGGCCTGCTGGGCCCGGTGCGGCGGCGCGAGGATCTGTTGCGGGTGATTCCCGCACACCTGCATGCGCTGCTGTCGCCGCGGCTGCGTTCGCCGATCGGGTTGAAGCTGGGCGGGCAGGGCCCGGAGGCGATCGCGCTGAGCATCGCGGCGCAACTGCAGGCATGGCATTACGGCGAGTCGGCATGAACGGGTCGCATGCGGCGGTCGTGCTGGCGGCCGGCGGCAGTACGCGACTGGGACGGCCGAAACAACTGCTAACGCGGGATGGCGAGACGCTGGTGCATCGTGCGGCGCGGCTTGCGTTGGCGTCGGGCGCGTCGCGTGTGCTGGTGATCGTGGGGGCCTGCGCGGACGACATCGCCGTCGCGGTGCGCGACTTGCCTGTGGAATGCCTGGTCAACGCGCGATGGAGTGAGGGGCTGGCAGGAAGCGTACGCATCGCCGCGGATTCGCTCGATACGCATGCTCATGCGACGCTGCTCCTGACCTGCGACCAGCCCGCACTGGATTCCGCACACCTTCAGGCACTGCTGGAGGCATCTCGTCGAGCGCGGTCGAATTCCGCTGCGACGCGTCTCGGCGACCGCGTGGGTGTTCCTGCTGTCGTCGCACCGAAGATGCTGCGTGCCGCACTGGCCGTGCAGGGAGATTGCGGCTTGCGTGACGTGCTGAATGCCGCGGGTGCCGACGTCATCGCCTGCGAGGCACCGGATCTGGGTGTCGACATCGACACACCGGAGGATGTGGGTGTGGCTGTGTCGCGAGGGTGGCTCGATCCGCCGGTGTGACAAGGGTGCCGGCTTACGCCGGCACCCCCTCGACATGCATCAGATTGCTCGCAGAGCCTGAGTGATCGGCAGGCGTGCCGCACGCAGTGCCGGGAACAGCCCGCCGACCAGGCCGATGCCGAGTGCCCACTTCAGGCCGCTCCACAGCAGTTCCGGCGTGACCTTGAACTGGAACACCACCTGGCTGAAGTTGCTGCCCAGCGTGGCCACGCTGTAGCCGTTGAACACGACCCAGGCGATCAGTCCGCCGAGCACGCCGCCGAGCAGCGCCAGCAGCATGGTTTCCAGCATCACCGCCATCACCACCGGCAGGCCGCGGAAGCCGATCGCACGCATCGTGGCGATCTCGCGCGCGCGGCCGGCGACAGCGGCATACATGGTGTTGAGCGCGCCAAACACCGCGCCGATCGCCATGATGGTGCCGATGACGGTACCGAGCACCTTGATCAGCGTGTTGAGGCCCGTCGACTGCTTGGTGTAGTAGTCGCGCGTGGTCAGCACATCCAGTTTCAGGCGGGGGTCGTTCTCCATCGCCTGCTTGAACTGGTCGAAGCCCGCTTTGCCTTCCGTGCGCACCGTGACCGACTGGTAGGCGCGGCGGTCGTACGCCGACGACAAAGTGTCGATGTCGGTCCACAGCTCCGAGTCGTGCGCGTCGCCGGAGGCGAACACGCCGACCACCGTCCATTCCTGGTTGCCCAGCTTGAGCGTCTTGCCGACATCAAGGCCGCGATACTGGCCCTTCGCGCCCTGGCCGACCACGATCTCGCGCACGCCGACGTTGAACTTGCGGCCTTCGGTCAGCTTCACCTGCGGGCGGATCGACCACGCGGCTTCGCTGACGCCACGGAACTGCGCGTTGGCGTCCTCGCCTGTGCTGGCCGTCGGCAGGTTGACGATCTGCGACAGTTCCGGCGACAACAGCGCGCGACCATCCTTGCCCTTGGCGACGCCGGCCAGCGTGGAGATCAGCGGCACCTGGTCGCGGCTGATGACCGAGTTGGTCTCGGCCTGCGAGCCGCCCCGCAGCACGATGGCGGTGTCTTCACCACCGGTCTGCTTGAGCGTGGCCGAAAAGCCTTCGCCCATCGCCAGCATCGCCACCAGTACGCCGACCACGCCGGCGATGCCGACCACGATCACCGAGGACGCGCCCCAGCGCTGCGGCAGGCTGGCGATGCCGATCTTCGCGGCCTCCAGCGACAACCGCCCGCTGCGGGTGAGGAACAGCCACAGCACCAGCGCCACCGCGATGCCCAGCACCGCGAACCATGGCAGCACGATCCACACGCCGAGTCCGACGACCAGCGCCACGATGGAGATGAGATTACCCAGCCATTGTTTCTTCATGTCATGTCTCCTGTCAGCGGCCGGCCAATGCATCGACGATCTTCAGGCGCATCGCGCGGGTCGCCGGCAAGGCGCCGACGATCAAGCCGATCGCGACCATCAATCCAAGTCCCACCGCCCACGTCTGCGCCGGGATGGTCGGCAGCGCGATCATGCCGTTGCTGGCGCCGCTGACCACCGGAATGATGGCCGAGGCGATCGCCATGCCCAGCACGCCACCCAGCACGATCAGCAGCACCGATTCCACCAGCACCAGTACCAGCACCGTGCCGTTGGTGAAGCCCAGCGTCTTCAGCACGGCGAGTTCGGGGACGCGCTCGCGCACCGCCTGTGCCATCGTGTTGCCGGTCAGCAGCAGCAGGGTGAAGAACACCGCCGCCATGATCGCGGTGACGATCAGGCCGATGTCGGCGAACTGCTTGGCGAAGGACTGGTTGAAGGCCTGCTCGGTCTGGGTCTTGGTCTCGTGCGCCGAGTTGGCCGAGATCGCATCGATGGCATTGGCCACGCGCGTCGCATGGTTCACGTTGTCCAGCTTGACCATGTACCAGCCGATCTGGCCGTTGACGTACTGGTTGGCCTCGTCGAAGTACTTCCAGTGGAACAGCAACTGGTTCTCCTCGCCCTTGCGCTTGCTGTCGGCGAGCTTGAACGTGCCGCGCAGCGTGAGCGGCCACGCGTTGCTGCCGTCCTTCTGCGGGAAGATCGTCGCCTGCAGCGGGATGGTGTCGCCGACCTTCCAGCCGAAGCGCTTGGCCAGGTTCTCGCCGACGATGGCGCCGGTACGGTCGGCCTCCCAGGCCTTCAGCTGCGCGGGATCGATGATGTATTCCGGATACATCTCCATGTAGCCCGGACCGACCGAGAAGTTGGGGAAGAAGTTCTTGGGATCCTTGTAGATGCCACCGAACCAGGCGGCGTAGGCGCTCTTCTTCACGCCCGGCGTGGCGTCGATGCGGGTCGACAGGCTGTATGGCAGCATCTGGGTGATCGACAGCCGCGAGGCCACGACCAGGCGGTCCGCGCCGGCCACGCTGCCGCCGGAATTGAACGCCACGCGCACCGAGTCCAGCAGGCCGAACAGAAGGAAAGCCGCTACCACCGAGAGCAGGGTCAGCAATGTCCGCGTCTTGCTGCGGAACAGCGCCGACCATATCAGCGAGAAATATTTCATGGCCGCCTCCGGTCAGTGCGCGCCGGCCGGAGCATCGGCCAGTTCGCCCTTGTCCAGGTGGATGGTGTGGGTGGCGTATTCGGCTGCCTTCGGATCGTGCGTGACCATGATGATGGTCTTGCCGTGTTCCTTGTTGAGCATCTGCAGCAGGTTGAGGATTTCCTCGGCCGAATGCCGGTCGAGGTCGCCGGTCGGTTCGTCGCAGATCAGGAAGGTCGGGTCGGAGACGATGGCGCGCGCGATGGCCACGCGCTGCTGCTGGCCGCCGGACAGTTCGTTGGGGCGGTGCGCCTTGCGGTCGGCCAGGCCCACCAGCTGCAGCGCGATCTCGGCATTGCGCTTGCGCTGCGCCGCGCCCAGCTTGGTCAGCAGTAGCGGCAGCTCGACGTTGCGCTGCGCGGTCAGCGTCGGCATCAGGTTGTAGAACTGGAACACGAAGCCGACGTTCGAGCTGCGCCAGTGCGCCAGCTGGCCGTCGTTCATGCGGTCGATGCGCTGGCCCTCGATCTCGATCTCGCCGTCGCTGGGCGTGTCCAGGCCGCCGATGAGGTTCAGCAGGGTGGTCTTGCCCGAGCCGGACGGACCCATCAGCGCGACGAAGTCGCCGTGCGGGATGTCCAGGTCGATGCCATGCAGCACCTGCACCTTTTCGGGGCCGCGCTGATAGGTCTTGGTGAGGTTGCGGAGGGAGACCAGGGAGGACATGGGCGTTTTCCTTCGGTGGTGTTCGGGAATGGTGTGCGCGGGACGGTGATCATTGCGGGCAATCAGGGCGGGTTCTGACCTGATGGGCGGTGGTGCGAAGTCTTTAGTACGACGAAGCGGGGAAGCGGTTATCGACACGATGTCGATTGTTTGCTGGACGTGCTTGATGCGGGTTGCGCTCTGGGGAAAACGTCAGTTGCTCATGTGCGCTCGCCGCGGGGCGTCCTTTCTTTGCTTGTGCAAAGAAAGGACCAAAGAAAGCACACCCCGGCGGTCCGCCCGTCGCGTCGCGACGGGTGCGCAGTCCCGGCAGGAATTTCCGGAAGACACATCCTGTGTCATCCGGAAACGGCGCGCGTCCTGCGCGCCGCCCCTGCGGGGTTTGACCTGCCGTGCCTGCCGGACCTCAGGGGTCCAGGTAGGGCAAGAGCAAAGGCAACCAGCAACTACCCGGTGATTCGTCGCGGCGTGGGTTTCCTCACGCGCGCCGTTGCAGCGGGGCCTTACTCGGCTTCCTCGGCCAGCTTCACCTTGGCGCCGTCCTTCAGTTCGGCCGGGGCGTCGATGACGACGGTCTCGCCGGCGATCAGGCCGTCGGTCACCTGGACGTCGTCGCCGAGCTTGCCGCCGACCTTCACCGTGCGCTGTTCCACTGTGTCTTCATCGCCCACCACGAACGCCACCTGGGCGCCGTCGCGTTCGCTGATGGCGGCGGCCGGTGCGCGCACGCCCTTCGGTGCCTGCGTGGCCTGCGGCTTGGCCGATTCCAGGAAGCTCACGCGCACGCCCATGTCGGGCACGATGCGAGGATCCTTGACGTTCAGCGCCACGCGCACCTTCACCGTGGCCTTGCTGCGGTCGGCGGTGGGAATGATGGCGATCACTTCGCCGGGAATCTGCCAGTCCGGGTAGGCATTCAGCGTGGCCTGGATCGGCATCTTCGGCTGCACGCGACCGATGAAGGATTCGTTGACCTCCACTTCCACTTCCAGCGATTCCATGTCGACGATGGTGCCGATACCGGTGCGGGTGAAGCCGCCGGTGGCCAGCGGCGAGACGATCTCGCCCGGCTGCGCGGCCTTGGCGATGACCACGCCGGCGAACGGCGCGCGCACGATGGTGTTGTCCACGCCGTTGTCGGAAATCGCCAGGCTGCGGCTGGCCACGGTGACGTTGCGCTGCGCGGCCTGCATCTGTGCGCGCAGGGCGTCGCGCGTGGCAACGGCCTGGTCGTACTGCGAGCGGGCGACCAACTGTTGCTGCACCAGCGAGGACAAACGGCGCGCGTTGGCTTCGGCTTCGGTCAGCTGCGCCTGCACGTTGGCCACCTGCGAGCGCGCCGATTCGACCTGCGCCTGCGACAGCGCACGGCTGGCGTCGGCATCGACCGGGTCCAGCGTGGCCATCACCTGGCCCGCCTCGACCTTCATGCCTTCCTCGATCAGCACCTCGCGCACCTTGCCGGTGATCTTCGCCGACACCGTGGCCATGCGCCGGGCGACCACATAACCGGAAGCATCCAGCACCGAAGCCGCCGCACCGCCGTTGCCCAGCGCGACCGTTGGCGCGGTGCGTACTTCGATCGGCTTCTCCCGGGCGAAGAACGCCCAGCCCGCGGCCGCCAGCACCAGCAGGGCGATGACCACGCCCAGCGTGATCCACAGGCCACGGCGCGACGGCGGGGCCGGCGGCGGCGCCTTGCGGTCGATGCGGAGTTCCTTCAGCAGGTCGGCAGACGTGTTCATGCGTATCCAGACGGTGAATGCGGGGAAGTGTGACCAGCAAGAGTAACGGAAGCCTAGTTGCCGGAAGTCACTTCATGCGGCGAAGGCGGATCCCGAACCCGCCAGGCTGCACATCCTGCGCTGGCTCCAGCCCTCATCCCAGTGACACCTGTCACCTGATTCGCCTGAGAGGGCACACTCATCACGGTCGGCACACAGGGGCACGATGGCGACACCTTCCGACGGGATCCTCGCATGAACGTGGCAAGCCTGACCTCCGCCCCGCTGGCCCGCCTGCGCGGCGTGCGCCACCACTACGGCAGGACGCTGGCGCTGGACGGCCTGGATCTGGCGCTGCCCGCCGGCCAGGTGCTCGCATTGCTCGGTCCGAACGGCGCCGGCAAGACCACGGCGATCAGCCTGCTGCTCGGCCTGCAGCGTCCGGATGCCGGCACGGCCGAATTGTTCGGCCTGCCGCCGCAGGTGCTGGAGGCGCGCCGTCGCGCGGGCGTCATGCTGCAGGCTGCCGCCGTGCCCGACACATTGAAGGTACGCGAGCTGATCGACCTGACGCGCAGCTACTACCCGCAGCCGCGCAGCGTGGCTGATCTCGTCGCGCTGGCGGGGCTGGATGGCCTGTTGCAACGCCGATACGGCCAGCTGTCCGGTGGCCAGCAGCGCCGCGTGCAGTTCGCGCTGGCCGTCTGCGGCCGCCCGGACCTGCTGTTCCTCGACGAACCCACCACGGGGCTGGACATCGATGCGCGGCAGACGTTGTGGAAGGCGATCCGCGAACTCAGCGCGCAGGGGTGCGCGGTGTTGCTGACGACGCATTACCTGGAAGAAGCCGAAGCACTCGCCGACCGCGTGGTGGTAGTGAATCACGGGCGTGTCATCGCGGAGGGGTCGGTGGCACAGATCCGCGCCACCGTTGCGCACCGCCGCATCCGCTGCGTCAGCGCGGTGCCGGTGGCTCGCGTGCAGGCATGGCCGGGCGTGCAGGCCGCGCTGCACGATGGCGAACGGCTGGAGATCGTCGCCGAAGCCGCCGAGCCCATCGTGCGCCGCCTCCTGGCCGAGGACGCCACCCTGTCCGACCTGGAAGTACAGCGCGCCGGCCTGGCCGATGCGTTCCTTGCCCTGACCCGCGATGCACAGAAGGAAGCCGCCTGATGGACACCATCGCTCCTGTTCCGTTCTCCTCCACCCGCGCGTACGTGCTCGAAGCGCGCTACGAATTCCTCCGCCTGCTGCGCACGCCGTCGTTCTCGTTGCCGTGCCTGTTGTTCCCGCCCGTGTTCTACCTGCTGTTCGGTGTGCTGCTCGGTGGCAAGGGCGGTCCGGCCGTCGCGCAGTACATGCTGGCGGGCTATGGCGTGTTCGGGGTGATCGGCGTGGCGCTGTTCGGTTTCGGCGTGACCGTCGCGATGGATCGCGAGCAGGGCCTGCTGACGCTCAAGCGCGCGCAGCCTATGCCGCCGGGCGCCTATCTGGTGGCGAAGATGGCGATGGCGCTGCTGTTCGCCGCGATCATCCTGGCGCTGCTGGCCACGCTCGCGGCCGGCGTGGCCGGCGTGCAGCTGTCGGCCACGCAGTGGATCGCGTGGGCCACCACCTGCCTGGTCGGCGTGCTGCCCTTCAGCGCGCTCGGCCTGTGGTTGGGCACGCTGGTCAGCGGACGCGGTGCTCCTGCGCTGATCAATCTCATCTATCTGCCCATGGCGTTCCTGTCGGGCCTGTGGGTGCCGCTCACGATGCTGCCGTCGGTGCTGCAGACCATCGCGCCGGTGTGGCCGGCGTATCATCTGGCGCACATCGCGCAACAGGCCGTCGGCGCGGGCACGGGGCGTCCGCTGGGGCTGCACGTGGCCGTACTGGCCGCCATCACCGCCGTGTTCTTCGTGCTGGCCCGCCGCCGCCTGGTGCAGTGAGCCGGATCGCCGGCGCAAGGAGTCGTCCATGAAACATCTTTCGTCGCCCCTGCTGTCCACGCTGACGCGACTGCGCGACCGCCTGGTGCCCGAAGCGCTGGGCCTGGGCTGGATGCCCATCTTCCTGCTGGGCTACCTGGTGTTCCTGTTCGTCCCGGTGCTGGTGCCGTCCAACGCCGACTGGGGCGAGGGCGTGAGCTGGTACCTGTGGCCGACGCTGGCGTCCATCGCCGTGTTCCTGCCGATGTACTTCCTGGCCTACCGCGGCAGCGCGCTGGCACGCGTGCTGTGCACGCTGGGCATCGCGGCGCTGGGCTACGGACTGATGCCGTTCAATGCGTTCTCCAACACCTACGTCATCTACGCGGCGGCCTTTGTGGCGCTGATGCCGGGGTCGATGTGGATCCGGCTCGAAGTCTTCGCCCTGCTGATCATCGCTTACTGCGGCATGGCGGTCTGGCTGGGATTCCCGGCGTTCGTGCCGGCGGTGACCGCGATCGTGTCGGTGGCGGTGTTCACGGGCAACTACTTCCAGGCCGAGACGGTGCGCAAGCGTGCCGAGCTGAAACTGTCGCACGAGGAAGTGCGCCGGCTCGCCGCGCTGGCCGAACGCGAGCGCATCGGCCGCGACCTGCACGACCTGCTCGG
>NZ_CAMPJD010000068.1 GCF_946886695.1 uncultured Pseudoxanthomonas sp. | reverse complement strand
CTCCGTCGTCCCAGCGAAAGCTGGGACCCATCTTGCTCTTGCGTCGATCACCACGGCACTCACAGCCAATGGATTCCAGCGTTCGCTGGAATGACGGGATCCGCTTATAGTCCACTGACGAAACCAAGGACAGGCAAAGGAGAGCCTGCATGGCTAGGGAACGGATTCCCTGTGTCTACATTCTGGCCAGCCGACCACGAGGCACCCTCTACATCGGTGTAACGTCCGACCTTCCAGGCCGCATCTGGCAGCACAAGCACGATCAGGTCGACGGCTTCACCCGACGCTACGACATCCATACTTTGGTCTGGTATGAAGTCCACGCGCGGATGGAATCTGCGATTCTGCGCGAGAAGGCACTAAAAGCTTGGAAGCGGATGTGGAAAATTCAACTGATCGAGGATGTGAATCCGACGTGGCGCGATCTGTACCCCGACATCCTTTGACACGATAGAGGCGCAACGACGATGACGCTCCCCACCACCTTCAACGCCTTCCGCATCCACAACGACGACGCCGGCTATCGCAGCGGCATCGAGGCGCTGACGCTTGATGCGCTCAACCCGGGCGAAGTGGTCATCAAGACCGCGTACTCGTCGGTCAACTACAAGGACGCGCTCGCCGGCACCGGCGAGGGCAAGATCCTCCGCAAATTTCCACTGGTGGGCGGCATCGATGTGGCCGGGCACGTCGCGGCCTCCACCGATCCCGCCTTCCGGGAAGGCGATGCCGTGCTCGTCACTGGCTGCGGCCTCAGCGAGACGCGCGATGGCGGCTATGCCGAGTACGCCCGCCTGGAAGCGAAGTGGGTCATCCCCCTGCCCGCCGGCCTCAGCCTGCGCGAGAGCATGATCCTGGGCACCGCAGGGTTCACCGCCGCGTTGGCGCTGTTCCGCATGCGCGAGAACCGGCAGACCCCCGACCTCGGTCCGCTCGCCGTGACCGGCGCCACCGGCGGCGTGGGCTCCCTTGCAGTGGACATCTTCAGCAAGGCAGGCTTCGACGTGCACGCGATCAGCGGCAAGCCTGAGAACACGGACTACCTGAAAGCCATCGGCGCCCGCGAAGTGCTGGGGCGCGACGCGTTGGCGACCGCACGCCCGATGGAGACCGCGCGCTTCGGCGGCGGGCTGGACAATGTGGGTGGACCGATGCTGGCCAGTCTGCTGGCCCAGACCGTGCCCTATGGCAATGTGGCAACGGCAGGACTGGCGGCCAGTGCCGACCTGCCCACCACTGTCATGCCCTTCATCATTCGCGGCGTGTCCCTGCTGGGCGTGGCCTCGGCCGGCACCGCGCGCGACATCCGGGACGCGGTCTGGCAGCACCTGGCGAGCGACTGGAAGCCCGCCCATCTGGACACCATCTGCGCCCGCGAGACCAGCCTGGATGGGCTGCCCGACGTATTCCGCACCATGCTGGCCGGCGGCTCCTTCGGACGCACGCTCGTGCGAATGGGATGAACGGCAGTGGCGGCACGACAGGCGTCACCGGCTGGCCTTCCTGACCATTTGTCTTGTCCCGAACACGCTCTACAATCGACGGCGGGGACAACTTGGGGAACTCCATGGCAAAAATTCTGATCGTCGACGATTCACCGTCGCAACTGCTGGGCATCCAGCGCATCGTCGAGAAGCTGGGGCACGAGTCCATCACCGCCGAGGACGGCGCTGCCGGCGTGGAAGTCGCCAAGCGCGAGCTCCCGGACATGGTCCTGATGGACGTGGTGATGCCCAACCTCAACGGGTTCCAGGCCACGCGCACGCTCAGCCGCGAAGCCACGACCAAGCACATCCCCGTGATCCTGGTGACCACCAAGGACCAGGACACGGACCGCATGTGGGGCCTGCGCCAGGGCGCCAAGGCCTACCTGACCAAGCCGTTCTCGGAAGACGAACTGGCCGAGGTGATTGAGCGCATCTTCAACGCCCGCGAGCTGCCGTCGCCGCCTTCCGCCTGACCCGGCAGGACATCCACCGACATGCGAAGAGCAGGCCTGGCCTGCTCTTTTCGTTCCAGCCCGTCATCTCGGCGCCACGTAGCCTCCGGGCACGCCGCGCGGCGACAGCACGACCTGCCAGAGCTGGGACCGGCGGCTGCGGAAGGTGGCCATCGACGCCGCGAGGTAGAACCGCCACATCCGCCGGAAACGCTCGTCATAGCGCGCGTCCAGTTCCTCCCATGCCGATTCCACGTTGTCGCGCCACGCCTGCAGCGTGCGGTCGTAGTCGGTTCCGAAGTTGTGCCAGTCCTCCAGCACGAAGCGCCCTTCGATGGCCTGCGTGATCTGCAGTGCGGAGGGCAGCATCGAATTGGGGAAGATGTAGCGCGCGATCCAGGGATCGGTGCGGTTGACCGAGCGGATGCCGCCGATGGTATGCAGCAGGAACAGGCCTTCCTCGGGCACGCAACGCCGGGCCACATCGAAGTAGCCGACGTAGTTCTTCACGCCGACATGTTCGAACATGCCCAGCGAGAACGCGGCGTCGAACGGCTCGTCCACCGCCCGGTAGTCCTGCAGCCGGATCTCGATCGGCAACCCCGCACACAGTCGGGTCGCGTATTCAGCCTGCTCGCGGGAAATGGTGACGCCGACGCCGCTAACGCCGTAACGCTCGGCTGCGAACTTCAACGCCTCGCCCCAACCGCAGCCGATGTCGAGCACGCGCATGCCCGGCTGCAGGCGGAGCTTGCGGCAGACAAGATCCAGCTTGGCTTCCTGGGCAGTATCCAGGGCCTTCGCCCCCCGCCAGTAGCCGCAGCTGTAGACCAGTCGGCGACCCAGCATCGCGCGGTACAGATCGTTGCCCAGGTCGTAGTGGCGTCGCGCCACTTCGCCGCTGCGGCGCGGCGACTGCAGGTTGGTCAGACGAGCGCGCAACGCATCGAAGACCTCGCCTGCCCGGTGCACGCGTTCGTCCATCCGCGCTGCCAGCAGGCGGAACAGCAGGCCGTCCAGCGAGGCCGTGTCCCACCAGCCCTCCATGTAGCTTTCACCCATGCCCAGCGAACCCTGCCCCAGCACGCGCGCGTGGAAGCGCGCGTCGTGTACCTGCAGATCCCAAGGCCGATCCCCTCCGATCAGCACATCCGCTTCGGCCAACAGGTCCGTGATCCTGCGCTGGAAGCGGTGATGCGGCATCGTGGCATCAGCGGGCGAACAGCCCCGCGTACTCCGGTGCGACGTGCGGAAGCAGCACGGCAGCCGGCACGTCGACCGCCTGGGTACCGTCCGCGTAAGGGCCCACCTGGTAAGGCGGGAAGACGAAACGCAGTGCCGTGATACGGCCCGCGGCATCGAGTACGGGCACGAACTCGCTGAAATTGACGGCGTCGGGCTCGGTGCCTTCGTCGATCATGCGCGAAGTGCTCTTGATCAGCGCCGCCCGATCCGTCGGCGCCAGTTCGTCCTCATCGGCGCGGGTCACCACGCCGGTGTGGAGTTGCTCCCGCACGTAGTCGCTGATGGCACGCCAACCTTCCGGACCGGGCACCAATGCGGCGGCCGTCAGCCTTGCGTCCTGCTGCGGCAGCCAAACGAAGCGCGCGATCAGCGGCTGACCGTGCGCACCCCCGGTATAACGGCTGCCGTCCGCCGCGACTGCCACGATCTGCGGCGTATCCACCACCTGCTCGAACGCCAGCGACAATTCATACGGTGCAGTGGGCTTGTCGTTGCCGAAGGCTTCCACCGCTTCCATCAGTTCGGCGCGTTCCGCCATCGCATAGTCCGACAGCGCCTTGGCCAGGGCCGGATATCGGTTGACCGAGGCCGGATAACTGATCCCCACGACATAACGGTCCGTGCTTTCGATGACATCCTTCAGCTCGACCGGCAGGGCCGGTGCATCCACGGACGTCGCGCTGGGCGGGGCCGCCTCCCCTTGGGTCGTAGGCGGGGCGGCCGCGTCCCGCTTGCAGGCGGACAAGGCCAGGATCGCCATCAACAGCAGGCTGGTCTGGCGGAATGGGGGTCGGGAAATGCTGGGGGACACGTTCGGGCTCCTTCCGGGTGTGTGATGGCCGTCATTCTAGGCCGCGCGTTTGCCATCCTCCAGACACATCACGCATCCACCAGATCGGCGTACTCAGGATGCCGCTGAACGTACGCCGCGGAGTACGAACACACGGGCACGACACGCCACCCCTGCGACCGCGCGTGGTCCAGCGCGGCCTTCACCAGGGCAGCGGCCACACCGCGCCCGCCGATGGCGTCGGGTACGCCGGTATGGTCGATCACCATGCGGCCATCGCGCAGCGAATACAGCAGTTCGGCTTCCCGTCCGTCCAGCCGGGCGGCAAAGCGGCGGGCGGCCGGGTCGTGATGCAGGTCGAGGGAGGGCTGGTCACCGGTCATGGCGTCTCCGTGGCAGGGGGCTCAGGGGCATTGTGACCCAATGCCCACCTGCTGCCGCGGCAGAACTGGACGCATCGCGTCACATTCATGCTTGTGAAGGATTTCAAGCCAGCATTAAACGTGACGAAGTTGGCAAAACACATGTTGGCATGATTGCTGCGTGATACGGCTCAAACGACCCGCAATCCGGAGCCCGCCATGAGCCTGACCGAAGAACTGCCCGACGTCTCCAGCGCCAGCGATTTCACTCTGCTGGAAGGCCTGTACCAGCTCACCGTCACCGGCCATACCAAGGACTGGGAGTTCGAGCGCCTGAACAACGCCGTGTACGAGCGCCTGATGTCCACCTACTCCAGCAGTGACACCGCCGGCGTCCACGCCGTGCATTCTCTGATGGATTGACGGCACAACCTTTCTACCGGGTGCTCCGGCGCGGCGCAGGGGTCCGCCTTCGGGTGTGACTGCCGCGCCGGAGTCCCGTCCCGGCTGCATCGTCTGACGCACGCAGCACGGAACTCCCTCCTGACTTTTCTCCACGCCGTGGCGATCACTCGCCGCGATGGTCGCGCTTGCCCTGATTGCGCCGATCCTGCGTTCCAGAGCTGCCCTGGATGGCTTTCATCCGGCTTTCGGCAGCATGCAGTTCCAGCGCCTTGCCCGCAGCTTCAGAAGAGACGAATCCCGCGTCCGGCGCCGCGCCGTGATCATGGTGATCGATCTGTTGCCACGGTGCGGATTGCCGATCCAGTTCGTGCTTCTGTTCCAGCAACGCACGTGCCGTTTCCAGTGCCTGCGTCGGCGTGATCCTGCGCGGCGCGCGTTTGCGGGCCGGGGTCTTGCGCACAGGCTTATCCACGGTCCGTGACCCCGCCGAGCTGCCCGCCACCTTCTTGACGGGTCTTGCCGTGGATTTGCCCGCAACCTTCTTCGCCGTGTTCTTGCGTGCCGGACGGGCGTCGACAACCTTGACTGCCGTCTTTCTCACCGCTGCCTTTTTTGTAGCGACCTTTTTGGCAGCGATCTTCTTGGTCGCGCCCCTCTTCGTCGCCACCTTCTTTGCCGCTACCCGCTCTTTGGTCGTGCCCGCCTTCCCTGCACTGGCGCGCGACGTTGCCTGCTTCGTGGCCGACGGGCCGGCCGCGGTCTTGCGCGCTGCCTTGGTCGTGCTCGCCACTGCCTTCCTGACCACCTTCTTCGCCATCTTCCTTGTCGGCGCATTCTTCGCGGCCTTGCTGGCTGGCGCTTTCTTCGTGGCGGCCTTGCTCGCGGTCTTGCGGGTCACCTTGCGTGTCTTTGCGGTTGCCATGCCCTGCTCCACGTGTGAAACGTGGCACCGGGATAACACGCAGGACCTTCAGCGCAGGTGAGCGCTGCCGCAATGACGGCTTAACCGAAGCTTGGCTGCGACAACGCATCCAGGAAATGGCCCAGCACGCGAGGCTCCATCGCCGCGAGGAACAGCACGCCGTAAGCGGCACCTGCCAGATGCGCGCCGTGGTTGATGTTGTCCCCGCCGCGACGGTCCATCCAGATGCTGTACGCGATGTAGAGCACGGCAAACACGATGGCGGGCATGGGGATGAAGAACACGCCTATCCGCGCCCACGGGTCGATCAGGATGTAGGAGAACAGCACCGCCGATACCGCACCAGAGGCACCCAGGCTGCGGTAGTTGGGGTCGTTCTGGTGCTTCAGGTAGGTCGGCAGGATGGACACCACCAACGCAGAGAAATAGAAAGCGACGAAGGTCAGCCGACTGCCGCTGATCTGGGTGATCACCTGTTCCATCAGGCGACCGAAGAAAAACAGCGTGAACATGTTGAACAGCAGGTGCCAGAAATCCGCGTGGATGAACCCGTAGGTGACCAGCCGGTCGTACTGGCGGTGCCGGTGGATCGCGGGCGGCCACAAGATGAGCCGCATCAGCAGTGACGGCGTGCGGAATGCGATGAAGCTGACCACGCAGGTCACTGCGATCAGCAGCAGGGTAATGGGTGCGCTCATCCCTCGTCCTTACGCCGCGGTGCGGTAGTTGTCCTGCATGGGATACGTACGCGCGTACAGCGCGAATGCCAATGCCGCCACGAAAGCGAAACCGGCGAAGAAGAACATCAGGAACGCGTTCTCGGTCCAGCCCTGTGTCTGGATCCAGCCGATCACTGCCGGGTCGCGCACGCTGGCGTTGGTCAGCAAGACCCACAACCCGCCGAAGGTGCTCGTCAGGTACCAGAACGCCATGATCACGCCCTTCATCGCCATCGGTGCCTGGCTGTAGGCGAACTCAAGCGCGGTCGCAGATACCAGTACTTCACCGAACGTCAGCAGCAGGTATGGCAGGGTCTGCCAGGCCAGGGACACCTGCTGACCATCGTCCATCTGCAACTGCAGCAGGCCGGCCACGACCCACGACAGCGCGGAGATGGCGATGCCCCATCCCATCCGCCGCAGCGCGGTGACGTTGAAGCCCATCCGGCGCAGCGCCGGATACAGCACGAGGTTGTTGAACGGAATCAGCAGCATGACCATCAGCGGATTCAACGCCTGCATCTGCGTGGCGTCCTTCACCAGCCGGCTCGGCCACCACCACAGGTCATGCGGAATCTGCATCGCCTTGCCCTGGATGACCCAGGTCGATGCCTTCTGGTCGAACAGCGACCAGAACGGCGTCACCAGCGCGAACACGATCAGGATGCGCAGCACGGAACGCACGCCTTCGATGGCCGCGTCAGGATGCATGCCGCGCGCAGACTCAAGTTGGAGCGATGCACCGAAACCGACGCCGGCGATCACCGCGCCCAGCGCCAGGCAGGCGGTGATGACGAATCCCCATGCTTCGGGCCACAGTGCGACACCGGCGAACTTCAGCGCCCACAACAGCAACATCACCCCGCCACCGATCACGCCCACAGCGGCCACCAGCGTGCCGATGCCACGCTCATTGCCCAACAGGGCGCTGCGGACAATGTTGAGGAACGAATCCGGATCGTTGCCGCGTGACGGCGGCACATTGACGTACTTCCTGCGTCCGGCCCAGAAAATCAGCGTGGCGATGAACATCAGAATGCCGGGGATGCCGAAGGCCCACGCCGGACCCCAGCTGTTCAACACCAGCGGCATCAGCAGCGAAGCGAAGAACGAACCGAAGTTGATGATCCAGTAGAACGCATCGAAGACCACCTTCGCCTTGCTCTTGTTGGTCTGGTCGAACTGGTCACCGCAGAACGTCACCACGAGGGGTTTTATCCCACCCGAGCCCAGTGCGATCAGGAACAGGCCGGTGTAGAAACCGGTCGCGTGGCTTTCGAACATCGCAAGGCAGGCGTGGCCGGCGCAGTAGATCAGCGAGAACCAAAGGACGGTGTTGTACTTGCCGAAGTAGCGGTCCGACAGCCAGCCACCGAGCAGCGGGAAGAAGTACACGCCGATGACGAAGCTGTGGAACAGATCCTTGGCCGCGCCTTCGCGCGCCGCCTGGTCCGGCAGGTAGGCCAGCAGCACCGAACTGATCAGGAATGGCACCAGGATGTTGCGCATCCCGTAGAAACTGAACCGTTCGCACGCCTCGTTGCCGATGATGTAGGGAATCTGGCGGGGCATGCGGCCCTGGCTGGCTTCTGCGGTCGTGCTCATCCGATCTTCCGGTGAAAAAGTCCCGGAAGGTTACCGTATCCGCCCGCACAGGGTCGAACCACCCGCGTGCCGGACACGCGGACAACGGGGACTGGGACTGACCGCGATTGCGCGGCATCATTCGCCCCTGCCCTGTTCAGGATTTTTCCATGCTGCGCGCCCTCTCTGCCGTGTTGCTGCTGGCCTTCGCACCACTGATGCATGCCACACCTTCCCCAACCACCATCTCGGAGCGCTCGGGGTTCGTTGAAACCGGGCGCTACGACGAGGTCATTGCGTTGTGCGAGGCGTTTGCGCGCCAATACCCCAAGGCGGTGCGCTGCCACACCTTCGGCACCTCGCCAGAGGGACGCCCGATGAAAATGCTGGTGGCCTCGACCAGTGGCGCGCTGACGCCGGACCTGGCACGCAAGCGCGGACTCCCCGTCGTGCTGGTGCAGGGCGGCATCCATGCCGGCGAGATCGACGGCAAGGACGCCGGCTTCCTGGCGCTGCGCGAGGTGCTGGAAGGCAAAGCAGCGAACGGCGCGCTGGACAAGCAGGTGTGGCTGTTCGTGCCGGTGTTCAACGTGGATGGCCACGAGCGCTTCGGCGCATGGAACCGGCCCAACCAGCGCGGCCCGAAGGAGATGGGCTGGCGCACCACCGCGCAGAACTTCAACCTCAACCGCGACTACCTGAAAGCCGACACCCCGGAGATGCAGGCGATGCTGCAGCTCGTGCAGCGCTGGGACCCATTGGTCACGGTGGACCTGCACGCGACCAACGGCGCGCAGTTCGAGCACGACATCTCCATCCAGGTCGAGCCCGTGCATGCCGGCGATGCGGGGCTGAGGCAGGCAGGCTTGGCCCTCCGGACGTCGGTGATCGGCGATCTCGCCGCGCAGGGTTCGCTGCCCCTCCCCTACTACCCATCCTTCGTCGTCAGTGACGATCCGACTTCGGGCTTCGAGGACAGCGTGGCGCCGCCGCGCTTCTCGCATGGCTACTTCCTGCTCCGCAACCGCATCGCGATGCTGGTCGAAACGCATTCCTGGAAGGAGTACCCGGTACGGGTGAAGATCACCCGCAACACGGTGGTGTCGGTACTCGAACAGGTTGCGGCGCACGGCAGCGATTGGCTCGCCAGTGCACGGAATGCCGATGCCGCCGCCGCGCAACTCGCCGGCCACACCGAGCCGCTGACCTATGCGGCCGCGCCCGCCGCACGTACCGTGGATTTTCGCGGATACGCCTACACGCGGACCCGATCGGATGTATCCGGCGCACTGATGACGCGCTACGACGAAACAACACCGCAGCTCTGGAAGGTGCCGCTGAAGGATGACATCCGACCCGCCCTCGTCATCGATGCGCCCGGAGCGGGCTACCTGGTGCCTGCCGCAGAGGCGTCCTGGGTCGCCGATGTGCTGAAGACGCATGGCGTGGAATATCGCCTCCTGGGCAAACCCTGGCAGGGTGACGTGGCCGCGTTTCGCGCTACGAAAACCAGCTTCGGCAGCGGCCCGGTGGAAGCCCGCCAGCGCCTGACGGTGGAAGGCGACTGGAAGCAGGAAGCACGCAGCATGCCGGCCGGCACGCTGTTCGTGCCCATCGCGCAGGCGAAGTCGCGTCTGGTCATGGCGCTGCTTGAACCACAGGCGCCCGATTCTCTGCTCGCCTGGGGCCGCTTCAACAATGCGTTCGAGCGCAAGGAATACATGGAAGACTATGTGGCCGAGAGCGTGGCGCGCGAGATGTTGCGCGACCCCGCCGTGAAGGCCGAGTTCGAACGCCGGCTGCGTGAAGACAAAGCCTTCTCCGACGATCCCGCTGCGCGGCTCGAATTCTTCTACCGTCGACACCCGTCATGGGACGAACGCTATCGGCTCTATCCGGTCTTGCGCGTCGACACCAACCCGTGATGCCCCGATGGGATTGCAGGAGCGGGCCGCCCCCCTCGCACCGCTCCTGCAGAAGATGCTGACCGGAGTCCGTCACCCCAGCCGCATCACCCCATAGCGCGGTGGCGCATTGCCGCAGGTGGTGTCGGTGAGCGGCGCCCCCATCTCCGCAAGTACCGCACGCTGCTCCGGGAGCGGCGTGCGCAGGGTCCGCTCTTCGTAGGCAGCCAGTGCCTGGAACGGCGGCAACGCCCAGGCACGCGCAAGGAAGGCGGCGGTACGCGGCCATCGCTGGGCATCGACGTGGTACTTCACGAACACCGCATTGCGGAACAGTGCAGCGATGCTGATGTCGGCGATGGAAATGTCACCGAACAGCCAACCGGCGACGGGCATCCGTGCTTCCAGATAATCCAGTGCAACCGGCAGCTCTTCCTCCCGGGCCCTGCGCACCACGTCTTCGTCGGTGCCTTCGTTGAACAGGAACCGGCGCACGCCTTTCTGGAAGAACATGCGCCAGACGATCACATCACCCAGGTAGGAATCCGCGTATTCCTCCAGCCAACGTGCCTGTGCCCGCTGCACGGGATCGGCCGGATATAGCGACGGCTGCGGAAACCTGTCCTGCAGGTACTCGCAGATCACCGTGGAATCGTTGAGCACCAGGTCGCCGTCACGCAGTACAGGAATGCGACGCAAGGGACTGAGGCGGCTGAATTCCGCGTCACCCACGAAGGGGGCGATCGGATCGATCCGGTACGGAATGCCTTTCAGCTCCAGGCAGACCAGCACCTTGCGCACGTAGGGCGAGATGTAGTTCCCGATGATCGTCAGCGGTTCGGACATGCCATTCTCCTGCAAGGACAATGGCAGCGTGGGCACGTCGCGCCTTGCGGTCAACCCAGTGCCGTGTCCAGCGCCATCATCAGGCAGAAGCCAAGCGCGAGTCCGAACGATGCGATGCCGCCGTGGCCGTGCCGGTTCGACTCGGGGATCACGCTATGGCCCACGGCGATCAGCATGGCTCCCGCCGCGAACGCCAGCCCCCACGGCAGCAGCGCCGACGAAATGCCGACTGCCCACGCGCTGGGAATCGCGGCCAGGGGTTCCGCCACGCCCGACAGCGCGCCCAGGAAGACCGCCTTGCTCCGCGCCATGCCCGCCGTCGCAAGCACAAGAGCAACCACCAGGCCTTCGGGTATGTCCTGCAGGGCGATCCCGATCGCCAGCCCGGCCGCACCGCTGAGCACACCGCCGGCCGCCACGCCCACCGCCATGCCTTCCGGGATGTTGTGCAGCACGATGGCCAGCACGAAGAGCATCACCCGCGAGGGTACGAGGCGACGCTGTGCGTCCCGTGGGTCGTCGACCAGGCCACGGTCGAGTGCGAGCAGCGCTAATGCGCCCAGCAGGATCCCGGCACTCACGAGGCCCGCCGCACCCCAAGGCGAGAAGCCCTGCGTTTCCGCCGCCGCCAAGCCCGGCAGCACCAGCGAGAACGCCGTGGCCGCCAACATCACGCCGGCCCCGAAGCCGAGCAGCCCATCTGCCAGCCGCTGCGGAATCGTCCGCATCACCAGCACCGGCAACGCACCGATCGCCGTGGCAGCGGCGCACAATGCACCGCCGCGCAGTGCGAGTCGCATGCCGCTTCCCTGCCCGGGCGGCGCCAGCCACAACACCCACAACGCCGCACACACAAGCCCGATGACGGCCGCGATGTAGGGCCAGGCCACCGCGGCTCGGGTGTAGGCAAAGGGTCGCAGGACGCGATTCATGCCATGGGTCTCCGGCGCGCGCAGGGTCGCGTGCAGTGCGATGACGTGGGGTTCGGTGGCTTGCGAGCGATACTAACCGTCTGCAAACCACATCGTCATCGCAATACTGAATCGCCCCGATGGGGCGGCCTATGTCGCGCGATGCGGACTCAGCGTACTTGGTACTTCCAGTGGCGCATCTTGCCTTCCGCCATCCACGCGATCGCCTGCGTCAGTCTTCGCTCACGCGTATCCGTCCGTTTGGCCCCGATGATCCATTCAATGTAGTCGCGCCGGGCGCAGGGGCTGAAGCCATCGAATGTCGCCTTCGCGGCCGGGTTGCCGGCAAGCGCATCGCGGAGATCCGCCGGTGTGCGCAGCACGGGACGCGCAGCAGCCTTGGCTGATGCAGACGCCGATGACGCCGACGACGCCGACGACGCCGCAGGAGTATCGATCAGCGCCGTCGCCTTGCGTACCAGTGCAATCAGTTCCCGCCTGGGCGACAGGTCTTCCAGCGACACCAGCTTGCCCAGGCTCCCCATGCCGTCACGCGCCTTGCCGTCCGTGACCTGCGCGTGCTGCCGGAAGCCTAACGATGCGTGCCGCTTGAACGCGGCCATGTTGCACAGGATGCGTCCGCCGTACTGGAACGACGGCATGCTCCACTTGATGGTCTCTTCCACCTGTGGACACGCCTCGTGCACCGCGCTCCGCAGGCGTTCGAGGACCGGGCGCGCGAACTCGGCCGCTCTCTCGATGTAGGCATCCACTCTCGGATCGTGCGAGGGCATCCCGGCGGCCTCCGTGTCGAGACGCGACTGTAGCGCGGCGATGCCGGGACCGCGGACGGAGACCGCACCACGACCATTTCCACGTTGACGAACCATTACACCGGCCACCGCTAAGCTGGCGGCCAGCCACGACCTCCTTGGAGCGCGCGATGTTCCGTCTGCTGTTGATCACCGCCTGCCTGCTGGCACTCCCTGCCTGCCAGTCGCCGCCCACTGGCAACGCAGTCCCGGCCCAGCCTGCTGCTGCGATCCAGGGGCGGGCCCTCTATCTCGAACGCATCGCGCCGCCGCCAGGCGCGACGCTCAGCGTGCAACTCGTGGACAACCAGCTGGCCGATACACCCGCCGCCGTGGTCGCGAGCGCCGACTTCAGCGACCTGAAGGGCCCGCCGTTCGCGTTCACCCTCCCCTATGACCCGGCCAAGCTGCGTCCGAACGGCATGTACGGCCTGCACGCTGGCCTTCGGGACGCGCAGGGCAAACTCTGGTTCGTCACCGATACGCGCGTGCCGGTGACGCCCGGCGCGTCTGCACCGGTTGAATTCCGCATGGTGCGGGCTGGTGGAGATCCTGCTCCTCCTGCAACGGGAACACCCTGGGAGCAGGCCAGGGCACGTGGCAGCGTCTTCCGTGGCATCGGCACCGAACCGGGCTGGTCCGTGGAAGTCGGTGCTGGCTCCACGCCGCGCCTGAGCGCCGACCTGGACTACGGCGAACGCAAGATCGATGTCGCACAGTCCCGCAAGACGGGAGATGGTTATGTCGGCAGCACCGCCGATGGCCTGGCCGTGTCGCTGACGATGAAGAAGGAAGTCTGCAGCGATGGCATGAGCGACAACGAGTACCCGGCCTCCGCGACCCTGACGGTGGGTGGCAAGGTCTACCGCGGCTGCGGCCGCTTCCTGACGGAATGATCCACGCATGAGTCGACGTTCCCGCGCCCGCCGGCAGAGTCGGCAGCGCCTCCCCCTGTTCGCCTTCCTCGCACTGCTGGTGCTGGGTGCGGGCGCCTGGTGGTGGTCCCAACGCGACGAAGCGCCCGCCGCGCCGGCCATTGCGTCGCATGAAACCTCGGATCCCCGCCACACCAGCGCTGAACTTGCGCTGCCGCCGGTCGAGCAGACGCGCCCCGGCAAACTCGCGGGTGACGTCCCCGACATCGCGCCACCCGTCGCCGCGCGATCGGGCGGCGACGGGGCGGCGCTTCCCGCCTTCCTGCCGGCCGAGGCCCGGCAGACACTGGTGCTGATACAGCGCGGCGGGCCATTCCCCCATCGCCAGGACGGCAGCGTCTTCCAGAACCGAGAGGGACGGCTGCCACGGCAGTCGCGTGGCTATTACCGCGAGTACACGGTCGACACGCCCGGGCTCGGCCATCGCGGTACACGCCGCATCGTCACCGGCGGCCAACCGCCGCGCGAGTACTACTACACCGACGACCACTATGAGAGCTTCCGCCGGTTCGAGATCGGCAACGGAACCCTGCCATGAGCGAATCCGGTTTCGATCCCGGCCTGGCCGATCCCACGCGCGCGGGCGTCTTCTTCGTTACCGAGGATGATCTCGATCCGCTGGCAGCGGTCGGCCGCGATGCCGGGCTGCTGTCGCGCCGGATCGACCTGTCAGGCTGCGACAGCAAGGGCGCCCTGCTGTTGCGCATCGCCACGGTGCTGGACTTCCCGCAATCCTCCGGGCGCAACTGGGATGCGCTGTCCGACAGCCTGCGCGACCTGTCTTGGCTGGAGGCGCCGGGTTACGTCCTGCTCTTCGAGCAGGCCCATGAACTGCGCGAACGCACCGAGGCCGATTTCGACACCCTGCTGGACATCCTGGACGAAGTCTCGCAGTTCTGGACGTCCAACGAGGTTCCGTTCTGGTCGTTCATCGCGCTGCCCGAGGAAGATTTCCCCGACCTGCAATAGGTTTTCCGGCGGCAACCGCGCCGATCTGCGAAAATGCCGCATGCTCGATTTCATTTCTCTTCCGCTGGCACCCGGCCTGCACCAGGGTGTCCAGGCGCTGGGTTATGCCCGGCCGACCCCCATTCAGGCCCGCAGCCTGCCCGCCATCCTCGATGGCCGCGATGTCATCGCGCAGGCACCCACCGGCAGCGGCAAGACCGCCGCGTTCGGCCTGGGCCTGTTGCACCGGCTCGATGTCGCCACGGGACGCACGCAGGCATTGGTGCTATGCCCGACCCGCGAACTCGCCGACCAGGTGGCGCAGCAGGTGCGCAAACTGGCCGTAGGCATTCCCAATCTCAAGGTCCTGACGCTGTGCGGCGGCATGCCCCTGGAGCCGCAGCTGCGCTCGCTTGAAGCGCATGACCCGCACGTGGTCGTCGGCACGCCGGGCCGCATCCAGGAACTGCTGCGCAAGAAGGCCCTGCACCTGGGCGGCGTGCGCACGCTGGTGCTGGACGAGGCCGACCGCATGCTCGACATGGGCTTCGAGGAGCCGATCCGCGAGATCACCGGCAAGACGCCGAAGGACCGCCAGAGTCTGCTGTTTTCGGCCACTTTCACCGACGCCATCCGCGACATCGCCCGCAATACCTTGCGCGACCCGCTGGAAGTCACGGTGGACGCGCCACAGGAACAGGCGATCATCGAGCAACGCTTCGTGCGCGTGGACCCGGAGCGCAAGCAGACCGCGCTGGCGGGCCTGCTGGCGCAGCGCGGCGTGGAGTCGTGCGTGGTGTTCTGCAACATGCGCAAGGACGTGGACGAAGTGGCCGGGTCGTTGCAGCACTTCGGCTTCTCCGCCCTCGCCCTGCACGGCGACATGGAGCAGCGCGACCGCGACGAGGTGCTGGTGCGCTTCGCCAACCGCAGCTGCAACGTGCTGGTCGCCAGCGACGTGGCGGCGCGCGGGCTGGACATCGAGGATCTGGCGTTGGTCGTCAACTACGACATGCCCAGCGACGCGGACACCTACGTGCACCGCATCGGCCGCACCGGCCGCGCGGGTCGTGATGGCCTGGCGATCAGCCTGTGCACGCCGCGCGAACTGCCGCGCGCCGCCGTGATCGAAGAACGTCTGGGCGCACCGCTGCTGTGGGACCGCAATGTCCCATCAGCGCCCAAGGCCAATACCGCGCCGCCCGCCGCGATGACCACGCTGCGCATCGACGCCGGCAAGACCGACAAACTGCGCCCCGGCGACGTGCTCGGCGCACTGACCGGCGACGCCGGCCTGTCCGCTTCCGCGATCGGCAAGATCAACGTCTTCGCCACGCGGACCTACGTGGCCGTCGCACGCGACAAGTCCGGCGCGGCGCTGGCGCGACTCAACGCCGGCAAGATCAAGGGCCGCAGCTTCCGCGTACGGAAGCTCTGAACCCATCGTCTCGGCGAAAGTTGGGACCCAGCTTGTTGTTGATTCTCCAGCTCAGCGGCGAGAACTGCCTTGCTGATGGTCAATGGATTCCAGCGTGCGCTGG
>NZ_CAMPJD010000067.1 GCF_946886695.1 uncultured Pseudoxanthomonas sp. | reverse complement strand
TTCCCCCACCCTCCTCAGTCCCCTCGACACCCTGTGGCAGGCCAGGACGCTGATCTGGATTCTGTTGACGGGGGAGACGTTGGCGGCGGTGCTGGCGGTGGCACCGGGGCTGGAGGCGGACCGGCTGACCTATTTTGGTGTGGCGTCGCTTGTCATCCAGTGGGTCGCGCTCGCGTCGTTGGGCCTGCTGTATGTGCTTCGCCACAGACTCGCCGGGATGCGACCACCTGTGGTGGCCCAGGTCGGACTCGGTGCGCTGCTGCTGAGTACATGGATCGTGCTGGGAGCCGGCTGGCTGGCGGTGCGAGGGCTCGTGCTGGCGCCAGACGAAGGCTGGATGCGCTTTTCGCTTCAGGTCACTGCGATCTCCCTGATCGTGGGCCTGCTTGGCCTGGGCGCCTTCCAGGCCCAGTGGCGGGCAAGGCAACTCGCGGTCAATGCCGAACACGCCAAGCTCCAGGCCCTGCAAGCCCGCATCCGGCCGCATTTCCTGTTCAACACCCTCAACACCGGCATCTCGCTGCTGCACGCAAAGCCAGACGTCGCCGAACGGCTGCTGCTGGACCTTTCCGATCTGTTCCGCGCCGCGCTCTCGACACGGGACACCATTCTCCTTTCCGAGGAGCTTTCCCTCGCGCGCCGCTACCTGGAGATCGAACATCTCCGATTGGGTGATCGCCTGCGCCTGACCTGGGAGCTGCCCGAGACGTTGCCCGACATCAGGGTTCCGACGCTGTCGATCCAGCCGCTAGCGGAAAACGCCATCCGGCATGGCATCGAGCCTTCCACAGGCGGCGGAGAGGTGAGCATCCGGGTCGAGGTAGGGCCAACAGAGCTGCTGGTATCGGTGGCCAACACCCTGCCCTCCGACTCCGTGCGGGTCGCGACGGGCCACCAGGTAGGACTCAGCTCGGTGCGCGAGCGCATCCATGCCCTGACCCAGGGCCTGGGCGGTGTCAGCATCAAGACAACGGATGGCCGCTACCTGGCGACCATCCGCATGCCGTACGACGCATCAGCCACTGGTAGTCCCGGGCCTCAGGTCACCACGCGATAACAGGGCTTGTACTCGCCGGCGATCTTCATCCGCCGCTGTTCGACGAACGCCCGCAGCAGCGCATCCAGTGACTGCATCATCGCCGCGTCGCCGTGGATCTCGAACGGGCCAAATTCTTCGATCCGGCGCATGCCATCTTCCTTCACGTTGCCGGCCACGATACCGGAGAAGGCGCGGCGGAGGTCGGCGGCCAGGTCGTGCACGGCGCGTCCCGGCCGCAGTTGCAGCGCTGCCATCGCTTCATGCGACGGAACGAACGGCTGCTGGTAGTCCTCGGGAATCTCGATGGCCCAGTTGAAGAAGAACGAATCCTTGTGCTCGATACGGTACTCGCGCACGCGCCGGACGCCCGCGATCATCTTCTTCGCGACGGCCACGGGGTCGCCGATGATGATTTCGTAGCGTTCGGCGGCCGCATCGCCCAGTGTCATGCGGATGAACGTGTCGATCTGTTCGAAATAGGGTGCCGCGATGGTCGGCCCGGTCAGGATGAGCGGGAACGGCAGTTCGGCGTTCTCAGGGTGAAGCAGGATGCCCAGCAAATAGAGGATTTCCTCTGCCGTCCCCACGCCGCCGGGAAACACGATGATGCCGTGGCCGATGCGGACGAACGCCTCCAGGCGCTTCTCGATGTCCGGCATGATGACCAGGTGGTTGACGATCGGATTGGGTGATTCGGCGGCGATGATGCCCGGCTCGGTCACGCCGATGTAGCGGGTCTTGGCGCGGCGCTGCTTCGCATGCGCGATCGTCGCGCCCTTCATCGGCCCCTTCATCGCGCCGGGGCCACAGCCGGTACAGATGTCCAACCCGCGCAGGCCCAGCTCGTAGCCGACCTGCTTGGTGTAGAGGTATTCGTCGCGCGAGATCGAATGACCGCCCCAGCAGACCACCAGGTTGGGATCGCTCGGCTTCAGGATGCGCGCATTGCGCAGCAGGCCGAATACCGCGTTGGTGATACCCGCAGAAGACTCCAGGTCGGTCGCGTACTCCGGGCCCAGTTCGATGGCGGTGTACGCCAGATCACGTACCACCGCGAACAACAGCTCGGCCACGCCGCGGATGATTTCGCCGTCAACGAAGGCCATCGACGGCGCATTGATCAGGTCGATGCGCACGCCGCGATCCTGCTGCAGTACCTGGATATCGAAATCCGGATACAGATCACGCGCGGCGCGCGGATCGTCGGATGCGCTGCCGCTGGTCAGCACGGCCAGCGCGCAGCGGCGCAGCAGTTCGTGCATGCCGCCGGAGGAGGCGTCACGCAGGCGCGCCACTTCGGCGCGGGAAAGCACGTCCAGGCCACCTCGCGGGTAGATCCGCGCGTCCTGAACCGGCAGCGCCCTCGATGCCGTTTCACTCATGGGTTTTTCCTGTCTTCGTTCGTCAGAGGCGGGACTTTAGCGCAGTCGCGGAGGCAAGAGGAGCCCGCCCAAAAGAAAACGGCCGGGTTGCCCCGGCCGTTTTCGGTACTGCGGTTAAGCGCCATCAGAACTTGTAGCGGTAACCCAGCTGCAGCGACCAGCGCGACTCGACATCGGTCAGGAAGCGCTTGTACACGGCGCTCTCATCGAAGTTGTACACGTACTTGCCGGTGGCCTGGTCCAGACCAACGAAGCGGACGGCACGCATGTCGCTGTACGGCGACTGGTACTCGATGTGGCCCCAATCCTTATTGATCAGGTTGCCGACATTCATGATGTCCAGCCAGATCTCGGACTTGTGGCCCTTGAAGAAGCCGGGCAGCTCCTGGCTGATGCGGATGTCGATGTTGTTGACCCACGGATTGCGGCTGCCGTTGCGCTCGGCCACCTGGCCACGGTAGCGGGCCAGGTCCGGGTTGCGCTCCAACCAGTCGAAGAACGCGGTTTCCATCGTCGCGCCGCCGCTGAACAGCACGTCACCCGGGCCGTTCGGCACGTACAGCAGGTCGTTGGTGTAACCGTCGCCATTCATGTCGTTGAGGTAGCGCCACGAGTGCGGCGAGCCCGAACGACCTTCATAGAAAGCCGAGACCGTGGTGTTGTAGTCGCCGAAGAACGCCTTGCGGAACTGCAGCGAGGCGATGATGCGGTCCTTGATCTCGTAGTTCGAGGTGGCGGCTTCATCGGAGTTGGGATCGAACACGCCGATGTTGGACCAGTTCGAGATAGCACGCGAGGACGTCAGCGGATTCACTTCCGTCGCGTCGGTGTAGGTGTAGCCGACCGACCAACCCCACGTATCTTCCAGCGGCTTGCTCAGGCTGACCGTCAACTGGCCGCTGCGACCCTTGTCGGTGTTCTTCATCAGGATCACGCCGTCGCCGTGCCAACCGGTGACGTTCTCGTAGCCCGGGATGGTGTCGGCGATGGCACCGATACCCGTGTTGCCGTTGGAACGCGTGCCGCTGGCGGTACCGTACAGGTTGCGCCAGTACAGGTTGCGGCCGTCCGCGCCGGCGGTGTAGGTCGGCGCGCCAAGATCAAGGCGCTCGAAATAGATCGCATTGTTGACCTTGGTGTACAGCAGTTCGGCCGACGCCACCAGGCCGTGCCACGGCAGCTCGGTGTCGAACGCCAGGTTGGCCTTCCAGACCGACGGCTGCTCGATGCCGTCTTCCATCAGGTTGACCATCATCGTGTAACCGGACGCCGGCGACGGACGGGTCGGGTTGTCCGGGTCCAGATTGACCGGCAGGCTCGTCCAGATCGCCTCACGCTCGGCATCGCTCAGGCCGGCGATGCCGCTGGGGAATGCGTTGTAACCGATCAGGCCGAAGCCCGAGTTCTGGTAGGAGTTGCCGACCCACACGTTGGCGGCCGCACCCTGGAACAAGCCCACGCCACCGCGCAGCTGGGTGGGACGGTCGCTGTCGAAGGTGTAGTTGAAGCCGAAGCGCGGCTGGATCAGCACGTCATCCAGCTTGTTGCGGTTGTCCAGGCCATAGACCTCCTGCACCAGCAGGTTGTGCACCGGAACGTCGTCCATGCTCGGCAGGTCGGCGCGCAGGCCGAACAGCAGGGTCAGGTTGTAGTTGACCGCCCAGCTGTCCTGCACGAACAGGCCGGTGTTGCGGTGCTTGTAGCGCATCGCCACCGAGTTCAGGTCGTTGCCCGGCACCGGCGCATTCAGACGGTACTCGCCGTACTCGCCGTTGCGGAAGTGCTCCAGGCTGGCGAAGGTGTAGGAGCCCCAGATGTTCTGGGCATACAGGTTGTAAACGTCGTTCTCTTCCAGGTCGAAACCGAACTTCAGCGTGTGGTCGCCCACGTACCAGGTCGCGGCACCGAACGCGGTGTCGGTCGTGGTGTTAATCTGGTTGCCGTGGCGGAACTCGTCAGCACCGAAGTTCAGGTACGGCGAAGCCGCCTGGTCCGGATCGTTGGCGGTGCCGAAGCCGATGCTGATCTGCGGCAGGCGCGAATTGACGCTGCTCAGCGAGTCATAGGTGCGGCGGCCGACCTTGAACTCGGTGGAGAAGTTGTCGGACCAGTCGCTGAACAACTGCACGACCGAGGTCTCGACGTTCTTGGAGACGTCGTACCAGCGGCTGTCCAGGCCGAGCGACGAGCTGCTCGAACCGGCAAGGTTCGGCTCGATCTGCTCCAGCTTGGAGTAACGCGCCGACAGGCGGTGGTTGTCGCTGATGTTCCAGTCGATCTTGGCCGCGTACTCTTCGACTTCCTGCTTGATGCTGCTGGGCGCATTGAAGCCACCGATATCGACACCGTAACGGGTGCGCGCGATTTCCTGCGCTTCAGCGATCTGCTCCTGCGTGATGTTGACGGTGTTAGTCGCGCCCGAGCCAACTGGACCGAACGAGGCAGCCGCACGGTCGCGCTCGAACTTCTCATAGTTGACGAAGAAGAACAGCTTGTCCTTGACGATCGGGCCGCCGAAGGTCATGCCGTAGGTGCGCTCGTCGTTGAAACCGGTGAACGGAGCGTCATTGGTGGGGTTGTCGCCTACCATGTCCTTGTCGCGGTACACGCCGTAGACCGAGCCATGGAACTCGTTGGTACCCGACTTGGTCACCGCATCGATCACCGCGCCGGTCGCGCCGGTGATGGTGGTGTCGTAGTTGGAGATATCGACGTTGATCGCTTCAATAGCGTCCATGGACACCGGCTGGCGGATCGTCGGGAAGTTGTTGGACTCCAAGCCGAACGTGTCGCTGGTGTTCACACCATCGATGCGGATCGCGTTGTAGCGCGGGTTCTGGCCGCCCACCGTCAGCTCGCCGCGCGCTTTGTCGCTCTGCGAGATGCGGGGATCCATGCGGACGTAGTCTTGGATGTTGCGGTTGATCGACGGCAGGGCCTCGATCTGCTCGCGATTCAGGTTGGTGCCCGCGCCCATCTTACTTGAGCTGAACACTTCAGAGCCACCAGCGAAGCCCACGGCGGTCACCGTTTCCAACGTCGCCACGTCGCCAGTCAAGGCGGCGTTGACGGTGTTCACCTGGTTCAGACCCAGGAACACGTTGTCTTCGGTCTTGGTGCCTTCACCCGACTTGGTGATCGTCACCTGGTAAGGACCGCCCACACGCAGGCCGCGCGCGTTGTAGCGACCGCTGGCATCGGTGGTGGCGCGGCTGACCGTACCGGATTCGACGTGGGTGATGGTCACCTCGGCGCCGACGACGGGCTGGCCGCCATTGTCGGTGACCAGGCCGCCCACACCGGCCGAAGTGCTCTGCGCGAAGGCAGGCGCGGCGGCGAGTGCGACGACGAGGCCAAGGCTGAGCTTGGACAGGCGAAGACGACGGGATTGGTTCATCGGATAAACCTCGGTACGGGAGTGATGTGGCGAAGCTGGCTGACGAGACGTGCGGAACCACCCGGTGGGGTCGGTTCTGAAGGGCGTGCTAGGGGTTCCCATGGCCCACGCGGCGTCCGCGGAGGTTAATAACAGGTTAACACGATAGGACCATTTTGTGACCGCGGCATGACAATCTTTCGCAGTGCAACATGACAGTCGGCCCGCCACCGCGCGGCGTTCTGCGGCGTCGTGGCGGCGACCTGCACCCGGGGGACGGCGGTCAGATGTTGGGCGGGGTCAACTTGAGGTAGGTGCCGATGCCGTCCAAGACCATTTGCACGGAAATGGCGACCAGAAGCATACCCATTAGCCGCTCGATCGCGGTCAAAACGCTTCTTCCCAGCCACTTGTAGAGCACCGTCGCCGAGAACAGGATCGCCGCAGTGGCACCCCAGGCCAGCAGGAGCGCCAGGCTCCAGTCGCCAAGCCGCGAAGGGTCGTTGCTGCCCATCAGCATGACGGCGGCCATGCCGGAGGGTCCGGCGACCAGCGGGATGGCCAGCGGCACGATGAAGGGTTCGCCGCCGGGCAGTTCGCCCATCAGGCCCTCGGGCCGGGGGAAGATCATCCGCACGCCGATCAGGAACAGGACGATGCCGCCGGCGATGGCGACCGATTCCTGGCGCAGGTGCATCATTTCCAGCGCGTACTTGCCACCCCACAGGAACAGCATCAGCACGGCCAGCGCGATCAGCAGCTCGCGCACCACCACGATGCGCTGGCGGCGCGGCGGCAACGGCTTGAGCACACTGAGGAACACCGGAATGTTGCCCAGCGGATCCAGGATCAGGAACAGCAACAGGGCCGCCGACAGGACGGTCATGCCCGCACCTTCCATATCTGCCCCCTGTGTGCTGCGCCGGCGGATGACAGCAGGGTGACACAGGCCGCTGCGTAGTCGGTGGCGTCCCGGGCCTGCACATCGTTGTCGTCGGCGTATGCGCGGGAGCGCAATGCGGTCCGCATCGGTCCCGGCTGCAGTGCAGCGACACGCACGCTGCTGCTGGCGAGTTCGGCGTGCAGCATGCCCACGAGCGACGTCAGCCCATGCTGGGCCACGCCATACGCCCCCCAGTACGCCTGCCCCACCCGCGCAAGATCGTCGACGCTGAAGACCAACGCCGCATCATTCGACTGCTTCAGCAGGGGCAGGCAGGCCTGCGACAGCCACCAGGGTGCGGTCAGGTTGACGTGCACGACGCGCGCAAATGCGGCAGGGTCGGTATGTTCCAGCGGCGTCAGTCCCTTGAACTCGGCGGCGCAATGCAGCACGCCGTCCAGACGACCCAGCTCGGCGTGCAGGCGATCAGCGAGCTCGGCATAGTCGTCGGGCGTCGCACCTTCCAGATCGAGCGGATACAGCAAAGGCTCCGCGCCCACCTGCGAGACGGCGTCGTAGATCCGGTTCAACTTCGGCACCTTGCGGCCCAGCAACACCACCGTGGCGCCCGCTTCGGCACAGGCGACCGCCGCCGCACTGCCCAGCCCGCCATGCGCGCCGCTGACCAGCACCACACGCTGGTCCAGAGCGCGCGGTGCACGCTGGGGCAACCCGATCAGGCTCACTGCGACAGCGCCTCGGCCACGATCCGCTGCAGTTCGCCGGACTCGTGCAGCTCCAGCGTGATGTCGCAACCGCCGATCAGTTCGCCATTGATGAAGAGCTGGGGGAACGTCGGCCAGTTGGAAAAGCGCGGCAGGTTGGCGCGGATCTCGGGCTCTTCCAGCACGTTGATGGTGTAGACATGCTCCGCGCCCGCTTCGCGCAACGCGTGTACCGCACGGCTGGAGAACCCGCACATCGGGAACTGCGGCGTGCCCTTCATGAAAAGGACGATCGGGTGGCCATCCACTTCGGCCTGGATGCGTTCCATCACCGGCATGCTGATTTCTCCTTCCTTGACGGTTTGGCAACCACCGTCGGGTACACTTTCGGTCCGTTCCGCCGGCTTCGCCCGCGGATTGCATAGTGTAAGCCCTCGCATCGCGCCGACGGTGCCCGCACACCCTTTTTACCCGCCTAGCGTAAGGAACCGAGCCATGGCCATCGAACTTCCCCCCCTGCCCTACGACCGCACCGCGCTGGAACCGCACATCTCCGGCGAGACGATCGACTTCCACTACGGCAAGCATCACAAGACCTATGTGGACAACCTCAACAAGCTGATCGAAGGCACCGAGTTCGCCGACGCATCGCTGGAAGAGATCGTGCGCAAGTCGCAGGGCGGCATGTTCAACAACGCCGCGCAGGTGTGGAACCACACGTTCTACTGGAACTGCCTCAAGCCCAATGGCGGCGGCGAGCCAACCGGCAAGCTGGCCGAGTTGATCAACAAGACCTTTGGCGATTTCGCCAAGTTCAAGGAAGAATTCACCAAGACCGCCATCGGCACCTTCGGGTCAGGCTGGGGCTGGCTGGTGCAGCGTCCGGACGGTTCGCTGGCCCTGGCCAGCACGTCCAACGCCGCCACCCCGCTGACCGGTGAGGACAAGCCGCTGCTGACCATCGATGTGTGGGAGCACGCCTATTACATCGACTACCGCAACGCGCGACCGAAGTATGTCGAGTCGTTCTGGGCGCTGGTGAACTGGGACTTCGTGGCCGGCAACCTGCGCTGAGCCCAACTCCACGCACCAAGGAAAGCGGCCGGGGAACCCGGCCGTTTTCTTTTGCGTGCCTTGCGCGAGCCGGGCTACGCGGACAGGCGCGCCACGACCGGCGCCACCTGCGCGTCGCGTCCCAAGCCCGCACCTGCGCGCGCCAGCGCCTGGGCCAACGAAGACGCGTCCTCGGCCCTCAGCGTGGCGTGGCCGACCTTGCGACCGGCGCGCGATTCTTTGCCGTAGTCGTGCCAGTGCCCACCCGCCTCCTGCAGCACGACCGCGGCAGCCGGCATCTCGCCGATCCAGTTGAGCATGCAGGCATGGCCGAGTACCCGCGTGTCGCCCAGCGGCAAGCCGAGTACCGCACGCAGGTGGTTCTGGAACTGCGACGTTTCCGCGCCTTCGATCGTCCAGTGGCCGGAGTTGTGCACGCGCGGGGCCATCTCGTTGGCGAGCAGCTCGCCCTCGCGGTAGAACAGCTCCAGCGCGAACACGCCGACATAGTCCAGCGCCTCGGCCAATCGACGCGCATGCGCGCGCGCCGCCTCGGCCAAGGCGTCGTCGACGCGCGCCGGGGCCAGGCTCGCCGACAGCACGCCATCGACATGCCAGTTCTCGGTCAGCGGCCAGGTGCGGAATTCGCCATCGCGACCCCGCACCGCGATCACGGACAACTCCCGCTCGAACGGAATGAACGCTTCAACGATCAGGCCGACCGTGGCGGCCTGCGCGCCAAGCGCCTGCCAGGCGGCATCGACGTCCGCCGGTGACTTGATACGGAACTGGCCCTTGCCGTCGTAGCCCAGCCTGCGCGTCTTGAGGATGCAGGCACCGCCCAGTTGCTCGACCTCCGCCCGCAGCTGTGCGCGCGTTTCGATGTTCGCGAAGGCGCCGACAGGGATCCCGAGTTCGCGGAACAGCGTCTTTTCCACCAGTCGATCCTGCGCGACGGCGAGCGCGCGTGGATTCGGGAACACCGGGACGCGACGTGCGAGCCACTCGGCACTCTCGGCCGGCACGTTCTCGAAATCGAACGTGGCCACGTCGACTTTCGACGCGAACTCGGCCAGCGCGGCTTCATCGCGGTAGTCGCCGACGAGCAGCGGAGCGAACTGGCCGGCGCACGCATCGGCCGCCGTATCCATCACGAGGAAGCGCAAGCCCAACGGCGCACCCGACAGTGCCAACATGCGCGCGAGTTGCCCGCCGCCCAGGATACCGACCGTGGTCATAGCGGATGACGCGGATCGTCGTGCGCCATCACATCCTCGGTCTGGCCTGCACGGAAAGCGGCAAGCGCAGCACCGATGGCCGGATACTCGGACGCCAGCAGGGCGGCAGCGAAGAGGCCTGCATTGGCGGCGCCTGCGTTGCCGATCGCGAATGTCGCCACCGGAATACCGGCCGGCATCTGCACGATGGAAAGCAGTGAATCCATTCCGTTGAGCGCCTTCGACTGCACGGGCACGCCAAGCACCGGCACCGTCGTCTTCGCCGCCAGCATGCCCGGCAGGTGCGCAGCACCACCCGCCCCGGCGATGATCGCGCGCAGTCCGCGTGACGCGGCCGCGGCCGCATACGAGAAGAGTACGTCCGGTGTGCGGTGCGCCGATACCACCTTCACTTCGTAGGGAACGCCCAGCGCATCCAGTTTCTGCGCGGCATGCTGCATGGTCTCCCAGTCCGAGCGGGAGCCCATCACGATACCCACCACGGGGCTGGAAACGCTGGCGGTCATGGCCGTCCTCAGTCGCAAAGACGTATTCTACCCTCCTGACCGAACCGCTGATCGAGTCCCCCCATGGATCGCAAACTGCTCGACCTCCTCTGCTGTCCCGCCACCCGCCAGCCATTGGCCATGCTCGACGCCCGCAGCCTGGAGACACTCAACCATGCGATCAGTGCAGGACAGGTCAAGCGTGCCGACGACACCGCCCAGACCGAACCCCTGCGCGAGGCACTGGTCACGCATGACCGCAAGATCGTCTACCGCGTCGAGGACGGCATCCCCGTGCTGCTGGCGGAAGAAGCGATCGCCACCGCACAGGCCAGCGACTTCGCGAACCGATGAGCGCACGTCCGACGCCACCCGACGCGGGCGTGATTGCCGATGACATTGCGCGTGCGCTGGCCGAGGATGTCGGCAGCGGCGATGCCACCGCTGCCCTGCTGCCGGACGTCGCCGACATCGCCTACCTGCTGTGCAAGGAAGAGGCCGTCATCGCCGGCCAGCCCTGGTTCGATGCCTGCCACCGCGCCCTCGATCCGCAGGTACGCATCGACTGGCGCTTCCAGGACGGTGATCGTGTGCCGGCCGGCACGGTGCTGGCCACGCTGGAAGGTCGAGCACGCGCTCTGGTCACTGCGGAGCGTTCGGCGCTCAACTTCATGCAGACACTGACGGGAACGGCCACGGTAACGGCCGCTTACGTCGACCTCGTGCGCGGCACCGGCTGCACGATCCTGGATACGCGCAAGACCCTGCCAGGCCTACGCCTGGCGCAGAAGTACGCGGTCCGCTGCGGAGGCGGGCAGAATCACCGCATGGGCCTGTACGACGCCGTGATGCTGAAAGAGAACCATGTCCGCGCGGCGGGGTCGCTCACCGCTGCGATCCGCGCGGCACGCCATCTGCATCCTTCGTTGCCGCTTATCGTCGAGGTGGAAACACTGCTGCAGCTCGATGAAGCGCTGGCTGAAGGCTGCGACCGCATCCTCATCGATGACTTCGATGCAGGTACGCGGCGCGAAGCGGTCCGCCGCGCCAGATCCGCACCGTATTCCGGCCGCATTCCGCTGGAGGTCTCCGGCGGGGTCGATCTGGGCACGCTGCGTGGCATTGCCGCAGATGGCGTGGATTTCGTTTCCATCGGCGGACTGACCAAGCATGTCCGTGCCATCGACCTGTCGATGAAACTCGGCCCCGTGCCATGAGGCCCGCATGTCTCCGCTGAGCGCCTTGTTGTGGTTGATCGCCGCAGCGGCGGCGTTCGCCTACTGGAATGCGGCGCGCGCCGCCGCCGAGCGCGCCGGCGCACTGGGCCGGAACGCCTGCCAGGCGGCCGGGGTCATCTGGCTGGACCAGAGCGTCCACGCGAACGGGCTCCGCCTGCGCCGTGGCGAAGATGGCTGGCTGGGGTTCGAGCGCAGCTTCCGCTTCGAGTATTCCCACGACGGCGTAGATCGCCACGTGGGCCGCCTGGTGTTGCGCAAGGGCCAACTGGTCTCGTTCGTCGGGCCGGTGGCGCGCTCGGTCGCGCCACTCGATCTACACTGACTTCGCTGCGCGGGTTTTTTGGCAGATCCGCGCGGACGGCGAACTACTTGACCACGCGCAGGAACGGCGGGCGCTTGCCCGCGGGCGGTGGTGCATCGTCATCGGGCGGCGTGTCCGGAGAGGGCGGCTGATCATCGTCACCACCACCGGCATCGGGATCGTGCGCTACGTCATCCGGCAACGCCATGCCCTGCCCGGTTTCGCGCGAGTAGATCGCCAGCACGGCACTGACCGGCACGTACACGGCCTGGCTGACCCCACCGAACCGCGCGGTGAAGCTGACGGCCTCGTTGTCGATCAACAGCCGCACCACCGCACGTTCGGCGATGTTCAACACCACCTTGCCTTCCTTCACTGCGCTGACAGGCACCTGGACACCCGCCTGTGTGGCGTCCACCAGCAAATGGGGCGTCATGCCGTTGTCGGCGATCCACTCGTTCAGGGCCCGCAACAGGTACGGGCGATGGCTGGTCATGCGGGGCGTGGCGTCAGTCATTTCGCGTCTCGGCTGCCGGTCGCTGGGCTGTCCTGCAATGCCTGCGAACCAAGCCTTGCTCGGATGCCGGCTAAGCCGGGATCTCGCGCAGCTTCCTCTCGGCATCCGTCAGGCTGCGCAGGAAACCGGGGTGGCGGAAGATGCGGTTGCCATAGTCCTCGATCGCCTTGCCGTCCTTCGGCAGCGGCACATCGAGCGAAGGCAGGCGCCAGATGATCGGGGCCATCGCACAGTCGGCCAGGCTCATTTCGGGGTTGAGGAAGAACTTGCTCGCCTTGAACAGCGGCACCGAGGCGGTCAGCAGTTCCTTCAGGCGCTTGCGGCCCGCTTCGACCTGCTGCTTGTTGCCCAGCTGGATGGCCTGGACCTGGGGCACCCAGTCGTGCTCGATACGCAGCATGGCCAGGCGCAGGCGCGCGCGTGACAGCGGATCCACCGGCATCAGCGGCGGATGCGGATAGCGTTCGTCGAGGTATTCGCTGACGACGGAGGCGGCGTACAGGACCAGGTCGCGCTCCACCAGAGTGGGCACGGAATGGTAGGGATTCAGATCGATGAGGTCTTCGGGCGGATTCTGCGGATCCACCGGCACGAGGTCGTAACTGACGCCCTTGGCGGCGAGCACCAGCCGCACGCGGTGGCAGAGCACGTCATCGGTGGAAGAAAACAGCGTCAGTGTATTGCGCATACGTGGACTCGCAGCCATTCACGGCTCTCCGACGATCGGAATCCGCCGATCGCACCGACGCCGCCAGCCCCTTGCTGACGGTCGCCACGGTCCCTGAGTGTGCAATCCCTGCCGAAAAAAGCCAAGCAACCCCAGGCTTGGCCAATTTCGCCTTGCGGTGCGGGCACCAACCCTGCACCGCTGCAGTGGATGCGCGACGGTCCTTAGTGGACGTCCTTCCAGTACTCCTGCTTCAGCAGGTAGGCCAGGAACGTCAACGCCGCCAGGAACAGGATCACCCACACGCCGATGCTCTGGCGCTTCAGGGCCGCCGGCTCACCGACATACTCCAGGAAGTTGGTGATGTCGCGCGCGGTCTGGTCGAACTGCTGCGCGTTCTGGCGACCCGCCTGGGCCACCTTGAGGCCCTCGACGTGGCGCTCGCCGGTGGCAGGATCGACGGGGCCGAACTCGGCATGCTGCAGGCCCTGCAGTTCCCACAGCGGGTTGGGCATGGAGGCATTCGGGAACAGCTTGTTGTTCCATCCCAGCGGACGCGATTCGTCGAGGTAGAACGACTTGAGGTACGTGTAGATCCAGTCGCTGCCGCGCACACGGGAAATGACGCTCAGGTCAGGCGGCATCTTGCCGAACCACTTCTCGCCACCCGCGGCAGGCATGGACACCAGCACCTGCTCGCCGAACTTGGCACCGGTGAAGTTGAGGTTCTTCATCACCTCGTCTTCGGTCAGGCCCAGATCTTCGGCCATGCGCGAATAGCGCATGTACTTCAGCGAGTGGCAGCCTGCGCAGTAGTTCATGTACAGCTGCGCGCCGCGCTGCAGGGAGGCGCGGTCGCTCAGGTCGTTGCCGGCCTGGAGTGTGTCGCCGCCGCCGGCAGCGAAGGCAGTGAACGAGATCAGCAACCCGCTGGCGAAGACAGCTAGGCGAGAGGCGAAAGTCTTAGTCATGCGTCGTCACCCGCTCGGGCACTGGCTTGGTCTTGTCGATCTTGGTCCAGATCGGCATGGTCATGAAGAACAGGAAGTAGAACGCGGTCAGGAAGCGGCCGATGATGGTTTCCACCGGGTCCGTACCCGGGCCGGCACCGATCTTGCCCAGCCACACGAAGCAGATCGCGAACACGCCCAGCAGCACCTTCGACAGCAGGCCGCGGTAGCGGTAGGACTTGACCTTGGCACGGTCCAGCCACGGCACTAGGAACAGGATCGCGATGGCGCCGAACATCACCAGCACGCCGCCGAGCTTGTCCGGCACTACGCGCAACATCGCGTAGTACGGGGTGTAGTACCACACCGGCTTGATGTGCGCCGGGGTCACCAGCTTGTTGGCCTCGGAAAAGTTGTCGTGCTCCAGGAACCAGCCGCCCATCGCGGGTGCGAAGAACACGATGAACGCCGCGATGATCAGGAAGCCGCCGACGTAGAAGCCATCCTTCACCGTGTAATACGGATGGAACGGCACACCATCGGCCGGTGCCGTGGGCGACCAGCGGTTGCCCTTCGGGCCCTTCTTGATCTCGACGCCGTCGGGGTTGTTCGAGCCGACTTCATGCAGTGCGAAGATGTGCAGCACCACCAGCAGCAGCAGCACCAGCGGCAGCGCGATGACATGCAGCGCGAAGAAGCGGTTCAGGGTGGCGTCGCTGGGCAGGTAGTCGCCCATGATCCACTCGGTCAGGCCGTTGCCGATCACCGGAATGGCGCCGAACAGCGAGATGATGACCTTCGCACCCCAGAACGACATCTGGCCCCACGGCAGCACGTAACCCAGGAAGGCTTCGGCCATCAGCACCAGGTAGATCAGCATGCCGAGGATCCACACCAGCTCGCGCGGCTTCTGGTACGAGCCGTACATCAGGCCGCGGAACATGTGGATGTAGACGACGATGAAGAACAGCGAGGCGCCGGTGCTGTGCATGTAGCGGATCAGCCAGCCCCACTCCACGTCGCGCATGATGTATTCGACCGAGGCGAAGGCTTCCGCCGCGCTCGGCTTGAAGTGCATCGTCAGGAAGATGCCGGTCAGGATCTGGTTGACCAGCACCACGATCGACAGCACACCGAAGATGTACCAGATGTTGAAGTTCTTGGGCGCGTAGTACTCGCTCATGTGCTTGCGGTACACGGGCATGAAGCCCGGCGCGCGCGCGTTGAACCAGTCCATCACGCCATCGGCGGTGCGGGTAATGATGTTCGCCATGGCTTATGCGCCCCCCTGCGGGTCGAGGCCGACGACGATGGTCGTGTCGTTCTCGTAGTAATGGGGCGGCACCACCAGGTTGGTGGGGGCCGGCACGCCCTGGAACACGCGGCCTGCCATGTCGAAGCGCGACTTGTGGCAAGGGCAGAAATAGCCGCCCTTCCAGTCAGGGTCGTACGGCTCGGGCTTGATCTCGGCCGCCATTTCCGGCGAGCAGCCCAGATGCGTGCACAGGCCGACCAGCACGGAGATCTCCGGCTTCAGCGAGCGCGTCTCACCCTTGATGTACGACGGCTGCTGGTCGAGGTTCTGCGACTGCGGGTCGCGCAGGTTCGCGTCCAGGGTCGGCAGCGCATCCAGGATCGCCTTGGAGCGCTTGACGATCCAGATCGGCTGGCCGCGCCACTCCAGGATCAGGCGCTGGCCTTCCTGCAGACCGGTCAGGTCGGCGGTCACCGGGGCACCGGCCAGCTTGGCCCGGGCGCTCGGATTCCACGACTTGATAAAAGGTACAGCTGCAATACCGGCACCCACTGCACCCACCACAGCGGTGGTCGCAGTCAGGAACCGGCGTCGGCCCGTATTCACAGGCCCATTGACCCCATCGATGGCCATCCGGCACTCCGCAAAACAATCAGGTAGCTAAAAAGGCTGCCAAGGCCGCACCCGAAACGCAGGTGCGGGCCGCATAAAGACGGCAAAGTGTAACGGATGGCTTAATGAGCCGACAACGGCTGCCGTGGAATCAATGGCTTGCATGCGCCCAAAGCGCCCGCCGCGGCTCAACGCGCGGCGACAGCCTGCCGGTAGCGATCGGCCAGCACGGCTACGCGCTGCACGTAGCGCTGGGTTTCCTTGTACGGAGGAACGCCCCCATGGCGATCCACCGCGCCTTCGCCAGCGTTGTAGCCGGCGGCGGCCAGGGTCAGGTTGCCGTTGAAGCGCTTCAGCAGCCAGGACAGGTACTGCGCGCCGCCGCGGATGTTCTGGCCGGCATTGTAGGAGTCGGTCACGCCGAACCGACGTGCCGTGGCCGGCATCAGCTGCATCAGGCCCTGCGCGCCGGCATGCGACAGCGCCATCGGATTGTAGGAGGACTCCGCGTGCATGATCGCGCGCAGGATGGATTCCTCCACACCGAATTCGCGCGACGCGGCGGCGATCTCGGCCTGGTAGGCCGAGGTGTTCAGCCGCAGCCGTCCGAAGTCGACGCTCGGATTCCCGCAGGCGAAGCAGGTTTCGATGTAGCTGTACTTGATGGTGCGCAGGCTGGCGACCTGGGTGCCGCCACGGGGGCGCGTACTGGTGTAGTGACGCACGCCGTCCTTGATGTAGGAGTAGACCTGCCCGCTGACCACGCGGCGCGGACCGGTGGCCGGCGCGGGGACGGACGCGGCTGGCACCGCCGCCGGGACGATGGCGCTGGCCGAATCGGACAGGGCGGGCGAGCTGGCCGCCCCCACCGCCGACGTGGCGACGGCGGGCCGTGACACGGCGGAGACCTGCGTCGGCCGGTTGCGGTCGGGCGTGTAGCGGCTGACCACTTCGCAGCTTGCGCCACTGACGCGCTTGCTGACGTAGTTCGGCACACCGTCATTGCCGGTGCACTTGTACAGCGTGCCCGCGCTGGCCGGCAGTGCGGTCAACGCGGCCAGCACGGCCAGAAGCGTCAGAGTCCCCCTCATGCCGCGCAGTGTCCCGAATTCCCGGGGGATTGCCAAGTCCTTGTCCAACAAAGGTTTCCTCCAATCTGTGCCGTCGGTCGGAGTTCCGATGACCGGACGCCGGCCGCGGCATGCCGGGCTGTTGTCCCCTATCAACGCCGGCCATGACGGGGACCGGCCGTCGCGCAGCGCGTAAACTACGCGCC
>NZ_CAMPJD010000066.1 GCF_946886695.1 uncultured Pseudoxanthomonas sp. | reverse complement strand
CACCAGCGCGCTGGTGGGCACGCGGGGGAACGCGGCGCCTTTCACCGCCGGAAACGCCACCTTGGCAGTAGCCCCCGGTTGCGGCGGCGCATCGAGCGCGGGAAGTTGCACGCGTACGCGCACGGCATGGGTAGACGCGTCGGCTGCGGGAAAGACGGTGACGTCATCGGCCTGGATCTGTCGCCCGCTGTCCAGGGTGACGGTGGCCACCGGGGCGGCGCGTATCGCCTCGGCTTCGGACTGGGGCACGGCGACGTCGATGCGCAACGCATCCGGTGCGAACACGGTCATCAGGGTCTGACCGGTGCCCACGCTCTCGCCCGGTTCGACATCGCGGGTGGCGACGATGCCCGCATAGGGCGCGCGGATGGTGGTGTAGTCGGTCTGCTGGCCGGCATTCGCCAACTGGGCACGCGCGGCGTCGCGCGCGGCGAGGGCCGAGTCGCGCGCCATCCGGGCCTGGTCCAGTTGCGCCCGGGAAACGAACTGGCCCTTGGCCAGATTGGCGAAGCGCTGGTAATTGGCTTCCGCTTCGGTCGCGGACGCTTCCGCCGCGCGCACCTGGGCGCGTGCGGCGTCGACACCGGATTGCTGCTCGACCGCGCTGAGCCGCACCAGCACATCGCCAGCGGCCACGCGATCGTTGACATCACGCGACACGGCGATGACGCGCCCGTTCGTCTGCGCCGACAGCGTGGCCTGGCGCACGGCCTCCACCACGCCTTCCCAGGCGCGACCGTCCGCCGCGCCGGCAGCATGCACCTGGAAAGTCTGCAATCCGTCGATGCGCGCGGGAGGCGCGGCGGGCTCTTCATGCCCGCACGCGGCAAGCGTGACCATCAGCAACAGCGGCAACAACGGGCGCGACGACATCACGGTTCGGCTCACGGCAGGCCCCACACTCACTTGAATGCGCAGCCGGCGCGCACGCCCAGCTTGCGGAAGACGATGGCCGCCGGACAGAAGCCGGTGACGCTGGCCTGCAGCATGTTCACGCCGATGAAGACGGTGAACCAAAGCCACAGCGGCGAAACGAAGTGGGCCAGCGCCAGGCTGGCGAGGGTCATCACGCCGGCGAAGGCGAGGACGGCACGGTCGAGGTTCATGGGGGTGTTCTCCGGAAAGGTTCGGGGGCGGGCATCAGCGGGTGCGCATGATGCCGAGCAGCTTGAGGACGTACTTCTCGTAGATCGGTTCGGTGTTGCCGGACTTCATCTTCATCAGGAAGTACTTCTCGAACGCGATCTTGGCCACGTGCACCCACTTGCCGACCTTGGCCCAGGTGACGTTGCGGGGCGGCATCTGCGGCAGTGCCACGAAGGCGGCGCCGGTGTCGCCCATGTCGGCCAGGCAGATCGCATTCCAGGTGGCTTCGGCCGTGGCGGGCGTGCCGGCCAGTTCGGCCTGGATGTTGTGCGCCACCGCCGTGACCATGGACTCGATCATGAAGCCGGTCTTCGGCGCGCCCGTCGGCACCGGTGTGGCCTCCACCGGCGGGATGGCCACGCACACACCGAGCGAGAAGATGTTGGGATAGGCGGGGTTGCGCTGGTGCTTGTCGATCAGGATGAAGCCGCGCGGATTGCACAGCCCCTCGCCCTGGCGCACGGCCGGCACGCCGGTGAACGCAGGCAGCACCATCGAATACGTGAACGGCAGCGTGTGCGCCTTCTTCGGCTGGCCGGCGTCGTCCATTTCGGACACGTCCATCTCGCCGTCGCGCACCGCCGTGATCTTCGCGTTGGTGATCCACCGGATGTGGCGTTGGCGGAATTCCGATTCCATCAGGCCCTTGGAATCGCCGACACCTCCAAGACCCATGTGTCCGACGTACGGTTCCGGGCTCACGTAGGTGATCGGCACCTTGTCGCGCAGCTTGCGCTTGCGCAGGTCGCTGTCGAGGATCATCGCGAATTCGTACGCCGGACCGAAGCAACTGGCCATCGGCGCGGCGCCCACGACGACCGGACCCGGATTTTCGAGGAACGCCTGGTACGCCTGCCATGCAGTGGTCGCATGCGGCGTGGTGCAGATCGACTGGGTGAAGCCACCTTCAGGCCCCAGGCCCGGCACCTCATCGAAGGCCAACCGCGGCCCCGTCGCGATCACCAGATAGTCGTAATCGACGTAGCGCCCGTCGCGCAGCAGCACGCGGTTGTCGCCCGGCTCGACCCGCTCGGCGCCGGCGCCTTCGAAGGCGATCTTCTTCTTCGCCAGATAGCGGGCGACCGGCATCTCGACATCGGACGGCTTGCGCCAGCCCACGGCGACCCAGGGATTGGACGGCGTGAACGAGAAACGATCGCCCTCGCCGATCACGGTGATCTCCGGGCCCTGGCCAAGCGTGCCGCGCAGTTCGTACGCGGCACTCATGCCGCCGATGCCTGCACCCAGTACGACGATGCGTGCCATGTCTTCCCCTCCAGGTCGGATGGCGCCCCCGGCGGGAATGCCGGTCGGCTTGCAATGCAAATTAGCATTTACTAATATTAGCGTCAACTAATGTATTGGAGGCATCCATGGCACGCACCGTCCAGGATCTGGTGGCCGAGGCCCGTGGCCGCATCGAAGAGATCGCGCCCGACCAACTCGCCGTTGACGAACACAGCATCGTGATCGATGTACGCGAGCCCGCGGAGTACGCGCAGGGCCATTTGGCAGGCGCCATCAACCTGCCGCGTGGCGTGCTGGAGTTCCAGATCCACGCGCATCCGGCGATGGCCTGCGCCACCAGCGAGGCGCTGGCTGCCCCCGATCGCGACGTGGTGCTCTATTGCCTGACCGGAGGCCGCTCCGCGCTTGCGGCCGACAGCCTGCAGGCGCTCGGCTTCTCGCATGTCCGCTCGCTTGCCGGCGGCCTCACCGCATGGCGCAATGGAGGCCTGCCCCTGACCACGGAGTCCGCATGACCGGCAACCCTCCCACGCCCACGTTCGACATCGCCGCCATGCAGGCGCATGCGGGCGACGCCGCGCAACTGCTGAAGGCGCTCGCCAACGAGAAGCGCCTGCAGATCCTGTGCCTGCTGGCCTCGGGCGAGCGCTCGGTGGGCGAGATAAACGCCCTGCTCGACCTGAGCCAGTCGGCGTTGTCGCAGCACCTGGCCGTGCTGCGCGAAGAAGGTCTGGTACAGACACGGCGCGAGGCGCAGAACGTGATTTATACGCTGATGCCGGGACCGGCGGCAGAGGTCATGCAGACGCTCCATGGCATTTATTGCGCCCCCGCCGCGCCGCCGCGCAAGGCCGCCAGGACATCCCGATGATCGCGATGCTGAAGGCCCTGTTCGGCGTTGGAGCCCCGCAGGTTTCACCGCGTGATGCCTTGCAACGGATGAACCAGGGCGCGGCGCTCGTTGACGTGCGCGAAGCGGGCGAGTTCGCCGCGGGGCATGTGCGGGGCGCGCGCCACATCCCGCTCGGCGACCTGCGTGCCGGCGGCCCCGCGCTGCTGGACGCCCGCCTTCCGGCCGCCACGACCGAGATCCTGCTGATCTGCCAGAGCGGCATGCGGTCGCGTCTTGCGCAGTGGGGCCTGGTCGGCAAGGACGCACGCACCTATCTGAACATCGCCGGCGGCATGTCCGCGTGGCGCGCCGAAGGCCTGCCGGTATCCCAGCAAGGCTGACCCTCCGCTATCGAGAATCCCATGTCCAGTGCAGACCGCTACCAGGAACTGACCACCCGCATCAACCGCCACCTCGCTCCCTTCCGCACAGCCGCACCCGCGGTGATGCAGGGCTTCGGCGCCATGGCGCGTGGCGCGATGGCCGCCGGCGCGCTGGACGAAAAAACCAAGGAACTGATCGCCATGGCCATCGGCGTGGCGTCGCGCTGCGATGGCTGCCTCGGCTTCCACGCCAAGGCGCTCGTAAGGCTGGGCGCCACGCCGGAGGAGTTCCACGAAATGTTGGGCATCGCCGTCTACATGGGAGGTGGCCCCTCGCTGATGTACGCCGCGCACGCGCTGGAAGCCTTCGAGGAGTTCTCGCAGGCGGCCTGAACCCGCTTGGCCTTGCCCGCTCCGACTGCGATCATCCGCATTCCGCCGCCTGCCGGCCTCGCGACACCGGGAGCAGCGTCATGTCGACCCCCTCCGTCCACGCCCAGTTCGATGAAAGCACCAACACCATCAGCTACGTGGTGTGGGACCCCGCCACCGCGCAGGCGGCCATCATCGATCCCGTGCTGGACTACGACCACCGTTCGGGCCGCGCTTCGCACCGTTCCGCCGACGCCCTGCTCGCCTTTGCCGCGGAACAAGGGTTGTTGGTTGCGTGGATCCTGGAGACGCATGCGCACGCCGACCATCTCAGTGCAGCGCCTTGGCTGAAAGAGAAGACTGGTGCGCCGATCGGCATCGGAGAACACATCCGCGACGTGCAGCGCACTTTCGCGCCCCTGTTCGGACTGGACGATGTCAGCGGCGACGGCCGTGAATTCGACCGGCTGTTCCACGATGGCGAGACGTTCGCGCTCGGCGGGCTGCAGGTCCGTGTCGTGCATACTCCAGGCCATACCCCGGCCTGCGTGTCCTACCGCATCGGCGACGCGGTATTCGTCGGTGACACATTGTTCATGCCCGACTACGGCACCGCGCGCGCCGACTTTCCCGGCGGCGATGCGCGCACCCTGTACCGTTCGATCCATGCCCTGCTGTCGCTTCCGGACGACACGCGCCTGTTCCTGTGCCACGACTACAAGGCACCGGGGCGCGATCACTATGCATGGGAAACCACGGTCGCCGACGAGAAGGCGCGCAACGTGCACATCGGCGGTGGCGTGCCTGAAGACGACTACGTGAAGATGCGTGAAGCGCGTGATGCCACGCTGGCGGCACCCGTGCTGTTGCTGCCATCGCTGCAGGTCAACATCCGGGCGGGACGACTGCCCGGGCCTGAAGCAAACGGGCGGCGCTACCTGAAGATCCCGCTGGATATCTGAGCAGCGTCAGCCACCCGCACCCGACGGCGCGGGACGCGCGGCCACGCCTTGGCCACAGTCCGCGCCCAGCAGGCGCGACTGCTTCAGCCAGGCGGGATCGGGGTAGTACGCGAACACGAACGAGCCGCCGCGGATGCTGTCGATCAGCGGCTGCGCCACGGCCGCGCGGACGGCCGGACAACCAAGGCTGCGCCCCAACCGTCCCTGCGCGCGCACCAGCGCGTCACTGACATAGGGTGCGCCATGGATGACGATGGCACGTTCGCGCGCGTTGTCGTTGAAGCCCGGCTCCAGTCCCTGCAGGCGCAGCGAGTAGCCGTTGGCACCGCGATAGGATTCCTGGGTGACGAACGCGCCCAGGCTGGACATGTAGCTGCCGGTCGCATTGGAGAACCGCGTCGCCAGGTTCTCACCGGTATTGCGACCGTGTGCGACGCGCTCCTCGAACAGCAGGCGGGCCTTTTCCAGGTCGAACACCCACAAGCGCGGCTGGGTGGAGGGCCGCGAATAATCGATCACGCTGAGCCGACGCATCGGCACGGGTTCGCCACGCCGGATCGAACATGTCATCGCACGCGTCGCCATGGACAGCACGTTGCGGTCGAGCGAGGGCGCCGCACGATGCAGGACATCGACCATGCGCTCCGTCGATACGGGCGGCGGGGACTCAGCGAGCGCAGCGCCCGCCGACGGAATGACCACGGCGGCAAGGCACAGCGACAGCAGGCGGCGGAATGGGGTCATGACGGCATCCGGGTATCGGTGGAGAAGCGCCAGCGTCCCGATTCCGTCCGCAAGGCTCAGCGCACGGCCGTTGTGGGGCTGGCTTCGTCCGATTCCAAGACCGGCACGGACGGCTGGTCATCGGGCGTTGCGCGTACGCCGGGCAGGTCCGACAGCAGCACCGTGGTGCCCGGCTTCAGCACCGCGTACAGACGGCGCGCGAAATCCTGCGGAATCCAGAACGCATCCCCGAGCGAACGCAGCGGCGGCATCGATGCGCCCTCTTCGCCCAGCACGCGGTGCGCGACCCAGCGATGTTCCTTCTGCTGCGGATCCAGCAGGCTGGGGATGTCCTCCATTTCGGTCGTCATCACCAGCAATACCGTGCCGTTGAGCGCGAAGTCGCGGACCATCTGCAACGGCGCCGCGCCGATCAGCACACCGTTGCGCAGCACCGACACGCGCTGGTCGTACAGGCTCACGAGGATGCTGACAGGGCCCTCCGGCGATGCGGCCTCGTTCCAGTACACCTCGTAGGCCGACAGCTCCGGATGCGCCGCCTGTCCGCCCGCGGTCACGGGTGCCAGCACGGCGGGGTGCACCAGGCTGGCCGGCGATGCCTTCGCGTTCGCCACCACCACCGAGTCGCCGAAGCGGGTGATGCCGAACAGCTTCTCGGCGAAGGCCTGCGGCAGGCGTACACAGCCGTGCGACGCCGGATAGCCCGGCAGGTGGCCGCCATGCAGCGCGATGCCATCCCACGTCAGCCGCTGCATGTAGGGCATCGGTGCGTTGTTGTAGAGATTGGACCGGTGGTCCTTGTTCTTCTGCAGGATGGTGAACACGCCGGTCGGCGTGTCCTTGCCCGCTTTGCCCGAACTGATTGTCGACACCCCGATGGCGATGCCGTTGCGGTACACGTAGGCACGCTGTTCGTCGAGGCTGACCACCAGCACCACGGGACCTTCCGGCGCAATCTGCGGATACCACAGGAATTCGCCCGGCTTCAGCGCGCGGACGTCGGCCTGCGGCACGGCGGACTGCGCGTGCGCGGCGAAGGGGGCGGCACCGGCGAGCAGGCTGGCCAGCAGGAGGGTCGGCAACAAGGTGCGCTTCATGGGCGAGAGCTTATCGCAGGTGGGTCGTGCATCAAGGACGGCGACGCCATCCTGTAGGAGCGACGTCAGTCGCGACCGTGCACCGGCGACCGCTCTGAAGCCCTCTCCCCCTCATCCTTGGCGCGCATGAGGACGCCGACCACTGCATCAGGCCGTGCGGTCGCGACTGACGTCGCTCCTACAGGGGTGATCTGCAGCCAACTACGCCAGCAGGCGCTCGCGCAAGGCGTCGTAGTCGGCGGGAATCGGGTCTGCCTGCGCAGGACGCGCCAGCAGGTCCGCCAGCGCGGGCGGCACCTCGACCTCGCGGCCGATCAGCGGCTCCACCACGCTCTCGAACTTGGCCGGATGCGCCGTGGCCGCGACCGCCCAGTCGCCACGCTCGCCCTGGGCGCGCAGGTCTTCCAGCACCTTCACCGCTGTCGCCGTGTGCGGGCAATGCACTTCGGCGTGATCGCGGAAGCGACGGGCGATCACCTCGCGGATGGCGGCGTCATCGACCGTGGACGCGCTGAACGCCGCACGCAACGCCACATCGTCGCCCGCGTAGAGCCAGCGCAGACGCTCAAAGTTGCTGGGCGCGCCGACATCCATCGCGTTGGCCAGCGTCGCCACGCTGGCGGCTGGAACATAGTCGCTACCTGCGAAAAAGTCGGGCAGCACGCGGTTCGCATTGGTCGCCAGCACGATCCTGCCGAGCGGCACGCCGAGCGCACGCGCCAGGATGGCTGCCATCGCGTTGCCGAGGTTGCCGGTGGGGATGACGACGTTCAACCCCCGCCCCGTCTCCGCCCGGTGGGTCAATGCCGCATGGGCGTAGTAGCTCATCTGGGGCAGCAGCCGCCCCAGGCTGATGCTGTTGGCCGAACTCAACGGCGCCTGCGCCTGCAGGTCGGCATCGTTGAGCGCGCGCTTCACCAGCGCCTGGCAGTCGTCGAACGAACCCACCACGCGCAACGCCGTGATGTTGTCGCCGAAACAACCCAACTGGTGCGCCTGGCGCGGCGACACGCGCCCGTCCGGATAGAGCACGACCACGCGCAGGCCCGGTTGGCGATGGAACGCTGCGGCCACCGCCGCTCCCGTATCGCCGGAGGTGGCGACGAGGATCGTCAAGGGCGTGGCTTCATCGCGACGCAGCCGCGCCATGCTGGCGGCAAGGAAACGCGCGCCGAAATCCTTGAACGCCGCCGTCGGTCCGTGGAACAGCTCCAGCACATGGTCGCCCGGCGTGCCCAGCGACCGCAGAGGCGCCGGGAAGTCGAAAGCCTCGCGGCAGATCGACGCCAGCTCGCCCTCCAGCGCATCACCGGCGAAGAACGGCGCCAGCAGGGCCGTCGCCGTCCCGGCAATGTCGCGTCCGGGTATCAGGTCGCGGGCGGGCGGCAGTGCCTGGGGGACGTACAGGCCGCCGTCCGGCGCCAGTCCGGCGGCGATCGCCTGGCTGAGCGTGACGGTGGGCGCGGCATTGCGGGTCGAGATGAAGTTCATGGTCTGTCGTCAGGAGAGCGGCACGCACGAAGCGCGGCCGCCGGAAGGGAAGTTCAGTTGGGTGGTAGCAGTTCCGCGCCCGTCGCATTGATCGGCGACACCCAGGCCTGGCTGTCGAAGCCTGCGGATGCGAAGGCTGCCTGCACGGCAGGTGCCGCGGCTTCCGCTTCGCCGCGCGACTCGAACCAGGCGAACACACTGGGGCCGGCGCCGGAGATGCTTGCCCCCATCGCGCCGGCCTCCAGCGCCGCCTGTTTCGCCGCATCGAAGCCGACGATCAACGGCGCGCGGCGAGGTTCGACCAGCACGTCGCGCAGGCCTTCGCGCACCAACCCGGCATCGCCGGCATGGCAACCGGCAAGCACCAGCGCAAGGTTCGCGCTCTGTGCCACGAAGTCCTTCAGTTCGTACGCGCCCTGCAACGCGGCGCGCGCGCGGCGCGTCTCCAGGATCGCATCCGGATGCACCAGCACGCTGTGCCAATGCTCAGGCACGGGAACGCGTACCAGCCGCTCCGCCGTGGACAGCACCAGACCGCCCAGCAGCATCGGGCCCAGGTTGTCGCCATGCCTGCCTCCACTGGCGACGGCCTCGCCGACCAGCGCGTGCGGGTACAACTGCTCGCGCGTCAGCGGCTCGTCGAGCAGGGCATTGGCTGCGACAAGCGCGGCGACGCAGGATGCGGCGGAACCGCCCATGCCGGAGCCCAGCGGAATGCCCTTCTCGATCTCCACCTCGAACCCGAACGGCAGCGCCAAGGCATCGCGCAGCGAGATCAACGCTGCGCCAGCCGTATTGCCCGGCGCATCCAGCGGCAGGTCCACGGTGGCGCCGCGGATGGCGGCGATGCGCACGTCCAGCGATTCCGTCCGGCGCACGGTCACCGTGTCGCCGACGCCTTCGATCACATGACCCAGGATGTCGAACCCCACGCCGACGTTGCCCACCGATGCCGGCGAAAACGCACTTGCCTGCTGCCTCATGCCCACTCCATGTCGTTTATGCCCGGATGCGTCACAGCTTCGCGCCCTGCCCCGCCGCCACGCGCAGCACGTCGGCGAACACGCCGGCCGCGGTGACTTCCGGGCCTGCGCCCGGCCCCTGCACGATCAGCGGATTGTCGCAGTAACGGCGCGTGGTGAACTGCACGATGTTGTCGGTCAGGCGCAGGTTGCCGAATGCATGCGCCGCCGGCAGTTCGACCAGCCCCACGCTCGCACGCCCTTCGGCGTCCAACCGCGCCACGTAGCGCAGCACATGGCCGTCCGCACGCGCCTTCGCCAGCCGGGCATCGAAACCGGCATCCACCTCGGCCAACCGCGCCATGAAGTCGTCCACGCTGGCCTGTCGCAGCGCTTCCGGCACCAGGCTTTCGACCTGCACGTCCTCCAGCGCCAGTTCGCGGCCCGCTTCGCGTGCCAGGATCACCAGCTTCCGCGCCACGTCGGTACCGGACAGGTCATCGCGCGGATCGGGCTCGGTGTAGCCCAGGCCGCGCGCCTCGGTGACCAGGTGCGAGAACGGCACGCTGCCGTCGAACTTGTTGAACAGCCACGCCAGCGTGCCGGAGAAGATGCCTTCCACCGATACCACCGTGTCGCCGGTATCGACCAGGTCGCGCAGCGTGGAAATCACCGGCAAGCCCGCGCCCACCGTGGCTTCGTAGCGGAAACGGGCACCGCTGGCCGCCGCCGCGTCGCGGATCGCGTGGTAACGCGCCAGGGGACCGGCGCCGGCCTGCTTGTTCGGCGTGATGACGTGGATGCCGGCGGACAACCACTCGGCGTAGTGGTCCGCGACCACCGGACTGGCGCTGCAATCCACGATCACCGCATGCGGCATGTGCGCGGACAGGAGGTGCTGGGTGAAGCGCTCCAGGTCGGCAGGCTGCGGGCTGCCGTCGAAGCGCGCGCGCCAGTCCGCACCGATGCTGCGCTCGTCCAGCAACATGCGCTTGCTGGAGGCGATGGCGCGCAGGCGCAGGTCCACATTCGCCTTGCCCAGGAGTTGCGGTTGCGCTGCACGCAGCTGATCGATCAGCGCGCCACCGACGTTGCCCGGTCCGATCACGCCCACCGCGAAGGTCTGCGGCGACAGCCAGAAGCCCGCATGCGCCGCGCGCAGCGCCTTGGTTGCGTCGGCACTGTCGATCGCCACCGAAATGTTGCGCTCGGACGAGCCCTGCGCGATCGCCAGGATGTTGACCTGCGCGCGCCCCAGGGCACCGAACAGGCGGGCCGATACACCCGGCGTGCCGGCCATGCCATCACCAACCGCGGCCAGCACGCTGACGTCATCGCGACGCTGCACGCGCTGGATCTGCCGGGTATCCAGCTCATGCGCGAACGCATCGAGCAGCGCCGCCTGACCCTTGCCCGCCTCGCTGGCCCTGACCACGCAGCAGATCGAATGCTCCGACGAGCCCTGCGAGATCATCACCACCGATACATGCGCATTGCGCAACGCCGCGAACACGCGCTCCGCCGTGCCGGGCACGCCGATCAGGCCGGTGCCTTCCAGGTTGAGCAGGGCCAGGTCGGCACTCAGCGTCAGGCCCTTCACCGGGCCCACGGCGTCGCGCTCGGCGGTGATGCGCGTACCGGGATGTTCCGGATGGAAGGTGTTGCGGATGATGATGGGCAGCCCGCGTTCCATGGCCGGCGACATGGTCTGCGGATGCACGACCTTGGCGCCGAAGTACGCGAGTTCACAGGCCTCGTCGTAGCTCAGGGCACCCAGCTGCACGGCTTCGGGCACCACGCGCGGATCGGCCGACAGCACGCCATCGACATCGGTCCAGATGTGCAGTTCGGCCGCGTCGTACAGCGCAGCGAAGATCGCACCGGAATAGTCGCTGCCATTGCGGCCCAGGGTGGTGAAACGGCCTTCGCGATCGCGCGCGACGAAGCCGGTGACCACCACGCGCCGCTGCGGGTGCGAGGCCTGCCACGCCGCCAGGCGTTGCGCGCTGGTGTCCCAGTCGACCACCACGCCGAGTTCGCCGTGATCGACCCGCAGCACGTCGCGCGCGTCCAGCACGGCGCAGTCTTCGCCCTGCAGCGTCAGGTATTCGCCCAGCAGCCGCGCGGAACACACTTCGCCCAGTCCCTGTACGCGCTGCAGTACCAGCTCCGGCAGGCCGCCGATGACGATCAGCGCGTTGAGGATCTCCTCCAACTTGCCGAAGCGTTCGTCCACCCATTCGATCACCGGTCCCGCCGCCTCGCCAAGCAACGCCACGGCGGCGCCGCGGTGGCGTGCTCGCAGCGCATGCCAGCTTTCGTGCCATTCCGGGCGGTTGGCCGCCGCCAGCTCGCACAGTTCGATCAGCGCGTCGGTGACGCCCTTCATCGCGGAGACGACGGTGACCTGCACGTCCTCGTCGCGCGCGAGCAGCAACTGCGCCACATGGCGGTAACGGTCGGCATCGGCAACGGAGGTGCCGCCGAACTTGTGGACGACGGTGCGGGGCTTGGATTGTTCGACTTCGGCGCTGCGGGACGACATGGGTCAGGAACCTCGGTAAGGAGGCCCGGCACGCATCAGGAAGTCGGGTGGCCCTGCATCCTGATCCGGGTGCGGGGCCGTGGTTTGCGAGTTACGCGAACACAACCAACCGCACCCGACGAGTCAGGGTGGTAATGGTCGTAATCAGGGTCGTGCGTCCACCGCACGCAAGCGTCGACGCCGCCATCAAGGCCGGGGGCATGTCCGCGGGAGCGTGGGCAAAGGAGCGCATGGATGAAGAAAACCACGACACCCCCGGGGGCTGTCAAGCGTTGCGATGCAACAAAGCCAATGATTTCAGATGGATGCAACTGAAACCAATGCGCACCCTTAGAGCACGCGGGTCATGAAAACGCTGTTCGAGTCTTCCGCATAGTCACCGAAGGGCGCACAGGCGGTGAAACCGGCGCGCGCATACAGCGCGCGTGCGGGTGCGAAGTAGGCCATCGACCCGGTCTCCAGGCTGAGACGTGCGTAGCCCCGTCCACGCGCCTCGGCCAGGATATGGTCGAGCATCCGCGCCGCCACGCCACGACGCAGATGGGTCTGCGCCGTGCGCATCGACTTCACTTCGCCATGCCGCGTGTCCAACTGGCGCAGCGCACCGCAGCCCGCGAGAGCGTCGCCATCCCAGAGCGCCCAGAAGGTGATGCCAGGCCCGCGCAATGCGTCCAGATCCAGCGCGTGCACGCTTTCCGGTGGCGAGATGCGGTGCATCCAGTCCAGGTGCTCCTGCAACAGCGCGATCACGGCGGGATGGCGGAGGTCGTCGATGCGGATATCCATGCGATCCGGGCGTACGGGGGTACCCGCCACACTGCCATGCGGACGCTCGTCCGGGTATCCACACCCTGCACGGGAGCGTCGTGCGCGAGAGCGCTTCGTGCGAGAATCGCCGCCGATGGCCCCGTAGCTCAGCTGGATAGAGCGGTCCCCTCCTAAGGGACAGGTCGTGCGTTCGAATCGCGCCGGGGTCACCAACTTCCTTTACATGCCGATACCCTGGCGCCACACCGCCCGCTCGGCGAATCGCCGAACGCCGTCATCGCCAGTCGGCGAACCGAACAAACCCCGGCAGCGGATCAACGGCTGCGCCCGCAAGCGCCTGTTTGCGCAAGAACCACTGGAAAAACACGGGCTTACGCGCGGTCCGCCCGGCCCTCTCTGGTAGAATTCCGCTCCTCTTTCGGTGCCGCGCCTCGTTCGGCGGCATCCCGCGCAATGACCCTGGAGCTTCCATGCCTGCTGACCTCCTCAAGGCCCTTGGCCTCGCCACCACCAACTCCGGCACCTACCTCGGCAGTGGCGAGTGGTCCACGACCACCGATGCCGGCCTGCTGCAGTCGATCAACCCGACCACCGACGAGGTGATCGCCGAAGTGCACGCCAGCAGCCAGGCCGACTACGAGAAGATCGTCGAACGCGCCCAGGCCGCCTTCAAGGTGTGGCGCACCACGCCCGCCCCGCGCCGCGGCGAAGCCGTGCGCCTGTGTGGCGAGGCGCTGCGCAAGCACAAGGACGCGCTGGGTTCGCTGGTCGCGCTGGAAATGGGCAAGAGCAAGCCCGAGGGCGACGGCGAAGTGCAGGAGATGATCGACATCGCCGACTTCGCCGTGGGCCAGAGCCGCATGCTGTATGGCTACACCATGCACTCCGAGCGCCCGGGCCACCGCATGTACGAGCAGTACCAGCCGCTGGGCCTGGTGGGCATCATCAGTGCGTTCAACTTCCCGGTCGCGGTGTGGGCGTGGAACTCGTTCCTGGCCGCGATCTGCGGCGACATCTGCATCTGGAAGCCGTCCAACAAGACGCCGCTGACCGCGATCGCCAGCATGAAGATCTGCAACGAGGCGCTGAAGGCCGGCGGCTTCCCGGACATCTTCTTCCTGATCAACGATGCCGGCGTCGAGCTGGCGCAGCAGTTCGTCGACGACAAGCGCATCCCGCTGATCAGCTTCACCGGTTCCACCCAGGTCGGCCGCACCGTCGGCGAGCGCGTCGCGCGCCGCATGGGCCGCAGCCTGCTGGAACTGGGCGGCAACAACGCCATCATCCTGGACGAGAGTGCGGACCTGAAGCTGGCCATTCCCGGCATCGTGTTCGGTGCCGTCGGCACCGCCGGCCAGCGCTGCACCACCACGCGCCGGCTGATCGTGCACGAATCCATCTACGACACCGTGCTGGCCACGCTGGTGAAAGCGTACAAGCAGGTGGAAGGCAAGATCGGCGATCCGCTGGATCCGACCAACCTGATGGGACCGTTGAACAGCCAGGCCGCCGTGCAGCAGTTCCTGGCCTCCATCGAGAAGGCCAAGGCCAGCGGCGGCACCGTCGAGACCGGCGGCACCGCGATCGATCGCCCGGGCAACTTCGTGCTGCCGGCCATCGTCACCGGCCTGAAGAACTCGGACGAAGTCGTCCAGCACGAGACCTTCGCGCCGATCCTGTACGTGATGAAGTACAAGACCCTCGACGAAGCCATCGACATGCAGAACGCCGTGCCGCAGGGCCTGTCGTCGTCGATCTTCACCCAGAACCTGAAGGCGGCCGAGCAGTTCCTGTCGGCGGCCGGCAGCGACTGCGGCATCGCCAACGTCAACATCGGCACCAGCGGCGCGGAAATCGGCGGCGCGTTCGGTGGCGAGAAGGAAACCGGCGGCGGTCGCGAATCCGGCTCTGACGCATGGAAGGTCTACATGCGCCGCCAGACCAACACCATCAACTACTCCGACTCGCTGCCGCTGGCGCAGGGCATCAAGTTCGACCTTTGATCCGCAAGGCAGCCGGCGTGCCCGCATGCCGGCTGCCCCGAACGGGCCAGCATCTGGGATAATCGCGCCACCTTTTACGGGCGGCGCGTTTTTTTTTGCCTGCCCGATCCAGCGCCATCGCCTCCCTGACCCCTGCACGGAGCCCCTGATGAACCAAGCCCGCACCACCAGCAGCCTCGCCATCGCCAGCCTCGTATCGGGCATCCTGGGCTGGACCCTGCTGCCCTTCATCGGCACGCTCGTGGCCATCGTCACCGGCCACATGGCACGCGCCGAGATCCGCCGCAGCGCCGGCACGCTGGAAGGCGACGGCATGGCCATCGGCGGACTGATCCTTGGCTGGGTGTCGGCGCTGGTGTGGGTGGTCGGCATCGCGGTGATCTTCCTGTTCCTGGGCGGGATGGCCTGGCTGGCGACGCTGAACTGAGCCCGCCCGCCTCCATGTATTCCCTCGCCCGACCTTTCCTCTTCGGCCTCGATGCCGAGACCGCCCATGGCATGGGCCTGAAGGCACTGGACCTTGCCTACCGCACCGGCACCACGCCGCTGGTGGCGCGCCCGATCACGCCGATGCCCACCAAGCTCATGGGGCTGACGTTCCCCAATCCGGTCGGCCTGGCCGCCGGCATGGACAAGAACGGCGCGCACATCGATGCGTTGTTCGCGCTGGGTTTCGGCTTCGTCGAGATCGGCACGGTCACGCCCAAGCCGCAGCCCGGCAATCCGAAGCCGCGCATGTTCCGCCTGCCGCAGCACCAGGCCGTCATCAATCGACTCGGCTTCAACAACGACGGCGTCGACGCGCTGATCCGCAATGTCGAAGCCGCGCGCCGCGACCGCGGCCTGCTGGGCATCAACATCGGCAAGAACAAGGACACCTCCAACGAGCGCGCCGCGTCGGACTACCTGTACTGCCTGGAGCGCGTCTACCCGCTGGCGGACTACATCACCGTCAACATCTCCTCGCCCAACACCGCCGGCCTGCGCGAACTGCAGGAGGAACAGGCGCTGCGCCAGCTGATCGGTACCCTGCGCGAGGCGCAGGAAGACCTGGCCGCGCAGCATGGCAAGCGCGTGCCGATGCTGGTCAAGATTGCGCCGGACCTGTCGGACAGCGACATCGATGCCGTGGCGCGCGTGCTGGGCGACATGCAGGTCGATGGCGTCATCGCCACCAACACCACGGTCTCCCGCCTGAGCGTGCAGGACCATCCCCATGCGCGCGAGACCGGTGGCCTGTCCGGCGCGCCGCTGATGGGCCAGGCCACGCTCGTGCTTCGTCGCCTGCGCACGCGCCTGCCGCACAGCATTCCGCTGATCGGCGTGGGTGGCATCCTGTCCGGTGCCGACGCGGTGGCGAAGATGTCCGCCGGCGCTTCGCTGGTGCAGTGCTACACGGGGCTGGTCTACCGCGGGCCGGAGCTGGTCCGCGAATGCGTGGAAGCCATCCGCCGCCGCCGCGAAGCGCCCAGCGGTGGTCCGGTAGCCCCGGAATGACCACCGGCTACCGCATCACCGCGAACGCATCGATGCGCGAGCGCAACACGTTCGGCGTGCCTGCCGCAGCGCCGTGGCTGGTCGAAGTGGACGATGTGGCCGCGCTGGAGGAGGTGCTTGCCCTGCCGCAGGTCTCCGGTGCGAAAACGCTGGTGATCGGTGGCGGCAGCAACCTGCTGTTCGCGGGCGATGCGCCTGGCGCGGTGATCAGCCTCGCCACCCGCTCGACCCGCATCGTGTCCGACGATGGCGAGCGCGTGCGCGTGCGCGCCGACGCCGGGGTGCCGTGGCATCCGCTGGTGATGTGGACGCTGGAACAGGGCCTGTGCGGGCTGGAGAACCTGGCACTGATCCCGGGCACCGCAGGCGCGTCGCCCATCCAGAACATCGGCGCCTACGGCACCGAAGTCGGCGAGTTCATCGATATCGTCGAAGCGTTCGATCGCCACCATGGCGTGCGCGCAAGACTGGACCGCGAAGCCTGCGCCTTTGCCTACCGCGACAGCGTGTTCAAGCGCGCGCCTGACCGCTACCTGGTGACCGCGGTCGAATTCCTGCTGCCGCGTGCGCCGTCCCTGCGCCTGGACTACGCCGGCATCCGCGAGGAACTCGGCGCGATGGGCATCGCCGCGCCGACCGCACGCGACGTGGGCGATGCCGTAGTCCGCATCCGGCGCCGCAAGCTGCCCGACCCGGCCGTGGTCGGCAACGCGGGCAGCTTTTTCAAGAACCCCATCGTGTCGCAGGCACGGGCAGAAGCGCTGCTGGTCGATTACCCCACGCTGCCCGTGTTCCGTGGCGATGCCTTGCACAACCGCAAGCTGTCGGCGGCCTGGATGATCGAAGCCTGTGGCTGGAAGGGGCATCGCGATGGCGATGCCGGCGTGTCCGCCGCGCACGCACTGGTGCTGGTGAACCATGGCGCGGCGACCGGTGCGCAGTTGCTGGCGCTGGCAAGGAAGATCGCCGCGTCGGTGCAGGCGCGCTTCGGCGTGGCCATCGAGCCGGAACCGAAGCTCATCGGGGCGACCTGGTAGTCCCGGGATGATGCGCATCGGTGCCCCTGAAGCCGCTCCCTCCCCCGTTCACGGGAGAGGGGCCGATCCCCGCTGCTGATGCCCACCCTGCCC
>NZ_CAMPJD010000065.1 GCF_946886695.1 uncultured Pseudoxanthomonas sp. | reverse complement strand
CCACCCGCCCGCATCCAGGCTTTGCTGGACCAGGCACGCGAGTTGCTGGTCGTGCGCAACCTGCGCGAAATCCAGGACGCGGCGCGTGCCCGCAAGGAAGCCAACGAGCACGAAGACCGTGCGCGTCGGCTGGCGGAGGAAGTGCGGCGCGACCCGCTGACAGGGGCATACAACCGCAGCCAACTGGAAGAGGTACTCGAGAAGGAGTTCGACGCCGCCACGCGGCACGGCTGGCCGCTCTCGATCGCCTTCATCGACCTCGACGACTTCAAGCAGGTCAATGATCGCTGGGGGCACCTGGTTGGCGATGAAGTGCTGCGCAATTTCGCCAAGGCGCTGATGCGCCAGGTGCGCAGCAGCGACATCGTCGCCCGCTACGGCGGCGAGGAGTTCCTGGTGGTGTTGCCGGGCATCGGCGAAGAGGCCGCCGCCCAGGTCGTGCGGCGCATCCTGTCGGAGGTGGCCGGCGTGGCGATGGCCGATGTCGACGGCCAGCCACTGCACATCACCTTCTCGGCGGGACTGGCCACGCAGGGCGCACTGGAACAGTTCCGCCACGTCGATGACCTGCTTCGCGCGGCCGATGACGCGCTGTATGGCGCCAAGCGCGAAGGGCGCAACCGGGTATCGGTGGGTGCGGTCGCGCCCTGATGGGCGTGGTGGCTACTGCCTCGGCTGCAGCGCCACTTCCTCGTAAGGCTGTACCACCACCCAGCCGTCTCCCGCGAAACGCAACTGGATGCTCTCGCCCGAGCCGCGCCCCAGCAACGTGCCGAGCGAAATGTCGGTGATGATTTCCGGCGTCAATCCGCCCGACCATGCCACGGTGGCATTCGGGTCGGTGAACACCGGCCCGGTCTGCGCATTCACCGGCAGCGTGAGGGGTTCGTAGTGCGACGTGATGGCGACGATGCCGTGGCCGCTCAGGCGCACGTTGAACAGCCCGCCCGACAGCATGCCGGCGACCTTGCGCATCATCGTGATGCGGCTCTCGATACCCGATTCCACTGCGAGCACGTCGTTGCCGTTGACGAAGATGGCCTCTCCCGCCAGGCGCAGCAGCGTGATCCGCTTGCCGGCATCGGCCAGGTAGACGCGCCCCTGCCCCTCGATCTTCATCAGTTGCATGCCTTCGCCGCTGACGGCCTTTTTCAGCAGGTTGCCCAGTCCCTGCTCCAGCACGCCCTGCCGGGTGAACTTCACCGCACCCTTGCGCGCGACCATCGCTCCGGCCTTGGCCCAGACCAGGCCATCCAACCGTACCTCCAACAGGTGCGGACTCTCGAGCTCGAAGGCTTCCGGGCTGGCGTCCTTCTCCCGTGACGAGGCGAGGAATTCCTGCAGAGTGCGCACGCTCATGGTCGTTTCCTGATGGCTGCCGAAAGGGAGGGCATCATAGCGGCCCCACTCTCAGGTGCCGCCCATGCCCCGCATCGTTGCCGTATCGCACACGCCGGATGACGCCACGCGCGCACCGGTCGCCGCCGAACGCCTGGTCGAAGGCACCCCGCTCCAGGCCGTCGCCAATGCGTATTCCACCCAGGACGCGCGGTTCCACTGCGGGGTATGGGAGGGTGGCGTGGGCGCCTGGCGCGTGCACTACACCGAGCACGAGTTCTGCCACCTGCTCAGCGGGCGCGTGCGCCTGCGCGGCGATGACAGCAGCGAGGTCCTGCTGGAGGCCGGGCAGAGTTTTGTCGTGCCGGCGGGCTTCACGGGCACGTGGGAAGTGCTGGAAACCGCGCGCAAGCTCTACGCGATCTACGAACCCGGCGACTGAGGGAGGGGCACTCGGCTAGAATTACCGCGTTTGCCCCCTCGCCGAGAAACCCCATGCCCGCTCCCCTCGTCTATCGCCGCATCCTGCTCAAACTTTCCGGCGAAGCGCTGATGGGGGCCGAAGACTACGGCATCGACCCGGCCGTCATCACCCGCATCGCCCGCGAGATCATCGAAGCACGCGACGCCGGGGCCGAAGTGGGCCTGGTGATCGGCGGTGGCAACATCTTCCGCGGCGCCGGCCTGGCCGCAGGCGGCATGGACCGCGTCACCGGCGACCAGATGGGCATGCTGGCCACGGTCATCAACGCGCTGGCCATGCAGGACGCACTGGAAAAGCTTGGCGCCAAATGCCGCGTCATGAGCGCCATCAAGATCAACGACGTGTGCGAGGACTACATCCGACGCCGCGCCATCCGCCACCTGGAAAAAGGCCGCATCGCGATCTTCGCCGCCGGCACCGGCAATCCTTTCTTCACCACCGACTCCGGCGCCGCCCTGCGCGCGATCGAGATCGGCGCGGACCTGCTGTTGAAGGCGACCAAGGTGGACGGCGTCTACGACAAGGATCCCAGCAAGCACGCCGACGCCGTCCGCTACGACCAGCTGACCTACGACGACGTCATCGCCCGCGACCTGCAGGTGATGGACACTGCCGCCTTCGCCCTGTGCCGCGACAGCGACGTGCCGCTGCGCATCTACGATCTGTCCGTGCCCGGCAACCTGATGCGCATCCTGCGCGGTGAGCATGTAGGCACGCTGGTGAAAGGCCGCGGCTGAGATTCCGGTGGGAGGGGCTTCTGCCCCGACGGTGGGCAGAACGTGTGACCAAGCTCGAATGAGCGTGCGGCGGCGCGTTCCACCACCCTCCACTCGACACGCCGCGCACCTCTTCGGGCACGCAGGATCGCAGGCGAAATACAGCCTGGGCTGAAGCTCCTCCTGCAAGCGCGCCCTGTCATCCGCTGTAATAGTGTCCGGCCACGCCTGCCGGCACCCTGTGGTCGCATGGGACACGGACACCACCACGGCCACGGAGCGCATGCCCATCCGCAGGCATCGACCACGCGCACCTTCGCGTGGGTCACGCTGATCAACCTTGCCTACACCGCCATCGAGGCAGGCTACGGCTTCCATACGAACTCGCTGGCACTGCTGTCGGACGCGCTGCACAACCTCGGCGACGTGCTGGGCCTCGCCTTGGCCTGGGGCGCCGCCGCCTTGGCCGGACGCCCGCCGCGCGGACGCCATACTTATGGCTGGCGACGCGCCACGCTGCTGTCGCCACTGGCCAACGCGGTCCTGTTGGTGGTCTTTTCCGGCGCGCTGGGCTGGGAGGCCGTCCGGCGATTCAGCGCCCCACCCGAAATTCCCGCCACGCCTGTCATCCTGGTTGCCTCACTGGGCATCCTGGTCAACCTGGGCGCCGCCTGGCTGGTGAAGGATGGCCATGCGCACGACCTCAACAAGCGGGGCGCCTTCCTGCACCTGATGGCCGACGCCGCCGTATCGCTGGCCGCGGTACTGGCTGGTGTCGGCATGGCCACGCTGGGCTGGGCCTGGCTGGATCCGGCCACGGCGCTGCTGATCGCGGTCGTGGTGGCGGTCGGGTCGTGGGGACTGCTCCGTGCCAGCTTCGATGCGGCCATGGACGCCGTGCCGGCCAGCGTGGACCCCGATGACGTCCGCCGCTTCCTGCAGGAACAGCCCGGCGTCTCGGCCGTGCACCACCTGCACATCTGGTCGCTGGGCGCCAACGAGATCGCCCTGACCGCGCACCTGGTGCGTGCGCAGGAGGACGACCACGATGCCTTCATCGACGCCACCGTGCACACGCTGGACCATCGCTTCGGCATCAACCACGCCACCCTGCAGATCGAACGCGGTGGGGCATGCGGCCATGACTTGCACGATGCGGCGCCGCATCATTCCCGCTGATCCATGCGCGGCAGGTCGGCAACGGCACCGAATCGCCCTATAATCGGTCGTTTACAGGCTTTGCAACGGAAAGGGCGATGCTCAACGACATCAAGAAAGACGCGCAGGCGCGCATGACCAAGAGCATCGAGGCGCTCCGCCATACGCTGGTGAAGGTCCGCACGGGACGCGCTTCCACGGCCCTGGTCGAGCACTTGAAGGTCAACTACTACGGGTCGGACATGCCGCTGAGCCAGGTCGCTACCGTGACCGTCTCCGACTCCCGTTCGCTCACGATCACCCCGTGGGAAAAGCAGATGGTCGGCGCGGTCGAGAAGGCCATCCTGGCGTCCGACCTGGGCCTGACCCCGAATACCGCCGGCACCACCATCCGCCTGAATCTGCCGGCGCTGACCGAAGAACGCCGCAAGGAGCTGTCCAAGGTCGTCCATGGCGAAGGCGAGGACGCGAAAGTGGCGATCCGCAACATCCGCCGCGACGCCAACCAGCAGGTCAAGGACCTGTTGAAGGACAAACAGATCACCGAGGACGAGGAACGTCGTACCGAGGACGAGATCCAGAAGCTGACCGACAAGTCCATCAAGGACGTCGACGACGTGGTCAAGGCCAAGGAACAGGAACTGATGGCGGTCTGAGGACTGCCATGTCCCCTGCCGTCCCCGCGTCCGTGCCCCGCCATCTGGCCGTCATCATGGACGGCAATGGCCGGTGGGCCGAACGCCGCCGCCGCCCGCGCGTGATCGGCCATCGCGCCGGCGCGCGCGCGGTCAATACCTGCATCGATTTCTGCCTGGAACGCGGTATCGGCGCGCTGACCCTGTTCGCGTTCTCCAGCGAGAACTGGGGGCGTCCCGAGGAAGAAGTCGGTGCGCTGATGAAGCTGTTCCTCAATGCGCTGGACCGCGAGGTCGACGAACTGCACCGGCGCGAGGTGCGTGTGCGCTTCATCGGCGACCGCACGCGGTTCTCACCCGACATCCGTGCGCGCATGGACACCGCCGAGGCATTGACCCGCGGCAACACGCGTCTGCACCTGGTCATCGCGGCCAGCTATGGCGGGCGCCAGGACATCGCGCACGCAGCGCGTGCGCTGGCCACCGAAGTCGCAGCCGGACGCCTGCGGCCCGAGGACATCGATGAAGCCACGCTCGGCGCCCATGTCGCGCTGGCCGACCTGCCGCCGCCCGATCTCTTCATCCGCACCGGCGGCGACCACCGCATCAGCAACTTCCTGCTGTGGCAGTTGGCGTACACCGAACTCTGGTTCACCGACGTGCTGTGGCCCGACCTGGACGCCGTGCTGTTGCAGCGCGCGCTGGACGACTTCGCGCAGCGCGAGCGTCGCTTCGGCCTGACCAGCGCGCAGATCGCCAGCGGCACCCACGAGGACACAACCGCATGAGCATGCCCAGCGCCACCCGCACCCGCGTCATCGCAGCGCTGGTGATGGCGCCCTTCGCCATCGGCGCGATCCTGCTGCTGCCCACATCGTGGCTGGTGATGCTGGCGGCGCTGGTGTTCCTGGTCGGGCTGTGGGAGTGGTTCAAGCTCGCCGAGATAGACGATACCCTGCAGCGCACCGTGCTGCTGACCGCCAACCTGCTGCTGATGGTGCTGCTGGTGTGGGCATCGCGCGGATCCACCGATCTGGTCCCCTTGCGCCTGATGGCCCTCGTGGGCGCTGTGTGGTGGCTGCTGGCCCTGCTGTGGCTGCGCTTCTTCCATTTCGCGTCCGATCACGAGACCTGGGCGCGCGTGTTCAAGCTGGCCGCCGGCACGCTGGCCGTGGTGCCCGCCTGGTGCGCGCTGGGTCTGATCCATTCCTCCGAGCCGAACGGACACATCTGGTTGTTCGTCGCGCTGGCCATCGTCTGGGCGGCCGACAGTGGCGCGTATTTCGCAGGGCGCCACTTCGGCGGCCGCTGGTTCCTCGGCAGGAAGCTCGCTCCGCGCATCAGCCCCAACAAGACGCTCGAAGGGCTGCTCGGTGGCCTGGCAGCCGGCATGCTGGTGGCGGGCGTCGGTGCACTCCTCGCCGGTGTAGACCTGGCGCAGCTGCCCGGTGTACTGCTGGTCGCGGTGTTCACGGTGCTGTTCTCGGTGGTCGGCGACCTGTTTGAAAGCTTGCTCAAGCGACATGTCGGCGCCAAGGATTCGGGCGACGTGATCCCCGGCCACGGCGGCGTGCTGGATCGCATCGATGGCGTGCTGGCAGCGCTGCCCATCTTCGTGCTCGGCAAGGAAGTCTTCGGATTCTGAACATGGCCGCGTACGCACAACGCAACGTAGCGGTCCTGGGCGCAACCGGCTCCATCGGCGCATCGGCGCTGGATGTCGTCGCACGCCATCCCGACCGCTATCGCGCCAGCGTGCTTTCAGCCGGCTGCAATGTGGAGGCGTTGCTCGCACTGTGCACCCTGCATCGGCCCGACCATGCCGTCGTTGCCGACGAAAGCCAGTTCGCACGACTGCGCGATGGCCTGTCCGACGCCGGGCTGGCGACCCGCGCACATGCCGGCGCTGCCGCCCTGGATGCCCTGGTGTCCGACCGGGGCTGCGACATCGTCGTGGCCGCCATCGTCGGTGCTGCCGGGCTGTCGTCGACCCTGGCGGCGGCCCGTGCCGGCAAACGCCTGCTGTTGGCCAACAAGGAGTCGCTCGTCCTCGCCGGTGAGCTGATGACCGCCGCCGCGGACGCCGCCGGTGCCGAGATCATCCCGATCGACAGCGAGCACAACGCGATCTTCCAGTGCCTGCGTTCACGACAGGCTCAGGGCGAAGTCGCCCGCATCGTGCTGACGGCATCGGGTGGCCCGTTCCGCGGGTGGCGCCGTGAGGATCTCGCCCGCGTCTCGCGCGAACAGGCCGTCGCCCACCCCAAATGGTCGATGGGCCCGAAGATTTCGGTCGATTCGGCGACCCTGATGAACAAGGGCCTGGAACTGATCGAGGCCCATCACCTGTTCGGGGTGGAGCGCGAACGGCTGGACGTGCTGGTGCATCCGCAAAGCCTGGTGCACTCCCTCGTGGAATTCGTCGATGGTTCCACGCTGGCGCAGCTGGGATTGCCCGACATGCGTACGTCCCTGGCCGTGGGATTGGGCTGGCCGGACAGGATCGCATCGGGCGTGCCGGGCCTGGACCTGTTGCGGCATCCACGGCTGGACTTCGAGGCGCCCGACCTGGATGCCTTTCCCTGCCTGCGGCTGGCCTGGCACGCAATGACGGCCGGCGGCACGGCGCCAGCGGTCCTGAACGCTGCGAACGAAGTCGCAGTTTCAGCCTTTCTTCAGGGCCGGATCGGTTTCCTATCCATTCCTGCGCTGGTCGAGGATGCCCTCGCCGCGTTGCCCGCAACGCCGGCCGATTCGCTGGATGCGCTGCTGGAAGCGGACGCGCAGGCACGCCGACTGACCGAACGCAACCTCGCAGGCCACCTCTCCCCATGAGCGCCGACATCCGATGAGTGACGTGCTGGGCTCAATCTGGTGGATGATCGTGGCCCTGGGCGTGCTGGTCACGTTCCACGAATTCGGCCACTACTGGGTGGCGCGCCGCTGCGGCGTGAAGGTGCTGCGTTTTTCCGTGGGCTTCGGCAAGCCGCTGTGGTCGCGCCGCGACCGCCATGGCACCGAGTTCGCCATCGCTGCCATCCCGCTGGGCGGCTACGTCAAGATGCTGGACGAGGCCGAGGGCGACGTCCCCGCCGCGCAACAGGATCAGGCGTTCAACCGCAAGTCGGTCTGGCAGCGCATCGCCGTGGTCGCCGCCGGCCCGCTGGCGAACGTCCTGCTCTGCATCGTCCTGCTGTGGGCCATGTTCGTGCTGGGCAAACAGGACTACTCGGCCACGCTGGGCGGCGTAAGCGGCATCGCCGCCGATGCGGGCTTCATGCGCGGCGACAGGATCGTCCGGATCGGCGACCGCAAGATCGATACCTGGGCCGACGCCTCCATCGTGCTCACCAAAGCCGCCATCGATGGCGATGACGTCCCGGTCGAGGTGGAAACCGCCTCCGGCAGCCAACTGACCCGCACGCTGCCGTTGTCCCGCCTGCCGGTCGGGTTCGACCAGGAGAACGCCATCGGCCTGAGCGGGCTGGTCTGGCGGCACTGGATGACGCCGGCGGTCATCGGCAAGGTCACCCCGGGCTCGGCCGCCGACGGCGTACTGAACGTCGGCGACGTGGTGACGGCCGTGGACGGTCATCCGGTGCATGGTTTCAACGATATCGCCACCCAAGTCGATGCCTTGGGCAAGCGCGGAGGCGCGGCCATGATCGAAGTCGATCGTGCCGGTGAGCGCCTGGCCTTCGAACTGGCGCCGCGCCGGACCCGGCATCCCGAGGCGGGCCAGGGCGACTACTGGGCCCTGGGCCTGGCGCCCCCCGCGAAGGTGCAGATGCCCGGCTACGACGCCACGCTTCACTACGGCCCGGTCGCCGCCGTCCCGGCCGCCCTGCGCGAGACCGGCAAGCTGACCGCGGACTCGCTGGGCATGATCCGCCGGATGCTCACCGGGGACGCCTCGCTGAAGAACGTCTCGGGCCCCATCACCATCGCCCAGGTCGCCAACGTATCCGCCAAACGCGGGCCGGATTGGTTCCTCTGGTTCCTGGCGGCCATGTCCCTGAGCCTGGCCATCATCAACCTGCTGCCGATTCCCGTCTTGGACGGCGGCCACCTGCTGTATTACCTTATTGAATTGGTCAAGGGCAGCCCCTTGAGCGAACGCCACATGGTGGCCGGACAATATATGGGCCTGGCCGCGCTGGCGGGCCTGATGGGACTGGCGTTCTACAACGACATCCTGCGTCTGGTGACCTGATGCCCCTGAACTTTTCCGGGCTGGCCCGCTCCAAGTCGGCCTGCCCCTTCCTGGCGACACCCCGGACCGCGGCCCTGCGATCCACCCCTGCCCTGCAGGAACCACCCCAACCGGATGTAATGATGACGCGACTGCCTTCCCGCCGCCTGATTGCCCTCGCCCTGGCTTCGGCCATCGCCATGCCGGCACTGGCCCAGACGACGGAACCCGCCGCCGCACCTGCGATGGCCGAACCGCTGGGCAGCGCGTCCTTCACCGCCACGGACATCCGCATCGATGGCCTGCAGCGCATTTCCACCGGCACCGTCCTGACCTACCTGCCGATCGAACGGGGCGACCAGGTCACTTCGGCCGGCGTGTCCGAGTCGATCCGCGCGCTGTACAAGACCGGCTTCTTCGAGGACGTGAAGCTGGACCGCCAGGGCGACATCCTGGTGGTGACGGTCACCGAGCGCCCGGCGATCAACAAGTTGACCCTCACCGGCAACAAGGACATCAAGACCGAGGACCTGCTGACGGGCCTGAAGGACATCGGGCTGGCCGAAGGCGAGACCTTCGACCGCCTGAGCCTGGACCGTGTCACCCAGGAACTGGTGCGCCAGTACAACAACCGCGGCAAGTACAACGTCGAGATCACGCCCACGGTCAGCCCGCTCGACCGCAATCGCGTGGACGTGACCATCGCCGTCAAGGAAGGCAAGGCGGCCAAGATCAAGCACGTCAACGTGATCGGTGCCGAGAAGTTCCCCACCGAGGACCTGCTGGAGAGCTGGGAATCCAAGGAAAGCACCTGGCTGTCCTGGTACCGCCGTGACGACCAGTACTCGAAGGAGAAGCTGTCGGGCGACATGGAGCGCCTGAACTCCTGGTACCTGGACCGCGGCTACGTGGACTTCAGCATCGACTCCACCCAGGTGTCGATCAGCCCCGACAAGCGCGACATGTTCATCTCCGCCGGCATCACCGAAGGCGAGCAGTACAAGATCTCCGACGTGAAGGTCACCGGCGACACGGTGCTGCCGAAGGAAGAAATCGAGAAGCTGGTGATCGTGAAGCCGGAGCAGACCTTCTCGCGCATCCTGCTCGAGATGACGTCCGACACCATCACCTCGACACTGGGCAACATCGGTTATGCGTTCGCGCAGGTGAATCCGATCCCCACCATCGATCGCGAGAACCGTACCGTCGCGATCAACCTGCAGGTGGTGCCCGGCCCGCGCGTCAACGTGCGCCGCATCACCTTCAAGGGCAACACGCGCACGGCGGATGAAGTGCTGCGTCGCGAGATGCGCCAGTTCGAAGGCAGCTGGTTCTCCCAGGTCGCCGTGGACCGCTCGCGCGTGCGCCTGCGCCGCCTGGGCTACTTCGAGACGGTGGACGCGGAAACCACGCCCGTGCCGGGCACGACCGACCAGGTCGACGTGGTGTTCAACGTGAAGGAAACCACCTCCGGCAGCTTCGTGTTCGGCTTGGGCTATTCGCAGCTGTCCGGCCTGACCACCTCGATCCAGTTGTCGCAGAACAACTTCCTCGGCGGCGGCAACCGCGTGTCGGTGGAAGCGCAGCGCAGCGACTACCTGCAGCGCTATTCGTTCTCCTACACCAACCCGTTCTTCACCGACGAAGGCATGTCGCTGGGCTACAACCTGTGGTGGCGCGAGTTCGATTACTCGGACTTCAACACCGCCCAGTACTCCACCACCAGCGCTGCGGCACAGGGCATCCTGGGCCTACCGATCTCCGAGAACGACACCGTCTCGCTGCTGTTCGGCGTCGACAGCAACGAGATCCTGACCTTCGGCGGCTCAACGCCGCAGGCGATCATCGACTACATCGATGCCGTCGGCCAGCGCACCTTCCATGCCTGGCGTGCCGAGCTGGGCTGGGCGCGCGACACGCGCAACGACTACTTCATGCCCACGGGGGGCACCTACCAGCGCATTTCGGCCGAAGTCGCGCTCCCGGGCTCCACCGTCGAGTACTACAAGCTCAACTACGAGTTCTCTAAGTACTGGTCGCTCAGCCCCGCTTTCGTGCTGAACACCCGCGCCGAGATCGGCTACGGCGACAGTTACGGCTCGGACATCTACCGCTACATCTGCCGCGTCAACGGTTCCGACCCGCAGATCCCGGGCCAGGGGACCACCACCCCACCCGCCTCGGACGGCACGTGCGCCGATGGCGGCACATTGCACAGGACACTGGTCGCGACCGGCCTGCCGTTCTTCGAGAATTTCTACGCGGGCGGCACGCGTTCCGTGCGCGGCTTCCGCGACAACACGCTGGGTCCGCGCTCTGAAGTCATTTCCGGCTACCGCGGCCAGCCGCTGGGTGGCTCGCTGAAGACCACCGGCTCGGTCGAACTGATTTTCCCGAAGCTGTTCGACTCCAACGCCGCGCGCGTTGCGGCGTTCTTCGACTTCGGCAACGTGTTCGACGGCGTGGACAACTTCGATGCCGGCGAGCTGCGCGCATCCACCGGCATCTCGCTGCTGTGGCGTGCGCCGGTCGGCCCGATCTCGATCAGCTACGCCTTCCCGATCAAGAAGGAAGACGGCGACGAGCTGGAACGCCTGCAGTTCACCTTCGGCGGCGCGTTCTGATCCCAGCGTCCATGCGGGCGATTCGACGGGGGGCGCAAGCCCCCCGTCTGCTGTCCACCATACGCCACCGTGGAAGCGTTTCGCGGGCCGCAGGGGCTAAACTACGCGCCCTATGACCTTCCCATCCTTTACCGCTGGCGAGCTGGCCGAGCGCTTCGGGCTCGAACTGCGCGGCGATACGGACCTCCGCATCCACGGCGTCGCCACGCTGGCGCGGGCCGACGCCGGGCAGCTCGCCTTCCTCGCCAATACCCGCTATCGGGCCCAGCTGGCCGACAGCCGGGCCAGCCTGATCGTGCTGCGGGCGGACGATGCCGACGCCGCAACCGGCGCCGTCCTGATCGCCAAGGACCCCTACGCCGCCTTCGCCCGCATGGCCGCACTGTTCGAGAGCAAACCGGACCGTGCACCGGGAGTGCACACCGGCGCCGTGATCGATCCGACCGCTCGCATCGCGCCGGGCGCCCACGTGGGTCCGTTCGTCACGGTGGGCGCGCGCAGCGTCATCGGCGAGGGTACCGTCATCGGCCCCGGTTGCGTGATCGGCGACGACTGCCTCGTGGGCGACGGTTGCGAGCTGATCGCCCGCGTCACCCTGGTCACGCGCGTGCGCCTGGGCCAGCGCGTACTCGTCCATCCAGGTGCCGTGATCGGCGCCGATGGTTTCGGACTGGCGATGGACAGCGGCCACTGGATCAAGGTGCCGCAGCTGGGCGGCGTGGTGATCGGCGACGACTGCGAAATCGGCGCCAACACCACCATCGACCGCGGCGCGCTCGACGACACGGTGCTGGAAGAAGACGTCCGCCTCGACAACCAGATCCAGATCGGCCACAACGTCCGTATCGGCGCGCATACCGCGATGGCCGGCTGCAGCGCCGCCGCCGGCAGTGCGCGCATCGGCCGCTACTGCCTGATCGGCGGTGCCGCGGGCGTGCTGGGCCACCTGGAGATCTGCGACCGCGTGGTGGTCACTGCCATGTCGCTGGTGACCAGTTCGATCACCGAACCCGGCGAATATTCCAGCGGCACGCCGCTGACCGACAACCGTACCTGGCGCAAGAACGCCGCCCGATTCAAGCAACTGGACGCCTTGGCACGACGCGTGCTGGCGGCCGACAAGGAAACCTGATGACCCTGGACCTGCAACTGCCCGTCGACGCCGCCACCATCCGCAAGCTGCTGCCACACCGCTACCCGTTCCTGCTGGTGGACCGCGTGGTGGAGTTCGAGAAGGACAAGCGCGTGCTGGCCTACAAGAACATCACCCAGAACGAGCCCTTCTTCACCGGCCATTTCCCGGACCGTCCGATCATGCCGGGCGTGCTGATCATCGAGGCATTGGCGCAGGCCGGCGGCCTGCTGACCCAGCTGTCGCACCGGGGCGACACGGCGGGTCGCATGTTCTACATGGTAAAAGTGGAGAACGCGCGCTTCACCCGCATGGTGGTGCCAGGCGACCGCCTCGACCTGGACGTCACCTTGAAGCGGCTGATCCGAAACATGGCCTTCTACACCGGCGTGGCCTCGGTCAACGGCGAACAGGTCGCCTGCGCCGACGTGCTGTGCGCCGAGGACACCCGCTGAGATGAGCGCCCCCACCGCCATCCATCCCAGCGCGGTCGTCAACGCCAGCGCGGTGCTCGGCGAGGGCGTACGCATCGGCCCGTTCACCTACGTCGGGCCCGACGTCGAGATCGGCGACGGCACGGTGATCGGTCCACACTGCACCATCACCGGCCCGACGCGGATCGGCCGCGACAACGTGTTCGTCGGCCACGCCGCGATCGGCGGGGATCCGCAGGACAAGAAGTACAAGGGCGAACGCGTCGAACTGGTCATCGGCGACCGCAACCAGGTGCGCGAATTCGTCACGCTGAACCGCGGCACCGGCACCGGCGGCGGCATCACCCGCGTTGGCAACGACAACATGCTGCTGGCTTATACGCACGTGGCGCACGACTGCATCGTCGGCAACCACTGCGTGTTCTCCAACAACTCGACGCTGGCAGGCCACGTCATCATCGAGGACTGGGTGATCATGAGCGGCTTCGCTGGCGTGCACCAGTTCTGCCGCGTCGGCGCGCATGCCTTCATCGGCATGGGCGTGCTGCTGAGCGGTGATGTGCCGCCCTTCACCATGGTCGCCGGGGATGCGGCCGGCCGGCCCCGTGGCATCAACAGTGAAGGCCTGAAGCGACGCGGCTTCGACGCCGACCGCGTCGCCGCCATCAAGCGCGCCTACCGCACGCTGTACGTCGCCGGCCTGCCGCTGGCGGAGGCCAAGCAGCAACTCGCCGAACAGGCCGAGGCCAGCGACGACGTGAAGGCACTGCTGCACTTCATCGACAGCGGCGACCGGCCGTTGCAGCGGTGATGGGAGCGACACCCGCGGCGCGGCCGATGCGCATCGCGCTGTGCGCGGGCGAGGCTTCCGGCGACGGCTTGGGTGCGGGGCTCATCGAAGCGCTGAAGCAACGCTTCCCGCATACCGAGTTCGCGGGCATCGGCGGCGACGCGATGCGTGCGGCCGGCTGCGAGACCTGGTTCGACGCGAACGAGCTCGCCGTGATGGGCCTGGCCGAAGTACTGCGCCACCTGCCGCGCTTGCTGCGCCTGCGTAAGGCGTTCCGCCAGCGCGTACTGGACTGGAAGCCCGATGTGTTCGTCGGCATCGACGCACCCGACTTCAACCTCGGCGTCGAACGCTGGTTGAAGGAGCGCGGCGTCCGGACCGTGCATTACGTCAGTCCCTCGGTATGGGCGTGGCGAGAAAAGCGCGCCGGGAAGATCGGCCGCAGCGCGGACCGGGTGCTCTGCCTGTTCCCGATGGAACCGCCGATCTATGCGCGTCACGCCGTGGACGCGCGCTTCGTCGGCCATCCGATGGCGGACGAGATCCCGCTGGATCCCGATCGCGTGTCCGCGCGCACCACACTCGGCCTCGCGCCCGACGCCCTCGTGCTGGCGGTGTTGCCCGGCAGCCGCCTTGGCGAGATCGCAAGGCTTGCGCCGGACTTCTTCGACGCGGCACGCCGGGTGGCCGCGCATATCCCGGGCCTGCAGATCGTCGTGCCAGCGGCCAATGCGGCTTGCCGCCAGGCGCTGGAAGCACAGTTCGCCGCGCACGGTGCCGACGCCGCGTGGCACCTGCTCGACGGACGTGCGCGCGAGGCGATGATCGCCAGCGATGTGGTCCTGCTCGCCTCCGGCACGGCCACCCTGGAGGCCATGCTGTGCAAGCGGCCGATGGTGGTGGGCTACCGCATCGCCCCGCTGACCTACCGCATCGTCAAGGGCCTCGGGATGCTGAAGGTGGAGCGGTATGCGCTGCCCAACGTGCTGGCGGGAGAAGACATCGCGCCGGAACTGATGCAGGACGATTGCACGCCGGAACAGCTGTCGGACGCTGTCCTGCGCTGGTTCCGCGAGCCGAAGGCCGTCGCGGCCCTGCAGCCGACCTACCAGCGGCTGCACGAAAAACTCCGTCAGGATGCATCCGCAAGCGCTGCTGCGGCAGTCGCGGAATTGATCGCCCCCTCTGTAGGAGCGACGTGAGTCGCGACCTCAAACCATGACTGCCCCGACGTCTTCGTCGCTCACCGCAGAAGCCACCGCTTCATTCCTGCTGGCCAGGAGAAGGGTTTGCGTGAATGTCGTTCCCACGGTCGCGACTTACGTCGCTCCTACAGTGGTCGTCGCGCGATGACCGCGGCCTCGCTGTTCCCGATGCCCGACGTCCGCCTGGTCGCCGGCGTCGATGAAGCCGGCCGCGGACCGCTTGCGGGTCCGGTCGCCGTCGCCGCGGTGATCCTGGACGCGTCACGCCCTATTCCCGGCCTCAACGATTCCAAACAACTCAGCGAAGCGAAACGGGAAGCGCTGTTCCCGTTGATCAAGGAGCGTGCGCTCGCGTGGCAGGTGGTATTCGTCGAGCCCGACGAAATCGATCGCCTCAACATCCTGCAGGCGACACTGGAAGGCATGCGTCGCGCCATCGCTGCGCTGCAGCCGCTGCCGGAACTGGTACGCATCGACGGCAACCGCGCCCCGAAGGGTCTCGACTGCATGGCCGAGACACTGGTCGGCGGCGATGCGATCGAACCCGCCATCATGGCGGCGTCGATCCTGGCGAAGGTGTCGCGCGACCGCCTGATGGTGCAGATGCACGAGGACTTCCCGCAGTACGGCTTCGCCGTGCACAAGGGTTATCCGACGCCCGCGCACCTGCGCGCACTGGCGGAACACGGGCCGTGTCCCCACCACCGGCAAAGCTTCGCTCCGGTGCGGGCCGTTCTCGCACCACGCTAGTCGCGGGTGCGCCCAGCGGCGCATGACCGACGGCACCCTGTCCATGGTCACGATGGCTTCCTGCAGACGCGCGCGCATGTGCAGGCAGGCAGCATGGTCACGCGGTCCCGCCCCCCGCCGGGACCGGCCCCACGAGGCTTGTCATGACCCGGTCCACCCTATCCCTGCCTTCCCCTTCCCCGCCCTCCACCGCACATGCCATCGACGACGAACGCCTGCAGCTGCTGCGCTGCATGCTGGCCGACCGCGACTGGACGCGCGACCCCGTCCTGCGCTCCCGCCTGCAGCAGGCCATGGCCACGCTGGGCACACCCACCGCGGTCCCGATGGACGAAGCCACCTGGACCCTGATCGCCGACGAGACCGCCGGCTACCTGGATTTCCGCCGGCTGCGCAATCTCGAAGCCCAGCTGCGCGGCTGCCCGCGGGATGCGCTGCATTTCACCCGCGCCGACTGGGAAGTCCTGCGCGTGGCCGAAGCAGCGCTGGAGCACCAGCTGCGCCACGTGCGCGACACCAGCTATGCGCCGGAACCGGTGCCGCTGTTCCGCATCCACTGATCCGGTAGTCGTCCGCGCATCCGTACGCGGGCCATCCCACCCGAGCCCTCGGGTTTCCCCTGAGCCGTCCCCACGGACGGCTTCTTTTTCCCTGTCGCGGACATTCCGTCGACCCGGGAAAGTCAAGCCTTGCCCCTCCCCACCGCCGCCGGTACGCTGCCCCGACAGCCTTCCGAGCCGGCATGTCCTCCCGTTTCGTCCACCTGCGCCTGCACACCGAGTTTTCGCTCGCGGATTCGATCATCCGCGTGCCCGAGAAACCGGACCACGCCGATCCGAAGAAAGCCAAGCAGCCCAACCTGCTGAGCCGCGCGGTCGAACTCGGCATGCCCGCGCTGGCGGTCACCGACCGCAACAACCTGTTCGCTCTGGTGAAGTTCTACAAGGCTGCCGAAGGCGTGGGCATCAAGCCCATCGCCGGCGCCGACGTGATCGTGGCCGATGGCAGCGATGCGCCGTGGCCGGTGACGCTGCTGTGCCGCGACCGCGACGGCTATCTCTCGCTGTCGCGCCTGCTCTCGCGCGCATGGATGGAAGGCCACCGCACCGACGGCGTCGCCATCCATCCGGATTGGCTGCGCGCCGACCACGAGGGCCTGTTCGCCATCATGGGGCGGCAGAGCATGGCGGGGCGCCTGGCCCAAGGAGGGCGCCATGACCTGGCCGAGCAGCACCTGGCCGACTGGCAGCGCAGCTTCGGCGACGACCTGCATCTGGAACTGACCCGCACGCAGCGCGACGGCGAAGAAGCCTTCAATGCGTTCGCCCTGCATGCCGCCGGTGCACGCGGCCTGCCCGTGATCGCGAGCAATGACGTGCGCTTCCTGTCGCCGGACGGGTTCGAGGCACACGAGGCACGCGTGTGCATTTCCTCCGGCCGCGTCCTGGACGATCCCAAGCGCCCCCGCGACTACAGTGCCGAGCAGTACATGAAGTCGGCCGAACAGATGGCCGCACTGTTCGCCGATGTACCGGATGCCATCGACAACACGCTGGCGCTGGCGCAGCGCTGCAACATCGAGATGCGGCTGGGCACGTACTTCCTGCCCGCCTATCCGGTGCCCGACGACGAGACACTGGACAGCTGGATCCGCAGCCAGTCGCACGACGGCCTGAAGGCGCGCCTGGAGAAGAATCCGCTGGCGCCCGGCCACACGCGCCAGGACTACGAGCAGCGGCTGGATTTCGAGCTGGACACCATCTGCAAGATGGGGTTCCCCGGTTACTTCCTGATCGTGGCCGACTTCATCCAATGGGGAAAGAACAACGGCATCCCGATCGGCCCGGGCCGTGGCTCCGGTGCCGGCTCGCTGGTGGCGTGGGCGTTGCAGATCACCGACCTGGACCCGTTGCCGTACGGCCTGCTGTTCGAGCGCTTCCTCAACCCGGAACGCGTGTCGATGCCCGACTTCGAC
>NZ_CAMPJD010000064.1 GCF_946886695.1 uncultured Pseudoxanthomonas sp. | reverse complement strand
TCAGCAGCGCGTGGCCGTGTTCGGTCAGGATCGACTCGGGGTGGAACTGCACGCCTTCCACGGGGTACTCGCGGTGGCGCAGGCCCATGATCTCCTCGATGCTGCCGTCGTCGTTCTCGGTCCACGCGGTGATTTCCAGTGCATCCGGCAAGCTGCTGCGCTCCACCACCAGCGAGTGGTAGCGCGTGGCCTCGTAGGCATCCGGCAGGCCGGCGAACACGCCCTTGCCTTCATGGCGGATGCGCGAGGTCTTGCCGTGCATGATGCGGCCCGCGCGGATGACGTTGCCGCCATAGGCCTGGCCGATGCTCTGGTGACCGAGGCAGACACCGAGGATGGGGGTGTTCGCACCCAGCCGTTCGATGATCTCCAGCGAGACCCCGGCTTCGTTCGGCGTGCAGGGGCCGGGCGAAATGACGATGCGCTCGGGCGCGAGCTTCGCGATCTCGTCTACCGTCATCGCATCGTTGCGCACCACCTTCACCTCGGCACCCAGCGACTGCAGGTACTGCACGAGGTTGTAGGTGAAGCTGTCGTAGTTGTCGATCATCAGAAGCATGAGTCAGTCCGCAAGCAGGAATACGGTGTAGATCTTGTCGGTATAGGTGACGTAACCGGATTGCAGCGAAGTGTCGACGCCGCCACGCTCGAGCCTGCTTCCGGTGACCTCGATGCGGTCCAGCCCACCACTCCTCCATTCATAGCGGACGGGCCACTCGCCCTCGCGGATGCCGTACTCGAACTGCGGCGCCACGTCCGACACGCTGTATACCGGACCGAGGCGTGCGCCATAGGCGCGCGCCATGTCGTCGGCCTTCGTTCTAGCCGACGCAATGGTCTTGTCCCGAAGCGCCCTGCGCAGTTCTGCCTCGCTGCTCAGCTCAGTGGTGACGTCGGAGATGCGCAAGCTCTGGGAGGTTTCCACAGTCGCCAGGAAACGCTCCAGGTCGGCCTGCCGCGAGAACCGGGCCGTCAGTGAGCGCGACACCTGCGTACCCACGAACACCTGCTCCTGGAGCTTCTGGTCGTAGCGGTGTCGGGGTCCGATCTGCAAGGACGTCGCCACGATCTCGTCCGAAGGAACATGGGCGGCCTTGAGTTTGGCCAGCGTGCTGGTCACGTGGTGCTCCACCGCGCGACGGGCCGTATCGGGGTTGATGTCCGTTGCTTCGAACTGGATGGCGATCTTGAAGCGGTCCGGAATCGCACGCGCCTGAGCATCGCCATAGACCAGGATGTGCCGGGTCGGAGGGAGTGCGTTGACCTGCGCCTGCACATGGCCCGATGCCAATGCGACGACAGCAAGCAGCACGCGATGGATGACTTTCATGGATGGCCTGCCTTCATGGGTGGTAGGGGTGTCGGGATGCGACGCTTCCTACAACGCGCTGAGGATGCGGACGGGGTTTCCGGCGTCACGGTCACAGCCCCTTCGCTGCTTCCGCCACCGCGCGGAACAGCGCGCGGCCCTTGTTCATCGTCTCGTCCCACTCCTTCTCGGGATCGGAGTCGTAGACGATGCCAGCGCCCGCCTGTACGTGCAGGCGCCCGTCCTTGATGACGGCGGTGCGGATGGCGATGGCGGTGTCGGCATCGCCATGCCAGCCGATGTAGCCGATGCTGCCGGCGTAGACGTTGCGCTTGATCGGCTCCAGCTCGCGGATCACTTCCAGCGCGCGGATCTTCGGCGCGCCGCTGACCGTGCCGGCCGGGAATGTCGCGCGCAGCACGTCGGCGTAGCTCAGGCCCGGCAACAACTTGCCGGTGACCTCGCTGACGATGTGCATGACGTGGCTGTAGCGTTCGATGACGAACTGCTCGCCCACCTGCACGGTGCCGGCTTCCGACACACGACCGGTGTCGTTGCGGCCCAGGTCGATCAGCATCAGGTGCTCGGCACGCTCCTTGGGATCGGCCAGCAGTTCTGCTTCCAGCGCGAGGTCCTCGTCGTGCGTCTTCCCGCGTGGGCGCGTGCCGGCAATCGGGCGCACGGTGACTTCGCCCTGCTCCAGACGCACCAGAATCTCGGGCGACGACCCCACTACCTGCACATCGCCAACATCGAGGAAGTACATGTACGGCGACGGATTCAGCGCACGCAGCGCGCGATACACGTCCACCGGCCGCGCATTGAACGGCACGCTCAGGCGCTGGCTCAGCACGACCTGGAAGATGTCGCCGGCACGGATGTATTCCTTGGATTTCTCCACCGCAGCGATGAAGCCGTCATGGGTGAAGCCGGAGACGAAGTGGCTCTCGTCCAGCACATCGCGGGTGATCGGCGTGGGATACGATCCGGGCTGGCGCAGCTTGGTGGTCAACGCATCCAGCCGCGCCTGCGCGCGCTCCCATGCCTCGGCTTCGCGCGGGTCGGCATGCACGATCAGGTACAGCCGTCCCTTGAGGTTGTCGAACACGGCCACTTCTTCCGACAGCATCAGCAGGATGTCGGGAGTGCCGAGTTCGTCGGGCTTTTCGCCCTTCGCCAGTCGCGGCTCGATGTACCCGATGCACTCGAAACCGAACCAACCCACCAGCCCGCCGGTGAACCCGGGCAGGCCTTCCAGTTTGGGTACCGCATAGGCGGCGCGCAGGGCTTCGACTTCGGCGAAGGGATCGTCCACATCGCGCGCTTCGACCAGCTGGCCATGGTCGCGGATTTCCAGGCGATGGCCGTGGAAGGTGACCACGCGCCGCACCGGAAGGCCGATGATGGAATAGCGACCGAAGCGTTCGCCGCCCTCCACCGATTCGAACAGGTAGGTGTGCGGCGCGTCAGCGAGCTTCAGGTAGACCGAGAGCGGCGTGTCCAGGTCGGACAGTACTTCACGGACGACGGGGATGCGGTTGAAACCTTCAGCAGCGTACTGCTGGAACTGGGCATGCGAGATCAAGCGGGCTTTCCTTCCGGGACACGGTGACGGTGCGGGCGACGGCAACGGGCCACCATCGCCAGCCATGGCGTGCGGAATCTCTGGAAAGCGGGAGCGCGGGATGGGACACGGGCCTACTTTACCCGACCCATCGACCTGCCGGCCACTAGGCGTCTGGTTGCAGACGCAACGGACAGGCCGCGGGCAGGTGCATGCGGACGCGGCCCGGCACGCATTCGATGCGGAACCGCCGCGACTTTACCGGCTCGCCGTCGAGGTTGAGGGTCATCGGTTGCTCGGCCTGCAGCTCGACCCAGGGCAGGCGCGCGCGGGTGGCGACGCGGTCCAGCGCGGCATGCTTGCCGTCCTTCACCAGCGTGCCCACGGTGGCGGCCACCTCGCCGGACAACTCCGGCACGATGGTCAGGTCCAGCGCGCCATCATCGACCAGCGCGTCCGGACACAGCGCCTGCCCGCCCCCCGCCTGGCGTCCGTTGCCGATGCCCACGGCGATGAACTCACCCTGCCAGTCGAAGTCCCGACCGCGCACGCGCGCGGTCACCGGCTCGATGCGGCCCAGCTTGGCGATCCCGGTGACCAGGTAGGCGAGGCCACCGAGCATTTTCTTGAGGCCTTCGTCGGTCTCCACGGTGACCTCCGTGCCGAAGCCGCCACTGGCGAGATTGGCGCACCAGTGCTCGCCGTCTTCGGCGTCGATGCGCAGCAGGTCGATCGATACCGCCGCGATGTCTCGGACCAACCGCAGTGCGGGCAGCGCCTCACCCGGAATGCCGGCCGCCGCGGCGAAATCGTTCGCCGTGCCCAGCGGCACCAGCCCGAGCGACGGCAACGCATCGGCGGCTTCGTCGCGATGCGCGAGCATGGTCGCCACTTCGCTCAGCGTGCCATCGCCACCGGCGGCGATGACGGTATCCACGCCGTCGGTGATGGCCTCGGCGACATAACGCTCGGCATCACCGTCTTCCCACGTCACCCGCACGTCGAGCGCGATACCGTCTTCGCGCATCACGCGCACGGCCTCGCGCAGGTCGTCGTCGCCGGCGGATTTTCCGTTGAGGATCAGGCGCCAGCGAGGTGCGGTCATAGGAAGTTCCTGGGGGGACGCGCGAGCATAGCCGCTCTCCTGTAGGAGTGACGTGAGTCGCGACCGCACGCTGTGGCGGCCGCCGAACCTGTCAACCCGAGAGCCCTGGAACTGATGATCTGCGGTCGCGACTCACGTCGCTCCTACAACAGCCCAGCCATCGTCATCTGCCCGTCACAGATCCCGCGTAACGTTGAAGGCCATAGCAGGGACGACGGGCGGAGGCAGGATCAGCCTCCAATCTTCCGGGGCGATGGCGCAGGCCATCGCCTTTCTGCTTTTTCTTTTTTTTCAGGCGCTGCGCGCCTCAGCGACGGCGGCGCGCATGCGGCCGATCACGTCCGCATATTCCGGCGCATTGAAGATCGCCGAACCGGCCACGAAGGCATCCGCGCCCGCCGCCGCGATCTGGCCGATGTTGTCGGCCTTCACGCCGCCGTCGATCTCCAGGCGGATGTCCTTGCCGGTCTTGTCGATCATCGCGCGCACGGCGCGCAGCTTGTCCAGCGCCGACGGAATGAAGGCCTGCCCACCGAAGCCCGGGTTCACCGACATCAGCAGCACCAGGTCGAGTTCCGGGAGCACCCAGTCCAGTACTTCCACCGGCGTGCCGGGGTTGAGCACCAGGCCGGCCTTGCAGCCCAGCGACTTGATCAGCTGGATCGTACGGTGCACGTGCTTCGAGGCTTCCGGGTGGAAGCTGATGATGCTGGCGCCGGCCTCGGCGAAATCCGGCACGATGCGGTCCACCGGCTCCACCATCAGGTGCACGTCGATCGGCGCGGTGACGCCATGCTTGCGCAACGCGCTGCATACCAGCGGGCCGATGGTCAGGTTGGGCACGTAGTGGTTGTCCATCACGTCGAAGTGCACCCAGTCGGCGCCGGCCTTGAGCACGTTGTCGACTTCCTCACCCAGGCGGGCGAAGTCGGCGGACAGGATGGACGGGGCGATGATGCAGTTGGACATGGAGGGGCTCACTTGCGCTTGCGCAGGGTCTTGATGCGGTCGTAAGCGGCGTTGATCTCGCCGGCTTTGTGTTCGGCCTGGCGGCGCAGGTCTTCCGCGGCGCCCGCCATCTTGTCGGGGTGGTACTGGGAGATGAGCCGACGGTAGGTCTGGTCGATCTCGGCATCGTCCGCGTCACTGGTCAGGCCGAGCACGCGGTACGGGTTGTCGCGGCTGAGCTTGAACCAGTCCTCGTCGAAGGCGTGGCCGATGATCAGGCCCACCAGGCCGCCCAGGGGATGGCGCATCAGCAGCCAACCCGCCACGAATCCCAGCAGTTTCCCGTACCAGCGCTTCATCCAGCCCGCCTTCTTCAGCAAGTGGGCCATTTTACGGCACACGCGGCCCCCAAGCGCCGTACACTACGCGGCCCGGTCCGGTACCTGGCCCCGCAGCAGCGGGTGATGGGCCACCCCGGGGCACGGGCGCACGGCCTGCCGCACGCCCCCACGACGCTGTACGCCTCGCTGGTTTCCGGAACTCCCCAAGGAGTGTTTGTGCCCACGACGTTGCTTCAATCCGATCTGCCCGGCCTCACCCTGCGCCACCGCGGCAAGGTCCGCGACGTGTTCGACCTGCCCCGCGACCGCCTGCCCGCCGATGCGCCCGACGGCGATTGCCTGTTGATGGTGGCCACCGACCGCCTGTCCGCGTTCGACGTGGTGCTGCCCGACCCGATTCCCGGCAAGGGCGAGATGCTCTGCCAGATTTCCAACTTCTGGTTCGCGAAGACCGCGCACCTGATGCCGAACCACCTGACCGGCATCGATGTCGCCCGCGTGCTGCCGGCCGGTGTCGATGCCTCGCTTTATGCCAAGCGCGCGGTGGTGACGAAGAAGCTCAAGCCCGTGCCGGTGGAAGCCATCGCGCGCGGCTACCTGATCGGCAGTGGTTGGAAGGATTATCAGCGCACCGGCAAGGTCAGCGGCATCGAACTGCCCGACGGCCTGCGCCAGGCCGAGAAGCTGGCCGAACCCATCTTCACCCCGTCGACCAAGGCCGCCGTCGGCGACCACGACGAGAACATCGACTTCGACGCCATGGTGAAGACCGTGGGCGCGGAACTGGCCGAGCGCGTGCGCGACGCCACCCTGCGCATCTACCGCTTCGCCGCCGATTTCGCGGCCGAACGCGGCATCCTGCTGGCCGACACCAAGTTCGAGTTCGGCACGGACGAAGACGGCCGCCTCTACATCATGGACGAGATGCTGACGCCGGATTCCTCTCGCTACTGGCCTGCGGACCAGTACGAAGTCGGCACCAGCCCGCCGAGCTACGACAAGCAGTTCGTGCGCGACTACCTGGAGACGCTGGACTGGAACAAGACGGCCCCCGGCCCGTCGTTGCCGTCCGAGGTCATCGAGCGCACGCGCGCCAAGTACGCCGAGGCGCTGCAGAAGCTGGCCGGCATCATCGTCGACTGACCGGCTTCCCCGCCCTGCATCCGAGCGATGCAGGGCAAGCCGGGGTTCAGCGCCCCGTGCAGTAGGCTTGCCACCCGCTTCCCTGGGTACACGCACATGAATGCCTACGTCTACCTCGCCCTCGCCATCGCCGCCGAGGTCATCGCCACCAGCGCACTGAAAGCCTCCGAAGGCTTCACCCGGCCCGGTCCCTCTCTGCTGGTCGCCGCGGGTTATGGCATCGCGTTCTACTTCCTGTCGCTCACGTTGAAGACGGTGCCGGTCGGCGTGGCCTACGCGATCTGGTCCGGCGCCGGCATCGTGCTGATCGCCCTGATCGGATGGGTGGTGCTGAAGCAGCCGCTGGACCTGCCCGCCGTGCTGGGCATGGGTCTGATCGTGGCCGGCGTGGCGGTGATCCAGCTGTTTTCGAAGGCCGCCGCGCACTGACCGGCCAGGACCTGACCACCGGCTCGGCAACCCCGGCCGGGCTGGGGTATGCTCCATACCCTGCCGCATTGCCACCCTCGGGAGGGATGAATGAACGCAACCGCGCAACGCCCGGTGGACCGCTGGTTCGCCAGCTATTCCGGCGACCACCAGAACGACACCAACCAGCTGATCCACGTCTTCGCCGTGCCCATGATCCTGTGGACCGTGGTCGCGCTGCTGTGGTGCATCCCGGTGTTCGGCACCTGGGTGAAGTCCGGCATGTGGGCAGCGCTGGCCATGTTCGGCGCGTGGATGTACTACTACAAACTCTCGCGCCCGCTGGGCTTCGGCATGCTGGCGATCTTCATCGCCATGGCCTGGCTGACGCGATGGCTGGAAAGCCTGCTGGGACTGCAGAACCTGTTCTTCCTCGCGCTCGGCGTGTTCGTGGTCGCGTGGATCGCGCAGTTCGTCGGCCACAAGATCGAAGGCAAGAAGCCAAGCTTCCTGACCGACCTCACCTACCTGCTGATCGGCCCGGTGTGGGTGCTCAGCAAGTTCTACCGGAAGATGGGCTGGAAGTACTGAGCGTGGAGCCGGGCTTGCCCGGCTGATGCCGAGGCTGGCATCGCATCGACTTCAAGAGCAGCGGAGCAAGCCCGGCTCTACGGCCCGACGGCCCGCACGTCCATGATGAAAGAACGCGGCGCATAGCCGAAATCGCGCTCTGCCGGCGAAGCATCGAACACCAGGTCATCGCGCATGCGCGAGACCGCATCGTCGGTAAGCGCTCGCATCATGCCGGCACTGCGCGCCAGCGACAGCGCCACCTTGAACATCGGTACCGGCACTTCCCACAGTTTTGCCGGCGGATCCAGCGCCGCCAGCGTGCGCGCGATCATCTCGCGGTACGCCAGCGTCTCGCCCCCCGGCAAGGCATACGCCCGCCCATGCGTGGTGGAAGCATCCACGACCGCGAGCGCCGCGGCCGCGAGGTCGTCGACATGCACGGGCTGGCGCTTCCCAGTGGCGCCACGCGGCAACACGAAGCATCCCATGCGCCGCGCCATCGCTGCGATCCGCGCCAGCGTCTGGTCGCGGCCCGCGCCGTAGACCAGGGTTGGACGCAGCATGGTCGCCCCCGCGCCGTTCGTTCCAGCCGTGTCGAAGACAAGCCGCTCTGCGGCCTGCAGACGCGCGACGATGTCGCGCTCGTAGGCATCGCCCGATGCCTGCTTGGTGTCCAGGCTGGTGGATCCGAACGCGACCACGCGCGGCGCAGCGACGAGGCCGCGTGCATACCATTGCGCGAATCCATCCAGCGGGCCCGTGCTGAAGATCACGTCGACCGTCGCCGGCAATCCAGCGACGGCGGCGAACTCACCCGTCAACCAGCGGATGTTCGACGAAGCCACCCTGGGTGTCCGCGATACCGCGAACACCTGCCATCCCACGCCATCGAGGCGCGCCAGCAACGCTTCGCCGATCTGCCCGCTGGCGCCGAAGACGAGGGCCGTGCGCATCCGGCGTCAGGCGTCCCGGCCGGCGGGATCGTCGACGGCATCGACAGGCTGCGACGGCTCGCCGCCCGGCATCGGCGGACGCTCGGCCATGTGCAGCGACAGCGCTGCCTTCGCCATCAGATGTGCGCTGATCGGCGCAGTGATGAACAGGAACGCGGTAATCAGCAGTTCGCGCGGCTGCGGATCGGTCCCACCCAGAGCGTGGTACCCGACCGAGGCGATCAGCACGCAGCCGACGCCCAGCGTGCTGGCCTTGGTCGGTCCATGCAGGCGCTTGAAGAAGTCCGACAGCTTCACCAGGCTGAAGGAGCCGACGAGGATGAAAGAGCTGCCGATGGCCAGCAACATCACCAGCAGGATGGCGAAGACCCAGCTCATTCGACGACATCCCGGCGCAGCACGTATTTGCTCAACACCACCGTACCGACGAAGCCCAGCATGGCGATGATCAGCGCGGCCTCGAAATAGACCGCCGTGCCGAGGTACATGCCGAACAGCATGAGTTGCGCGATCGCGCAGACGTACAAGGTATCGAGTGCGAGGATGCGGTCCGGCACGCTCGGCCCGCGGACCAGCCGGTACAGCGCCAGCAGCATGGCGACACCGACGACATGCATCGAGCCGATCACGGCGTATACCACCAGGGTCTGCGGCGTCATGGGAATATCTCCATCAGCGGCGCCTCGTAGCGCCTCTTGATCTGCCGGACAACTTCGTCGGCATCGTCCAGGTTCAGCACGTGCACCAGCAGGTGGCGGCGATCCTCCGACAGCGCAGACGACACCGTACCCGGCGTCAGCGTGATGATGCTGGTCAACGCCGCGATACCGTGGATGTTGTCGATATCCAGCGGCACCCAGATGAAGCCGGGATGGATCTTCCGCTCCGGACCCAGCACCTGCAATGCCACGGTGATGTTGGCCTGCACGATATCCAGCAACAGCACACCGAGCATGCGCGGCACGCTGCGCAGCCGGCCGATACGCGCGAACTCGCGGTCCAGCCGTGCCGCGAATGGCGGGATCAGCAGTGCCAGCACCAACGCCATCACTACCTGGCCCGCGCTGATCTCGTCGTTCATCAGCAGCCAGAAGCAGAATACCGTCACGCTCAGCGGCAACGACGGCAACCAGCGCTTGCGCCATGTAGCGACCATGCTCAGGGCTCCCTCAGGGTTGGGGTGGCGGCGCGCATGTGTTCGACGTAATCGGCCGGCGCCTGCAGTTGCGTCGCCGTGGCACGCGTGTAGTCCAGCAGCGGGGCGGCGGCCAGCACCAGCACCAGTCCATAGGCCAGCAGCAGCACGATGGCCGCCGTTTCCAGTGGACGCGAAGGCGCGTGCACCGCCTCGTGTGCGGGCGTGTAGGCCTCCAGTGTGTGCTGCCCGGCATCGGGCCAGGGCTCGACACGCCAGAACAACCGCGTGCCTGCACGTGCCAGACCGACCAGCATCATGAAGCTGGTGCCCAGCACCAGCGTCCAGATCCAGAACGTATGCGGCCCCGACGGTACGGCTTCCAGCAGCAGCAGCTTGCCGATGAAGCCCGACAACGGCGGCAGGCCGGCCAGCGACACCGCCGCCACCAGGAAAAGCAGACCCGGCACGGTCTTGTCCGGCAGCGCGGCGATCACGTCCTTGCGGTCGCTGGCGCGGCCGCGGCGGCGGCGGATCAGGTCGGCAAGCAGGAACAGCGCCGCACCGGCGAAACTGCTGTGCACCAGGTAGTACAGTCCCGCGCCGACCGTGGCTGCGGAATGCAGCGAGAACGCGACGAACAGGGTCGCCGCCGAACCGAGCACCAGGTACGCCGCCAGCGCGCGAAGACGCTGCGCGGCCAGCACGCCCAGCGACGCCAATACCAGCGTGGCCGCTCCCAGCGCCAGCAGCGCCGGCCATGCGAACCCGTCCAGCGGCCCCGCTGCACCGAAGCTGAGCGTGCCCAGCCGCAGCACCGCGTAAAGCCCCACTTTGGTCATGATGGCGAACAGGCCGGCGACCGCAGCAGGCGCATGCGTGTAAGTATCGGGCAGCCAGAAGTACATCGGCAGCAGCGCGGCTTTCGCGCAGAACACCACGAACAACAGGCCCGCCGCCGCCTGCACCAGGGCAACGTCGCCTGGTGGCAGCTGCGCCACGCGCACTGATATCTCGGCCATGTTCAACGAGCCGAGCAGGCCGTACAGCAGGCCGAGCGCTATCAGGAACAGCGTCGATGCCGCGATGTTGAAGCTGACGTAATGCAGGCCCGCACGCATGCGCTCGCCACGCCCGCCGCTGAGCATCAGGCCGTAGGACGAGATCAGCAGCACTTCGAAGAACACGAACAGGTTGAAGATGTCGCCGGTCAGGAAGGCACCGTTCAAGCCCATCAGCTGGAACTGGAAGAACGCATGGAAATGCGGTGCGCGCCGGTCCCAGCCGGCGCAGGCGTGCAGCAGGCAGGCGGCCGCGAGCAGCAGCCCGACCAGCAGCATCAGCGCCGACAGGCGATCCACCATCAGCACGATGCCCAGGCGTGCGGGCCAGTCGCCGAGCAGGTAGACCGAGACCTCGCCGGATGCAGCCGGGGCGAGCAGCATGCAGGCCACGCTCAGCATCGCCGCGATCGAGGTCCACGCGACGATGCGCTGCGGCACCATGCCGAATCGACGGTGTTCGAAGAACAATACTATCGAAGCGGCGAACAGCGGGATCAGGATCGGCAGTACCGGCAGGTGGTTCATGCGCGCGGCTCCGCCTCGTCGGCCTTGGCGGCTACGCGGGCTTCTTCATGCCGCCGCTGTTCGCTGGCGAGGAATTCGTGCTCGGCCTTGCGGCCATCCACGTGGTCGCTGTCGTTGTCGCCGCGGCTGCGGATCGCCAGCACCACGGTCACCGCTGTCATCGCGAAGGCGATCACGATGGCCGTCAACACCAGCGCCTGCGGCAGCGGATCGGTGTAGTTCGCCAGCGTCGGCGCCACGCCGTCGCGCAACACCGCCGGCTTGCCGGGCACCAGCCGCCCGCCGGCGAAGATCAGCAGGTTGGTCGCGTACGACAGCAGCGTCAGCCCGAGGATGACGTCGAAACTGCGCGCCCGCAGCAGCAGGTACACACCCGCGGCGGTGAGGATGCCGATCGCGCTTGCCATGGCCAGCTCCATTACCGTGCACCTCCCATCAGCGCAGCTCCCCCGTGCGGGTGGAGCGCTCACCCGGTTCCATCACGCCCAGGTGCGACACGCGCGTGCGCGACGGCTTGATGGTGCCCATCATCGACAGGATGAGCATCGCGCCACCGAACACCACAAGATAGACGCCGGTATCGAAACCGATCGCGCTGGCCAGCGGCACCTTGCCGATGACCGGCAGGTCGAGGTCCAGGTGGCCACTGGTCAGGAACGGCACGCCGAAGCCCATCGACGCCACGCCGCTCACGCCGGCGACGAGCAAGCCCACGCCGATGCAACGGACATAGTCGAAGCCGAAGCGCGACTCCACCGAGGCCGCACCCTGGATGACGTACTGCACCAGCAGCGGTACCGCCAGCACCAGGCCAGCGATGAAGCCGCCACCCGGCGCGTTATGTCCGCGCAGGAACAGGAAGACAGACACCGTCAACGTCAGCGGGAACATGATCTGCGCCAGGTCGGCAGGCACCGGCAACGTGATCGGCGGTCCCGACATGATCTTCTCCGGCGCCATCCGCGCGCGGCGCAGCAGCGCATGCACGATCAACGCCGCGATGCCGAACACCGTGATCTCGCCGAACGTATCAAAGCCGCGGAAGTCCACCAGGATCACGTTCACCACGTTGCTGCCATAGGCCTCGGGCAACGAACGCGCCAGCAGTTCGCCGCTGATCGTGTCGCCCGGCCGGGTCATCACGAGATAGGACAGCACACCGGTGCCCATGCCCGCCGCGAGCGCCACGGCAATGTCGCGCACGCGGCGGCGCGGCGTGCGCTCGGGCGGCGAGCGCGGCGGCAGGTAGTGCAGGCCCAGCAACAGCAGGACCAGGCTGACCATTTCCACCATCAGCTGGGTCAACGCCAGATCTGGCGCGGACAGGAACACGAACGCCAGGCTGACCATCAGGCCCGCGCCGCCCAGCACGACGACCGCCAGCAGCCGTTGCCGGTACAGCCGGATCGTCCACACCGCGCAGGCCACCAGCACCAGCCACAACAGCCAGCCCAGCAGCGGCATGGGCTGTGAACCGTGCCACTGCAGGGGTGCCGCGTCGCCGCCCACGAACGGCGCCGCGCCCGCCGCGATGGCGGCCAGAAGCAGGAACAACAGGCTGCGCTGCAGGCTGCCGTTGGCAATCCGGTCGGTGAAGCGACCGGCCAGGCCGTACAGGGCTTCCATGTTCCAGCGGAACACACTGCGTCCCAGTGACCGCCGCACGATGGCGTGCAGGTCGAACAGGCGCCGCAACCCGAAGTACAGGGCGATGCCGCCGGCGATGCCAGCCAGGCTCATCAGCAAAGGCCTGTTGATGCCGTGCCAGACCGCCAGGCTGTACTCGGGCATCGCGTCACCGAGGATCGCGCCGGCACCGGCGTGCAGCACGGGCGCGATGGTCCAGGCCGGGACCACGCCCACCGCCACGCACAGCACCACCAGCACTTCCACCGGGATCTTCATCCAGCGCGGGGGCTCGTGCGGGGTGACATCCAGCGCGCGCGGGCCTTCCCCGAAGAACGTCTCGTAGACAAAGCGCAGGCTGTAGGCCACACCGAACACGCCATACAGCAGTGCCGCCACGGTGATGATGTCGCGCATCGCGCGATGGCCGCCGATGTCCAGCGCTTCGGCAAAGAACATTTCCTTCGACAGGAAGCCATTGAGCAGCGGAATGCCCGCCATGGCCAGCGAGGCGATGATCGCCAGTGCGCTCGTCCATGGCAGGTAGCGCCTCAGGTTGCCCAGCCGCCGCATGTCGCGCGTGCCGGTCTCGTGGTCGATGATGCCCGCCGCCATGAACAGCGAGGCCTTGAACGTGGCGTGGTTGAGGATGTGGAACACGCCGGCCACCACCGCCATCGGCGTGGAGATGCCGAACAGCAGCGTGATCAGGCCGAGGTGCGAGATGGTGGAATACGCCAGCAGGCCCTTCAGATCGTGCTGGAAGATGGCGCACCACGCGCCGATCAGCAGCGTCAGCGCGCCGACGCTGGTCACCACGTAGAAGAACAGGTCGGTGCCCGCAAGCGCGGGATGCAGGCGCGCCAGCAGGAACACACCGGCCTTCACCATCGTCGCCGAATGCAGGTAGGCCGACACGGGCGTGGGCGCCGCCATCGCGTGAGGCAGCCAGAAATGCAGCGGGAACTGCGCGCTCTTGGTGAACACCCCCGCCAGCACCAGCGCCAGCGCCCACGGATAGAGCCCGCTGGCGCGGATCAGGTCACCCGAGGCGAGCACCACGTCCAGGTCGTGGCTGCCGACGATACGCCCGATCAGCAGCACGCCGCCGAGCAGCGCGAGTCCGCCGGCACCGGTGATCGCCAGCGCCATGCGCGCGCCTTCCCGCGCATCCTGGCGATGCGACCAGAACCCGATCAGCAGGAACGAACTGATGCTGGTCAGTTCCCAGAACACCACCAGCAGCAACAGGTTGCCTGCCAGCACCACCCCCAGCATCGAGCCCATGAACAGCAGCAGGCACGCGAAGAAGCGCGGCGCGCTGTCCTTCGCGCTGAGGTAGTAGTGCGCGTACATCACCACCAGCGCCCCGATCGCCAGCACCAGGCCCGCGAACATCCACGCCAGACCGTCCAGGCGCAGGGTGAAGGACATGCCGATCTGTGGAATCCATGCGTAGTCGGCGCGCACGTTCCAGCCCTGCAGGACGCTCGGCGTCATCCACGCCAGCAGCACCAGGCCCAGCAGCGGCGCCAGCCCGGCCAACCATGCCGTCGCGCCGCGCGGGAGGCCGCGCGCCAGCGCCACCACCAGCGCCAGCACGAAGGGCAGCGCCAGCAGGATTTCGAGGAAAGGGATCATCAACCGCCTTGCGTTGCAGGGAATGCGTCATTCGCGAGCAATCGCCCGAGTTTAACAAACCCGTTCACGTCTGCCTGAGCCTGCGTTCAGATCAGGCGAGCAGCGCGACTTCCAGCACCACCCAACCCACGAACGCGGCGAGCATCAGCCCGCCCTCAAGGCGGCTGATGCGCAGGTCCCCGCGCAACATCGGGTACAGCACCAGCACGAACGCGATGGCCGCCGGCAGTTCAAGCCGTACGAACGACGCGGGCAGGGGCGTCGGACGGAACGCCGCCATGCCGCCGACCACGACCAGAAGATTGAACAGGCTGGAGCCGATGACGTGGCCGGCCACCATGTCGCCCTGGCCTCGTCTGGCGGCCATCACGGCGGCTGCGACTTCCGGCAGCGCTGTGCCGATCGCCACGGGCAGCAGGCCCGTCAGCAACGGCGAAAGACCCCACTGCGCACCGATCATCGGTGCTCCCTGCAGCACGAAGCGGGCCCCGTAGTACAGCAGCGCGGCGGCCACCGCGAAGCGCAGCAGATTCATCCAGAGCACGGTGTGCGTGACGGCGAACGTCTCCACGTCGGTACGCACCCGCGCATCCTCGCGCGACGCACGCGCCAGCAGGAACGCCAGTACGGCGGCGAAGCCCAGCAGCAGCACCATGCCCTCCACCCGGCTGACCACGCCATCCAGGCCGAACACGATCAGCGCCAGCGAGGCCAGCCCCAGCAGCACCAGCAGCGGAGAGAGCATGCGCATCCGGACCACGATCGGCGCGACCAGCGCCGCGACACCCAGCGTCAGGCCCAGGTTGACGATATTGCTGCCCACCGCGTTGCCGAGCGCGAGTTCCTGCGCACCCACCCACACGGCACGCGCGTTGACCGCCAGTTCCGGCAGCGACGTGCCGAAGGCAATCAGCAACAGACCGGCAACAAAGGGGGACGCGCCGAAGCGCTGCGCCAGACCCGATGCGCCCTTGACGATCGAATCGCCGCCGAGCGCAAGCAACACCAGCCCCAGCGCGAAGTATCCCCAGGCTTCCATCATCGCCGTCCCCTTCCCGTGTGGTGTCCGGCGATTCTATGCCTGCCCGCGACGGCAGGGCCAGCCACGGCCTGCCGCCGGTGGACGCGCTGACTCAGGAGCAGCCTTCCACGTAATCGACCTGCGGCGACAGGCCCACGCGCCAGGCGGTGACCTTGCCCGCGGCATCCGCCTCGAACACCAGCCGGGTCGGCGCCACGTCACCGGCGTCCATCGCTAGGTACTGGCCGCCCTGCATGTACTTGTGCGGCGACGCCTTCAGCGCACCGCCGTACAGCTTCTGCAGCTCGTCGACGCCCATGCCGACCTTGCCACCACCGGGCGCAGTTTCCTTGTCGGTGCCGACGTCGTATCGCACGAATTTGCCTTCTTCCATCATGAAGGCGAAGTCGGCGGGCCGCGTGATCCACTTCGGCCACAAGTAGTGGCAGGTCGTGCCCTCCATCGGTGCGCCGTTGAGCTCACCGCCCCACGCGGTGCGTGCCTCATCGACGGTGCTGCCGAGCTTCATGTCGCCATAGCCGAGGAAGCTGGCCTGGCTGACCGGACCGGCCGGTGCCGCCGTGTCGTCCACCGCAGGAACAGGTGCTGGCGCATCAGCCATTGGCGTGCTGGTCGCCGTCGTGGTCGGTCCGGCCTCGGCGGAGGCTGGCGCCTCCGGGCGCTGGCACGCGGACAACAGGGTGACCGCCATCACGATCGACAACAACGACTTCATCGGCTCTCTCCAGTGCGCAAACTTCCAGACTAGCGTCATCGCGTTAAGTCGCCGCGAACGCACGACTGTCATCGGCACTTCATCGCGCACGACTAGCCTGCGCGCGGGTTCCCTCTCCACTCGCCATGCGCCCGACCAAGACCGACCTCGCCCGCCAGACGTTGCAGGCCCACACGGGCACACTCGGCATGCGCGAGCGGCGTGCGCTGATCCTCTGCGATGGACAGCGCGACCTGGCCGAACTGGTGCGCCTGCTGGGCCAGGATGCGCCCCTGCTGGTACATCGCCTCGTGCAGGCGGGCTACCTGACGGCCGCGGACACGACGACGATGCCCATGGCCACGGCAGGCACGACCCGCTTTCCGACCACCCCCACTCCGGCCGGACCACGCCGATCACTGGTCGCGGCCAAGGTCTACCTGTCCGGCATGCTGGAGCTGCAGCGCGACGACGGCGCACGCCACCACCGCGAACGCCTGCTGGCGAGACTGGACGATGACGCGATGCTGGAAGCATTGGCCGACGCATTGCGGTTCCTCGAAGCGCGCATGGCGACGACACTTGCGGGCCGCATCCGCGAACGTCTGCTGGAGGCCCTGCCGCACGAAGCCGCACAGCGCCTGTCCGACACACAGGCGGAAAGCGCGGCTACCTGAGCGCGCCTCAACCCTTCGGCGCGAAATGCTTGCGCAGGCCGGCCCAGCACGCCTGGTAGTCGCGCTGGCGGTGCGCGGCTTCGACCGCCTGCCGCGTGGGACGGATCACCGCGCGCGTCTCGAACATGAAGGCCATCGTGCCGGTGATGACATCCGGCTTCGACAAGTCCGCGTTCGACGCCTTCTCGAACGTCGCCGCATCCGGCCCGTGGCCCGTCATGCAGTTGTGCAGCGACGCGCCCCCCGGCGCAAAGCCTTCGGCCTTGGCGTCGTACACGCCATGGATCAAGCCCATGAACTCACTGGCGATGTTGCGGTGGAACCACGGCGGACGGAACGTGTCCTGCGCCACCAGCCAGCGCGGCGGGAAGATCACGAAATCCATGTTGCCCACACCCGGCGTATCGCTCGGCGAGGTCAGCACCAGGAAGATCGACGGGTCCGGATGGTCGTAGCTGATCGAACCGATGGTGTTGAAGCGGCGCAGGTCGTAGCGGTACGGCGCGTAGTTGCCATGCCAGCCGACCACGTCCAGCGGCGAGTGGCCGATGTCCGCACGCCACAGGTGGCCCTGGAACTTGGCGATGAGCTCGAACTCGCCCTCGACATCTTCGTACGCCGCCACCGGCGCCTCGAAATCGCGCGGATTGGCCAACCCGTTGGAACCGATCGGACCCAGGTCGGGCAGGCGCAGCGCGGCGCCGAAGTTCTCGCACACGTAGCCGCGCGCCTCGCCATCGGGCAATTCAACGAGGAAGCGCACGCCGCGCGGGATCACCGCGATCTGCTGCGGTTCGACCTCGATCACGCCGAACTCGGTGGCAATGCGCAGGCTGCCCTGCTGCGGGACGATCAGCAGCTCCCCGTCCGCATCGTAGAAATAGCGGCCCTGCATCGACCGGTTGGCGACGTACAGGTGGATACCGACGCCATGCATCGCGTCCGGCGACCCGTTGCCGGCCATCGTGTACAGGCCATCGACGAAATCGGTCGGGGTGTCCGGCATCGGCAGCGGCGACCAGCGCATCTGGTCCGGCGACACCGGCCCGGCACTGAAGTCGCTGTGCAGGCGGTGTTGCGCATACGGCGCGAACGGACCGTGCATCGCCGCCGGGCGGATGCGGTACAGCCAGCTGCGCCGGTTCTCGGCGCGCGGCGCGGTGAA
>NZ_CAMPJD010000063.1 GCF_946886695.1 uncultured Pseudoxanthomonas sp. | reverse complement strand
GACAGCACGCTCCAGGCGGCGAAGAACGCGACCGCCGCCACGGCGGTGAAACCCGTCAGCGCGGTCCACAGCACGCTGCCGGACACGCCCAGCCGGCCCAGCGCGACCATGAAGGCCGAGACGTAGACCAGCACGCCGAGCAACCGGCGTGCACTGACGGCGACCTGCGCGGGCAGCCGGTAGTGCTCGCAGAGCCGCCGCACCACGATGCGCAGCAGGCGCAACAGCAGCCAGGCGGCAAGCAGGATGCCAAGTGCCTGCGCGACGGGAATGGCGAGGCTCGCCCACTCCTGCAACCAGTCCGGAAGTCGCGGCGATGCCATCAGCCTTCCTGCCGCGATGCACGACGCGCCGTCGACGCCCTTGTCGTTGAGGGTTGGGTGCTCATGCGGAAAGGGTGGCCCGCGCTTCGCGGATGGTCAACGGTGAGCATCATGGATCGAAGGGATGGGCTTTGCCGCATGCGTAGACATGGTTGTAGTCGCTGGACATGCACTGGTAGAAGTCGCGCCGCGTACCGGTGGCGGCCACGCAGTCTTCCGTGGTCAGTGCAGCCAGCAGGCGTTTCAGCGCCGGGGTGGCCGCATCGTAGGCGGACTGGCTCATGTAGCCGGCGCGAAGGTTCTTCTCGCCGACCTCCAGCATGGTTTCCACGCCCCAGCGGGCGTTCTCCACGGCCTTGTCGCATGACAGAGCCGGCGAGGTGTCGCTCACCTGCGCCAGGTACCCGGCGATCGCGGCGACATCGGCCTGGACGTCCGGAGGGAGTTCACGCGGGGCGGCCGGCTCGCCGCCGCAGGCCATGCCCGCCACCAGCGACAACGCTGCCAGCGCCGGAATGCGGAGAACCCCATGGCGGTGGGAACGGTAGGGTCCTGCGGTCATGGATTTGATGCACGTTTGAAGTTTGATTGCGCATTCTATGGCAGGTGGATCGTGGGTCCGGTACGGCAGGTGCAGCGTGCGAAGGCACGGGCTGCTTGTGATGCACGGTCCCCCTTGCAAGAATGCCGTGGGGCCGGGTCTGGCGCGGGCAGGAAGCGCCGCCCGTCGTATCCGGACCCCAGACACTTCCACTATGTGAGGACCACATGACCTACAAGCTACTTGCCGCCATCGCGCTCGCCCTGTCGAGCGTGGCGCCCGCGGCCATCGCGGGTGAATGCGAGGACAACTTCAGCAAGTCCGGCAGCATTTTCTCCGGCACCGATTTCAGCAGCCGCGTCACCGTGCCGGACTCGACCGTCAAGGATGCGATGGGCCAGCTGCGCGGCATCATGATCGCCGAGAAGATGGACGTGATCACCGAGGATGCGGAGACCGGTTCCATGCTGGTCGAACAGCGTTCCACCGGCACCACGCGCGCCATTCCCACCCTGATCAACGTGAGCGCCGAGGGCAAGGACGCGATCGTGCAGATGACGGTCAAGACCGAGAAGGGCCAGATGGCCAAGGCGGATGCCATGCGTCCCTACATGTGCACGCTGTTCGCCAAGTTGAAGGGGGGCAAGGAAGGCCGTGCCGCCGCGGCCCAGGGCGCGAAGACGCAGAACAACGCCGATGTCACGGTGAAGGATGTCTTCATGTTCTCGCGCGAGATCGCGCGTGAAGCCAAGGGCAATGCCGTGGCCGTCACTGCGCGCCACAAGGGCCGCAACTACGCGTTGCGTGGCCGGGTGGACTACGTGCAGGAAGATGGCGAGGACTACAACGTGTCCTTCGAGATCCCCGACCAGAGCAAGATGCTGATCCAGGTGCCGGGCGACAATGAACCGCGTGTCGGCGTGGCCTGCCTGTTCCGTCCGAACCAGCTGGCCAACGTGCTGACGTTCCGCAAGGGCGACAAGGTGACGTTCAAGGGCCAGTTCCTGCGCTATGACGATTTCAAGCGCGTACTGTGGCTGCAGAACTGCGTGCAGACGCGATGACCTGCATCCGGTCCCGGATGTGAATGTCCGGGACCGGCGTGCATAAAGAAGGGCGCCCTATGGGCGCCCTTCTTGTGTCGGTTGCGGAGGAGTGTGTGGCAGGCGTTGCGTTCCGCCGTGGCGTCAGCTGCCCTGGCGACGGTAGACGCCGACATTGGTGTAGCAGCGGCCATCACTGAGATGGCCGCGCATGCGGATCACGAGGGTGTCCGCGTCGACCAGCTCGCGCTCGGACCATTGCACTTCGCGACCGCCGTGCCACGTGGTGGAGTGGAGCTGCGTGGGGGATACGGATTCGAAACTCAGCGCATCGGCATGCGGCGTGCTGTGGTACGGATACGGTGTGCCGTCGACGCGCCCGTCGAAGGCGGCGCGATGCCGCTTGCCGTTCTTGCCCCACCATTCCGAGGCGATCGACAGCGCGCCGTCGGCGGCACAGTCGAATTGATAAAGCCCGCTTCGCGGAGGGCGCCCGAGTTGGTAGTCGCACTGCTCCGGGAGCAAGTGCCAGGTGCCGGCGAATCCGGCGGCCGCATGTGTGGTCATGTGCGCTCCTTGCGCGAGAACCGGGCCATGGGCGGCCCGACGACGCCATGCTAGCGACAACCCCCGGGGGACCGGCTGCTAACACCGTCGCACTTCCACATTTCGTCGTGATGATGAACGCGGCTGCGCGGCCGGCGTTCGGCGTGACTGTGAGTCGGATTGCGACGCATGCCTCAGCATGCGGACGGAAGACGCGCGCAGCGGCCGCGACAGGCGGGCTGTCACGCCGTGGCGCGGTACGGCGTCCTGGGTGGCATGGCGGTTCGAAGCGCTGCCATTCCATCCAGTCCAAGGGAGTCGATCCATGAAAATCGTCGTTGTGGGGGGTACCGGTCTGATCGGGAAGCGCCTGGTCGCGCTGCTCACGGCCGAGGGGCATGAAGTGGTGACCGCAGCGCCGTCCACCGGTGTGAATGCAGTGACCGGAGAAGGCGTGGCGGCCGCACTCGAGGGAGCCCATGTGGTCGTCGATGTCGCCAATGCGCCTTCGTTCGAGGACGCGGCGGTGAAGGCGTTCTTCGAAGCATCCACTGGACACCTGCTGGCAGCTGCAGCGCACGCGGGCGTGCGTCACTACGTGGCGCTGTCGGTGGTGGGTACCGAACGCCTGCAGGGAAGTGGCTATTTCCGCGCCAAATGGGCGCAGGAGCAGCGCATCCGGGCCGGCGGGGTGCCGTACACCCTGGTGCGTGCGACGCAGTTCTTCGAGTTCCTGGATGGCATCGCGCAGTCCGGCATCCAGGGCGATGACATCCTGCTGCCGGGCGCGCGTATGCAACCGATCGCGGCCGATGATGTGGCCGCCATGCTGGCGGTGGTGGTTGATTCCACACCGGCGGAGGGCGTCGTGGAGATCGCCGGGCCGAAGGCGCGCCCGATGGCCACATTCGTTGCCGATCACTTGCGGGCCTGCGGCGATCCGCGCCGGGTCAGGGCCGCGGCCGACGCCCTGTATTTCGGCGTGCCGCTGGATGACGAAACGCTGCTGCCCACGGGTGTCGCGCGCATCACGGCGACGGATTACGCGGCGTGGTCGTTGCGGAGGTAGAGCGGACGCCGGTCAACCGCGTGCGCGGGCGGTCAGGGCATCGACCAGGCCCTCTGTGGTCAGGATCGCGTGCGCGTAAGTGGGCGCGTTGATTTCATGCGCGGCATGCATCGCCGCCGCGCTGGCGGCTGCGGTGGCATCGCGCACAAGGGTCACGTGGTAGCCCAATTCCGAGGCGAACCGGCCCGTGGTTTCGATGCAGGTGTTGGCGATCAGGCCCACCAGGATCACGTGCGTAATGCGGTGCTGTTTCAGCAGGTAATCGAGATCGGTATTGGAGAATCCACTGCCGCCCCAGTGTTCCTTGGCGATGATGTCGCCAGGCTGTGGCGCGAAGTCCGCATGCCACTCTCCGCCCCAGCTGTCCTTCGCGAAGGGCTGTACGCGTGCCGTACCCAGCTGGTAGGGCGTCGGGTGGTCCCAACCCTTGAAATCATCGGGTTCCGAGCGATGGTGCGGCACGATGAACACGGGCAATCCCGCCTGCCTGACGCAGGAAACCACGGTGCGCAGATGGGCATGCAGATCAACGCCGCGTGCGACATCGGCAACCAATGGCCAGAGTTTTCCCTCTTCCGCGAGGAAGTCGTTGTAAGGGTCCACGAAGAGCAGTGCGGTGCGGCCGGCCGGATAGCCCTGCATGGGAGACATGGCGGCGTGCCCTCATGACGCGGACGGTGGTCCGAGGCTGCAGCATCGCGCCACAGGCTTTCCCCGCATTGCATCGGCGTGCGCGACAAGCCGCGGGTTGGCACCGCCATCAGGCGTGTCGCGCGCGCACGCCTGCCGGTTCCTTCGTGTCGCCATCGGGCACGCCGTCTCCCGGCATGGCGTGGCCCGGGGCGTGGATGCTCCAGGGCGGCACATCCATCTCGTGGTCCAGTGCATCGGTGACCAGCAAGTGGACCAGCGCATCATGCAGGGCCGGGTCGGTCCGTCTCAGGGCGGCCAGCGCCGCCGACTGCTCTTCATCCGCCATGTCGGAATAGGCGTCGAACAGGTGCAGCGCGTGGGTCAGGCAGGTCTTCATCGCATCGCCACCCGGGCAGATGACGGGAACGACACCGGTTTCCGGGGCCGTGGACCTTTGAGGGAGAGGAAGGTTTTTGCTCACATCTGGATCATTCGCCTTCCGGCTGCGATCCAGGACGTCCAGTGTAATGAAAGATACGGGAGCTGCCCGGTCAGATCGGTTCAGGCAGGTCGCCGTCACCCAGGTGGCTGAACAGGAAGGCACGCGCCTTGCGCCAATCCCGGCGCACGGTGCGCTCGGTCACCTTGAGCACGCCGGCGATCTCGAACTCGCTGAGGCCACCGAAATAGCGCATCTCCACCACCTGCGCCAGCCGGGCATCCAGCTTGGCAAGGTCGTTCAACGCTTGATCGAGAATCAGCAACTGTTCCAGCCTGGAGCTCTGGGCCGGCTCCGTGTTCTCGTCCAGCGGCAACAGGTCCATGCCTTCGCCGCGTTTCTCCGCCAAAGCACGCCGTACTTCGTCCAGCAGCACGAAACGCATCGCGCGCGCGACCAACGCAACGAGATGGGCCCGATTCTCGACGCTGAAATCGGCACTGGCGAGCTTGAGCCAGGTCTCGCTGATCAGCGAGGTAGGTGATCTCACGTGACTGCGGCGCTGTTGGCGGATCTGTGACCGGGCAATCTGGTGCAGGTCGCGGTACAGCAACGCGTAGATCTGGTTCCAGGCCCCGGCTTGCCCCCTCTCCACATCGGACAGCAGCTGGGTGACCGACGCCTGGTCCGGAGGTGGCAGATCGTCGGTGTTCTGGGAGCGCAGCGCGCTGCCCACGTCAGGCCCAGTGCCATCCGGGTCCCGCTTCTCTCTCATGTCCGGACTGTGCCTTTCATCACGACTTCGTCCCATATATCACCCGGCTGCGCCTCGACATGCAAGCCGTAACGGCGCATTCGCGGTGATGCCTTCGCAGAGAGGCCTTCCCCGGAAGGTGAAGGGCGGAGGCATGGGTGTTCCAGAGCGAACGATCGACCAGCAAGAGAGAGGTGTCATGCGTAACCTGAAGCGAGTCTGTGAAGTCGGCGGCTGTACCGTCATGACCACAGTGCGGGGATCCGCCCTGGTGGTGGATGGAGGCTCCCCGGATGCGGCATGACGCATTGATCGGCACGCTGCGTGAGGAAGGCGACGAGCGCGTGACAGGACAGCCCGGCATCGCCGCGGGAGTGCAAACCTGGCCGCTGCCCCAGGGCCTGGGTCCGCGTGCCATCAGCCAGTGGCCGATCACGCAGCGGCTCAGTACCGAAGAATGGAATTTCCTGATGCAGGCGCTGCCGGGTCGGGTAGGCGCGCGTGCGCGCCAAGGCGGCAACGCGCGCCGGTTCATCGAGGCCGTCCTCTGGGTAGCGCAGACGGGCGCGTACTGGTCGGATCTGCCGCGCGAGTTCGGCTCCTGGCACGGCATCTACGTCCGCTTCATCCGTTGGGCGCAGGACGGCAACTGGAACGAGGTACTTGCGCGGTTCGACCAGCAGGACCAGCGTGCCCGCGACCTGCAGGCCCTGGTCGAGCGCTACCTGCATCGCAACAACACCAAGCATCTCAGCCGGGTAATGCGCGCATCGTGACAGTGTGACGCGGGATACGGAAAAAAAGCGGAATGCGGGACGCGCTGTTGAAGTCAGTCCCGAGTGAGGTAACCCGTGCGGCACCGCGTGACGGTTCATCGTCGTTGCGCGATATGCGCGGGGATTCATCAAAGGGAGGGAGGCATGCTTCTGCAGGCGCAGGTGCCGGATGGGCATCCTTTTCTCCCGACAGCTATCTGTCGGCACTCCCCGTCCGGCAGCTAGGTGGACCGGCCCAATCCCCAAGGAACCGGTCCATAACCCGTCATGCCCGACACATGACGGGTATCGCGCTTCGGCGCCTGAGGGGGAGGTGCAACGCCTCCCCCTCGCTTTTTTTGAATCCTCACGCAATGCTACGCAGGACTTAACGCGGCGGGGCATAGGCTGGCATTCCCGACAATGGGAGCAGGCCAGATGAGTGCGCATGTCTTCACCGCACAGGACGCCTCTGGACGACGCTGCCGAATCCAGGTCCTCCGCAACGACGAGGGCGCGCAGGCATCGCGTACGGCGACGGATGCGCATCCGCTCTATGTGCTCGAAGACGGCAGTCGCGTGCGCCGCATCGACAACGACACCTTCCAGGTGGTTGGAACAGGCGCCTACGTCACGCGCGTAGCCGACTGAAAGCGTACCCAGACATCCTTCGCATCGGCACGAGCCGTCGCTGCATCCTCGTGCGCCCGCGCAGTGCGGTGCCGCCGCCACGGGAGACGCAGCACGACGAGGCATCGGATCCAATGTGCCACGGCGCCCGGCAAAGCCTACAGCGCAACGTCGGGAACGTACGTACGCGCGAACCTGTGTGCGCGCTCGATGCGCTGCAGACCTGATCGCCTCCTTTCCACGGCCGGCCCGACATTGCAGCGGTCCGCTCCGGACCTTCCGCGCAAAAGGCCTGTTGCATTGCAGCGCGTGACGCGACGCCTTTTCCGATGACTGGTCGGCGAGCCGATGCGAACTCGTCGTGTGATATCCGCTATCGCATTGTTTTTCATGACCAAGCCGCAGGTCATCGCGTTTCTGTTACTCGATAATTGCCGTTTTCCTTGCGATTGTATCGATCCAAATTTGACGCGATCAGTAGCGCACGTCGAAGCTCCGGCCCGTCATGCTCCAGCGCTCCCGTGCGCGAGGGGTCGACGACACGCATAGCCAATCCATCTCGACACAAGGAGTTCACGATGTTCGATCGATTCCGCCGGATCCGGCGCACGAAGCGGTCTCTGCTGCTCGCTGCGCTTCTCTGTCTTGTTTCGTTCCACGCTTCTGCCGATTCGGCCATCTACGGCGGCGGGCCGTTCTATCACGGCGGCCAGACAGTCATGGACGACCTGCGCGCATCGGGCTTCACTACGGTAATCCTGTTCGGCGTGCATGTGCAGACCAACGGCGATCTGCACTTCAACAACGATCCGATCATTTCCAACGGCACCTACATCGGCGACCCCGGCTGGCCTGCGCGCCTGGCGACGCTGAAGACGGCGCCGACCTCGGTTACCCGCATCGAGGGCTCGGTCGGAGGCTGGGGCACGGGCGATTTCCAGAACATCAAGAACCTGATCGCTGCGCAGGGCACCGGTCCGACCAGTGTTCTCTACAAGAACTTCCAGACACTGAAGCAGATCACCGGCGCCGATGCGATCGACTTCGATGACGAGAGCACCTACGACCTCGCCTCATCAACCGCATTCGGCAACATGCTGTGGGGTCTGGGGTATTCGATCACGCTTGCGCCCTACACCAACATGACCTACTGGAAGAGCCTGGCGGACAACCTCGCCGGCAAGGTCGACGGCATCCACCTGCAGGTCTACGACGGCGGCGTCAGCAACAATCCGGCCACGTGGTCCACCGCGCTGGGCATGGCGGTCGATCCGGGCGTCTGGTCGAAGCACGGCAGCGGATGTACGGCGGGAGACAGTCCTGCCACGGTCCAGAGCAAGATGACGAACTGGAAGAATTCCGCCGGCATCGTCGGTGGCTTCATCTGGCTGTACGACGATATCCTGGCATGCTGGTCGCAAGGCACTACGGCCCAGTACGCTGGCGCCATCAATGCGGTTGTCGGCGGCAATGCACCGCCCGTCGCCAACTTCAGCTCCAGCGTCGCAGGGTCCACCGTGGCCTTCTCGGACGCGTCCACCGACAGCGACGGGACCATCGTTGCGCGGCAGTGGACCTTCGGCGATGGTGCCACATCCACGGCGACCAACCCCAGCCACAGCTATGCGGCCAATGGCACCTACACCGTCACGCTGACAGTGACCGACGACGACGGCGCCACCGCGAGCCGCAGCAATGTGGTCACGGTCGGTGCCAACCTGGCGCTCAATAGACCTGCAACGGGATCGATCGTGTGCAACGCCAATGAAAGCGCGGCGAAGGCGGTCAACGGCAGCGTTTCGGGCGGCAACACCGACAAGTTCTGCTCACTCGCATCCTCGAAATGGCTGCGCGTCGACCTGGGGTCGTCCCGTACGGTCCGTAGTTTCGTGATCAAGCATGCCGGGGCGGGCGGAGAAGCCACCGCGTGGAATACCAAGGCCTTCACGCTGCAGACCTCCACCGACGGCGCCACATGGACCACGGTGGCGACGGTGAGCACCAGTAGCGCCAGCGTGACCACGCACGCAATCACTCCGCGCACGGCGCGCTACGTACGGCTCAACATCAGCACGCCGACCCAGAACGGCGATCCGGCCGCACGCATCTACGAACTCGAGGTGTATTGATTCGCAATGGACGCGCCGTGCGTTCGCTCGATGCGCACGCACGGCGCCAGTGTCTCGTTGGAATCCGCTCTGGAGCGGCTTCAGTAGACGGCAGAGGCGTGCAGGGGAGCGGGGTGCGTCCAGCCGGTGCGTGCCTCCAGGAAACCAAGTTCGACCAGCACGGCGGTGCCCACGACCTGCGCGCCCTGCCGCTCGACCAGCACAAGAGCGGCTTTCAGCGTGCCACCCGTCGCCAGCACGTCGTCGACGACGATGACGCGCGACCCGGCGGGAAGCGCATCGGCATGGATCTCCAGGCGGTCGCGTCCGTATTCCAGTCCGTAGTCCTGCGACAGCGTGTGCCCGGGCAGTTTGCCCGGCTTGCGGACCGGCACGAAACCGACATCGAGTTCGCGCGCCAGCGCCGCCCCCAGGATGAAGCCGCGGGCCTCCACACCGACGACGGCATCGAGCACCACGCCGCGCCACGGCTCGGCCATCGCGGCGATCGCTTCGGCGAATGCGTCGCCATCGGCCAGTACCGGCGTGATGTCCTTGAACAGGATGCCGGGCTTGGGGAAGTCGGGGATATCGCGGAGCAGGTCGGTCCAGGCCATGGGCGGTGGAGTTCCAGGTGGGGCGCTGATGCTATCGCAGCCTGCAGGGTCTGGGATGCAGTCTCCCGCGCCGGCTGGCTAATCAGCGTGCCGGCACGGGGCTATTCTCACGCTCCACCTCTCCCGGACATGCCCCATGAGCAACGCCCTTTCGATGTACCAGGCTTCGGTCCCCGTCCATCTCCGCGCACTCAACAACCTGCGCCGCGTGCTGGTGAAAGGCGAGGCGCACGCGCGTGACAAGGGCTATGAGCCCGCGATCCTGCTGCAGTCGCGGCTGGCGCCGGACATGTTCCCGCTGGTGCGCCAGGTGCAGTTCGCGACGGATACGGCGAAGTTCGCCGTCGCCCGCCTCGCTGGCGTGGAGTCGCCACGCTTCGACGATGTCGAAACCACGTTCGAGGAACTTTACGCGCGCCTGGATGCGGTCTGTGCCTATCTGCGCACCTTCGACGAGGCTGCGCTGGAGGGCAGCCAGGACCGCAGCATCACGCTGACCACGCGCACGCGCGGCGAGCTGAAGTTCGACGGACGCGGCTACCTGCTGGGATTCGTTTTGCCCAACCTGTTCTTCCACGTCACCACCGCCTACGCGATCCTGCGCCACAACGGCGTGCCGCTGGGCAAGCTGGATTTCCTGGGTGCCGATGCCTGACGTGCCGGCCGGGGCGGCGTGTCCGCTCCGGTTGCCGCCCGGCGTTGGACAGGAAGAACCGCGCGATCCCTGCCGCGCGGCGGCCTCCCCGGGAAGCCGGTTGCCCTGCGGCGACGGAGTGCTGCGTGTGTCACGGCATGCGACGCGGCTCTCCGATACTGTCGTCCGGGCCTCCACGCCCTGCGGCGGCCGTCGCCTGCGCGGATGCCGGGACCACTCCAGCGAGGGAAGCAGCGATGGCGACCGCACTACGGATCCTCTGCGTGCACGGCGTGGGCCAACACCCGGCGGGCGGGGCATGGCAGCAGCAGTGGGAGGCGGCGATCCATGACGCCTGCCGCCAGGTCGATGCCGAGCGCGCGCTCGACATCCAGTACTGCCACTACGACGACATCTTCGCCCAGCACAAGGTCAGCCTGGGCGACACGCTCGAAGCGCTGGCGCGGCTGCTGGCGAACGGCATCACCGCCCCGTTCAGGCGTGCGCGCGGCGACGATTCGAAGCTGCGCCATACCGCCGGCATGGTGGTGAAGTGGGTCGAGAGCGCGACGTTCCGCAAGCAGACCCGGACGCGGCTGGTACAGCGCATCGAGGCGATGAAGCCGCACGTGGTGCTTGGCCACAGCCTCGGATCGCTGGTCTGCTACGACACCTTCACCCATGAAGAAACACGCGCCACGGCGAATGGCCGCTACTTCGCGTCACTCGGCTCGCAGATCGGCAATCCCTTCGTGCGTGGCGAGTACCAGGCCGGCCGCCTCAGCGCCATCGAGAAGGCGCGCTTCTGGTATCACCTCTACAACCGCTTCGACTCGGTGTTCACGGCGCGCGTTTCCATCGCTGCCGACAATTTCCGCCAGGTAGACACGCATTTCGACATTCCCGGCAACGCCGACCACGCGGCCGAGGAGTACCTGCGCCATCCGCAGGCCATCAGCACGTTCTGGTTCGATGTGCTCAACGATGAAACCACGCGCATCACCCGCGCCCTGCGCGAACAGACGCCGGTCGCCTGTCGCGTGGCGACGCCGCGCAAGCGTGCGCTGCTGATCGGCATCAACGACTATCCCGACCCGGACCAGCGCCTGGCCGGTTGCGTCAACGACGTCTTCCTGATGAGCGCGATGTTGCAGGAACAGGGCTTCGATGCCGGCGACATCCGCGTGGTGCTGAACGAGCGCGCCACCGCCGACGGCATCCGCGAGCGCGTGGACTGGCTGCTCGAAGGCGTGCGCAGTGGCGACCAACGCATCCTGTACTACAGCGGGCACGGCGCCCAGCTGCCCAGCTACGGCCTGGGGGACCGTGTCGACCGCATGGACGAAACATTGGTGCCCTACGACTTCGACTGGACGGAGGACACCGCCCTCACCGACGACTGGCTGTTCGAGCGCTACGTGCAGCTGCCGTACGACGTGGACTTCAGCATCCTGTTGGACTGCTGCCATTCCGGTGGCATGGCCAAGGGTGGTCCGGCGCGCATGCGCGGACTCAACCCGCCGGACGACATCCGCCATCGTGCGATGAAGTGGAACGCCGCCAGGGAGATGTGGGTGCCGCGCGAACTGGAACTCAACGAGCGCAAGCAGCTGGCCGTCGATCAGGACACCATGCCGCTGGGCGACATGAGCGGCCGCCTGGGCTACGCGTTGCCGGTACGCACGTTGCCACTGGGCCAGGCGCGCCAGATGCGCAAGAAGCTCGGCCACAAGGGCCCATACATGCCACTGCTGGTGTACGCGTGCCAGGAAGGCGAGTTCGCCTATGAATACGAGCACGGCGCTGTCCAGCATGGCGCGTTCACCTACGCGCTGGTGAAGAACTGGCGCCGCATGCTGGCCGGGGGCCACGGAGACCGGCGACGGCTGAAGGTCAGCGACCTGGTGAAACACACCTCGCAGGAACTGCGCGAACTGGACTACGACCAGACCGCCGCGCTGGCTGGGCCCGAGATCCGTCTGTCGCGCTGGATGTAGCGGGGCTTGCTATCCGGCAGCGCACTCGCGCGCGCGCGCCAGCAGCAAGGCCTGCTCGCGCGCGTTGCGGGTCATCGCTGCTGCGCGCTCGAATTCCGCACGTGCTTCGTCGCGGCGGTCCAGCTTGAACAGCAGATCGCCGCGCACGCTGGGCAGCAGGTGGTACTGCTTCATCGCCGGTTCGTCACGCAGCCGGTCCACCAGCGGCAACGCACTGGCCGGGCCGGCGGCCATCGACACGGCGACCGCACGGTTCAGTTCGACCACCGGTGACGGATTCACTTGCGCCAGTGCCGCGTACAGCGTCGCGATCCGCGCCCAGTCCGTCGCGTCCGCCGTGCCGGCGCGGGCATGGCAGGCGGCGATGGCGGCCTGAAGGGCATACGGGCCGAATGCACCGCCCAGCTGCTCGGCACGCTCCAGCGCGGCCAGGCCACGCCGGATGAGCAGGTGGTCCCAACGGCCGCGATCCTGGTCCAGCAGCAACACCGGCTCACCGTCCTTACCGGTGCGCGCATGCAGGCGCGAGGCTTGGATCTCCATCAGCGCGACCAACCCGTGCACTTCCGGTTCGCGCGGCGCCAGTGCGGCCAGCATGCGGCCCAGCCGCAGCGCTTCCTCGCACAGCGCGGGCCGCATCCAGCCGTCACCGCTGGTGGCCGAATACCCTTCGTTGAAGACCAGGTACACCACGCCGAGCACCGACGAAAGGCGCTCCTGCAGTTCTTCCCCGCGTGGCACCTCGAACGCCACGTCGGCGTCGGCCAGCGTGCGCTTGGCACGCACGATGCGCTGGGCGACGGTGGGTTCCGAGGTCAGGAACGCGCGCGCGATCTCGTCCGTCGTCAGCCCGCACAGCAGGCGCAGCGTCAGCGCCACGCGGGCCTCCATCGACAGCACCGGATGACACGACACGAAGACCAGCCGCAGCAGATCGTCGTCGATGTCGTGGTCCAGCGCGTCCTCGTCACGCGCGCGCCGTTCTTCCTGCACGTCCTCCAGCTCGCGCGCCAGTTCCTCGTGCTTGCGGTCCAGCAACTGGAGCCGCCGCAACCGGTCGATCGCACGGCGCTTGGCGGTAGTCATCAGCCAGGCCCCCGGGTTGTCCGGCACGCCGTCACGAGGCCAGGTTTCCAGGGCGGACACCAGCGCGTCCTGCGCCAGCTCTTCGGCCAGGTCCAGGTCGCGCAGCATGCGGGCGAGACCGGCGATCACGCGCGCGGATTCGATGCGCCAGACGGCATCTATCGCGCGATGGGTAGGGGAGGTCGACATGCCGCGCATCACACCACGGCGCCACGACCGGTGAAAGTCGCAGCGCAGCGAACAGGGGCATCAGCGTGTGCATGACGTCCCCGCACGGGCATCAGGCATCCTTCTCGCAATTGATCATCCACGGTACGCCGAACTTGTCGACCAGCATGCCGAAGCGTACCGCCCAGAAGGTCTGCGCCAGCGGCATGGTCACCTGGCCGGCATCGGAGAGCGCGGCGAAGATGCGTTCCGCATCGGCGATGCTGTCCACCGACAGCGACACCGAACAGCCCTTCACGCCTTCGTACGGATAGGCCGGATGGTTGTCCGACCCCATCAGCACGGTCTGGCCGAACATCACATGCGTATGCATGATCTTCTGCTTGTACTCGGCCGGCATGTCCTCGCAGCCTTCGGTGCCCTCGAAGCGCATCATCGGCCCCAGCGTGCCGCCCGTAGCCTGGGCGTAGAAAGTGAAGGCGGCTTCGCAGTCGCCATTGAGGATCAGGTAGGGATTGACGTTCATGGTGCGCTCCTTGGGGTGATGGGTACGGGCTTGGCCAGCCCTGCTTCTTTTCTCCGACGAACCGGCGTGCCTGGAATCGACACGCCGGGCCGGACTTCTTCATTCGGGGTGCGCGCCACTCAGCGGACCTTTCCGTCCGGCGCCGATGCCTCTTCCTGGATCTCGACACGCTGCCGCCGGCTCAACCTGTCCCAGGCGTACCGGTATGACCACGCCACCAAGTCCTTCAGGTAATCGGCCGGCACGGTGGAAACGTCCACCACCGTGACCCAGCGGTGGTGCCCCAGCCAGCGCGCAGGCTTGATGCCGGGCTGGTCGGTCAGTTCAAGGAATCGCTCCGGTGGCACCTTGAAACTGAAACGCCACCGCTCCGGTTCGCTGGTCTTGAAGTAGGCGAAGCGCTTGCCGCCCACCGCATACACCAGGATGTTGGCCGGTGCGTCGTACCGCTGTTCGACGGCGCCGGGCAGGGACCTGCAATGGCGTTTGAGGGCGGCGACATCCATGCGGGCATGCTAACGCCGCCAATGCGGGCGAAGCGTCGGCGCCGACACGGTCGAGGGCAGCAGCTGTCCGCGAGGCGACGATGTTCACACCCGCCTTCGTGCAACGGACTACCTTGCGTGCCTTGCCATGCACAGGATCGCCCGCCATGTCGTCCCCCTCCCTGTTCACCCATGTGGCCAAGGCGGCCTCCACGTTCACCGGGAGGCCCACGTGTTTCGCGCTGGCGCTGGCGGTACTGCTGGCATGGGCGATCAGCGGGCCGATGTTCGGTTTCAGCGACACCTGGCAACTCGTCATCAATACCGGCACCACCATCATCACTTTCCTGATGGTATTCCTGATCCAGAACACCCAGAACCGCGACACTGAAGCCATGCAGATCAAGCTGGACGAGCTGATCCGTGTCTCGCGCAACGCCAACAACGCGTTGCTCGACCTTGAGGAAATGGAAGAGAAGGAACTCGATGCCCTGCGCGAGCGCTACGAGCTGATGGCGCGTGAAGCGCGCGAGGCGCAGCAGGCGAAGGCCAAGCAAAAGTAGCTTGCGGAATCCCCGGCGTCGCGCCCATCACGCCGGCAACCGCTTCTCCATCCGGTAGTTGTGGATGGCCACGCCGCCGAGCGACAGATCGTTGCGGCCCAGCATCAGGAAGCCGCGGCGCTCGAACAGCGGCCGCGACAGCTCGCTGGCTTCCACGAAGATGCGCGGCACGTGCAAGTGCAGCGCATGCGCCTCCAGTGCGGCGTACAGCAGCGAACCCACGCGCATGCCTTCGGCTTCCGGTGCGATGTAGAGGAAGTCGAGGTGCCCGTCGTCTTCCATGTCGCCGAAGCCCAGCACCGATCCGTCGGCATCCTGCGCGACCAGCACGTGGCGCCCGTCGGTGCAACGGGCTGCCGTCCCCTCGACAGTCGCTGTCGCCGCCCATGCGGACACTTGCGCCACGGTGTAGGCGCGCGGGCCGTAGTGCATGACGGATCTGGCGTACAGATCGACCAGCGCGGAAGCGTCGTCGGGACGGTAGAGACGGAGCGTCGGCATGGACGAGAACGAGGACACCTGAGCGACGTCATCAGTATGCCGTGCGTTACCTCACGCCGAGATATGCCCGCCACCGTTGACGTGGATCAGCTGCCCGGTGATGTAGCGCGCATCCTCGCTGGCCAGGAATACATACGCCGGCGCGACTTCCGACGGCTGGCCGGGACGCTTCATCAGCGTGTCCGAGCCGAATTCCGCCACCTGCTTGCGGGTGAACGAGGCCGGGATCAGCGGCGTCCAGATCGGCCCCGGTGCGACCGCGTTGACACGGATACCCCGGTCCGCCAGCGACTTGGCCAGCGAGAACGTCATCGCATGGATCGCGCCCTTGGTCGCGGCATAGTCCAGCAGCGTGTCGTGGCCGCGCACGCCGGTCACCGAGCCGGTGTTGATGATGCAGCCGGTCTTCTCCGGCAGGTGTTCCAGCGCGGCGTCGACCAGGTGGAAGAACGAGAACACGTTGGTCTCGAAGGTATGCCGCAGGCGCGCGGGCGTCAGTTCTTCCGGCGCATCCACGGGGTACTGCTGCGCGTGGTTGTTGACCAGCACGTCGAGCGCACCGAACTGCTTCACCGTACGCGCGACCACCCGACGGCAGCGCGCCGGCGTGGACAGGTCCGCGCGCAACAACAGGGCGCGCTGCCCCGTGGCTTCGATCAACCGCCGTGTCTCCTGTGCATCGCGGTCCTCGTCCAGATAGGCAATCGCCACATCGGCACCCTCGTGCGCGAAATGGACCGCCACCGCGCGCCCGATGCCGCTGTCGCCACCGGTCACCAACGCCACCTTGCCGTCCAGCCGGCCGCTGCCGCGGTAGCCGGGGCGGATGGTTTCGGGTTCGGGCTGCATCCGCGGTTGGCGGCCGGGCTGGCGACGCTGGGTCTGCGGACGGTTGACGCGCTTCTTGGTGGGCATGACGCACTCCTGGAAGGAACGTCCCGACCCTAAGTGCGCGGACGTTACGCCTCCGTCGGCAGGCGATGAAGATCGTCGTGATCGCCGTCGTCAGGGCTGCACGTGACGTCCACATCGCGTTCGCCGTGCGCGGCCGGAAACCGAAGCGTCCGGAAACCGAACTCGCCTCGCCGATGACCTGGCGTGTCAGTGGAGAAGACTGGCGCTTCTCTCATTCGGGCTGGCGCACGAGGCGATAAGCCTCGTTCCACTCACCCATGGGCGGGTGCGTCAGGCAAAACGTCTCGCGGGCAGCCGCAGTCACCTCGCCGGGCTCCGCAGCAGGTCCTCAAGCGCCGTCTCCAGCGTGGGGAAGCGGAACGTGAACCCCTCTGCCAGTGCATGCGCGGGCAGCACGCGCTGGCCGGTGAGCAGAAGCTGGGCCATTTCACCGAAGCCGAGGGTCAGCGCGAAGGCTGGCGTGGGCAGTAAGGCGGGGCGATGCAGGGCCTTGCCCAGCGCGCGCGCGAAGTCGCGGTTGGTCACCGGCGTGGGTGCGGTGCCGTTGTAGGCGCCGCCGGCCTGGTCGCGTTCCAGCAGCCACTGGAACAGGCTGACCAGATCGTCGCGATGGATCCAGCTCATCCATTGCCGGCCATCGCCCATCGGTCCGCCTACTCCCATGCGGAACGGGGGCAGCATCTTCGCCAGTGCGCCGCCCTCGTTGCCGAGCACGATGCCGGTCCGCACGCGGCAGGTGCGGACATCCAGGCTTTCGGCCTGCATCGCTTCGGTTTCCCAGTCCAGGCACAGGCGTGCGGCGAAGTCGTCGCCGGGGGCGGCGGATTCGTCCAGCGCCACGTCGTCGCGCGGGCCGTAGTAGCCGATCGCCGAGCCGGATACCAGCACGCGCGGGCGCGCGGCCTGGCGTGCCATCCACGCGATCAGCGCCTGCGTGGTGCCGATGCGCGAAGCCCGGAACGCCGCCTTGCGCTCCGCGTTCCATCGCCCGGCCATGAGCGGCTCCCCGGCCAGGTTCACGACCGCTTCCACCCCGCTAGCCTCCTCCAGCGTGGTGAGCGCGTGTACGCCCGGCAGCTGTGCGCGGGCGCGGGCAGGGTCGCGTGTCAGCACGCTGACGGTGTGGCCGCCCTGCAGCAGGCGGGCGCAGAGGGCTTGGCCGATGAAGCCGGTGCCGCCGGTGATCAGGACGCGCATGGAGCGGGACTCGTGAGGGTTGCCTCCAGCTTACGCAGGTGTGCGTGTTGCGGATGTGGAACGGACCGTCGACGGTGATCGGCGATGGTCCGGCATGCGGGTGATTACACTGTCGGCATGGCTTCGCTACCCCTGCTCCTGCTCCCCGGTCTGTTGTGCGATGAACGCTTGTGGCATGCGCCCGCTGAAGCCCTGGCCGACGTGGCGGCGGTGCATCACGCCGACCTGACCCGGGACGACAGCGTCGCCGGCATGGCCGCGCGCGTGCTGGCTACGGCGCCGCCGGTGTTCGCATTGACGGGATTGTCGATGGGCGGCTATGTCGCGTTCGAGATCCTGCGCCAGGCGCCGCAACGCGTCGCGCGGCTGGCGTTGCTGGACACCAGTGCGCGCCTGGATCCGCCGAAGCGGCTCGCCGTGCGGCGGGCAGGGCTGGCGATGGCCGAGTCCGGGCGCTTCGCGGGAGTCACCCGCAAGCTGCTGCCGCAGTTGGTGCACGAGAGCCGGGTGGACGACACCGTGGGCGCGGAGGTGATGGCCATGGCGCAGCGTGTCGGCCGCGATGCGTTCCTGCGCCAGCAGCGCGCCATCATCGACCGTCCCGACTCGTTGCCGCTGCTGCCCACCCTCGCCGTGCCGACGCTGGTCGGCGTGGGCGAGGACGACCGCATGACCCTGCCGGAAGAAGCGCGGATCCTGCACGAGCGCATTCCGGGCGCGCGTCTGCATGTGTTCGCGCGCTGCGGGCACCTGCCTCCGATGGAAGTCCCGCAGGAAACCTCGGCGGTCCTGCGCGACTGGCTGCTGGCCGCATGAGTCGCCGCACGCGCATGCACGCCATGGCCGTGCGCAGGGCGGACAATGCGCGGGAACCTCTTCTTCTTGACTGACCACACGGGAGTACACATGGAACTGGCGATGATCGGGCTGGGGCGCATGGGCGCCAACATGGCCGAGCGGCTGGTACGCGGCGGCCACGCGGTGCGTGGCTACGATCCGGGCGAAGCTGCGCGCCAGCAGGCGGAGGCGCGCGGCATCGTCGCGCATGCCAGCCTGCAGAACGCGGTGTCGGCGCTGCCCACGCCGCGCGTGGTGTGGCTGATGGTGCCGGCCGGGCACGTGGTCGACGACACGCTGGACCAGTTGCGGCCGCTGCTGTCGGCGGGCGACACGGTGATCGATGGCGGCAATTCCAACTACAAGGACACCCAGCGCCGTGCCGCA
>NZ_CAMPJD010000062.1 GCF_946886695.1 uncultured Pseudoxanthomonas sp. | reverse complement strand
TCCGGTGGGGGCGGGAAGCCCCGGGGTGGCGCGCACTGTATTCCCGGCGAACGAGGCGATAAATTGGCCTGGGAGGGATTCATCTGTTCTCCGGAGGCAAGAATGGCGCGACGGTTCGATCACCTGGCCGATGTCGAGGCGCTGGTGGCGGTGGTGGACCACGGCTCGCTGACCGCCGCGGCGGTGGCGCTGTCCACCACGCCGTCGGTGATCAGCCGCGCGGTCGCCCGGCTGGAGACGCGGCTGGGCAGCCAGTTGCTGCGACGGACCACACGCCGGACCAGCCTGACCGAAGCCGGCCGCCTGTACGTGGAACAGGCGCGCGCCGCGTTCCACCTGATCGACGATGCCGAACGCGCGGTGCAGGGCGAGGCTGGCACGCTCAGCGGACATGTGCGCCTCAGCGTGCCGACCACCTACGGGCACTACCGGCTGCCGTGGCTGCTGCGCGATTTCGTGCAGCAGCATCCGCAGGTGCGGCTTGAGGTGAACATCGCCAACCGCAACGTGGATCTGGTGGCCGAGGGCTACGACCTGGCCATCCGGCTGGGCGCGCTGCCCGACAGCGGGCTGGTGGGCAGGACGCTGGAGGACGCTGGAGGACGCGACGCTCAGCGTGGTGGCCTCACCGGACTACCTGGCTGCACACGGCACGCCGCAGACGCTGGACGATCTGGCGGCGCATGCCTGCCTGCCGTTCGTGCTGCCCAGCAGCGGGCGCGTGGCGCCGTGGCTGTTCCGCGTGGACGGCGGTGACGTGGACTGGGTGCCGTGCTCGCGCATCGAGGTGTCCGATGACGTGCTGGGCGTGGTGTCGCTGGCGCAGGCCGGCGTGGGCATCTGCCAGACGTACGACTTCATCATCGATGCCTGCACACGTCGCGGTGCGGAGCTGGTGCGTGTGTTGCCGGACCTGTCGGGACGCACGCGTCCGTTCTCGTTGATCTACGCGCCGCATCGTCGTCTCTCCGCGGCATCGCGCGCGTTGATCGATGCGCTGGTGTCGGCGACAACGACGCGCACGTGAGCATCGCTCGCACGCGACGCACCTGCAGTGATGTTGAAAAAACGCGGATTTCCCGGCGGAATTTAACGTTCTTAACATCACGTTGACCTTTGCGAAGACGATGCGGACTACAATGCTGCATCGCATCAGTCGATGTCCGCGTCCACATCCGGGGATGGACGCGCATCTGTAGCGCGCTTGCGCGCAGCGTGTTCCGCACGCGGCAACCCTCTTCCTGCGCCTGCCTTGCAGCGCCTTTCCGATGCGATCGATCCCCGCCTGCGTCCGTTGACGCGTCGCGTCGTGCCTTCGTGCGCGGCACACCACCCATTGGGAGTGCACCTGCATGAGCCTGTTGAAGAATTCGTCCGATCCGCTGTTGTTGGCCACCGACCTGGACGGCACGTTCCTGGCCGGCGATCCGGTCGCGCGCAAGCAGCTGTACCACCTGGTCGACGCGCATCCCGGCGTGAAGCTGGCGTGGGTCACCGGGCGCGGGCGCGAAGCCATCCTGCCGCTGCTGGCCGATCCCGGCCTGCCTACGCCGGATTACCTGATCTGCGACGTGGGCGCAACCGTGCTGCGCACCGCGGACATGCAGCCGATCCAGCCGCTGCAGTCGCGGATCGAAGCACGCTGGCCGGGCGAGCACGTGGTCGTCGATGCGATGCGCCGCTTCCCGATGCTGGTGCGCCAGGAAGTGCCGCAGGAGCGCCGGTGCTCGTACTACTGCCACCCGGAGCAGCTGTCGACCATCCAGGCCGAGGTGGAAGCCGTGGCGGCATCGCTGGGCTGCGAGGTGCTGTATTCGGCCGACCGTTACCTGGACATCCTGCCGCGCGACACGCGCAAGGGCAGCACGCTGACGGCGCTGGTGGCCGAACTCGATCTGGAACACGGCCGCGTGCTGGTGGCCGGTGACACGCTCAACGACCTGTCGATGTATGGCGAAGGCTTCCCCGGCGTGTGCGTGGGCGACTCCGAGCCCGCGCTGCTCGCTGCCACCGCCGGCATGGACCAGGTGCTGCACGCGGAGGCGCCGGGCTGCGGCGGCATCCTGCAGGCGATGGCGCACTTCGACCTGCTGCGCGCCGACGACTACGCGCCGCCCACGCACGCGCCCGGCAAGGCGGAGCTGGTGATGGTCTACCACCGCCTGCCGTACGAAGAACACATCGTCGACGGCAAGCGCGTGCGTCGCCCGCACAGTTCGCCCAACGGCATCATTCCCAGCCTGCTGAGTTTCTTCGGCGAGGGTCAGCCCGGCTCGTGGGTGGCATGGACGGTGGACGATCCGAAAGGCCCGCCGGTGGAACTGCACACGCCGGTGGATGCGGAGCGCTACCCCGGTCTCACCGCCACCCATGTGCCGTTGACCAAGCACGAGGTGGACGTGTTCTACAAGCGCTTCTCGAAGGAGGCGTTCTGGCCGGTCATCAACAGTTTCTGGGAACGCGCGCGCTTCAACGAGGACGACTGGGCGCTGTTCAAGCGCGTCAACCGCCGCTTCGCCGAAGCCGCCGCCGCGGAGGCCGCGCCGGGCGCGACGGTGTGGCTGCACGACTACAACCTGTGGATGGTGCCGTCGGTGCTGCGCGAGTTGCGCCCGGACGTGAAGATCGCTTTCTTCCACCACACCCAGTTCCCGTCGGCCGACATCTTCGCGATCCTGCCGTGGCGGCGCGAGATCCTCGGCAGCCTGATGGCGTGCGACTACGTGGGCTTCCACATCCCGCGCCATGCGGAGAACTTCACCGACGCGGTACGCAGCACATTCCCGGTGGAAGTCACCGCGCGCGCGCAGTGCGCGCCGCGCTTCCTGACCTTCGGCTGCGCGGTGGGCGTGGAGGACATGGCCACCGAACTGCGCATCGACGGGCGCACCGTGCGCATCGGCGCGCATCCCATCGGCACCGACGTGGGCCGCATCCAGGCGTGCCTGGAAACGGAGCAGGTGGCCGAGGACATCGCACGCATCCGCGACGAGATCGGCCGGCGCAAGCTGGTGCTGTCGATCGAGCGGCTGGACTACACCAAGGGCATCCTGCAGAAGCTGCACGCGTTCGAGCGCCTGCTGGACGAGTCCCCGGAACTGCAGGGCGAAGTGACGCTTGTGCTGGTGTGCGTGCCGGCCGCGAAGGAGATGACGGTGTACCGCCCGCTGCAGCAGCAGATCGAACAGGCGGTGGGCCGGATCAACGGGCGGCTGTCGCAGCTGGACTGGACGCCGGTGCGCTTCTTCGCGCGCGTGCTGCCGTTCGCCGACGTGGTGGCGCATTACGCAGCCGCCGATGTCATGTGGATCACGCCGCTGCGCGATGGCCTGAACCTGGTGGCGAAGGAGTTCGTCGCGGTGCAGGGCCTGGATGGCGGTGACGGGGTGCTGGTGCTGTCGGAATTCGCGGGTGCGGCGGCGGAACTGAAGGGCGCGGTGCTGACCAATCCGCATGATCCGGCGGATCTTGCGCGCGCATTGCGGCACGCGCTGGTGATGACGCAGGGCGAGCGCGAAGACCGCCAGCGCAGGCTGTACGACATCGTCCGCCACTACGATCTGTCGCGCTGGGGCAGGGAGTTCCTTGCCGCAGCGCGGGGTTTGGAGGACGAGGTAAATGCGGAAACGCGGACGGCCATCGCGGCTTAATGCATTTACCTTTGACTCGTCGTGCGCCTGCGTCGATAGTCGTGCCACACACGGGACAGGGAGACCCTTACATGCGCAACCTGCTGGTGCGGAGCATGGCCTGGATGCTGATCGCCGCGACGGCGCTGGTGCTGTTCGGCCTGCTGCAGATGCCCGAACTCTGGCTGGGCGGCGGCAACGGCTGATCCTGCCGCCGCCAAAAGAAAACCCGACCAATGAGGGTCGGGTCTGAAGGGGGAGTCCCCGGCTCCGGCAGTGCTGCTTGCTCAAGGCAGCGCCCGTTTCCTTTGCAGAGCGGCCTTTCGTGGCCTGCGCAGGGCGTGCTGCCGGGGACGCGAGCATCGTCGTCTAAAGCCATCACATTTGCCGTCGGTCGTCGCCCCGATGTGCTGTAGGAAAAATCCTACCCGCTCTCCCATCTGCGTTGTCAGGCGAACAATCCGTTGATCGCGCCATAGCCCATGGCGCGGGGATCGGGCAGGGTGGTGTGGTCGTCGCGCAGGAATTCCTCCACCTGTACACCCAGTCGCCCGTACATCGATTCGGCCAGCGCCGAGCCGGTGCTGATGCGGCGCACGCCGAGACGTTCCAGCGCGGCGAGATCCTGCAGCTGCGGGCGCAGCATCACGTTGAGCGGCATGCCGCAGCGTGTGACCAGAGTGGCGATGGCATCGGCGTCGACCAGGCCCGGCACGAACAGGCCATCGGCGCCGGCTTCGCGATAGGCGTCGGCGCGTGCGAGGGTTTCGTCGATGCGCGCGGTTTCCGCGACCAGACCGCGCAGGTAGACATCGGTGCGCGCATTGATGAAGACGTCCAGCCCCTGCGCGGCGCAGGCGGTCCGGATCGCGCGGATCTTGGCGGCGAGGAGTGCGGGGTCGCCTGCGCCGTCTTCCAGGTTGATGCCGGCAGCGCCGGCCTGCACCACGCGCATCACCGTGCCGGCAGCGGTGGCGGGATCGTCGGAATAGCCACCTTCCACGTCGACGGTCAACGGCACATGGAGGGCGCGCACGATGCCGCCCACGGCATGCAGGAGTGCATCAGGCTGGAGGCGGTCGCCATCCGGATATCCCTGCGCCCATGCCAGGCCGGCACTGGTGGTCGCCACGGCGGGGGCACCAAGGTGTTCGATCAGGCGTGCGGTGCCGGCATCCCACGCGTTGGCCAGGCGCAGCAGGCCGTGTTGGTGGAGCTGGCGGAAACGGGTGACGGCGTCGGAGGGAGCGGTCATGGGCGGCAACCGGCATTTGAATGGGCACACAGGGTGCCATGCCGTCGCGCCGGCTACTCGCCGGATGCGGACGTCAATGCCGCCATCAGGCCCGCAATGTCAGGCGCAGAGCCGCCACCCATTGAACAGGCGCCAGCGGCCATCGCCGCCCTCGATGTTGATGGCGTAGTCGAGCCCTTGCTGGTGGCGCTGGTTGGCGAGTCTGACCGCGTAGCCCAGTGCCGCGCCGCGGCTGGCGAAGTGCAGGGGCGCGGACTCGTTGATGGAAAGCTCGTAGCTGCCGTCATCGGCGGCGTCGTGGAATAGGTCGAAAGTCATCATGGCGGCTGTGGGGAAAGTGCGCGTGCCTGACACGAAACTACGCAGCGATCCGTGAGGTGGATGCGAATCCGCGCCCGGGGCCGTTCGCCCGCGTTCATCGATGTCGAGCCGGCGTCATCAAACCGTGCGCTGCAGCTGAACGCCGTACACGCCGTCTTCGCAAACGCCAACGTAAAACGTCGCCAGTGGTCGGGCAGGCGGAACCACCCCCTCCGTCCCCCGCGCAACCCTGCTTCCGAGCCGCAAGGCTGGCACCCAGGGCGCCACGAGAGAACCGAACGCAGCGCTCCGGACACCCCCTGTTCCTTGCTGCGCCTGGCGGTGGACCGCGAGTCCGACACCGTCGCCGCCCGAAGAGCCAGGCGTGTTCTCGTCCAGATGCAAACGGGCCCTGCTGGGCCCGTTTGCATGTGTGTTGGGGCAGACGCGCTCAGGGCGCGGGAGCGGCGTCCCAGGCACGCAGTCCCGCTTCCACCACGCGCAGCGCGTCATCGACGCGGGCACGGTCCAGTTCGGCCGTGGTGTCGCGCGGGCTGTGGATCACCTGCATCACCTTGGGCATCCGCTCGGGCTTGGCACCGCCAAACACCGTGAGAATGGAGTCGATCTCGTCGCCGCCGACCAGCGAGAACGACACTGCCGGCCAGCCCGCCTTGAGGAAGGCGAGGTGATCGGTAGGCGGATACTTGTCGCCGGGCTGGAAGCCGAGCTTCTCGTGCTGGCTGGCAACACGCAGGGCGCCCACCAGGGGCGTGCCGGCGTCCGGCGCCATCATCCACAAGGTATCGCCCCAGCCGAACACATCGAAATTGACGTACAGCGCGGGCTTTTCGCGGCCGGGCGTGGCGACCCATGCGCGCGAGCCCAGCAGGCCCTTCTCTTCCAGATCCCAGAACGCGATCTGCACGCGATGGCCCGCAAGGGGTTTGGCCTTCAGCGCCTGTGCCAGTTCCAGCACGGCCGCCACGCCCGAGGCGTTGTCGGTCGCGCCATGGCCCACGTCCACCTGATCGTAATGCGCGCCGATCAGCAGCAGCGGCGCCCCGTCGGGGCCACCGAGGTCGGCGACCAGGTTGTGGCCGGACTGCCCGTCCTGTTCGAACGCCTCGCGCTTCCACGCGATGCCCAGTGCGTCGAGCCGTCGGCTGATCGCATCGCCTCGCGCCGTGGTGTCGGCGTGCGCGCTGACATCGCCGACCTGCGTGTGCCAGCGATCGGAGACACCGTCATCGGCCCAGGCGGGCGTGATGGCGGCGAGGGAGAGCAGCAGGGCGCCGCGGAGATACGGACGGATGCCGGGCATGTCGGATTCCTTTGGGAAAGCCGGAGTATGCCGCAGCGCATGCGTGTGCCGGATGTGGCTTCCTGCATGCACGGACCCGACAACCGATAGAATGTTAATTGCGCGGCGATGGACGGCCACCTACGCTCGAACCGTACCTCAAGGCATCCGTTTCCCATGGCGATCCGCGTTTTCCTCATCGACGACCATGCGCTCGTGCGCACCGGCATGCGACTCATCCTCGGCACGGACTCCGACATCGAGGTGGTGGGCGAAGCGGAGACCGGCGAGGCCGCATTGCCGATGGTGCGCCAGCTCAAACCGGACGTGGTGCTGTGCGACCTGCATCTGCCGGGCTACAGCGGTCTCGAAGTGACCGAGCGCATCGTGCGCGCCGACATGGGCGTGCGGGTGATCATCGTGTCGGTGCTGGAGGATGGCCCGCTGCCGAAGCGCTTGCTGGAAGCCGGGGCGTCGGGTTACCTCGGCAAGGCGGGTGATGCGGCCGAACTGATCCGTGCCGTACGCGACGTATCGCGCGGCAAGCGCTACCTGGGCAGCAACGTGGCGCAGAACCTCGCTTTGCATACGGTGGGCGGCGATGCGTCGCCATTCGATGCGCTGTCGCCGCGGGAACTGGAAGTCGCCATGCTGCTGACGCAGGGCCTGCGCCAGGAAGAGATCGCCAAGCGCCTGAGCCTAAGTGCGAAGACGGTGAACACGCACAAGACGCGGCTGTTCGAGAAGACCGGCGTGCAGGACACCATCGCGCTGGCGCGGCTTGCCGCGCAGTGGGGCCTGATGGATCCGTCGCGCGCGCTCTGACCGGTCCGGAAAGCCCAACCCCACAGCCTGGGCCGCAAACCAATCCGCACTGTCCTTCTCCGCCATTCCAGCGACCGCTGGAATCCATTGGCGGTGCGCGCCGAGGCATCCACGGCAACGTCAAGATGGATCCCAGCGTTCGCTGGGACGACGGCTGACGTCATTCCAGCGAAGGCTGGAATCCATTGCCCATGCGCGCCGTGGCATCCACAGCAACGTCAAGATGGGTCCCAGCATTCGCTGGGACGACGGCCGATAGGCTCGGCACGCCCAGCCCGGCAAGCCAGTCCGACCGTGGATGAGGCGTTGAAGGACCTGCAGGGTCTCCACCTCCGTCATTCCAGCGAAGGCTGGAATCCATGGCCCATGCGCGCCGTGGCATCCACAGCAAGGTCAATTGGTGGTCGGCGAAAACGATGTCAGGTGGGCCAGTCCGGGACAGACCGGGTTGGTCATTCGAGGTCAGGCTGCCGATGCCGCGGCATAGCAAGGCCTGAAACGACACTGGCCGCTTGCGCGGCCAGTGTGCTTTCACTTCTTCGGGAGCGCGAAGCGTGTCAGACGCTGCGTTCTTCCGACGTTTCGTCGTCCTGCTTGTCGTCGTGGGCGATGTCGTCCGCCGGCTTGACCGGCGTAACCACGGGCTCGAACAGGCTGCGCGTCACCGACGGGGGCGTGTCGGCGTCGGCGACGAAGAACAGCGAACCCGTTGCCGGCACGCTGGCCGGCTTCGGGGCTTGCTGCGGTGCGGGGGCGGGGGCGGCCACGGCCACCTCGACGGGCGCGGCAGGTCCGCTGGCGGCTTCGTTCACCGCGTCGACCAGGTCGATCTGCACGGGTTCGCTGCGCACATCGGCCACGGGAGCTTCGGCGACGGGAACCGCCTCGACGACGTCCGCCACCACGACAGGCGCTTCGATCTTCCGCACGGGTTCGGCGGCGATCTCGGCCTTCACCGTCTCGACGATGGCGACGGCTGCCGGCGCTTCTTCCTGCACCGTGGCAGCGACCTCGGGCTGGGCGAGCACGGTCCGAGCCTTCACGTCCTCGATGACATCGGCCGCCAGTGCGGCTTCGGCCACGACGGGGGCGGGCACGTTGGCGGGCGTCGGCGCCTCGGCCGAGCCGGATGCCGCGACCTCGGCCACGACCGCTACGGCCGTGACCGGCGCGATCGCAACCGGTGCGGTGGGTTCACGTGCCGGAGCATGGGCGGACTGGGGCTTCGGCGGACGGGGAGCGGCGACGGCTGGCTCTTCGTCATCGAAATCGAACTCGGGCTGCGAACGGTCGGCCACGGGGGCTTCGTCGTCGCTGCCGAGGTCGTCGACCGACAGGCCTTCTTCGCCGGCGGCTGCGCCTTCGCCATTGCCGCGACGGCGACGGCGACCGCCACGACGGCCGCGACGGCGGCGGCTGCCACCTTCGCCACCATCACCGGCATCCGCCGCGGCGGCGTCCGGGTTGGCCGGGGTTGCCAGGCTATCCGTCACGTCGGTGTCCAGGGCCGGTGCGTCGATCGGCGAGACCAGGGCGGGCTCGACGACAGCTGCCACGCGGGTGGTTTCAACCACTGCTGCCACGGTCGCCGTTGCGATCACGGCATCGTCAGCGCCCGGGGCAGCAGATTTGGCCGTCTCCTGCTGGGGCGTGCGCGGTGCGTTGGGCTGGCGCGGTCCTTCCTGCTTGCCGGGCTGCGCCTGCCTGGGTGCCTTCTGCTGCGGAGCATTGCCCTGCGCGTTCTGCTGGCCGCCCTGCGCTTTCTGCGGCTTCTGGGTCTGCTGCTCATTGCGCGGCTTCTGCTGCTGGGCATTGCCGTTCTGCGCGTTCTGGCTCTTGTTGCCGCGCTCGTCGCGGCGGCCACCGTCCTGCTTGCCGCCACGGCCCTGGTTCTGCTGGCCGCGGGCGTCGCGGTTTTCGCGACGGCCGTTGTTGCGGTCATTGCGCTGGCGGTTGTCCTGCTGCGGACGTGCCTGCGGTGCAGGCGTGGCGGCCTCGCTGCCGCCGAGCAGGCGCTTGAACCAGCCGATCACGCCGCCGCTGGCGGGCGCCGCCACTGCGACAGGCGTGGCGACCGGAGCCGGTGCGGGTGCCGCCACCGGGGCTTCGCGCTCTTCGCGTACCGGGGCCGGCTGTGCGTGCTTCACGTGCGTGACCGCCGGTGCGGCCGGGATGTTGAGCTGGGCCTTGGTCAGCGCATGCACCGGCAGCTTGCGCTGGGTGCCGCGGTGGTAGCTGGGTTTGCTGCTTTCTTCGCCGAGCTCGTTCTCGCGGATGCGGGTGACTTCGTAGTGCGGGGTGTGCAGCGCTTCGTCGGCCACGATGATGACCGGCGCGTCGTGGCGCTGTTCGATCTCGCGCAGCGCACTGCGCTTCTCGTTGAGCAGGAAGTTGGCGATCTCGAGCGGGGCCTGGATCAGCACCTGCCCGGTGTTGTCCTTCATCGCGTGCTCTTCGGCCACGCGGATGATCGACAGCGACAGCGACTCGACGCTGCGCATGCGGCCATGGCCTTCGCAGCGCGGGCAGACGATCTGGCTGGATTCGCCCAGCGACGGACGCAGGCGCTGGCGGCTCATTTCGAGCAGGCCGAAGCGCGAGATGCGGCCGATCTGCACACGGGCGCGGTCGTACTTGAGCGCGTTCTGCAGCTTGTTCTCGACTTCGCGCTGGTGCTTGTTGCTCGACATGTCGATGAAGTCGATCACCACCAGGCCGCCCAAGTCACGCAGGCGCAGCTGGCGGGCCACTTCCTCGGCCGCTTCCATGTTGGTGTGAAACGCGGTTTCCTCGATGTCGCCGCCCTTGGTGGCGCGCGCCGAGTTGACGTCGATGGCAGTCAGCGCTTCGGTCTGGTCGACCACGATGGAGCCGCCGGAGGGCAGGCGGACGTTGCGCTCGTACGCGCCTTCGATCTGCGATTCGATCTGGAAGCGGTTGAACAGCGGGATGTCGTCCTTGTACGCCTTCAGCTTGCGCAGGTTGTGCGGCATGACCTGCTGCATGAACTCGCGGGCGGTTTCGTACAGTTCGTCGGTGTCGACCAGGATCTCGCCGACGTCGCTGCGCAGGTAGTCGCGCAGGGCGCGCACGATCAGGCGGCTTTCCTGGTAGATCAGGAACGGGGCCGGCTTGGTCAGCGCGGCTTCGGCGATCGCTTTCCAGACGCTGAGCAGGTAATCGAGGTCCCACTGCAGCTCTTCGGCGTCACGGCCGACGCCGGCGGTGCGGATGATCACGCCCATGTCGTCGGGAATGGCCAGGGCGTCCATCGCCTTCTTCAGCTCGGCCCGATCGTCGCCCTCGATGCGGCGCGACACGCCACCGGCGGTGGGCGAGTTGGGCATCAGCACCATGTAGCGGCCGGCCAGCGAGATGAACGTGGTCAGGGCCGCGCCCTTGTTGCCGCGTTCGTCCTTGTCCACCTGGACGACGACTTCCTGGCCTTCCTTCAGCAGTTCGCGGATGCCGGCCTTGTTGTGGTCGACGCCGGCCTGGAAGTAATCGCGGGAGATTTCCTTCAGCGGCAGGAAGCCATGGCGGTCCGCGCCGTAATCGACGAAGGCGGCTTCCAGGGAGGGTTCGAGCCGGGTGATGCGGCCCTTGTAGATGTTGGACTTCTTCTGTTCCTTCGACGGCTGTTCGATATCGATGTCGTACAGGGTCTGACCGTCGACGATGGCCACGCGCAGCTCTTCGGCCTGCGTGGCGTTGATCAACATGCGTTTCATTGTGCGTTCCTCGCGCGCTGCTACCGCGCGGAACGCCATGGGGTTTCGCCTCTGGAACGTTGCACCGCCCCTTGCGCAGGCGCAGCGGGGCGGATCGGGTTTCCAGCGCTACGACACCACGGCAGGCCGCGGGAGCGCTTCTTTCTAATAGGTGTTGCAGGGCCGGCGGCAGCTTCCCTCAAGAGGGGGCGCCGCGCGGGACATGTTCAGCAACAGGTGCCGTCACGCACCCGGCGGTATCCGGGCCTGCCGATCAGCCGCTAACATGGCCGCCCCTGGGGCGGTGGCCGCGCACTTGCCGGAATCGCGGGGAGACGGGCTTCTGGCCCAACTGCAACTCCCTGCGAAATCAAACCCTTATCTCGCCCGCCGAGTGTAACAGAATGAATGGTTCCAACCCCAGCCCCCCCTCCGACAAGCCGGCAGCGGTTGCCAAGAGCGCCGTGCGGACGGTCACGGTGCCCGAGGACCGCGGTGGGCAGCGGCTGGACAACTTCCTGCTCGGCCAGCTGAAGGGCGCTCCACGCAGCCTGGTCTACAAGCTGGTGCGGAGCGGCCAGGTGCGGGTGAACGGGGGTCGGGCAAAAGCCGAGCGCAAGCTGGAGGGCGGGGACGAGGTCCGGATCCCGCCGGTCAGTCTCGTGGATGCAGGAGACAAATCCGTGCCCCCTGTGGGCTTCCTGAAGCGGATGGAGGCGGCCATCGTGTTCGAGGACGAGCGGCTGCTGGTCATCAACAAGCCGACCGGCGTGGCCAGCCACGGGGGCAGCGGCATCAGTCATGGCGCCATCGAGACCATGCGCGCGCTGCGGCCCCACCAGTCCCTGGAACTGGTACACCGGCTGGACCGGGATACATCCGGCCTGCTGGTGATCGCGAAGAAGCGCTCGGCCTTGTCGGAACTGCAGGCGCTGCTGCGCGAGGACAGCGAGGACGGCACCCGTGCCATCGAGAAGCGCTACCTCACGCTGCTGGTCGGCCGCATGCCCGATGGTGTGATGAGCGTGGACGCGCCGCTGCACATCGGCCTGCGCCAGGGCGGTGAGCGGCACGTGCAGGTGCACCGCGACGGCAAGGAATCGCTGAGCCACTTCCGCGTGCTGGAAAGGCGGGGAGGGCATTCGTTCTGCGAGGTACGCATCGAGACCGGCCGCACCCACCAGATCCGGGTGCACGCGCAGCACATCGGCCATCCGGTGGCGGGCGACGACAAGTACGGCGACCCGGCCGTCAACAAGCGCCTCCGCGAGCAGGCAGGCCTGAAGCGCCTGTTCCTGCATGCGGCGTCGCTGCAGTTCTCCCTCGACAGAGGCAAAACGCCTTACGTGCTGAGTGCGCCGTTGTCCGAGGATCTTGCCGAGGCGCTGGAACGGCTTGGCTGACCGACCGCGTCAGTGCCAGAGGCCGAGGACGAGGCCGAACAGGGTAAACTGCAGCGTGTGGTAGCCGGCGTCGATCAACCAGAGCCGCGCACCACGCTGCGCGAACAGATAGTTGATGCCGAAGCTGGCCGCCACGAAGCAGAAACCGACCAGCGCGCCGCGGCAGAGTGCGGTTGTCAGCGCCGGCTGCGGTCCGATCAGGGATGCGAACACGCTGGCTGCAAGCAGGGAAAACAGGAACGCACCGCCAAAGACCTTCGCCGGATGCCCCTGCTTCTGCGGGTCCATGCCCGCCGCCTTGTTCCACGTCTTGCCGAACAGCGGCCCATACCAGATGCCGCCCAACAGGAAACTGCAGGCCGCTGCCACCAGCACCGCCCAGACATTGATCCCTTCCATCGTCATGACCTTACCGGCCTGGGTCAGCCCTGGCTGCCCTGTGCGAAGCAGCGCGTCGGCTTTTCCAGTACGGGCGGGAATGTCACCGGCACGGTGATGGTGTGGCTGACCGGCTTTCCGTTGCGCGTGGCGGCGCGGAACTTCCAGGTCTGCACGGCTTCGAGCGCCGCCTTGTCGAGGGCGGCGTTGCCGCTGCCCTGTGCCTGCGAAACGCGCGATGGCACGCCATCCTTCTCGATGGTCACGCGCAGCACGGTGGTGCCGCCCTCGCTGTTGCATTCGGCTTCGGGCGGATACGCCGGGGGCGGCGTGTCGGTCGCCGCAAGTTCGGTGGGCGGAATGGTGGGCATGGGCGGCTCTTCCTGTTTCGCGCATGCCGCCAGCACGAGCGCGGTGAGCGGAACCAGGAAACAGAGGCGGGCGTTGCGCAGGTTCATCAGGATTCTCCCAACAGGGCGCTGGCCTTGGCCGCGCAGATGAAGTCGTTCTCGCTCAGGCCGCCGACATCATGCGTGGAGTAGCGCACGACGGCGCGGTTGTAATGCACGCCCAGGTCGGGGTGATGGTCCTCGGCGTGCGCGATGAAGGCGAGCGCATTCACGAACGCCATGGTTTCGTAATAGTTGTCGAACGGGAACGTCCGCGACAGGGCATGGCCTTCTTCCACCAGCTCCCAGCCCGGCACCTGGGGCAGCAGTTCGGCGACGCGGGCAGGGGGCAGGCGATGCTCGCTGCCACGCAACGGCACGCAGTGCGCGCGGGCGAGAGGGACAAGGTCGGACATGGAATTCTCCTGCGTTGCGGCCAGTATGAACAAAGACCGACGACGGGCCGGTGAATGTGAATGCCTGTCGGGCAGGGGGCTAGAATACGCGCATGATCCAGATTTCCGACAGCGCGCAGGCGCACTTCCGCAAGCTGATCGAACGCGAGGCGCTGCCGGGCCTTGGCGTGCGCCTGAGTGCGGTCCATCCCGGCACGGCGCAGGCCGACGCACGGCTGGAGTTCTCCGAGCCGCGCGACCTGGCCGGCGATGAATGGGCCGTCGACTGCGACGGCTTCACGCTCTACGTTGACGCCGGCAGCGTGCACTGGCTGGATGGTGCTGAAATCGACTACGTGATGAAGGGCGCCAGTACGCAGCTCACCATCAAGGCACCCCGCATCAAAGGTGAAGCGCCCGGCGATTCAGCTTCGATGGTCGAACGCGTGCGCTGGGTGGTGGACAACGAGATCAACCCGCAGTTGGCGTCCCACAAGGGGCGTGTGGCGGTGGAGGAAGTCGGCGGCGATGGCGTGGTCTGGCTGCGCTTTGGCGGCGGCTGCCACGGGTGCGGCATGGCCGACGTCACCCTTAAGCAGGGCATCGAGAAAACGCTGATGGCCCGTGTGCCCGGCGTGACCGCGGTGCGCGACGCGACTGATCACGGGACCGGCGAAGCGCCGTACATCCCCCGCGGCAACGCCGCCTGACGGAACCAAGCGCCGGTGACGAACGCCACCGACGTCATCGCGCAGCTGCTGTCGCGCAAGGCAGCCCCCATCGTTGAACGCCACACCGGCCTGCCGTTCGGCTGGGGCCTGTGGTTGCGCGCGCTGCCCGAGAAGCTGGGCCGGATCACGCGCGAGAAGGCCGATGCGGTCGTCGCGCTGCTGGTGGCCCGCACACCCCGGCCACCCGATGCCGTGCCCACTTCGTTGGGTAGATGGCGCGCATTCCGCTCGCTGTTCTACCAAGGGTGGGGACCGCCGCCACGCGAAGAGCGCTGGATGCGCTGGTTCGCAGGCATCACCAGCAGTGCCGTGCACCTGCTGTTCTTCCTGTTCCTGATGTGGGTGGCGCTGGTCCAGATTCCGCCACCGCCACAACAAGCCGGCGACACCAGCCGCGTGCGGCTGGAGATCATCGGCGACGGCAGTCCCGAGGAAGCGGGAGGCGAGACGCAGGCGGCCGAACCGGGTTCGCAGCAAGCGGCGCAGGCGGACCCTGCAGCGCAGGCGGCGACCCCGACACGGCCCGCGCCGTCCGAGGCTTCGCCGCCACCGTCCGACGCGGTGCTGCCCGACGTTGCGGTGGAGATGCCGCAGATCCAGTCCCGCGATGTTCCACAGCCCGAACTTGCGCACCAGCCCTTGCAGGTCACCGAGGTGCCGGAACCCACCCGCGCGTTCGTGCTGCCACCGCCGACACCCCGGCAACCCGATGTCACCTTGCCGGCCCTGCGCGAGCCAGGCGTACCGGTGCGCGAGATCCCGACACCGCTCGCTGCGCCGGTCGTGCGCCGGGCAGCGCCTGTGCGCAGCGTGGACCTGCCTGCCGTGGCGACGCGTGACGTGCAGGTGCGCGAGCGCGAGGTGATGGCGCCGGCACCCCAGGTGCGCAGCGTGCCGGTGCCTGCGCGCGAGGTGGCGCCTGTCCCCATCGCCACGCGGGAACGCAGCGTGCGGCAAGCCGAGATCCGCGAGCCGGCACCGAGGCCCGCCACCGCCACCGCCACCGCCGCACCGGTTCCTACCACGACGGGCGCCGCGACGACCGCATCGACACCGGCGAGGACAACGGCGCCGAACCCGTCTGCTTCGCCTTCAACATCTCGCGGCACGCCCTCCCGCGCATCCACCACGCCCGGCCCGGCGGCCACGACGAAATCCGGCGGATGGAACACGCCTGCACGCGCCGACGACTGGGGAAACTCGACCCGCAATGCAGCAGGCGACAGTGCGGCGGACGGCCGCGACGCGCCAGGCCTCTACAACGCCGACGGCAGCCTGCGGGTGCCGGGCGGCGCGGGCGATGCCACCGCTCAGCGCGGTGCGCCCGGCGGCGAGAACGACCAGTGGACGCGCGAGCAACTGGCAGAGGCGGGCACATGGTTGCAGCGTCCCCCCTACGACTACGAGCCGACCACGTTCGACAAGTACTGGGTGCCGAACGAGTCCCTGCTTGCGGAATGGGTGCGTCGCAATGTGCGCGAAATGGAGATCTCGATCCCCGGCACGAACATGAAGCTCAAGTGCACGGTGTCGGTGCTGCAGCTGGGCGGCGGTTGCGGCCTTGGCAGTCTGTTCCCCGATCCACCGAAAGCGCGCCCGCCGCCGGAGATTCCGGTCAAGCGCACCCCGATCCCGACCGACAGTTGAGGGTGCAGGGGGTTCAGGGGTCTTGTGGGAGCGACGTCAGTCGCGAAAGGGCGCCGCGATGGTTCATCGCGGCTGACGTCGCTCTCACTGAAGCCTGCGGTTGCCGCAAACGAAAACGGAGCCCAAGGGCTCCGTTTTCGCATTCCTGACGCGGGAAGGCTTACTCGTGCACGCCGTGCAGGTCGCGGAGCTGCAAGGGTCGCGAACCGAAATAGGCGGCGAGGTCGGAAATGTCCTGATCGCTGAGGCTGGCGGCCTGCGGGGTCATCAGGGCGTGCTGGCGATCACCGCTGCGATAGGCCTGCAGCGCGTGCCCCAGATAGTCGGCGTACTGGCCACCCAGCTTGGGATACGTGTCGTCGATCGGCGCGTTGCCTTCGGCACCATGGCAGTCCACGCAGCTCTGGCCGGTGGCCTGGCCCTTGGCCTTGGCCAGTTCTTCGCCCTTGGCGATGTGGCCCTTGGGCAGGCCGGCAGAGGAGCTGGAACCGTGCTCGCCACTGGCGTGGCCGGGATTCTCGGCGGCGGTTTCCGTCGTTTCCACCTTCGAACATGCCACCAGGGCGAGGGCAGCGAACAGGGCGATGGCTAGACGCTGGGCGTGCTTGGCGTTGGGCATGTGGGCTTACTTGACGGTGGAAAGGAAAGCGGCGATGTCGGCGATGTCCTGGTCGGAGAAACTCTGCGACTGGGCCTGCATCGTGGGGTGCTTGCGGTTGCCGTTGCGGTACTCGGTCAGCGCATTGGCCAGATAGTCGGCCGACTGGCCGCCGATGCGGGGCACGTGGAAGTTCGGGTAGGCGTTCTTGTAGCCCACGATGCCGTGGCAGCCCTGGCAGGTGTAGGTGAGCGTACGACCTGTATCAGCATTGCCGACCAGCGGTGCGGGTGCGGCAGCGGGAGCGGCGGCAGGCGCCGCAGCTTCGACCGGGGCCGGCGTGGCCGGAGTGTCCTGTTGGGCGGTCAGGGCGGCCAGCGGGAGGGCGGCCAAGGCAAGGCAAGCGGCGAGCGGCAGCAGTCGCATCATTCTCGGGAAACTCTCAGGTTGCGCGCGCCACGTACCACCGCAGCGCTTGGCTGAACGCAAGTATAGCCTGCGACCGAATGTCGCGCACAGGCGCGATGCGTCCGCGCGGATGGCTTAAAGTCGCGTGCCGCCGAATGGTTGCCGCCGATGCCGACGTTCCCACGTTGGCCAGAGAGGGCGCGCACCGCCAACAATCTTGATAGAGGGGCATGCGCGCTTCCGCACGCCGCTTCGTCCAGAGGCGAGTGTCATTCTCCGAACACTGGCCCGGACGCAAGTCACCATGACCTTCGGCGCATGGAAGTCGTTCAGGGGTGATATACCTTGATACAACACCACCACAACACCACCACGACGGTACCGACCCATGTCCCGACCCCGCTCCGATTCCGGTCACTCCTACCTGCGCCTGGCGCTGGTACCTGTCCTCTGCGGCCTGCTGGTCCTGTCCGCCTGCAAGGGGGGCGGCCCCACGCCCGAGGCCCAGGCCAAGAATGGCGAGGCACCGAAAGAACCCGATGCCGTCCCGGTCGAGGTGGTCGAGGCCAGCCGTCGCCCGGTAGCCGCCAGCTACAGCGGCACGGCGGCGCTTGAAGCGCTGGGCGAGTCGCAGGTGGTCGCCAAGACCTCCGGTGTGGCACTTGCGGTGATGGTGGAGGAGGGCCAGGTGGTCCGCGCCGGCCAGGCGCTGGTCCGGCTGGACCCGGACCGCTTGCGCCTGCAGGTGGCGCAGGCCGAAGCGCAGATGCGCAAGCTGGAGAACAACTACCGGCGTGCGCAGCAGTTGGTGGGCCAGCAGATGATCAGCGCCAACGACGTCGACCAGATCAAGTACGACCTGGACAACGCCCGCGCCATGTACCGCATGGCCGCGCTGGAGCTGTCCTACACCACGGTGACCGCGCCGATTTCCGGCGTGGTGGCCTCGCGCTCCATCAAAACCGGCAACTTCGTGCAGATCAACACGCCGATCATCCGCATCGTCGACGAATCGCGCCTGGAAGCCACCTTGAACGTCTCCGAGCGCGAGCTCTCCAAGTTGAAGGCGGGCCTGCCGGTGGCGCTGGCCGTCGATGCGATGCCGGGCAAGGTGTTCCAGGGCGCGGTGGATCGCATTTCGCCGGTCGTCGACTCCGGCAGCGGTACGTTCCGCGTGGTCTGCTCCTTCGGCAGCGACGGCGTGCTGCAGCCCGGCATGTTCGGCCGCATCAGGATCGACTACGACCAGCGTGCCGATGCGTTGGTGGTGCCGCGCGTCGCCCTGCTCGACGATGGCGACCCGGCCGTGTTCGCGGTGCGCGATGGCAAGGCGGTACGCGTACCGGTCAAGGTCGGCTACGTGGATGGCGAGTGGATCGAGGTGCGCGAAGGCCTGAAACCTGGCGACCAGGTGGTGACCGCCGGCAAGGTGGCGCTGCGTGAAGGCAGCGCGGTGCAGGTGATCGGCGCCGAGCCCGTCAAGGTGGCCGCCAAGGCCGAGGACGCCAAGACTGCCGGAACCAAGCAATGAGCGCGCCCGGCCACGTTCCCGGGGAGCACGAACCCCGCGCGACGGGTGGCGACGGCAGCATGGGAGGAGGACTGGTCGAGTTCTCCACCCGCCGCCGCGTCACTGTGGCGATGTTCTGGATCACGATGTTCCTGTTCGGCGTGATCGCGTTGTTCTCGCTGAAGGTCAACCTGCTGCCTGACCTGAGCTATCCCACGTTGACCGTGCGCACCGAGTACACCGGCGCCGCGCCTTCCGAGATCGAAACCCTCATCAGCGAGCCGGTGGAAGAAGCCGTCGGCGTGGTGAAGAACCTGCGCAAGCTGAAGTCCGTGTCGCGTACCGGCCAGAGCGACGTGGTGCTGGAGTTCGCCTGGGGCACGGACATGGACCAGGCCAGCCTGGAAGTCCGCGACAAGATGGAAGTACTGCAGCTGCCGCTGGAAGCGAAGGCACCGGTGCTGCTGCGCTTCAATCCGTCGACCGAGCCGATACTCCGCCTGGCCCTGGCCAACAAGCAGGAACCGAAGAACGATGCGGACGCCGTACGCCTGCTCACCGAGCTGCGCCGTTACGCGGATGACGACCTGAAGAAGAAGCTTGAGCCCGTCGACGGCGTTGCGGCGGTCAAGGTCGGCGGTGGTCTCGAGGACGAGATCCAGGTCGACATCGACCAGCAGAAACTCGCCCAGCTGAATCTGCCGATCGACACCGTCATCCAGCGCCTGCAGCAGGAGAACATCAACATCTCCG
>NZ_CAMPJD010000061.1 GCF_946886695.1 uncultured Pseudoxanthomonas sp. | reverse complement strand
TCGGCGATGCAGGAAACTGCCCGATGCTCCGACCCTCACCCCAACCCCTCTCCCGGTGGGAGAGGGGCTCAGGCCAGCAGGTGATGCGCGACGGGAAACGCCAGCCGCGTCCATTCGGTGTACATCGCGGCCGAAGGATGCAGGCCGTCCTCGGCGACCATCGCCGCTTCGCTGCCGCGCGCGCGGCTGACGGCCGTGATGTCGACGAACGCGACGCCGCGCTGCGCGCAGACCTCGCGCGCAGCAAGGTTGTAGGCATCCAGCTCGCGTGCGATCTGCGCGACATCGCGGTCGGACTGCGCGGCGAACGGCGTGACGCCCCAGTCGGGGATCGACAGCACGAGCACGCGGTCGGGCCGGTTGCGTGCGAAGCCGATGGCGCGCCACAGCAGGGCGGCGAACTGCGTGCGGTATTCATCCACGTCGCGGCCGCGGTACTGGTTGTTGACGCCAATCAGCAGGCTGACGAAATCGTGCTCCCCCAGCGGCTCGGCGGCGGTGATCGCGGCGTCCAGTTCGTCGGTCGTCCAGCCGGTGGTGGCGATGATGCGTGGGTCGCCGAGCAGCACGCCTTCCCTCCGCAACAGGCGCGCCAGCTGCATTGGCCAGCGACCGGCTTCGTCCACGGCTTCGCCGATGGTGTAGGAGTCGCCGAGCGCGAGGTAGCGCAGCTCGGTGGTGAGGGCGGTGGTGTGGGGGGCGGAGATCGTGGTCATGGGCGAATGATGCGCTCTTCGGATCTACTGTAGGAGCGACGTGAGTCGCGACCGTGAATCCGGGCGGCCTGGAAGATGTCGAGCACCCGAGACTTCGCCAGCGGCGGTGCCCTGCTCGCGCTCGAACAGAGCCCAACGTCTGGTCGCGGCGTGCGGTCGCGACTCACGTCGCTCCTACAGGGGCAACGCGCTTACGCCGCCGCCGGCCGCGACTTGCCCTTGATCGGCACCACCTTGGTCGCCGCTTCGGCACGACGCGACAGGGCACGGTCGATGCGGGCGAAGACTTCGCGCATCGTGGCCGCTTCCGGCAGCAGGGTGACGCGGAAGTGGTGGCGGTAGGGCACGTTGAAGCTGGAACCCGGCACGACCAGCACGCCTTCGGTTTCCATCAGTTCCAGCGCGAACATGTGGTCGTCGAAGCCCTTGGCCGCATCGCCGACCACCGCCGGAAACGCGTAGAGCGCACCGGCCGGATTCACCAGGTCCAGGTGCGTGCTGGCCTCGCAGGCTTCGATCACCGCGCGGCGGGTTTCGTACAGGCGGCCGCCGGGTGCGCATAGCGCGCTGATGGTGTCGGGGCCGTTCACCGCGGCGTCGATGGCGTACTGGCCCGGCACGTTGGCGCACAGGCGCAGCGCGCTGAGCAGGTCCATCGCATGCAGGAAGTCGCGCACCACGTCGCCGTGGCCGGACACCACGCCCCAGCCCACGCGCCAGCCGCAGGCGCGGTGCACCTTGCTCAGGCCACTGAAGGTGATGCATGGCACGTCGCCCGCGAGCGGCGCCACCGGCACGAAGGTCGCGCCGTCGTACAGCACCTGGTCGTAGATCTCGTCGACCATCAGCAGCAGGCGGTGCTTGGCCGCGATGGCGACGATGCGCTCCAGCAGCTCGCGCGGGTAGGTCGCGCCGGTGGGATTGTTCGGGTTGATCAGCACGATGGCGCGGGTGCGTGAACTGATCAGTTGCTCGATCTCGCTCGGATCGGGCTGGAAGTCGTTCTCCGGATCGCAGCGGTAGTACACCGGGCGGCCGTCGTTGAGGATGGTGGCCGCCGACCACAGCGGGTAGTCGGGCGACGGCACCAGCACTTCGTCACCGGGATTCAGCAGCGCACGCAGCGACAGGTCGATCAGTTCCGACACGCCGTTGCCGACGAACACGCGGTCCGGGTGCGCGTCCGGCGTGCCGCGCTTGGCGTACGCCGCCGCGATGGCCTCGCGCGCCGAGGGCAGGCCCTGCTGGTGCGTGTACGGGTCGGTGCGGCCCATGTCGTCGGCGATCGCGCGCTGCAGGTGTTCCGGCGCACGGAAGCCGAACGCGCCCGGATTGCCGATGTTGAGCTTGATCAGCTTCTGCCCCTGCGCCTCCAGCTCCCGGGCTCGTCGTGCCAGTTCGCCCCGGATCTCGTAGCGGACTTCGGACAGGCGTTCGCGCGTGGCGAGCGGTTTGACGGGAGGGGTGGACATGGCGGCGACCGCGAAAGGGCGAAAGCGGGAAGGAGGGGCAGCTTAACGGATATTTAGCCTGTCCGGCCCCGCCGGCTTCAGCCCCCGTCTAGAATGCGCGCCATGCCTGAAACCCCTGCTCCCAGCGTGTCCGACGTCACCCTTCTGCGGTCCATTGGTTGGCCCTACATGGGTGAACCGGAGGACAGCGCATGGCGCGAGGCCATGGCGGCACACCCGACGGCCACCCCGGCGCGCGTTATCGAGCAGCACCGCTCTGGCTACGTGGTCGCCGATGCGCCCGGCATGGGGGTGAAGGCCGAGTCGCTGCCGGAGTGGCAGCGCCCCCGTTTTCCGGCGCATGAGCGACCGGCCGTCGGCGACTGGGTGCTGCTGGAAGACGCGGCGTCGAAGCGTCCCCGCATCGTCGCCCTGCTGCCGCGCCATACCGGCATCAAGCGCGGCGCGGCCGGCGAGCATTACCACCAGCAGGTGATCGCGGCGAACATCGATACGGTGTTCATCGTCTGTGGCCTGGATGCCGACTTCAATCCGCGCCGGATCGAACGCTACCTGCTGCTGGTCGGGGGCGGTGGCGCGCAGCCGGTGGTCGTGCTGACCAAGGCCGATCGCACCGAGTACGCCGACGACGCGGTCGAGGTGCTGGCCGACCTCACCGCGCAGGGCGTGCCGGTGTTCACCGTGAATGCGAAGGATCCCGCCAGCGTCGCGCAGCTGGCACCGTGGCTGGATCCAGGCCACACCGTGGTGCTGGTCGGCTCGTCCGGCGCCGGCAAGTCCACGATCACCAACACGCTACTCGGCGACGAGCGCATGAAGACCGGCGAAGTGCGCGAGAGCGATTCACGCGGGCGTCATACCACCACCTATCGCGCGCTGATCCCGCTGGCGGCCGGTGCCTGCCTGATCGACACGCCCGGCATGCGCGAGCTCAAGCCCACCGGCGAGGAAGACCTGGCCGACGGCGGTTTCGCCGACATCGAAGCGCTGGCTGAGCAGTGCAAGTTCCGCGACTGCTCGCACGATCGCGAACCGGGCTGCGCGGTACGCGCAGCGATCGACAGCGAGGAGCTGGACGAAGGCCGCTTCCTCAACTACCTCAAGCTGCGCGATGAAGTCGCCGCTGCCGCCGACAAGCTCGCCAGTCGCCTGGCTGACAAGTCCAACGCCCGCGTGCAGGGCAAGGCGTTGAACAAGCGGCTGACCGACAAGTACGGCAAGCGCTAGGTTTTTCGCGCGTCGCGCGAAAAACCTCCCACGCTTTGCGTTGCAGAACGTGGGCCCCAGCTGACGCTGCCGATCCCCCATTCGCGCCGCTGGCGCGAATCGCCCCCTTGCCAAGGGGGTTCGTCAAGGGGCTGCGGTCACTTCACGCCGCCCAGCAGCCGATTGCCTCAATCCCAGAAATTGATGAAGCCCGTGATGATCAGCGCATTGCTGAAGTCGATGAAGAACGCGCCCACCAGCGGCGCCACCAGGAACGCGCGCGGCGCCATGCCATAGCGTTCGACCAGCGTGCGCATCACCGCCATCGCATTGGCGGTGGTGCCCAGCATGAAGCCGATGAAACCGCCGCCCATCACCGCGGCGTCGTAGTCGCGGCCCATCACGCGGAACACCACGCCGCAGAACAACGCCACCAGCGCCACCTGCAGCGCCAGGTTGACCAGCAGCGGCGCAGCCAGCCCGGCCAGTTCCCAGAGTTTGAGGTTCATCAGCGCCACGGCGAGGAACAGCGACAGGCACACGTTGCCGACCAGATCGGTCGTCGCCACCGGCAGACCGATCCAGTGGGTGCGATCGTCGATGTAGCGGATCATGGCGCCCACCATCATCGCGCCGACGGTGGCCGGCAGGGTCATGCCGATGGCCTCCAGCCCGTTGCTGACGCCGGCACCCAGCCACATCGCCACCAGGATCACCACGATGCTCTTCAGTGCGGCGTGCTCGCGCGTGGCGAAATCGGGCGTATCGCGCGCACCGGCGGGCTCCGCCGCCGATTCGTCCGGCGCACCCAGGCGCACGCCGCCGTAGAGCTTGTGGCGGCGGATCAGCACCGTGGCCACCGGGCCGCCGATCAAGCCACCGCACAGGATGCCCGCCATCGCCGCCGCGACCGCGATGGATTCCGCCCCGGCCACGCCGGCCTGCTCGAACAGCGGCGCGAACGCGAGACCGGTGGCCGGACCGCCGGTCAGTGTCGTGGACCCCGCCAGCACGCCGAACAACGGATGCAGGCCGAAGCCCATCGCCACAGCCATGCCCAACAGGTTCTGCACGATGGCAAACCCGGTGGCGAGCAGCAGGAATACCACCACCTGCCGGCCGCTGATCTTCAGCAGCGCCACGCTGGCGTTGACGCCGATGGTGGTGAAGAAGGCGATCATCAACGGCGTCTGCAGGCTGGTGTCCAGCGTGAACAGCGTGATGTCGTGCCTGCGCGCCAACAGGACCGCCAACGCGACGACCAGGCCGCCGATCACCGGTGGGGGCAGGTTGTAGCGGGAGAACAGCGGGACGATGCGGCAGAGCGCATACCCGAGGAAAAGGGCCAGGCCGGCGAAGGCCAGTGTCTGTACCGCATCGAGCTCCAGCATGCTGCCCCCGCAACCGATGGAAGAGGGTCGAGCATAGTCGAGGCGCGGGCGCTTGTGCCGGCTGCTGCACGCACTGGGCTAAAGTGTGACGCAAGGAGGACGCATGCCGGCCGACATCGCCCATCACGCCGCGCTCGATGCACGCCTGGTCCGGGCCGTGCGTGGCATCAAGCTGCTGAGCCTCGCCAGCTGGCCGGCCGATGTGCAGGCGCCGTTCCTGGACGGCGTAGCGCGCGGACAGCCGCAGCTGCCGGTCATCGCCTATCCGCGGCTGGATTTCAGCGAGGCGCGCCGCGAACTCGCGGATGTCGCGGCAGCCGCCGACGATGCGCATCCGCTCGGTCGCTACCTGCGCGATTCCGTGCACAGCTGGGACATCGCGGCGCAGTTGCTGGAATCGCTGGGGACGCCGGCGGTGACCACGCATTCGATCGCGCTGTTCGGCACACCGGAGGAATGCCTGCCCGGCGACGGCCCCAGCACGCGCGATGCCGCCGGCCACTTCATCGCCATCGCCAACGAACTGGACCACGAACTGCTCGCGCCGGAGGAACAGATCCCGGTGTCGGCGACGGCATTGCAGCTGCAGTTGCAGGCGGACCTGGACGACTTCTTCGATGGCCGCGTCATCACCGTGGAGCTGGACCGCAACCTGATCGCCAAGGCAGCCGCCGGCGCGACCCGCATCCGCCTGCGCCACGGCGCGGCCTTCAGCGACTACGACCGCCGCCAGCTGCTGCAGCACGAGGCGCTGGTGCATTCGCTGACCGCGTTGAACGGTCGCGAGCAGACGGTGCTGCCCAGCCTGGCGCTGGCGTCGCCGCGCGTCACCGCCACGCAGGAAGGGCTGGCGACGTTCGCCGAGCAGATCACCGGCAGCATCGACATCGAGCGGATGAAGCGCATCAGCCTGCGTATCGAGGCGGTAGCGATGGCGCTGGCCGGCGCCGACTTCATCGAGGTGTTCCGCTACTTCACCGACGCGGGCCAGAATCCCGCCGAAAGCTTTTCTTCCGCGCAGCGCGTGTTTCGCGGCGTGCCCACCACCGGCGGCGCGGCGTTCACCAAGGACACGGTGTACCTGCGTGGTCTGATCGGCGTGCACACGTTCTTCCGCCGCTCGCTGCAGCAGGACCGGCTGCGGGTGTGCCGTCGCCTGTTCGCCGGCAAGATGACGCTGGAGGACGTGACGATGTTCGAGCCGATGTTCGATGCCGGCGTGCTGGTGCCGCCACGCTGGCTGCCGAGCTGGGTCAGCCGCGCCAACGGCCTGGCCGGCATGCTGGCGTTCTCGCTGTTCGCCAACCGCATCCGCCTGGACAAGCTGTCGACGGACGCCTAGCCGGAAAGTGGTACGCGCTGCATCCGCCGCCGATGGCACACTGGCGGCATGAGCACGACGATCCTGGTGGCCGACGACCATCCGCTGTTCCGCGCGGCGGTGATTCACGCGCTGCGCGAAGCGCTGCCCGGCGCCACCGTGGTGGAAGCCGCGAGTGCCGCGGGCCTGGGACAGGCGCTGGACGCGCGTCCCGATACCGACCTGGTGCTGCTGGACCTGACCATGCCGGGCGCCCATGGCTTCTCCGCCCTGCTGCACGTCCGTGGCGAACATCCGGAGGTGCCGGTTGTCGTCATCTCGTCGAACGAGCACCCGCGTGTGATCCGTCGCGCGCAGCAGTTCGGCGCCGCCGGTTTCATTCCCAAGTCGTCGCCGGCCGATACCATCGGCGACGCGGTGGCGGCGGTGCTCGATGGCGGGGCATGGTTTCCGCCGCTCACCGTCGAGCGTTCCGAACAGGACGCCGCGCTCGCGGCACGCCTGGCGCAACTGACACCCCAGCAGTTCCGCGTATTGCTGTGCCTGGCCGACGGCCTGCTCAACAAGCAGATCGCGCACGAACTTGGGCTGGCCGAGAACACGGTGAAGGTGCACGTCACCGCGATCCTCAAGAAACTGGAATGCCACAGCCGCACGCAGGCGGCGGTGCTGGTGAAATCGCTGGAGCCGGAAGGACCGCCGATCGACTGATTCAGCCCAGCCAGGCCGGCAACTGCATCGCCAGCGGCACGGTGGCGGCGGCGAACAGTGTCTGCCACGTCACCAGCGAGGCCATCAGTGGCGCATCGCCGCCCATCTGCCGGGCCATGATGTAAGCGTTGGACGCCGTCGGCAGCGCGGCGTAGAAGCAGGCCGCCGTCGTCACCGCCGCACTGGCATCCAGCCACCGACACAGCAGCACGGCCAGCAGTGGCAGGGCGAGCAGCTTCAGCGCGGAGGTGGCGCCCAGCAGCAGCGGACGCACCTCGTCGCGCCGGAACTGCAGGCCACCTCCCACGCACAGCAGGCCCAGCGCCAGCGCGGCATCGGCGAGGATGTCGAGCGTGGCCGCCAGCGGTACCGGCAGTGGCAGGCTGCTGAGGTTGAACAGCAGGCCGGCCAGCGTCGCCAGGATGATCGGATTGCGAACCAGCGCCCGCGCGATGCCGCGAGCGCTGGCATCGCCATGGCCCCAGACCGCCAGCGCGACCACCGCGATGACGTTGACCACCGGCAGGCAGATCGCCAGCGCCAGCATCACCATCGCGGTGGTGTCCGGCGTGAACAGCAGCGCCGCCACCGCCAGGCCGAAGTAGCTGCTCGGCCGCACCGCGCCCTGCACGACGGAGGAGCGGCTGGGACCGGACAGGCGCGGCGCGACCCGCACCGCCAGCACCACCACGAGGGTCAGCAGTAGCGTGGGCAGCAACGCGGCCAGCGACAGGTCGAGCGCGTCGCTCGCGGACAACGTCAGTCGCGCGGCGCCGACGAACAGCAGCGCAGGGAAGGCGACGTAGAAGGAAAACCACTCCATCGCCGGGAACAGGCCGTCGGGTACCCGGCGCATCCGTCGCAGGGCCGCACCGAGCAGCACGATGGCGAGGACGGGAATGACGTAGGTCAGCATCGGTATGGCATGCGAGGGTCCCTCAGCGCGCGCGGCGCACGTGGAGTTGGGTCATCAGTGCGCGCAGCGCCGCGGGCTTCACCGGTTTTGCGAGGAAGCCCCAGCCGCGCTCCAGCGCCAGCGCGCGCAGTGCCTCGTCGCGCTCGGCGGTCACCAGGATCACCGGCGGCGCGCTGCCCCAGCGTTCGCACAAGCGTGCGTACAGTGTCGGCCCGTCGGTGTCGCCCAGTCGCACGTCGAGCAGCAGAAGGTCGGGTGCCTGGTCCCGCACGGCCGCTGCCGCTGCGTCGTCGGGACCGGACGCAAGGTCCACGTCGCACTCCCAGCGCAGCAGCAGGGCGCGCGTGGCTTCGCAGACGCGCCGATCGTCGTCCACGCACCACACGCGGCGGCCGCGCAACGGCGAGCCATCGTCGATGTCGTCGAACGCTGGCGACGCTTGCGCTGTCGTGGCATTGGCGACGCCGCGCGGCAGTTCCACCCAGAACACGCTGCCCCGCCCCAACTGCGACAGCAGGCCGATGCGGTGGCCGAGCACGCGGCCGATGCGTTCCACGATGGCCAGCCCGAGGCCGGCGCCGCGATCGTTCACCACGCCGTCGTTGAGGCGGCGGAACTCTTCGAAGATCTCCGAGTGGAGGCTCTCCGGAATGCCCGGTCCCTGGTCGTGCACTTCGATGCGGAACTGGCTGCCACGCCGGCGGACGCCCAGCAGCACGCGGCCGCGCGGCGTGTAGCGGATCGCATTGGACAGGAAATTCTGCAGGATGCGACGCAGCAGGGCTTCGTCGCTGCGCACGATGGCGCCGGTCGGCACGCATGCCAACGACAGGCCGCGCTCTTCCGCGAGCATGCCGAACTCGCGCGCCAGCGTTTCCAGCAGGGGTGCCAGGGCGACATCGCGCACGCGTGCCGGCAGCGTGCCCGATTCCAGCCGGGCGATGTCCAGCAGGCTGTTGAGGATGGCGTCCTGCGCGGTTAGTGCATTGTCGACGTGGTCGGCGATGCGCCGCGCGTCGTCGTCATGCAGGCGACCGCGCAGCGCGGACACGAACATGCGCGCGGCGTTGAGCGGCTGCAGCAGGTCGTGCACGGCGGAAGCGACGAAGCGGGTCTTGTAGCGGTTGGCGTTCTCCGCCGCCTGCGTGGCGGCGGCGAGCGCGCGGGTGCGTTCCTCGACGCGGCGCTCCAGCGCATCGGCCAGCGAGCGCAGTTCGCGTGCGGCGTTCTTGTAGCTGGTGATGTCGGCGTAGCTGGTGACGAAGCCGCCATCCGGCAACGGATTGCCGCGGATCTCCAGCACCACGCCGTCGTCCTTCTCGCTCTCGCGCATGTGCGGCTTGCCGCTGCGAAGATGGTCCAGGCGCCGCTGGATCGCGTCCTCCACCGGGCCCGGCCCCAGCAGGCCGCGGCGTGCGTTGTAGCGGAACACGTCCTCGATCGGGCGGCCGACGTGGATCAGGTCGGGCGGGAAGCGGAACAGGTCCATGTAGCGCGAATTCCATGCCACCAGCCGCAGGTCGGCATCGATGATCACCACGCCCTGCGGCAGGTGCTCCAGGCTGCGGCTGAGGCCGGCGTCGGCCTGGCGCGCCGCCTCGACGATCCCATCCTGCGCGGTGCGCAGTTCCTGCGCGTGCTGCTGCAGCACGGCTTCGAGTTCCTCGCGGCTGCGTTGCTGCAGCAGCGCGGTGCGTCGTCGCTGCTGCATGAACAGTGCCAGGAACGCCAGCGCCAGCCAGCCTCCGCCGGCCGCGAGCGCGGCGGTGCGACCCGCGGCGGTGATCGCCGAAGCATCGTGCAGCAGGTGCAGTTGCCAACCTTCTTCCGGCAGCGCCATCGATTGCCACAGCACCGCGCCGGTCAGGGCGGGGTTGGTGAACTGCACGCGCCGTGCGCCATCGTCCGTGGTGGACAGGTCCTGCGATTGCAGGGGCGTGAGCCGTTGCCGTGCGTACTGGCGGGTGGCGGCCAGTTCGCGGCGGTCGGCATCGCTGAGCGCGGTGAGCGTGCGGTAGCGCCACCCGTCGCGGCTGGCGAGGAAGATCACGCCGTGCGCGTCGCTCACCAGCACGATGTCCGGCGTCTGCAACCATTCCTGCTCCAGCGCATCCAGTTCGATCTTGATCACGACCAGGCCAGCGACGTCGCCGTCGGGGCCGTTGATCGCTTGCGACAGGAAGTAACCCGGCTCGCCGGTGGTCAGGCCGATGCCGTAGAACTGGCCCCTCCCGTTGCGCAGCGCCTGCTTCACGTAGGGCCGGAAACTGTAGTCCTCGCCCACGTTGCTGGTGGGCTCGCGCCAGTTGCTGGCCGCCAGCGCGATGCCACGACGGTCGATCAGCGTGAGCGTGGACGAACGGGTGACGCTGTTGGCGTCTTCCAGGCGCTGGTTCAATGCGTTGCGACGGGCATCGTCCACCGGCCCGGCGAGTGCGTTGCGGAGATCCGGGTCCTGCGCCAGCACCTGCGGCAGCGTGCGGTAGCGGTCGATGCGCTGCTGCAGCGCCTGCGCATGCAGGTCGAGCTGGCGGTCGAGCTGTGCGGTCTCCGCCCGCTGCGCGCGGGCGCCCGCCCAGTGGTAGGCCAGCGCCATCACCAGCAATGCGCCGCCCAGGATCGACAGCAGTACCAGCAGGATCCGGCGGTGGCGGCGGGCGCGCAGCATGGGGCAAGTCTACGGGCGACGCCGCCGCCGGAGTGTGGGCTAGTACCAATAGGTTATCGGTGCGGCGGCGATGCGGGGGTACAACATGCCGGCCACCGATCCGGGTGGCGTCGCCATCCGTTCGGAGTTGACCCATGCACCTGGCCGATACGCCCTACACGCCGCCGCCGCGCCAGCCGCTGTACAGGCAGCTGTACTTCCAGGTGATCGTGGCCATCGTGCTGGGCGCGCTGCTGGGGCACTTCGAGCCCGCGTTCGCCGAATCGATGAAGCCGCTGGGCGATGCCTTCATCAAGCTGGTGAAGATGATCATCGCGCCTGTGATCTTCCTGACCATCGTCACCGGCATCGCCGGCATGACCCACCTGCGTACGGTGGGCCGCGTGTTCGCCAAGGCGATGGCGTACTTCCTGTTCTTCTCCACGCTGGCGCTGGTGATCGGCATGATCGTGGCGCACGTGGTGCAGCCCGGCGCCGGCATGAACATCAATCCCGCCGACCTGGACCAGTCCGCGGTGCAGAACTACGTGCAGAAGTCGCACGAGCTGTCGCTGGTCGGCTTCCTGATGGACATCATCCCGAAGACGCTGGTCAGCCCGCTGGTGGGCGACAACATCCTGCAGGTGCTGTTCGTGGCGGTGCTGTTCGGCCTGTCGCTGGCGCTGGTGGGCGAGAAGGGCCGGCCGGTGTTGAACCTGCTGGAGGCACTGACCGCGCCGGTGTTCCGACTGGTGCATATCCTGATGCGTGCGGCGCCGATCGGTGCATTCGGCGCCATCGCCTTCACCATCGGCAAGTACGGCATCGGCATGCTGGTCAACCTGGCCTGGCTGGTCGGCTCGTTCTACCTGACCTCGCTGCTGTTCGTGATCGTCATCCTCGGCCTGGTGTCGTGGTGGTGCGGTTTCTCGATCTTCCGCCTGATCCGCTACCTCAAGGCCGAACTGCTGCTGGTGCTGGGCACCTCGTCGTCCGAATCCGCGCTGCCATCGCTGATGGAGAAGATGGAGCGCGCCGGCGCGTCCAAGTCCGTGGTCGGCCTGGTCGTGCCGACGGGCTACTCGTTCAATCTCGACGGCACCAACATCTACATGACGCTGGCCGCGCTGTTCATCGCGCAGGCCACCAACACCGAACTGAGCCTGGGCCACCAGATCATGCTGCTGCTGGTGGCGATGCTGAGCTCAAAGGGCGCCGCGGGCGTGACCGGCGCCGGCTTCATCACGCTGGCGGCCACGCTCGCCGTCGTGCCCGAAGTGCCGGTCGCCGGCATGGCGCTGATCCTGGGGATCGACCGCTTCATGAGCGAATGCCGCTCGCTGACCAATTTCACCGGCAACGCGGTGGCCACGCTGGTGGTCGCGCGCTGGGAGAACGCGCTCGACCGCGACGCGCTGGCGCGCGCGCTGGGCGGGCCGTCCGCGCCGATTGCCGCCGCGCCCGATCCGGCCGCGGGCCCGGGCGACCCGACACGACTCACGGCCGACTGACGCCGGCCACACCACGTCTTCAGAGGAGGGACTGAACGATGCACAACTTCAACCGACGCGCCGCCCCGTTGCGGAGCAGCCTGACCCTGGCCCTGTTGGCGGTGATCCACGCCGCTGCGGCGCAGGACGCCACGCCGCCGGCCGACCCCGTACCGCAGTCGGCGTCCACGGAAGAGGCGACCAACCTCGACACGGTGGTCGTGGTGGGCTCGCACATCCAGGGCGCGTCGACCACCGATGCGCTGCCGGTGATGGTGGTGGGCGCGGAACAGATCGATGCGGCCGGTGCGATCTCCGGCGACGAGCTTATGCGCACCATCCCGCAGATGGGCGACGTGCTGTTCGATTCGTCCAACAATCCGCAGACCAGCAACGCGGCGCGCGGCGACGTCAATTCGGTCAACCTCCGCTCGCTCGGCGTCGGCAACACACTGGTGCTGCTCAACGGCCGCCGGCTGGTGCAGCACCCGACCAGCCAGGGTACGTCGGACACGGGCACCGTCCCCGTGCAGAGTTTCAACTCGAATGCGTTGCCGGTGTCGGGCCTGGACCGCATGGAGATCCTGCTGGACGGTGCGGCCGCGATCTACGGCGCCGATGCCGTGGCTGGTGTGGTGAACACCGTGCTGCAGACCGACTTCGACGGGGTCAGTGGCAGCACGCGCTACGGCAGTGCCGAAGGCACCGGCATGCACGAATTCGAGGTCAACCTGTTCGCGGGCCACAACTACGACCGCGGCAACGTGTCGGCGTTCCTCAACTACACCGACCGCTCTGAACTGATGGCGGCCGACCAGGACTTCACCGAGACAGACGATCTGCGCGGATTGTTCGCGGACTATCCGGATTTCGCCGGCCTGTCCTCGCTCGACGGCCGCTCCTCGCACACGCCGTGGGCGCGCCTGAGCGTCGGCCCGCGTGCGGTGATCCGCTCCAACGGGACGGCGGTGACCAACAGTTCCGGCGCCTTCCGCATCCAGCCGTCGGACTTCGGCTGCGGCGTCAGCCTCGGCAACGACCTCTGCCTTTCCAGCGGCAACCACAACTTCAACACCACCAATCGGGAGATGCGCTACGACACGCGCCATGGCACCACGGTGCGGCCGTCGGTGGAGCGCATCAACCTGTTCCTCACCGGTCACCACGCGATCAGCGACAGCGTGGAGGCCTTCGGCGAAGTCGGCTTCTACCACGCGGTCAGCGAGGCCCTGCAGCCGCCGGTGGTCAACCTCAACAGCCTGTGGATCCCGGCCAGCAACTACTGGAATCCGTTCGGCGCGGCCACGCTGCCCGACGGCACGCCGAATCCGAACCGCCTGCCGGGATTGACCAACGTGCCCGCCGCCGGCCTGCCGGTGCAGATGAGCAACTACCGCTACGTCGACACCGGCTTCCAGCGCGTGCGCGTGGAGAACTACCAGGCGCGCTTCCTCGCCGGCCTGCGCGGCGACTGGAACGGCTGGAACTGGGAGACCGCGCTGCTCTACTCCGAGGCCGAAGCCGAAGACCGCTCGCCCAACATCAACATGACCCTGTTGCAGCAGCAGTTGGCGCTGTCCACGCCGGATGCCTACAACCCGTTCAGCGGCGGCTGCGTGGCCACGCCGACCTACGGCGATTGCTCGCCGAGTTCGCAGGCGGCCATCGACGGCATCGTGTTCGACCTGGTGCGCGAGTCGCGCACCACGCTGACCATGGCCGATTTCAAGATGAGCCGCGGCGACCTGTTCGCGCTGCCTGCCGGCAATGTCGGCATCGCCTTCGGTGCCGAAGCGCGCCGCGAAACGCAACGCGACGACCGCGACGCCAACCTCGACGGCACCAACACCTTCACCGACATGGTCACCGGCGAGACCAACCTCAGCAACGTCGCGGCGGTCAGTCCCAATCCCGACACGCGTGGTTCGCGCAATGTCGGCTCCGCGTACGTCGAGTTCGCCGTGCCGCTGGTGTCGGAGGAGATGGGCATTCCGCTGGTGCATCGCCTGGACATGCAGTTGGCGGGTCGCTACGAGCACTACTCCGACTTCGGCTCCGTCGCCAAGCCCAAGGTCGCGCTGGCCTGGGACCTGGTGGAAGGCCTGCGCCTGCGCGGCTCGTACTCCGAAGGCTTCCGTGCACCGAACCTGGAGCAGACCAACGCCACCCAGTACGCGCGCCTGGCCAGCGGCGTGGACCATATCCGTTGCGAGGCCGACCTGCGCGCCGGCCGCATCGCCTCGTTCAGCGAGTGCGGCCAGAGCACGTCCGGTGCCTCGCTGCTGGTGGCCGGCAACCCGGACCTGGAACCGGAGGAAAGCACCAACACCTCGTTCGGCGTGGTGTTCCAGCCGGCCTTCATCCCCGAGCGCTTCGGCACCTTCACCTTCACGGTCGACCGCTGGAAGATCAAGCAGGAAAAGATCGTCGGCCTGCTCGGCGCGCAGACCGCGCTGACGGTGGACTATCTGGCGCGCGTGGGCGGCGGCAGCAATCCGCTGGTCGTGCGCGAGGCGCCCACGCAGGAAGACATCGACGCCTTCGCCGGTACCGGCATCGACCCGGTAGGCCGCGTGATCGCCATCAACGACCGCTTCATCAACCTGCAGCCGCAGACCGCGGGTGGCCTGGACTTCGGCGTGGACTGGTCGCTGCGGCGCACGCGCTTCGGCTCGTTCTCGGTCAACCTCAACGCGACGCGCCTGCTGGAATTCACCCGCGATCCGGGCGATATCGTCAATGCGCTCTATGCAGCACGCGCCGCGGGCACGATCGATCCGCTGACACCGTTGCCGGACTCCACCCAGCTGATCGGCCAGAACGGCCGGCCGGAGTGGCGTGCGACCGGTTCGCTGACGTGGAACAAGTCCGCATGGCGCGTGGGCTACTCCGCGCAGTACATGAGTTCATTCGAACAGCCGCAGCTGCTCGGCATCTCCGGCGATCCCTGGGTCGTCGAGGACAGGTTGACGCACAACCTCTACGGCCAGTACCGCTTCGTCGACGGCACCGCGGTGCGCCTGGGCGTGCGCGACCTGACCGACGAGGGCCCGTCGCTGGCCGATGGCGGCTATCGCGGTTCGCTGCACAATCCGTGGGGCCGGTACTGGTACGTCAACATCAGCCGGTCGTTCTGAGGAAGCCGTTCCGATGCGCATGAGCCGTCACTGGATCACCTTCGCGTTCGCCGTGCTGGCGGCCACTGCGCTGCCAGACGGCGCGGCGGCCGCCGATTCAGAGGCGACGTTCGCGCCGGTCACGTGCCCGGCGTCGGTCGGCCCGCAGGTCGACTGCCATGAGGCGCAGGACGCGAACGGGGCCTGGCTGATGGTGGCGATGCCGCGCACCTGGAACCGCAGGTTGATCGTGCATGCACACGGCGGTCCGCGGCTCGGCGCACCGGAAGCGGGGGATTCCGCCGAGGACCTGGATCGCTTCGCGGTGATGGTGCGCGCCGGTTATGCATGGATCGGCAGCACCTACCGTCGCGGCGGCTATGGCGTACGCATGGCAGCGGCCGACGTGGACGTCAGCCGCCGAGCGTTCTGGGCGCGCTGGGGCCGCCCGCAGCGCACGCTGCTGCATGGACAGTCGTGGGGCGGCAACGTGGCGGCGAAGGCAGCCGAGCTGTATGCGCTCGACATCGATGGACATGCCAACTACGACGGCGTGCTGGCCACCAACGGCATGCTGTTCGGCGGCACGCGTGGCTACGGCTTCCGCGCCGACCTGCGCGCGGTCTACCAGTACTACTGCCGCAACCATCCGGCACCGGACGAGGCGCAGTATCCGCTATGGCAGGGGCTGCCTGCGGATGCGCGCATGACCCGCGACGATCTGCGCGCACGCGTCAACGCCTGTACCGGCGTCGATCTCGCCAAGGCGAAGCGTTCGCCCGATCAGTCGGCAAGGCTGCGCGACATCCTCGCGGTGACCGGCGTCGCCGAAAAACAGCTCTTTTCCCACCTGGCCTGGGGCACGTTCCACTTCCAGGACGTGGTGCACAAACGCCTGGGCGGGCGCAATCCGTTCGACAACGCGAAGACGGTCTACCGCGGCTCGCATGACGACATGGCATTGAATGCCGGCGTCGAGCGCTTCACCGCCGACCCCGCCGCGGTCGCCGCCCTGGCCTACGACGCCGACCTGTCCGGGCTGATCGTGCTGCCCACCGTCACCGTGCAGGCGCGTCACGATCCCACGGTGTCGTACGAAGCCGATGCTGCCTACGCGGCCACCGTCAATGCGGCCGGCCGCGGCCATCTGCTCCTGCAGGCACTCACGGACGAACACGACCACAGCCGCCTGCAGGATGCGACGTATCTGACCGCGCTGCAGGTGCTCGAGAACTGGCTGGACAGCAGTGTGCGACCCTCGGGCGATGCATTCCGCGAGGCCTGTGGCCGCCTGTCGCAGACGCGCGACGGCTGCCGCTTCATCGCCCCCTGAGGTGCGCCTGCACGCGCCACGCGTGACGCAGCGCCGCAATCGGCCGGGTCCGGCCATCACGGGGAAGGAGTAGAATCGCCGCTCCCCCGCCTTCACCACAGGCACCGTTTCCGCAATGACGAACGACGATTTCAAGCAGGCCGCGCTGGAATACCACCGCCTGTCTCCGCCCGGCAAGATCAAGGTCGCGCCGACCAAGCCGATGCTCACCCAGCGCGACCTGGCGCTGGCGTACTCGCCGGGCGTGGCCTACGCCTGCGAGGCCATCGTCGAGGATCCCAACACCGCCAGCGAGCTCACCGCGCGCGGCAACCTGGTGGCCGTGGTCACCAACGGCACCGCCGTGCTGGGCCTGGGCAACATCGGCCCGCTGGCCGGCAAGCCGGTGATGGAAGGCAAGGGCGTGCTGTTCCAGAAGTTCGCCGGCATCGACGTGTTCGACATCGAGGTCGACGAGCAGGACCCCGACAAGCTGGTCGACATCATCGCCAGCCTGGAGCCGACCTTCGGCGGCATCAACCTGGAGGACATCAAGGCACCGGAGTGCTTCATCGTCGAGCGCAAGCTGCGCGAGCGGATGAGCATCCCGGTGTTCCATGACGACCAGCACGGCACCGCGATCATCGTCGGCGCAGCGGTGGTCAACGCGCTGGAAGTGATCGGCAAGAAGATCGGCGACGTGAAGCTGGCCACCAGCGGCGCTGGCGCCGCCGGCATCGCCTGCCTGGACATGCTGGTGGCGCTGGGCCTGAAGCCGGAGAACATCCTGGCCTTCGACCGCGACGGCGTGATCTACACGGGTCGCCCGAACCTTGACCCGGACAAGGCGCGTTACGCGCGTCCGACCGACAAGCGCACGCTGGCCGAGATCGTCGACGGCGCGGACATCTTCCTGGGCCTGTCGGCCGGCGGCATTCTCAAGCCGGAGATGGTCGCCAAGATGGCCGACAAGCCGGTCATCCTGGCGCTGGCCAATCCGAATCCCGAGATCTCGCCAGCCGACGCCAAAGCCGTGCGCCCGGACGTCATCATCGGCACCGGCCGCAGCGACTACCCGAACCAGGTCAACAACGCGCTCTGCTTCCCGTACATCTTCCGCGGCGCGCTCGACGTCGGCGCGACCGTCATCAACGAAGACATGAAGGTCGCCTGCGTGCACGCCATCGCCAAGCTGGCGCGGCGCGAGGCGTCCGACCTGGGCAGCGCCTACGGCGACGACGTGCCCTGCTTCGGCCCCGAATACCTGATCCCGCGCCCGTTCGACCCGCGCCTGCTGGTGGAAGTAGCCGCGGCCGTGGCGCAGGCGGCGATGGATTCCGGCGTGGCACTGCGCCCGATCCCGGACATGTGGGCCTACCGCGAGAAGCTGGGCCAGTTCGTCTACCGCACCAGCCTGATGATGAAACCGGTCTATGACCGCGCGCGCGCCGACAAGAAGCGCGTGGTCTATGCCGAGGGCGAAGAAGAGACCGTGCTGCGCGCCGTGCAGACCGTGATCGACGAAGGCCTGGCCTTCCCGATCCTGATCGGCCGCCCCGAGGTGATCGATGCGCGCATCGAACGCCTGGGCCTGCGCATGCGCGCGGGCGTGGATTTCGAGCTGACCAACCAGAACGACGATCCCCGCTTCAATGACTACTGGCAGCACTATCACGCACTGACCTCGCGCCGTGGCGTGACGCCGGCGGCGGCGAAGAACCTGATGCGCTCGCGACCCACGCTGATCGCCGCGGTGATGGTGGCGCGCGGTGAAGCCGATGCGCTGGTCAGCGGCATCGTCGGCCGCTTCCACAAGAAGCTCGGCTACGTGCGCAGCGTGATCCCGCTGGACCCGGGCGTACAGTCGACCTCGGCGATGACCGGCGTGATCAACAACCAGGGGGCGTACTTCTTCCTGGACACGCACGTGCAGGACAACCCGACCGCCGAGCAGATCGCCGAGGCCACGCTGCAGGCCGCGTACCGCCTTAAGCTGTTCGGCATCGAGCCGCGCATCGCGCTGCTGTCGCACGCCAACTTCGGCAGCCACGAGACCGCCAGTGCGGTGAAGATGCGGCATGTGCGCGAACTGCTGCTCAAGCGCAAGCCGGACCTCAACGTCGATGGCGAGATGCAGGGCGACACCGCGTGGGATGAAGTGCTGCGCAACCGCATCATGCCGGGCAGCACGCTGACCGGACGCGCCAACCTGTTCGTGCTGCCCAACCTGGACGCGGCCAACATCACCTACAACATGGTGCGCGTGGTCACCGACGGCGTGGCCATCGGCCCGATCCTGATGGGCATCTCCAAGCCAGTGCACATCCTGACCACCAGCGCCACGCCGCGCCGCGTCATCAACATGACCGCGATCGCCGCCGTGGACGCGCAGATCCGCCAGCAGCGCGAAGCCGAGCGCAACGGACCGGGTTGATCGGCCGGCATGAGGAAAAGAAAACGCCCCGCATGGGGCGTTTTTTCTGTGGAAGCCATGTAGGAGCGACGTGAGTCGCGACCGCATGAATCAGGTGTCCAAGGTGTCTGAAGGCATGCGGTCGCGACTCACGTCGCTCCTACACAAAAACGATCAACCTTCTTCCTCACCATCCAGAATGCGTCGCTGCAGCGCGTCGAGATAGGCGTCGGCATCGGCGGTGGATTCGAAGATCTCGTCCATCGGCACGGCCTGGACGATCTCGATGACCTTGCGGATCTGTTCCTGCGGGTGCACCACCAGCAGGCGGCCTTCATGCGGGGCCAGGGCCTTGCGGGCCTTCAGGATGCTGCGCACGCCGGCGCTGCTGATGTAGTCCAGGTGGGCCAGGTCCAGCACCAGCGCCTGCGGGCGTGCAGCCAGCATCGGCGCCAGCTGTTCGTCCAGCTGTGCGTGGCTGACGGTATCCAGGCGGCCGCTGAGCAGCACGTACTGGTTGCCGTTGACCGGCGGATAGATCTCAATCTCCAGCGTCATCGGGCATCTCGGTAATCCGGATATGCCG
>NZ_CAMPJD010000060.1 GCF_946886695.1 uncultured Pseudoxanthomonas sp. | reverse complement strand
AACCTTGGACCTATTGATTAAGAGTCAACTGCTCTACCAACTGAGCTAACGGCCCCGAAAAACTGGCTGCGTAGTGTAACCGCATCTTCTTTTTCTGTGAACCCCCGCGGTGCGGAGATCCTCGATCAGTGGGGTGGCTGAGGGGACTCGAACCCCCGACATCTGGAATCACAATCCAGTACTCTAACCAGCTGAGCTACAGCCACCACTGAAACCTGCATCCTTCCGGTCCGCACCGGAAGTGGCGCGCCCGACAGGACTCGAACCTGTAACCGCCGGCTTAGAAGGCCGGTGCTCTATCCGGTTGAGCTACGGGCGCCCGGTCCGGATTGTCGCATCCCCGCCCTGCCGGAACATACTGGCAGCACATCAGACTGGTCGGGGTAGAGGGATTCGAACCCCCGACCCTCTGCTCCCAAAGCAGATGCGCTACCAGACTGCGCTATACCCCGACGAGGGTCCCGGCATGGCGTCTGGACGCCAACGAGGTCGCGTATTGTCGGAACCTGCGGCCCTGCTGTCAAACGAAACCTGATGCTCCATCGCTTGCGATATGCTCAGACACTGGGGACAGACGTCCGGCAACCACATGAGGGAACGATGATGCGCAGCGGCAATCCGGCATTGAAGGAATCCACCTTCCTCGACCTTGGCAGCGGGGCGGTCGTCGCGCGCGACGGCGAGGCGATGACACTCAACGGCACCATCAACAAGACCGGCATCCTGTTGTTGCTGACCGTGCTGACAGCCGCATTCTCGTGGAACCAGGCACTCGGACCCGATGGCCTGCCCGCCCCCGGCTTCGCGGTGTACATGTGGGGCGGTGCCATCGGCGGCCTGGTACTGGCACTGATCACCGTCTTCAAGAAGACCTGGTCGCCCGTCACCGCACCGCTGTATGCGTTGGTCGAAGGGTTCTTCCTCGGCGCGATCTCCGCGGTGTACAACGCGCAGTTCGGCGGCATCGTGATGCAGGCCGTGATGCTGACCTTCGGCATCCTGTTCGCGCTGCTGTTCGCCTACCGCAGCGGCCTGATCAAGGCCACCGAGAACTTCAAGCTCGGCGTGGTCGCCGCCACCGGCGGCATCGCACTGGTCTACCTGGCGAGCATCGCGCTGGGCTTCTTCGGCATCAAGATCCCGCTGATCCACGAATCCGGCCTGGTCGGCATCGGCTTCAGCCTGTTCGTCGTGGTCATCGCCTCGCTGAACCTGGTGCTGGATTTCGACTTCATCGAAACCGGCGTCGAGCAGGGCGCGCCGAAATACATGGAGTGGTATGGCGCGTTCGGCCTGATGGTCACGCTTGTGTGGCTGTACCTGGAACTGCTGCGCCTGCTGTCGAAATTGCAGTCGCGCGACTGATTCCATTCCTCGCGAAAGAAAAGGGGCGCCTCGGCGCCCCTTTTTTCATGGGCCGACCGCCTCATCCTGTGACGCCGGGTCCGCGACCGTGGCGGCGCGCCGCGTCGACCAGGCGATGAACACCAGTGCCGACACTGCCAGCCACCAGCAGTAATGCACGCTGCCGGCCAGCGCCAGTGGCGACACCGCCGCCAGCGAGGCCGCCAGCAGGATCTGTGCGCCGTAGGGCAGTACGCCCTGCACCACACAGGCGAAGATGTCGAGCATGCTCGCCGCCCTTCGTGGACTGATGCCGTGGCGCTGGGCGATGTCCTTGGCCAGGCTCCCGGTGACCAGGATCGCGACGGTGTTGTTCGCCGTCAACGCGTCGGTACCCGCCGCGAGCGCCGCGATGCTGATTTCGCCGGACCGGCGCCCCGTATGCCCCCGCGCGAACCGTGCGATGACCTGCGCCAGCCAGTCCAGGCCTCCGGTGGCCTTGATCAGGGCGGCCAGGCCACCGATGAGGATGGACAGGAGGGTGATCTCCACCATGCCCTCGAAGCCCACGTAGATGTCGCCCACGTAGGACACCGCGTCGTAGTCGTCCACCAGCACGAAACCGAAGATGCCCGAAGCGACCAGCCCGATGGCCAGCACCAGCACCACATCCAGTCCGGCCAGCGCCAATCCGAGTACCAGCACGTAGGGCAACACCAGCCAGGGTGACGCCGCATCGGGCGCAGCCACCGGCGCCACGTCGCCCAGCGTTGCCAAAACCAAGAGCGTTGCGATGGCGGCCGGCAACGCGATCTTGAAGTTCTCACGGAACTTGTCGCGCATCTCCGCGCCCTGGCTGCGCGTGGCGGCGATGGTGGTATCCGAGATGATCGACAGGTTGTCGCCGAACATGGCGCCACCCAGCACCGCGCCGACCACCAGCACCCTGTCCAGCCCAGCAGCATCGGCAACTCCTAATGCGATGGGCACCACGGCCGCCACCGTGCCCATCGAGGTACCGATCGACAGCGAGACGAACGCCGCCGCCAGGAACAACCCCGGCAGGATCAGGCTCGCCGGCAAGGCGCCCAGGCCCAGCGCCACCACGGCATCGACCGCGCCGATCGCCTTGGACACCGTGGCGAACGCGCCCGCCAGCAGGAAGATCAGGCACATCAGCATGACGTTGCCGTCGCCCATGCCGGCGAGCAGCGTCTGCTGCGCAGGCAATCCGCGACGACGCGCCAGCCATACGCCGAGCGCCAGCGCCGGCAGGATCGCCACGGGCGCGCGCAGCTGATAGAACCCCATCGCCTCGCCCTGCGCGGTGAAGTACAAGCCCGCACCGAAGAACAAGGCGAGGAACAGCAGCAACGGGGTCAGCGCCAGGGCGCTGGGACGGACGGACATGGCGGGGTCTTCTGCGAGGGGCCGCGGATTGTGCGTGCCGGCATCGTACCGGCCAACCTCATGGATGGGACACCGGCCGACAAAAAGAGAACGCTGCCCCGCGCCTCTCCTCGCTAGTCCAGGCCCGAGGCTTTGCGGTAGCGCCCGCTACTCCACAGCGTCGCCACAAGCGATGCGCCGCCCACGATGACCAGGATTGCGCCAACCACGGGCGTTCCCAGCAACAGGGAGCCGATGCCGAACATCAGCGCGAACACGCCGGTATTGCCGGCCAGCCACGCCAGTCCCAACCACGCGAGCGAGCGCCTGGGTGCCGCATCCGGAAGATCGCGCCACCAGCCTGGCGGACGCACGCGTCGCGTGAAAGCGGCGAGGTGTTCCCTGGGCACCGGCGGGGTGAGGAACGTCGCCAGCAGCGCGCTGGAGGTGGAGATGCCCACGATGGCCAGCAGCAGATACTCCGCCCGCACCTGCGGGAAACCACGGTACAGCAACACGGAAGACACCACGGCCGACACGATCCCTGCAATCTCGGTCCATGCGTTGGCACGCCACCAGAACCAGCGCAGCATCGAGGGCAATCCGAGACCCGCGCCCAACGCGATGAAGAAGCGCCATGCCTGTTCGATGCTGTCGATCTGGGAGGCCACCAGTACGCCCATGACCGTCAGCAGCGCGACGGACACGCGACTGACCCACACCAGGCGCGCCTGGCTGGCGTCCGGATGCAGAAAGCGCCGATAAAGATCATGGGTGAGGTAACTGGCGCCCCAGTTGAGGTGCGTATCCACCGTGCTCATGAAGGCGGCCAGCAGCGAAGCAAACAGCAGGCCCAGCGCACCCGCCGGCAACAGCTGCGCCATCAGCACCGGATACGCCATTTCACGGTCCTCGGCGACGATCGCGGCCGCGCCCTCGCCGGCCATACCAAGCGGGAATACCACCAGCGCCACCAGCGCCACCAATACCCATGGCCAACTGCGCACGGCGTAGTTCAGCACGGCGAACCACAGCGCGCCGCCCACGGCGTGCCGCTCATCGCGCGCGGTGAATATCCGCTGCGCCAGGTAGCCACTGCCGTCGCTGTAGTACTGCGCCCACCACTGCACCGCCACATAGACCAGGAATACCTGCAACGGCAGCCACGCGGCATCCGCTGCTGGCACGAACGCAAGCAATTGCGGCACGTCGTAATGCCGGGCAAGCCCTTCGCGCAGACCCGCGAGTCCACCCACATGATCCACGGCCAACCACGCGAACAGCACACCACCGGCCAGCGCCATGCAGAACTGCAGCAGATCGGTCAGGATCACGCCACGGATGCCGCCCAGGCTTGAATAGGCACCGATCAGGCAGAACAGCACCACCACCGTGAGCGTGTCGCCCGGCGTGCCGATCAGCAGCGCATCCGGCCAGATCGCGGCGAACGACGCCACCGCATCCGCACCCAGCCACGCCGTCCAGTCAACGAACGGCGCCGCGATCTTCACCATCGCGCGCACCACCCAGCCCAGGATGATGGCGTTGATGAGGATCGCGAAGAACGCCGCCTTGAACCCGCGCAACCACGCGCCCGAGCGGCCGCAGTAGCGCAGCTCCAGCAGTTCCGCGTCGGTGAGGACGCGCGAGCGCCGCCACAGCGCGGCGAACACCACGGCGACCGACACGTGCGAAATGGCCCACGACCACCACAACCAGTTGCCTGCCACACCATGCTTGGCAACCAGGCCTGAAACCACCAGCGGCGTATCGGCGGCGAAGGTGGTCGCGGCCATCGAAGTGCCCAGCCACCACCACGGCAATGCGCGGTCGGCCAGGAAGTAGGACTCGAGCGAACGCCCCGCGGACCGGGACACCCACGCTCCCACCAGCAGGGTCGCCACCAGATAGGCGGCGACGATGGTCCAGTCAATGACCGCCAGCGATCCCATCGGGCGCGACGGCAAGCGTCATGAGGAACATGGGGTCGAGGATACCCCAGGGGGAACGATCACCCAACCCGCCTTGCCGCACGCATCCGCGCGGCAAGGCGTCGTAAGCGATCAGACGCGGCTGGCGATCGCCTTGGCGAACGACATCGTGGTGCCCTCGCCACCCAGGTCCGGGGTCAGCGAATCCTTGGCTTCCAGCGTGGCGATGATGGCCGCACGCAGGCGCTCGGCCTTCTCCGGCTGGCCCAGGTGGTCCAGCATCTGCGCGGCGCCCAACAGCAGTGCGCAAGGATTGGCCACGCCCTTGCCGGCGATATCCGGCGCCGAACCGTGCACGGCTTCGAAGATCGCCGCGTCGACACCGATGTTGGCGCCCGGCGCCAGGCCCAGGCCGCCCACGAGGCCGGCGCACAGGTCGGAAATGATGTCGCCGAACAGGTTGGTGGTGACGATGATGTCGAACTGCTCCGGACGCATCACCAGCTGCATGCAGGTGTTGTCCACGATCATCTCGTTGGTCTGGATCTCGGGGTACAGCGCGGCCACTTCGCGCGCCACCTTCAGGAACAGGCCCGAGGTGGTCTTCAGGATGTTGGCCTTGTGGACGATGGTGACCTTCTTGCGGCCAGTCTTGCGGGCCAGGTCGTAGGCGTAGCGCACGATGCGCTCGGAGCCCTTGCGGGTGATCTTCTGCGTCAGCAGCGCGGTTTCGCCGTCTTCCGAGATCGACTGGCCTTCACCGATGTACGCGCCTTCGGTGTTCTCGCGCACGGTGATCAGGTCCACGCCCGTCGGGAAGCGCGACTTGGTGTTGGGGAACGACTTGGCCGGGCGCACGTTGGCATACAGGTCGAAGTGGCGGCGCAGCGCCACGTTGATCGAACTGAAGCCCTCGCCCACCGGCGTGGTCAGTGGGCTTTTCAGCGCCACGCCGTTCTTGCGGATCGAATCCAGCGTCGCCTGCGGCAGCAGATCGCCGTGCTTTTCCAGCGCGACCAAGCCGGCATCGGCTTCTTCATAGGCCAGGCCGACCTTGAGTGCTTCCAGCACGTACAGGGTGGCGTCCATGATCTCCGGGCCAATACCGTCGCCGCGGATGACCGTAATCGTCTGGGTCATTGAGTGGGGTTTCCGAACAGGGGCACGCGTCGGGCGGGGCCGCGACGGGCGCGAAAAGGAAGATTTGTCCGCCAATTATGCCCGAACGGCCGACAAGTCCCCTAATCGACGATGGTCGGAGGTCGTCCCGCCGGGGCATGGCAGGAACGGATCGCTACCGAGCTGTCTTCCCAGCGAAAGCAGGCATCCATCTTGCTTCTGCTCCTCCTTCACACCGCGAAGGCGGAAGGCAAAGATCAAGATGGGTCCCAGCCTGCGCTGGGACGACGGTGGAGGACGGACGCAGGCAGGCAGGCAGGCGAGAGGCTCGGTGCCCGTGGGTGAACCTGTCTGCCTCGCCATCGACAACGGTCGGAGGCCGGGGTCTGCGGGGCATGGGCGGAATGGATCGCCACCGAGCTGTCTTCCCAGCGAAAGCTGGGATCCATCTTGCTTCTGCTCCTCCTTCACACGTCAAAGGCGGGGGACAAAGATCAAGATGGGTTCCAGCCTTCGCTGGGACGATGGAGGAGGACGGACGGGGGATGGACCTGCGCCGCCCTCACTGGGCTTCAGTGTTCGTGCGCCGACGGCGCGTCAGCCTGCCCGCCTTCCAACTGGTCGAGGAAATCCACCGCCCGGCGCAGGTGCGGGATGACGATGGAGCCCCCCACCACCAGGCCCACCGAGAACGTCTCGAAGAACTCCTCGCGCGTCACCCCGACCTCCTTGCACTGGGCGACGTGGTAGCTGATGCAATCGTCGCAACGCAGGACCATCGAGGCCACCAGGCCCAGCAGTTCCTTCGTCTTCACATCCAGCGCGCCTGCCTGATAGGTCTGCGTGTCCAGCGCGAAGAAGCGGCGGACGACCTGGTTGGGCTCGTCCAGGATGCGCTTGTTCATGCGCTGCCGGAACTCGGTGAATGCCTTCACTCGGTCCTGGCTGTCGTCGTCTGCGCTCATGCCGATTCCCCTGCGAGCAGGGCTTCCAGCTTGCCCGCACGGTGCATCGCGATCATGTCGTCGTAGCCGCCCACATGGGTCTCGCCGATGAAGATCTGCGGCACGCTGGTGCGCCTGGCTTTGGCGATCATCTTCTCGCGCGCGGCCGCATCCAGGTCGATGCGCACTTCGGTCCAGGTCTGGCCCTTGCTCTTGAGGAAGTTCTTGGCCGCCACGCAGTATGGGCAGATGGCGGTGCTGTAGAGGGTGATCTCGGGCGCGGTGGCGCCCTGCGGGGTGTCGCTCAAGGGAGTTCTCCGGAACGAAAGGGGCATGCTGTGGTCCTGACCGATATCGGGCGCATCGGGCCGACTTCCAGTCGGGACCATGGAACAGTGCGGGCCGGTACTGGTCCGGTTAACCACGTATTCACTCGCCCGGATCAGCGACCCGTCATCCTGACCCGGCTGCCCATTATCCGCCACGGAGCCATCGTTTGCGCCCCATCCTGCTTGCCACCGCCCTTACCTTGGCCCTCGCGGCACCGTTGGCAGCCTCCCAGGACACACGGCTGCCGGACATCGGCTCGTCCGCGGGCGAGCTGCTCACGCCGGCACGTCAGGCCGAGTACGGCGGCATGATGCTGCGCGAACTGCGCAACTACGGCTATCTGCTGGAAGACCCGCTGATCACGGACTGGTTGCAGACCGTGGGCAGCCGGCTGGGCGCCGACAGCGACAACCCGCAGCAGGCGTACACGTTCTTCATGATGCGCGACCGGCAGATCAATGCCTTCGCCACGCTGGGTGGCTACATCGGCATGAATGCCGGCCTGGTGCTGACGGCGGACCGCGAAGACGAGATGGCAGCCGTGCTCTCCCACGAAATCGCCCATGTGACCCAGCAACACGTGCTGCGCGGCGTGGAACGGGCGCAACGCGACCAGGTTCCGATCCTGCTGGGCATGCTGGGGGCCATCGTGCTGGCCCAGGCGGCGGGAGGAAGTTCCAGCGGCGATGCGTCACAGGCGGCGATCGCTTCGGCCATGGGCCTGATGCAGCAGCGCCAGATCGACTACACCCGCTCCAACGAATCCGAGGCCGACCGCGTCGGCATCCGCACCCTGTCCCGCGCCGGTTACGACATCGACGCCATGGCCGGCTTCTTCGCCAAGCTCCAGCAGGCCACCCGCGCCAGCCGCGGCAGCGGACGCGAACAGGTGCCGGACTATCTGCAGACCCACCCGGTCACCACCACCCGCATCAGTGAGGCCCGCCAGCGCGCCGACCAGTTGCGGGGAGACCAGATCACCGCGACCACCCGCGTTCCCGGCGGCGAGCACGTCGAACGCTTCGACCGGCGTGGCGTAACGCTCCCGGAATCCCGCAGCGACAACCCGTTGCTGCCCATCCCTGTGACCCTGCCCACCCAGGTTTTCCAGCGCGGCGACACCGGCCAGTTCGACTGGGCGCGCGAGCGCCTGCGGGCACTCAGCGCCAGCACGCCCTCTGCCGCCGTACGGGAGTACGAAACCCTGCGCCGGCAGGCCGGCAAGCCGTTGACGGCACCCCAGCGCTACGGACTGGCCATCGCCCATCTGCAGGGCGGCGACAGCAGGACCGCGTTGACGGAGTTGCGCCGCCTGGACGACGAACATCCCGACAACCTCTGGATAACGCTGGCGTTGGGCGAGGCGGAATCGCGCACCGGCGACCCGGCGGCGGCCAATCGCCGCTTCGACGCCTTGTTGCAGCGATTACCGCAGAACCGTCCGGCGGTCCTGACCTACGCGAAGGTGCTGAACGAACAGGGCGGGCGCGAGGCCGGGCAGCGCTCGCAAGCCATCCTGCGCCCGCTGATGGCGCGCGCGGGCGACGATCCGGTGTTCCAGCAGCACTTCGCCAGGGCCAACGAACTGGCAGGCGACACCGCCCGCGCCGGTGAAGCCTACGCCGAGGCCGCCTATCTGAATGGCCGGCCGGAACAGGCCTTGATCCAGCTTCAGAATCTCAAGAACCAAGGCGACCTGGATTTCTACGCCCGCGCCAGGATCGATGCCCGCATCGCCACCATCACCCCGGAAGTGCTGGAACTGCGTCGCCAGGGCATCCGCGACCCCGACGTCGAACGCCGCTGAGCCCGCGCCGGCGCGCCTTGTGACACTCCGACGGCATGTCATGTAAACGTCATAAAATTGTCGTCTACTGGCACGGTCCCCCTCGCCCACCGGATCCTGCGTGCAGAAGCACATCCTGATCGTCGACGACGAGCCCGCCATCCGCGACATGGTGGCGTTCGCCCTGCGCAAGGGCGAATACGAACCCATCCATGCCGGTGACGCCCGCGAGGCCCAGAACGCCATCGCCGACCGCGTACCGGACCTGATCCTGCTGGACTGGATGCTGCCCGGCACCAGCGGGCTGGAACTGGCCCGCCGCTGGCGCAAGGACGCGATGACCCGCGACGTGCCCATCATCATGCTGACCGCTCGCGGCGAAGAGAACGATCGCGTCGGCGGCCTGGAAGCCGGCGTCGACGATTACGTGGTCAAGCCGTTCTCCGCACGTGAGCTGCTGGCCCGCATCCGCGCGGTGATGCGCCGCTCGCGCGACGACGATGAAGACGGCAGCGTCGCGGTGGGCAACCTGCGCATCGACGGTGCCGCCCACCGCGTGTTCGCCGGCGACACGCCGGTTGCCATCGGCCCCACCGAATACCGCCTGCTGCACTTCTTCATGACCCACCCCGAGCGCGTCTACTCGCGCACGCAGCTGCTGGACCATGTCTGGGGTGGCAGCGTGTACGTCGAGGAACGCACGGTCGACGTGCATATCCGGCGCCTGCGCAAGACCCTGGAGCCGCATGGCCTGGAGAACATGGTGCAGACCGTTCGCGGTTCCGGCTACCGCTTCTCGGCCTCGATGTGAGGATTCCGGCAGGTCCGGACATCCGGTGTGAACGCGCCTTCTTCCATCGCTGTGGGGATGTGACGAAGACCTACCACCCCCCTTCCGTCATCCCGGCGCAGGCCGGGATCCATTTTGCGCTCGCCGTTGTTCCTGCTCTGGAATGACGCAAGCAGCGCCAAGAGCGACATCGATCCCGGCCTGCGCCGGGATGACGACGGACCCCTGCCCGCACGGCACATCGCGCCCCGGCTGACCATCTTCCAATCCCTGTACCCATCACGCCCCTGCAGTCCCATCCCTCCTGTCATACACATCTGCCTACAATCGCCCCATGCCCCATGACATCCGTTCCGCCTGGTTCAAGACGCTCGGCCAGTTGGCGCTGATCCTGGCGCTGGCCGTGGTGGTGGGCCTGCTGGTCGGCCAGGTGTGGCCGATCGTGACCATCGCCGCGCTGGGCGTGGTCGCGTGGCACTACTGGCGCCTGCGCAAGGTGCTGCTGCGCCTGACCGCACGCCAGCGACTCGAGCCGGCGCAAGGCAGGGGCGTGTGGAACGAACTCGACCGCCTGCTGTTCCGTGGCCAGGCCGAAATGCGTACCCGCAAGCGCCGCCTGCTCGACATGCTGCGCGCCTATCGCGCCGCCGCCGCCGCGCTGCCGGATGCCGTCGTGGTGGTGGAACGCAACAGCCAGCGCGTGCAGTGGTTCAACAAGGCCGCCACCAGCCTGCTCGGCCTGCAGTACCCGACGGACATCGGCGCCCCGGTCGGTGATCGCCTGCAGCCGTTGCCGATGTCGCACTGGCTGGCCGCCGGCCGCAATGCCGAACCGATGCTCGACGCCGCCTCACCGGTGGACCCGAACCTGCGCCTCAACCTGCGGCTGATCCCCTATTCCGACGAGTACTGGCTGCTGGTTGCGCGCGATGTCAGCAAGATGCTGCGCCTGGAGCAGATGCGCCGTGATTTCGTCGCCAACGTCTCGCATGAACTCCGCACGCCGTTGACCGTCGTGCATGGTTACCTGGACATGCTGGAGCCCACCGAGTATCCGGACTGGGCGCCGATGCTGTCGGAAATGCAGAAGCAGTCGCAGCGCATGACGCAACTGGTGGAAGACCTGCTGACGCTGTCCCGGCTGGAAGCGCAGGACAGCCTGCCCGATGAGAACGTAGCCATGGCGCCGATGCTGGCCACGCTGCGGCGCGAAGCCGAGGCCCTCAGCCAGCGACGCCACACCATCGTCATGCAGGACGAGGCGAACGTCGACCTGTCCGGCTCCAACAAGGAACTGCACAGCGCGTTCTCCAACCTGGTCAGCAACGCGGTGCGCTATACACCGGTCGGCGGCACGATCACCGTGCGCTTCGCGCGCGAGGGCGACGGCGCCCTGCTGAGCGTGCGCGATACCGGCTACGGCATCCCCACCTCGCACCTGCCGCGCATCACCGAGCGCTTCTACCGCGTGTCCACCAGCCGCTCACGCGAAAGCGGCGGCACCGGCCTGGGCCTGTCGATCGTCAAGCATGTGCTGAACCTGCACCAGGCGCGCCTCGAAATCGAGAGCGAGGTGGGCCAGGGCAGCCTGTTCTCCATCCATTTCGGTGCCGAACGCGTGGAGCCGCGCCTCGACGCCCCCACCCCCATCATCACGGACAGCCAGACCGCATGAACGCCGCCCTGGACACGATGCCTGCCCCCGCGACCGGCGATGACGCGCTGCGCGACCCGGCGCTCTACCTCAACCGCGAGCTGTCCCAGCTGGATTTCAACTTCCGCGTGCTGGCGCAGGCCCAGGATCCGTCGGTGCCGCTGCTGGAGCGCCTGCGATTCCTGTGCATCTCGTGCACCAACCTGGACGAGTTCTTCGAGATCCGCGCGGCCACCGTGCGCCATGCGCTGGATTTCGGCCTGCCGCCAGGCGCGGACGGCATGAGCCCGGCCACCGTGCTCAACAAGATCCACGACCGCGCCGCCGAACTGGTGGATGCACAGTACAAGTGCTGGAACGACGTGCTGCGCCCCGGCCTGGCCGAAGCCGGCGTACGCGTGTTCGGTCGCGACAGCTGGAACGCACGCCAGAAGCGTTGGCTGCGCGCCTACTTCCGCAACGAGATCATGCCGGTGCTGTCGCCGCTGGGCCTGGACCCGGCGCATCCGTTCCCCAAGATCCTCAACAAGTCGCTCAACATCGTGGTGGTGCTGAAGGGCAAGGATGCGTTCGGTCGCGCCGGCCACCTCGCCATCGTCCGCGCGCCGCGCTCGCTGCCGCGCATCATCCACCTGCCGCAGCGCGTGTCCGGCGGCGAGAACGACTTCGTCCTGCTGTCGTCGGTGCTGTCGGTATTCGTCGATGAGTTGTTCCCGGGCATGGAGGTCAAGGGTTCCTACCAGTTCCGCGTGACCCGCAACTCCGAGGTCGTGGTCGACGAAGAGGAAGTGGAGAACCTGGCGCTGGCCCTGCGTGACGAACTGGTGGGCCGCGGCTACCGGCCGGCCGTGCGGCTGGAGATCGCCCACGACTGCCCCAAGCCCATCGTGCGGCAGTTGTTGCAGAACTTCGCCCTGCCGGAACATGCGGTGTACCCGATCAACGGACCGGTCAACCTCAACCGCGTGATCCAGGTCTATGACCTGGTGCAGCGCCCGGAACTGAAGTACCCGGCATTCACCCCGCGCACGCTGCGCGACAGCGATGCGATTTTCGAGAAGGTCGCCGACGGCGACGTGCTGCTGCACCACCCGTTCGATTCGTTCGCTGCCGTGCTCGAAGTGGTCAAGCAGGCCGCCGTCGATCCCGATGTACTGGCCATCAAGCAGACGCTGTACCGCACCGGCAAGGACTCGGCCCTGGTCGAGGCCCTGGTGCAGGCCGCGCGCAACGGCAAGGACGTCACCGTGGTGGTGGAACTGCGCGCGCGCTTCGACGAGGACGCCAACCTCGGCGTGGCGGACAAGCTGCAGGAAGCCGGCGCGCAGGTCGTCTATGGCGTGGTGGGCTACAAGACCCACGCCAAGATGCTGCTGATCGTGCGCCGCGAAGGCCGCAAGCTGCGTCGTTACGTGCACCTGGGCACAGGCAACTACCACAGCGGCACGGCGCGCGCGTATACCGACATCGGCCTGCTGACCAGCGACCCGGATATCGGCACCGACGTGCACCTGCTGTTCCAGCAGCTGTCGGGCCTGGCCCCTACCACCAAGCTCAAGCGCCTGCTGCAATCACCCTTTACCCTGCACCCGGGCCTGATCAAGAAGATCGAACGCGAGGCCAGGCTCGCAAAGGCCGGCAAGCCTGCGCGCGTCATCGCCAAGATCAATGCCATCAACGAACCACGCATCATCCGCGCCCTGTATGCAGCATCGCAGGCGGGCGTGCGGATCGACCTGATCGTGCGCGGCGCCTGCGCCCTGCGCCCCGGCGTGCCCGGCATCTCCGACAACATCCGCGTGCGGTCCATCGTCGGGCGTTTCCTAGAGCACAGCCGCATCTACTGGTTCGGCAACGACGGCTCGCCGGAACTGTACTGCGCCAGTGCCGACTGGCTGGAACGCAACCTGCTGCACCGCGTGGAGACCTGCTTCCCGATCCTCGACAAGGAGCTCGCCACGCGCGTGTTCAAGGACGGCCTGCAGAACTACCTCGACGACAACTGCAACGCGTGGGAACTGCAAGTGGACGGGAGCTACGTCAAACTGACGCCGGGTGATGACGCGCCGCACTCGGCGCAGGGTACGCTGCTGGCGAAGGTGTGATGCGACAACGCGACCCTGCGTCGCACCATCACGCCGACACATTGCATGCCTGCACCCGTTAAACTGATCGCATGGCGCCCCTGACCTCCTCCACCTCCCCGCCGCTCCAGGACGGGGACCTGCTGGCCGCGATTGACCTGGGGTCCAACAGCTTCCACATGGTGGTGGCGCGCTCACTGCTGGGGCAGCTGCGCGTGGTGGACCGGCTGCGCGAAACCGTGCGCATGGCCGACGGCCTGGATGGCAAGGGCGGGCTGTCCGCCGCTGCTCGCCAGCGTGCCCTCGATTGCCTGTCGCGCTTCGGCCAGCGCATCCGCGACATCCCCGCCACGCGCGTGCGCGCGCTGGCCACAAACACCGTGCGGCAACTGCGCGACCCGCAGGATTTCCTGGTCGCTGCGGAAGCTGCGCTCGGCAAACCCATCGAAGTTGTCTCGGGCCGCGAAGAAGCGCGCCTGATCTACCTTGGCGTCGCGCACGCGCAGCCGCCGAAATCCAGCCAGCGCCGGCTGGTGATCGACATCGGCGGCGGCTCGACGGAATTCATCATCGGCCGTGGCTTCGAAACGCTTGAACGCGAAAGCCTGCAGGCGGGCTGCATCGCCAGCACACGGCGCTTCTTCCCCGGCGGCAAGCTGTCGCGCAAGCGCTGGAAGGAAGCGCTCACCGAGATCGGCGCCGAATTCCAGCAGTTCGCCGGCCTGTACCGCAACCTGGGTTGGCAGGAAGCCATCGGCTCATCCGGTACCAACAAGGCCATTGGCGACATCTGCGCGGCGATGAAGCTGACCAAAGGCGCGGTGACCGCCGAAGCGCTGCCACAGGTGCGCGACAAACTGCTGCAGGCCGACCGCATCGAAGACATCGACCTGCCCGGCCTGTCCAGCGACCGCCGGCCGATCATCGCCGGCGGCGTGCTGGTGCTGGAGGCGGCCTTCGAGGCGCTGGGACTGCAGCGCCTGATGGTCAGCAAGGCCGCCATGCGCGAAGGCATCCTGTTCGACATGCTGGGTCGCGGCAGCGACAACGATCCGCGCGACCTTTCCACGGCGGCGCTGATGCAGCGCTACGGCATCGACGAATTCCAGGCCGCGCGCGTGGAAGCCACCGCGATGCGCCTGTTCGAACAAGTGGAGCAGAGCTGGAGCCTGGACGACGACGACGCGCGGATGCTCGGCTGGGCCGCGCGCCTGCACGAGATCGGCCTGGCCATCGCGCACAGCCAGTACCACGTGCACGGGGCCTACCTGCTGGAGCATTCCGACATTGAAGGCTTCTCGCGCCAGGAGCAGCAGGTGTTGTCCGCGCTGGTGCGCACCCACCGGCGTGGCGTGCCGAAAATGGCCTTCGATGCCCTGCCCGACCGCCTGCTGCTGAGCGCCAAGCGCAAGGCCGCGCTGCTGCGGTTGGCGGTGCTGTTGCACCGCTCGCACGATGCCGAAGCCATCCCGCGCCTGGACCTGACCGCGAACGGCGACCGTCTGGACCTGGTGGTCAGCAAGAAATGGATCGACGCACGTCCGCTGCTGCGCTCGGACCTGGTCGGCGAACCCGAAGACATGCAGGGCCTGGGCGTAGCGTTCAAGCCCTTCGTGGCGTGAACGGCCGACGCACCGCTGAAGTGTGACTTGAGGTTACACTCGGACCCGCCCCGGATTCGCGGCGTGGCCCATCCCTTTTCTCCCACGCCATCCTTCCCGTCCGACGGCCGTGATTCGTCGCGTACGTGCATTCAGGAGGAAGCCGTGATCGATCGAAGCAATCCCGAGGCGCCCTTGTCCGACGCCTGGCTGGAAGGCGGCCCGGGGGCCGTGTCCATCAGCCGCAACGTGGACCGCCTGCTGGATGCCGTGCGCCGCCATCTCGACATGGACGTGGCCTTCGTGAGCGAGTTCCACGGCAGCCACCGCGTGTTCCGTCATGTCGCCACCCGGCTTGATCGCGCGCCCATCCTGCCCGGCGATTCCAGCCCGCTCGACGAGGGCTACTGCATGCGGGTGGTCGAAGGCAGCATCCCGCAGCTGATTCCCGACACCGCCGCCATTCCCTTGCTGGAGCGCGTGCCCGAAACGCGCGACCTCCCGATCGGCGCACACATCAGCGTTCCCATCCAGCTGCGCGACGGACGCATCTACGGCACCTTCTGCTGCTTCAGCCTGTCGCCCAACCTCTCGCTGGGCCAACGCGACCTGCACATGATGCGCGCCTTCGCCGACCTGCTGGCCTACCAGATCGACGGCGACCTGCACGCCGTGCAGGAACACGAGGAGAAGGTGGACCGCATCACCTCGGTGCTGGAACTGGGCCAGCCGCACATGGTGTACCAGCCCATCTACCGCAGCAGCACGCGCCGAATCATCGGCGTGGAGTGCCTGTCGCGCTTCGACCTGGAACCGCGCCGCCCGCCGGACGTGTGGTTCGCCGAAGCCGGCGAGATCGGCCTGGGCGTGCGCCTGGAACTCAACGCCATCCTGTCGGCACTGGATGGCCTCCGCCATATCCATGGCGACTTCTACGTGGCGCTGAACGTTTCGCCGCAGACGATCATCAGTGGTGGCATCGACGGCTACATCGACGACCTGGACCCGCATCGCGTGGTACTGGAAATCACCGAGCATTCGCTGGTCGAAGACTACAAGCTGCTCAACGAGCGCCTGGTGCCGCTCCGCGAGGCCGGCGTGCGCGTGGCGGTGGACGATGCTGGCGCCGGCTACGCCAGCATGCGGCACGTGCTGGCCATCCATCCGGACATCATCAAGCTCGACCTCAGTCTCACCCGCGACATCGACACCGATTCACCACGGCGTGCGCTGGCTGCGGCACTGATCGAGTTCGCCCGCCAGACCCAGTCCCGCGTGGTCGCCGAAGGCGTGGAGACCGCGTCGGAACTGGCCGCACTGCAGGCGCTCGGCGTGGATGACGTGCAGGGCTATTACCTGGCGCGACCACTGGAGGTCGAGGCGCTGGCGCAGACACTCATGGTCGAGCGCCAGCGCAACTGAAGCGCGACGACGCTCTGGCATGATGCCGCCTCCCCCCTTCGCACGCACACGATGAAGACCGTTCTCCTCGCCAAGGACCTGCCGGTATCCCGCATCGCCTATGGCTGCATGCAGCTGAGCCGCGCATGGGACAGCACGCCGGTGACCCCCGACGAACGCCGCCTGGCACAGCGCCTGGTCGAAACCGCGCTGGCCCATGGCATCACCCTGTTCGACCATGCCGACATTTACGCCCGCGGCAAGTCCGAACAGGTGTTCGGCGACGTACTGCGTGCCTCACCCGGCCTGCGCCAGCGCATGGTGCTGCAGTCGAAGTGCGGCATCCGCTTCGCCGACGAGCCGGCGGGCGCGCCGGGACGCTACGACTTCAGTCATGCGCACATCGTCGCATCCGTGCATGGCAGCCTCACGCGACTGGGCGTGGAGCACCTGGATGTCCTGTTGCTGCACCGCCCGGATGTACTGGTGGAGCCGGAAGAGGTCGCACGCGCGTTCGACGACCTGCATGCCGCCGGCAAGGTGCGCTATTTCGGCGTGAGCAACCACACGGCCGGACAGATCGCGTTGCTGCGCAGGCATGTGCGGCAACCGCTGGTTGCCAACCAGGTGGAGGTCAGCCTGCTGCACCATCACCTGATCGACGACGGCGTGGTCACCAACACCACCGGCCATGCCTACGCGGCAGCGGCAGGCACGCTCGATTACTGTCGCCTGCACGATGTCCGCGTGCAGGCGTGGTCACCGCTGGCCGGCGGCAAGTTCGCAACGGCCTCGGAGTTCGCCGATCCGGTGGTCCGCCAGACGTCCCAGCTGCTTTGCCACCTGGCGGAAGAGAAAGGCGTCACACCGGAAGCGATCCAGCTCGCCTGGCTGCTGCGCCACCCCGCTGGCATCCAACCCATCGTCGGCACCACCGACCCGGTTCGCCTGGCAACGTGCTGCGCGGCCGACGGCATCGAGCTGAGCCGGGAAGACTGGTACGCATTGTTCACCGCAGCGCGCGGCGAACGCGTGCCCTGAGGCAGTCCCTGGTCCCACCTGTCTACCCGCGGCAGTCCGTGCTTATGATGCCGCATCACGGCGGATCCGCCGGCCAGCCGACAAAGAGAGCGCAGCGGTGATCACTCAGCAGACCGTCAAGGGAACCTGCCATTGCAAGGCGGTCGAGTTCGAGGTGGACCTGGTCAACGGCCACGAGAACATACGCCGTTGCAACTGCTCCATGTGCAGTCGCCGGGGCGCCATCATGGCGGGCGTCACCGTGGACCGGTTGCGCGTCACGCGCGGTGAGGACAAGCTCAGCGTGTACCAGTGGAACACGAAGATCGCCAGGCATTATTTCTGCAGCGTCTGCGGCATCTACACGCATCACCAACGCCGCAGCGTCCCGACGGAATACGGCTACAACCTTGCGTGCATCGAGGGGATTGATCTCGCGACCATCGGCGAGATAGGCGCCAGCAATGGTGCCACGCAATCGCTGGTTTCACCCTGACGCTGTTTCAGCATCACCGTCAGAATGCAGTCCATAACGTGATCGAGGTGTCCGACATCCGTGGCAGACCAATACGCATGCATCATTTGATAGGCCGATGGGGATCGGATGCCGGAAGGAACTGGACATGAGAGACGTGGAACCTCGATCCTCTTACCCCGGCCTACGCCATCCGGCATCCGACACCACCACAGGCAGACTGCATGGCTGACCCATACAACTCACCGGCAACGCGCCCGGCGGCTTCGCCCCTGAATGACGTGATGGTGACCACGGCACTGGAACTGCCGGGCTACCGCATCCGCCGCAACCTGGGCCTGGTGCGCGGCATCACGGTACGGTCGCGCTCGATCGTCGGGAATTTCCTGGGCGGGCTGCAGTCGCTGTTCGGCGGCAACATCACCATCTATACCGAACTGTGCGAGCAAGCGCGCGACGAGACCTACCGCGACATGCTGCAGCACGCGCGTCAGTTGGGCGCCAACGCGATCATCGCCGTCCGCTACGATGCCACCGACGTGATGGCCGGCCTTACTGAAGTGCTGTGCTACGGCACGGCGGTGGTGGTTGAGCCGCATGACATCTGATGCTGCGACGCCTTCCGTAATGCCGATGCCACCGTTGAAACGAAAACGTCGGTGGCTGACCGGGCTCGTACTGCTCGTACTGCTCATGGCAGCCTACCCCGCCTTCGTCCTGACCTATACCTGGTCCCACGTCCTGCAAAGCCCGCTCCCGGGTGGTCGGCATGGGCCGCTGGACGCGTACCGGCACACGCTCGCCAGCGCGGTGGTGGCCTACACGCTCGATGCGCGCGCTGTCGGCCTGGTCAACGGCGTGATGGAACGGCGCGGCAGGCGCTCCAACGCCATGGACATCCACAACAACCTGATCGGCGCGGGGATCGGCGCGCGCGCGATGCGGTTCTCGGACATCGAACCGATGGTGGCGCGCAGCGTGGCGTCAGGCAGCATCGACGCTGCATCGACGGACCAGACGACGTGGCTGCCGCAAAGCGAGTGGAAGGAAGGGTTCGCGTGGTGACCCTGTGGCGCGTCCCGGGTGGCATCAACCCCTATGTCCGACAGCATGTCTCTCGACTGGGGCGGGCTCGGCTATAGTCGCCCCCAGTCACGGCCGGCCCCACGCCGACCGGCAATCCCTCGCATCCTTGCCGGAGGTTGTCATGAAGCGTGTGATCCGTTTGATCCTGGCCGTCATCGCCGGGCTGTTCGTCGGCAGCGTCGCCAACATGGGTCTGGTCATGCTCAGCGGGCATGTCATCCCGCTGCCGGCAGGTGTCGATACCACCACCACGGAAGGCCTGAAGGCGGCGATGCCGCTGTTCGATCCGAAGCATTTCCTGTTCCCCTTCCTGGCCCATGCGGTCGGCACGCTGGTGGGGGCCTTCGTCGCCACGCTGGCGACACCCGGGCGCACGCGCGGCCCGGCGTGGGTGGTCGGCGCCTGCTTCCTGATGGGCGGCATCGCGGCCGTCGCCATGCTGCCCTCACCGCCCTGGTTCACCGTGGTGGACTTGGTGTTCGCCTACCTGCCGATGGCGTGGCTGGGGCATCGGTTGGCGGCACGGGGACAGCGCGCGGCCTGATGGCGGCCTTCACGCGCTGAAGAATCAGGCCGTCAGCCTCGCGACGATCCGACGCACCCACGGCGCCAGCAGGGTGACGGCGACGAAGGCCACCGGCCACGTCGTGGCGCAGCTGCGCGCCCAGGTTGCCAGGAAGTCCGCATGCAGTCCCTGGTTGACCAGCAGCACGAACGCGGACACCAACGACACCATGATGGCGGAGAGCAGCGCACCGAACAGCAACGGCGCGAAACGGGTGGGAATACGCATGCAAGACTCCTGTTGGAAAGATGGGATCAGAAGAAAAAAAGCGGACGTACGAGCAGGGCCGACAGATAGAGCCCTGCGCCGAACATCAGGTGGTTCAACACGCTGTGCATGCGCGCATTGGCCGGACGCGGCGTCCTGGACGCCGCGACGCCGGCGCCCATGCCAGGCTGCATCAGCAGGAACGGAACGGCGACGGTGACCAGTCCCACCAGGAGTGCCGGCCCCGGCGTAGGCTCACGCAGCCACGCAACGCCCCAGACAATGGGGAGCACACCGGC
>NZ_CAMPJD010000059.1 GCF_946886695.1 uncultured Pseudoxanthomonas sp. | reverse complement strand
CGAGATCCTGGTGCTGGACGAAGCCGACCGCATGCTCGACATGGGCTTCCTGCCGTCGATCAAGCGCATCCTGGCCAAGCTGCCCAAGCAGAATCGCCAGACCATGCTGTTCTCCGCCACCTTCGCCGAGCCGATCCGCGAACTGGCCATGGAGTTCATGCGCGATCCCAAGCAGATCCAGGTCACGCCCAAGAACACCGTGGCCGAGACCATCACCCACCGCGTCCACCCGGTCGATGGCAGCCGCAAGCGCGACCTGCTGCTGCATCTGCTGGCCAAGGACAGCCGCCTGCAGACGCTGGTGTTCGCCCGTACCAAGCACGGCAGCGACAAGCTGGCGATGTTCCTGGACAAGAGCGGCATCAAGACTGCGGCGATCCACGGCAACAAGTCGCAGGGTGCCCGCCAGCGCGCGCTCAGCGACTTCAAGGCCGGCCGCATCAACGTGCTGGTGGCGACCGACATCGCCGCGCGCGGCATCGACATCGACCAGCTGCCGCAGGTGATCAACTTCGACCTGCCGATGGTGGCCGAGGACTACGTGCACCGTATCGGCCGCACCGGCCGCAACGGTTCGACGGGCGAAGCGATCTCGCTGGTGGCGCAGGATGAAGCCAAGTACCTGCGCGCCATCGTGCGCATGCTGGGCCGCGACGTGGACCTGCGCGACGTGCCGGGCTTCGAACCGCAGACGCCGATCCGCTGGGGCAACAGTGCGCCGGGCAAGGCCGAACAGCCCGCCGGCGAGCGCACTCCGCGCCGCAACGGCCCGCAGAAGCACGCGCGCCGTCCGCACAGCGAGGCCCCGCGCCACGCCCACGCCGGTCCGAAGAAGCACAGCAGCGGTCCGCGTCGCGAGGGCGACCGCCGCCCCGGTGGTGCGCGCCCCAGCCAGGCACGCCCTGCCCGCTGAGTTGTCGATCGTGCGGCGCCCTCACCGGCGCCGCACGTCTATTGCCACGCCCACTAGAATCGCCGCATGGACATCTTCAAGGTCTTCACCGTGGAAGCCGCGCACCGGCTGCCGCACGTGCCGGATGGGCACAAGTGCGCGCGCCTGCACGGTCATTCGTTCCGCATCGAATTGCATCTCTCCGGCCCGGTCGATCCGCAGGCCGGCTGGGTGATGGACTTCGCCGACGTGAAGGCCGCCTTCAAGCCGATCTACGACCGGCTCGACCATCACTACCTCAACGACATCCCCGGCCTGGAGAACCCGACCAGCGAGCAGCTCGCGAAGTGGATCTGGGACCAGACCAAACCGGTGCTGCCGCTGCTGAGCGCCATCGTGGTGCATGAAACCTGCACGTCCGGGTGCCGCTATACCGGCCCGTGACGCATGAAACCGGTTTCATACCACTGCATACAAGCGTTTGATTTTTAACGGCTCCTGACCGTTCGTCGGATTTCCATACGCCACTTATTGCACTGCAACATGGATGTGTCTATGCTGCGTCGCAACAGATGGAAATCCCCTTTCAGGAGCACGCCATGACCACGCAATTCAACGAAAGCTTCAGCCAGTTCACGCAGCAGTTCGCCGCCGCTGCCTCGCGCGCCAACCGTCTGGCCCTGGAAAGCGCCGAGACCGTGTTCGGCGTGCAGCTGAAGACCTTCGAAAAGAACATCGATGCCACGACCGCCTTCTTCGGCGAGCTGGCTGAAACCCGCGACCTCGACGGCTACAAGACCCTGTGGCCGAAGGGCATGCAGGTGGCCAAGGACAACGCCGAGCGCGTCGTCGCCGCCAGCCAGGAAGTGTTCGGCCTGAGCCTGAAGACCGGTGAGGCCTTCGGCCAGCTGGTGAAGACCCAGTTCGAGACCGCGACCGACAACGTCCAGGCCTCCGTGGCCAAGGCGACCAAGGCCGCCAAGGGCAAGTAAGACCCGCCCGCTCCACCGTTCGTTTATTGCGCGGCTCCCCCTCCCTCCGCGCAGCCGACCCGGCAGCCCCCACGCTGCCGGGTTTTTTATTGTCCGCGCACCCATAGCTTTCTTGCAGGAGGGCCTTCAGGCCCGATGCCTTTCCGGTAGCACCTGTCGGGCCTGAAGGCCCTCCTACAGGGGAATCGCGATATGCCGGCTGAGCTGGCCGGCGTCGATGTCCGGCGCATGTGGCAACCTCCCCCAGCACGGCACCGGCATGCGCGTCGACAGCAGGGCGAAGTTCTCGTCCCGTCGCCCCATCTCCGGATCGACCTCGTTGGCGATCCAGCCGACCAAACGCGCACCGTCGTCCTGGATCGCGCGCGCGCTGAGCCGCGCATGGTTGATGCAGCCCAACCGCATGCCCACCACCAGCAGCACCGGCAGCCGCAGTTCCTGGACGAGGTGCCGTTGATCAAGCGTCGCCGTCAGCGGCGCGGCCCAGCCGCCCACACCTTCCACCAGCACCAGATCAGCCAGTGGATGCAGGCGCTCGAACGCCGATACCAGCACCCCCAGCTGGACGTCCACGCCTGCATCGCGGGCCGCGATCTCCGGCGCCAGCGGCGCAGGCAGGGCGTAGGGATTGAGGTCGTCGTACGGCGGCACGGGATCGCTCGCCGCCTGCAGGGCCAGTGCATCGTCATTGCGCCAGCCGGCTGCCGTCGAGGTACAGCCACTGGCGACCGGTTTCATGCCGACCGCGCGCAACCCGCGCGCGCGGAACGCATGCAGCAAGGCCGCGCTGGCGACGGTCTTGCCCACGCCCGTATCGGTGCCGGTGACAAACAGCCTATCCAATGCGCGGTCCATCAAGGTCCCGCCACGACACTGCCATCGCCCAGTCCTGACGCCGGCGCTTCCGGGTAATCCACGTTCATGCCGGCGATCATATCCGGCCCTTCCTGGACCCGCAGAGTAGAATCGACCCCATGTCATTCGCCTCCCAGACGCTCACCGGCAGCAAGCCGGAACAATACGCACAGCTGGCAGCACAGGCCCGTGCCCTGCTGGCCGGCGAACCGGACCGGATCGCCAATGCCGCCAACCTGTCGGCACTGCTCTACCACGCCCTGCCCGACTTCAACTGGGCCGGCTTCTACTTCTTCGATGGCCGGGAATTGGTCGTTGGCCCGTTCCAAGGCTTACCAGCCTGCGTGCGGATCCCGTTGGACAAGGGGGTCTGCGGAGCCGCCGCACGCACCCGCCAGACCCAGCGCGTGGACGATGTGGAGGCCTTCCCGGGCCACATCGCCTGCGATTCGGCTTCACGCTCGGAGTTGGTGGTACCGCTGGTGAAAGGGGACGAACTGGTCGGCGTGCTCGACCTGGACAGCCCACGCCTGGCGCGCTTCGATGCCGACGACCAGGCGGGCATGGAACGCATCGCCGCCATCTTCGTGGATTCGCTGACATGACAGGCACCAAGCTGCGCAACATCGGCCCCAAGTCCGCCGCCTGGCTCCGCCAGGTCGGCCTGCGCACGCAGGAGGATCTGGAATCGGTAGGCGCGGTGGAAGCCTTCATCCGGGTCAAGCGCGCGGGGTTCCGCCCCAGCCTCAACCTGCTTTACGCGCTGGAAGGCGCGCTGCTCGACTGCCACTGGCAGCAGCTGCCCGAGGACCGCCGCAGCGAACTGTTGGTGGCCTACGACGCTGCTGCGGCCCTGCTGCCGCCCCCGCGCGGCCGTCCAGCCGCCGGCCCGGTGACAACCACGCACACCGAGCGCGAAGAAGACACGGGCCCATCGCTGAACCTGTTCGACTCGCCAGGCGGCGACGACTGATTCCTGTAGGAGGGGCTTCAGCCCCGATGCTTTTCAGCAACGCCGTCGGGGCCTGGTCGAAGAGCGTCGGGGCTGAAGCCCTCCCACACCTGTGCGGGCAGGAACGCCTAGGCTTCCCGTATACTGCGCGCGCTTTCAGGTGACCCGCGGCGTCTGCGTCCGGGTTGAAACGGGAAGCCGGTGACCCGCGTAGGCGGCATTCCGGCGCTGCCCCCGCAACGGTAGGCGAATAGAACCGCGGCATCGGCCACTGTGCATTGCATGGGAAGGCGCCACGGGGAGTGCCCTGCACTCGTTCGCAAGCCCGGAGACCGGCCTGGGAGTCCACTGGTTGCGATGCGGAGGGCGTCGCGGCGTGCCGCGCCGCTGCCTGTCTGCCGCGCTGTCCGCAACGCTCCCTTCCCCGTCGCAACTCCACGCCGAAGAATGCGCGCGGGGCGCGCGATGGAGTTGAATCCGATGTACAGCCGTTTCCCCCTTTCCCACCTAGCCTTCGCGGTCGCGCTGGCGCTGCCGTTCGCAGCGCACGCGCAGGACCGCGACACGACCGACCTCGACGAGGTCGTGGTATCCGGCACCCGAACCGCTGTCGCGGTCGAGGACAGCCTGGTCCCCGCGCAGGTGATCAACCGCGAAGCGATCCAGCGCAGCCAGGCTCGTTCGTTGTCCGAACTGCTGCAAGGCCGCGCCGGCATTTCGCTTGCCAACCAGGGCGGCGCCGGCAAGATCACCACGCTCAACCTGCGCGGCACCGAATCGGACCATGTGCTGGTGCTGATCGATGGCGTGCGCATGGGCTCGGCGACCGCCGGCCTGCCGGCGCTGCAGGACCTGCCGATCGACCAGATCGATCGTGTCGAGATCGTGCGTGGCCCGCGTTCAAGCCTGTACGGCTCGGAAGCCATCGGTGGCGTGATCCAGGTGTTCACCCGTCGCAACACGGGCAAAGTCCGGCCGAACTTCCGCATCGGCGTGGCCAGCGACAGTACCCGTGAAGCCAGTGCCGGCATCGGCGGTGGCAATGCGCGCGGCTGGTTCGGCGCCGACGTGGCGCATACGCGAACGGAAGGCTTCAACGCCTGTCGCGGCCGCGGTCCGAACCCGGGCGTCCCGTTCGACTTCGGCGCCGGTTGCTTCACCGACGAACCCGACCGTGATGGCTACCGCAATACGTCGGCCAACCTGCGTGGCGGCTACGCCCTCACTGATACGCTGACGATGGAAGCCAACGCGCTGCGCGCCGAGGGCAAGAGCGAATTCGACGGCAGCTTCACCAATCGCTCCGAAACCGTGCAGCAGGTGATCGGCGCCAAGCTGCGCTATGCGCCAAGCGAGAAGATCGGCCTGCAGCTGAGCCTGGGCCGCAACGACGACAAGTCCGACGATTTCCACGACGACGTGCAGTCCGGCTATTTCGAGACGCGCCGCTACGTGGCGTCGCTGCAGGGCGATTTCACGGTGGCCGCCAACCAGCTGCTGACTGCCGGCATCGACTGGCAGGACGATGAGGTCGAGAGCGCCACCGACTTCGACGTCACCCAGCGCGACAATCTGGCCGGCTTCATCGAGTACCAGGGCCGCTTCGGCGCGCACCAGCTGCAGACCAGCGTCCGCAACGACGACAACGAGCAGTTCGGCAACCACACCACCGGCAGCCTGGGCTACGGATTCGGCTTCGGCAACGGCCTGAAGCTCACCGCCAGCGTGGCCACCGGTTTCAAGGCGCCGAGCTTCAACGACCTGTACTACCCGTTCTTCGGCAACCCCGACCTGAAGCCCGAAGAGTCCGAGAGTGTCAACCTCGGCATAGCGCAGTACCGCGACACCTGGAACTGGACCTTCAACGTCTACCAGAACAAGGTGGACCAGCTGATCTCCTACGACGCGGCGATCTTCCTGCCCAACAACATCGACGAGGCACGCATCCGTGGCGCGGAGTTCACCGTCGACTTCACGCTGGCCGGTTTCGACATCGCCACCCAGCTGAGCCACACCGATCCGCGCAACCGTTCGGCCAGCCCCAACCACGACAACCTGCTGGCGCGTCGTCCGCGCAACACCGCACGCATCGACGTGGACCGCGCATTCGGCGCGTTCCGCACCGGCGTGACGTTCAACGCTGCGGGCGAGCGCTACGACAACCTGGCCAACACCGATCGCCTGGGCGGCTACAGCACGCTGGACCTGCGCCTGGAGTACGCGATCACCCCGGCGTGGACACTGCAGGCGAAGGTGGGCAACGTGTTCGACCGCGAGTACGAAACCATCGCCTGGTACAACCAGTCCGGCCGCACCTACGGGCTCAGCCTGCGCTACCAGCCTACCGAGTGACACGACGGAACATGCGACAGAAGAAAGCCCGGCATCCCCGGGCTTTTTTTCTGATCACCCCGCCGCCCTCTCAGCTTCGTCGAACAATCCCGGCTGGGTCGCCACCTCGTCCCGGTCGCGGAAGCCGGACAGACCCACGCCCACCAGCCGGTAACGCGTCGCCGCCGGCAGGTCCACGCGCTCGCGCAGCGCGAGTGCGATGTCGATGAAATCCTGTGCCGTCACCGGAGGCGACTCCGGCGTGAAACTGCGGGTCAGGATGCGGAACTGCGAGGTCTTCAGCTTCAATACCACCGTGCGGCCCACGCGCTCGGTCTTGCGGCTGGCCTGCCACGCTTTCTCCGCGATACGGACGATGTGCGGCTCCAGCTCGGACAGCAGCAGATCGGTGGCGAAGGTGTCTTCCGACGAGATCGACTGCACCGGCTGGTCAGGCTCCACGGGTCGCTCGTCGATACCGCGTGCGCGCCGATAGAGACTTCCGCCGAAGCTGCCGAAGCGCTGTTCCAGATCGCGCTGCTCGAAGGTGCGCAGATCGCCAACGGTGTGGATGCCGGCCGCGTTCAACTTGCCCTGCATCACCTTGCCCACGCCCGGAATGCGTTCCACCGGCAAGGGCGTCAGGAACGCCTCCACCTGGTGCGGCCGCAGCACGAACTGCCCATCGGGCTTGCGCCAGTCGGACGCGATCTTGGCGAGGAACTTGTTCGGTGCCACGCCGGCTGACGCGGTGAGCTGCGTCTCCTCGCGGATCTGCGCGCGGATCGTTTCGGCCACCGCGGTGGCGGTCGGCAGGTCGGACTTTGGCGCAGTGACGTCGAGATAGGCCTCGTCCAGCGACAGCGGTTCGACCAGGTCGGTGTGGCGCAGGAAGATCTCGCGCACCTGTCGCGACACCGCCTTGTAGCGCGCGAAGTCCGGCGGCACGAACACCGCCTGCGGGCACAGCCGCTCCGCGCGCACCGCCGGCATCGCCGAGCGCACGCCGAAGACGCGGGCTTCGTACGATGCCGCGCACACCACCGAGCGCTCGCCGCGCCACGCGACGACCACGGGCCGTCCACGCAGCGATGGATCGTCGCGCTGCTCCACCGACGCGTAGAAGGCGTCCATGTCGATGTGGATGATCTTGCGCATCACGCGATGATATCGGCCGCCGTACGCGATCGCATGGACGCAGGCGGGAACGATACGGTCGCGTTTGGACATGCGGACAGAAAGTGCGAAACCCTTGCCGCAATTACGCCTCGCCGATGGTACGCCGGCGTATGGAAAAAACCCGGTTGATTTGCATCAAGACAAGCGTATGCACATGTGTGCATTATTTGCGTCTTCGTAGAACGGACCATGCAATGACCGCCCCTGCTTCCTTCTCGCGCGAACAGCTGCTGGCCAGCGCGCGCGGCGAACTGTTCGGCCCTGACAGCGGCCGCCTGCCCAATGACCCGATGCTGATGTTCGACCGCATCACCGAGATCCGCGAGGACGGTGGCGCGCACGGCAAGGGCCTCATCCGCGCGGAACTGGATATCCACCCCGACTTGTGGTTCTTCCAGTGCCACTTCCTCGGCGACCCGGTGATGCCCGGTTGCCTGGGGCTGGATGCGATGTGGCAGCTCACCGGCTTCTTCCTGACCTGGATCGGCGCGCCCGGTCGCGGCCGCGCATTGGGATCGGGCGAAGTGAAGTTCACCGGCCAGGTGTTGCCGACCGCCAAGCGCGTCAGCTACGAGATCGACATCAGCCGCGTGATCAACCGCAAGCTGGTGCTGGCGGTGGCCGATGGCCGCATGCTGGTCGACGGCCGCGAGATCTACACGGCGCGCGATCTGCGCGTGGGCCTGTTCACCTCGACGGAGAGCTTCTGATGCGCCGCGTCGTCATCACTGGCCTGGGCATCACGTCATGCCTGGGCAACGATGCGGATACCGTGTCGGCCGCGCTGCGTGAAGGCCGTTCGGGCATCCGCCACATTCCGCAATACGCCGAACTCGGTTTCCGCAGCCAGGTAGGCGGTGCGCCGGAGATCGATCTCGATGCGCAGATCGACCGCAAGCAGAAGCGCTTCATGGGCGACGCGGCCGCGTTCGCGCACATCGCACTGCGCGATGCGATCGCCGACGCCGGCATGGACGACGCGCTGGTCAGCCAGCCGCGCACCGGGCTGATCGCCGGCTCCGGCGGCGGTTCGGCCGAATGGCAGATCGAAGCCGCGGACCTGCTGCGCGCGCGCGGCATCCGCAAGGTGGGACCGTACATGGTGCCGCGCACGATGTGCTCGACGGTATCGGCGACGCTGGCCACCTCGTTCAAGATCAAGGGCGTGAGCTATTCGATCTCCGCCGCCTGCGCGACATCCGCGCACTGCATCGGGGCCGCGGCGGACATGATCCGCGCCGGTCGACAGGACATCATGTTCGCTGGTGGCGGCGAAGAGCTGCACTGGGCGCTGACCATGATGTTCGACGCGATGGGCGCGCTGTCGAGCAAGCGCAACGATGACCCCACGCATGCTTCGCGCCCGTACGACGCGGACCGCGACGGTTTCGTCATCGCCGGTGGCGGCGGCATGCTGGTGCTGGAGGATTACGACCACGCGGTGAAGCGCGGCGCGCGCATCCACGCCGAACTGCTGGGTTATGGCGTGACCTCCGATGGTGCGGACATGGTCGCGCCGTCTGGTGAAGGCGCCGTGCGTTGCATGCAGATGGCGCTGGAAGGCATCACCGCACCGCTGGACTATCTCAACACGCATGGCACCTCGACGCCGCTGGGCGATGTGATCGAACTCGAGGCGATCCGCACCGCGCTGGGCGATACGCTGCCGCTGATCTCATCGACCAAGGCGCTGTCCGGCCACTCGCTGGGCGCCGCCAGCGTGCATGAAGCGATCTACTGCCTGCTGATGATGCGCGATGGCTTCATCGCGGGCTCGGCCAACATCGAGACGCTGGACGAAGGCGCCAAGGATTTCCCCATCGTGCAGGCAAGCCGCGACGCGACCCTGACCACGGTGATGTCCAACAGCTTCGGCTTTGGCGGCACGAACGCCAGCCTGGTGTTCGGCCGAGTCTGACCCGGCTCAGCGCCCGTCCACCGCGCGCCGCCCCAGCGCCGGATCGTCGGTGAAGAAGCCGCCGATCCCCAGCGCGAGGTAGGCGCGGATCTCGGCAAGGGATCCGGTCTCGTTGCGTGTACGCGGATCGTCGCCTGCGCGCAGCGACGCCGGCAGGAAGTGGTTCTCGGGCCGGAAGGTATACGGCCACACGTCCAGGCCCGCTGCGCGAGCACTCGTCATCAACGGTGTCGGTGCGGCCAACGTGCCGTCGTCCGCCACCGGGATCAGCAGGCGCGTCCACGGCCCGAGGATCTCGGCGTAGCTCGCGATGTCCTGCAGCGCCGCGGGCGTCATCAGGTCCGAATAGCGTGTCGGCTTTCCCGCCGCCAGCGCATCGCCCGGTTGCGTGTCTGCCGGACCCATCAACTGCAGCAAGCGGATGTTTCCGTGCGACGACCCGAGGCGTGCGCGCAACGCACGCAGGTTCGCCTGCTCGAACGACTGGATCACCACCGGCGCCTCGCGCGTGTACGCGTGCGCCGCCAAGGTCTCCAGCAGCCGCTCTTCCATCGGCAGGCCGATGCGCTGGAAGTGACTGGGATGCTTGATCTCGGGAATCAGCCCGATGGTGCGGCCGGTGCGCGCGGCGTGCTCCGACGCCAGCTCGATGATCTCGGCCAGCGTGGCGATTTCATATCGACCGTCGTGTGCCGTGCCACGCAGTTCAGGCAATCGCTCGCGTGCGCGCAGGGTCTTCAACTCGGCCAGCGTGAAGTCTTCGCTGAACCAGCCCTCGAACGCCTCCCCATCGATCACCTGCCGACGCTTGCGGGCGGCGAATTCGGGCCGCTGCGCGACATCGGTGGTCCCACTGATCTCGTTCTCGTGCCTTGCGATCAGCATCCCGTCGCGGGTGGCGACCAGATCCGGTTCGATGTAGTCCGCACCGGCATCGATCGCACGCACATACGCCGCCAGCGTGTGCTCGGGCAGGTGCGCACTGTCGCCGCGATGGGCGATAACCAGCGGCTTCTCCACCGGTTCGCCCGCCATGGCGGGCAGCAGGGGCATCACGGCCATCAGGAGGGGAAACAGGCGGCTGAAGTGCATGGAGGTTTCCTCATGTCCGCCAGCATGCCACGGGCGGCGCAGGGTCCGGAAAGCACGAAGCCCGGCTTCCGCCAGGCTCCGGAGCAACGCGGGAGGAGAGAGGTACCTCGTTGCAAGGCGCATTCTGCGGCTCGCCTGTTACAGGCAGGCGACAGTCGTCACGCGCCGATCATCGGCCCAAGGGCGCCGGACAACACCGCTTCCGCTGCCCCGCACCGCCGCTTGACAACATTACATGTAAGCATTACGGTCAATTTCATGACAGCCTCCCGGCCCGCGATCAAGGCATCCACGCTGCACGTTCGCCACTATCGCGAACGCATGCGCGAGCAGGGGCTGGTCAAGAAGGACGTCTGGATCCGGCCGGAGTACGCCGAGGAACTCGCCGCCATCGAGAAATCGATGCGCGATGCAGAACGCGAATCCGGCATTCCCTACCTGCCGACGCAGTCCACCGAGGCCGGCTGGACCATCGCCGCGATCCGGCACGCGCTGCAGCAGGCCAGCACCGTGCGCGACGGGCTGATCAGCCTGGAGACCATCGAGGGTGCGGAGCCCAGCCTGCATCTGGTGATGCACGAGTACGGGGACCTGTCGGTGTTCCTCGCGGTGGGCGGCGAGCAGATCCTGGTGGAGGCCTATCTCTGGCCGGTGGACGAGGTGGCCGATGTGGCCGCCTTCAACGCCCATGTCCTCAGCACGCACGTGCTGCTGCCGCTGTCGACCATCGGCATGCAGCGCATCGGCGGCGTGGCCGGCTACACCATGTTCGGCGCGCTGGACACGCATTCCAGCCTGGCCAACGTCATCTTCGAGATCGAGACGCTGGCCGAGAACGTCATCAGCGCCACCGAAGCCTACCGCCCCTTCCTGCGGACCGGTGCGCGGAGGAAGGTCTGATGCCCGACACGCTGAAGACACTGTTCAAGCGGATCCAGGAAGGCATGGAAGGACTGGCCGGCGCCGTGATGGGCGACCGTGCCGAGCGCCTGCTCGACGACGAGATCCGCGCCGTCGATGACGCCCTGCATGGCGCGCGCGGCGAATATGCGGCGGCGAAGGCGCGGCGTGTCGCCAACGAGCAGCATCAGGCCGCATTGGCGACGCGCATCGGCGAAACCGAAGCCAAGGTGGAGGCCGCGTTGCGGCAAGGCCGTACCACGCAGGCACGCACCGCGGCAGACGACGTGGTCCGCCTGCAGGCCCAGCGCAGCCAGCGGATGGCAGAAGGACACGATCTCGCCGCCCATGAGCGCCAGTTCGCGCATGTGGTCGAACAGCTCGAAGGGCGGTTGCGACGGCTCAAGCACCAGTTGGACATCCTGCGCGCCTCCAACAGCCTGCAGCGCGCGCAGGCCACCGTGGCCCGTCGCCAGCCCGGCGACGCTCTGTATCCGGAACCGGCGTTTGCCTCTGCTGCACGCATGAAACAACGCCGCTCGCCCGCGCAGGGGACCAGCACCGCCAGCCAGCGCAAGAACAAGAAGACCGAGGCCGATCCTGCGCAGGCCGTCCTCGATCGCGCCCGCAAGCGCATCACGTCGTCCGCGCGCAAGCGCTGAACCAGGGGAGACACGATGAACGAGTTCCTGAACACCGTCCTGACCTTCCCCACGCTGGTCTACAGCGTGTTGCTCACGTTCTGCACCGTGTACTGGCTGCTGGCCGCGAGCGGCATGGTGGACATCGACGCCGTCGACGGCTGGCTGACGACCGATGGCGATACGGCGGAGCCGAGCGTGGTCGCCGGCATGCTGGCCAAGCTCGGCCTGTCGGGCGTGCCCATGATGCTGGTGTTTACCGTGCTGTCCTTCTTTGGCTGGCTGATCACCTACTTCGCGCACCTGTTCGTGCTCCAGCATCTGCCGGACAGCCTGCGCTGGATCGCTGGCGCCGCCACACTGGTCGTCGCTCTGCTACCCGGCGCACTGGTGACCTCGCTGCTGTTGCGTCCGCTGGCCGCCGTGATCGCGCGCCTGAGACCGCCGGTGCCGCCATCCGTGCTTGGTCGCAGCGGTTCGGTGATCTCGCCACATGCGGATGCCGACACGGGGCGCGCCCAGTTCGACGACGGCGGCGCAGGACTGATCCTGCAGGTCCGTGCGCTGCCTGGCGAGCGTTTCTCGCGCGGCGACCGCGTCGTACTGATCGAGCACCTCGAAACCGACAACACCTACCGCGTCATGTCCGAAACCGCCTTCCACCAGCAGTAAGCACCCGCGCCGTCTACAAGGAGTTCTGCAATGAGCACTGCCACCATCCTCCCCTTCGCCATCGGCCTCGTCGTGCTGATGGTGTTGGGATTCGGCTTCATCGGCATCTTCAAGGCCTTCTACAAGAAGGTCGAGCAGGGCACAGCCCTGATCGTCAACGACATGAGCGCGCAGCCCAAGGTGCATTTCACCGGCGCGCTGATCATCCCGGTGCTGTACAAGGCCGAGCTGATGAAGATCAGCCTGATCACCCTGCAGGTGGACCGCCGCGGCAAGGAAGGCCTGGTCTGCAAGGACAACATGCGCGCCGACATCGCGGTGGCGTTCTACCTGCGCGTCAACGAGACCCCCGCCGACGTGTTGCGCGTGGCCAAGGCGATCGGTGCCGACCGTGCGTCCGACAGGCACGCGGTGGACGAGCTGTTCAACGCCAAGTTCTCCGAGGCACTGAAGACCGTCGGCAAGAAGTTCGACTTCACCGAACTGTTCGACAAGCGCCAGGAATTCCGCGACGAGATCGTCGCCGTGATCGGCCAGGACCTTAACGGCTACGTGCTGGAAGACGTCGCCATCGACTACCTGGAGCAGACGCCGAAGCACCTGCTCGACCCCAGCAACATCCTGGACGCCGAAGGCATCCGCAAGATCACCGAGCTGACCGCGCGCCAGAACGTGCAGACCAACGAGCTGGAGCAGAACGAGAAGCTGGCGATCACCAAGAAGAACACCGAAGCCCGCGAAGCCCTGCTTGCGCTGGAGCGGCAGCAGGCCGAGGCCGAGGCGCGCCAGCAGCGTGAGGTCGAGACCGTGCGCGCCCGCGAAGCCGCCGAGACCGCCAAGGTGATCGAGGAGCAGCGCCAGGTGTCCGAGCGCGCGCGCCTGGAGACCGAGGAGCAGATCAAGATCCGTGAGCAGGAGCAGCTGCGCCAGGTCGAGGTGGCCGAGCAGAACCGCCGTCGCGCCGTCGCCATCGAACTCGAGCGCGTCGCGCGCGCCGAGCAGCTGGAGCGCGTCAACACCAACAAGGAAGTCCAGATGCAGGAAGTCGACCGCGACAAGGTGGTCGAACAGGGCCGCATGGAAGTGGCCAACGTCGTGCGCGAGCGGACCCAGATCGAGCAGACGGTCGCGGTCGCCGAAGAGAAGATCAAGGAGACGCGTGAAGTCGCCGAAGCCGACCGCGCCAGGCAGGTGACCATCCTCGCCGCGGAAGCCGCCGCGCAGGAAACCCTGGTCAAGGACGTCAAGGCCGCCGAAGCCGCCGAACAGGCCGCGCGCCACCGCGCAGTCGAACTGACGGTGCTGGCCGAGGCCGAACTGCAGGCCGCCGGCAAGCAGGCCGAAGCCAAGCGCGTGATGGCGGACGGTGTGCGTGCAGAGAGCGCCGCGCCCGGCCTAGCCGAAGCACAGGTGCAGGAGGCCAATGCCGTCGCGATGGAGAAGACCGGCCTGGCTGAAGCCCGCGTGCTGGAAGCCAAGGCGGATGCGACCTACAAGCAGGGCAACGCGGATGCGCGCGTGTTGAACGAACGTCTGGCCGCCGAGGCCGATGGTGCGCAGAAGCTGGGGCAAGCCAACGCCAGCGCCACCCAGGCCATGGGCGACGCCGAAGCCAGCAACATCGCCAAGAAGATGTCCGCCGAAGCCGAGGGCCTGACCTCCAAGTTCGATGCGATGGGCAAGATGAGCCCGGATGCACGCAGCCACGAAGAGTTCCGCATGCTGTTGGAAACCCAGTTGCGCCAGCTGCTGGCGTCGATCGATGCGGGCAAGGCGATCTCGCGCGAGAATGCCGAGGTGCTGGCTGGCGCGCTGAAGAACGCCAACATCGAACTGATCGGTGGCGACGGCGGCGTGTTCAACGCGCTGACCAAGGGCATCTCGCTGGGCAAGGCGCTGGAAGGCATCGTCGGCGAAAGCCCGATCGCCTCGCAGCTGCTGGGTCGGCTGGCGGGCGCAGGACTGCCGGCGGCCGGCCGCCAGGCCGAAGCCACCGACGCCTGACGCCCCGCCATGAGCCGGGCCGGCGGCGCGTGCCGCCGGCCCCGATTTCCGCATCGACCGCCCAGGACGGGCGAGGATGAGGTCCGATGTCCGATATGCCGAACGCCGAAGTTCCTTCCACCGACACGCAGGTCGACCAAGCGGTCGCCCAGGGCGGCGCCTACGACGTGCTGCGCCGTCGCCTCGACGAGCAGGGCGCGCGGCTGCGTGCCGTGACGGAAGGGATCAACACGCGCCGCCTGCAGGAATTCGGCGACAGCCGGATGGAAGCCATCGGCCGCCTGCGCATCCGTACCGAGCACAACTCCGTCGGCCGCGACATCGTGCAGGTCGGTGACCTGCTGCTGTTCGGCTTCAACGTCTACCTGGGCCTGAAGGCGACGACATCGGTCGCCGACGTGTTCGGCCTCTATCGCCTGGTGGAGACCGGCGACGGTTACGACGTGGCCCCCGTCGACATCGCCACGAGCTTCCTGGGCGACGGCTCGTTCCAGCGCGACTTCGGCGAGTTGTACAGCTACTACAAGGACGCACGCCTGCTGCAGCTGATCGTCCGCGACGGCCGCCTGTTGATGGCGTTCCAGATCGGCCTGAAGAACACCGACGTGCGCGTGTTCCGCTGGACGCTCACCGCGGAGGGCGAGGTCAACTACCTGGACGCGCGCGGCGAACGCGACATCGTGCTGCCGCCCCCGTTCGACTTCGAATGGACGCGTGCCACCAAGGATATGGAAGTCAGCGGCCGCCATCCGCACCTGAACATCCTCGACACGCTGTTCGTCGAGACCATCGGCGGCGACCTGACGCTGAAGGTGGAGAACAACACCGAGACCGGCGCAGGTGTCTACAGCGAGCCGGTGGAGGACCGCACGCAATCGCTGGATGACGCGCAGATCGAGTTCGCACGCGTCGGTTCGCTGATCCTGCTCAAGGTGCTGCCGTACCGCGAGAGCGCGTGGCGCGGCCTTGTGTACAACACCCAGACCGGCAAGGTGACGCGTCTGGACGCCATCGTGCAGGCCTGCATCCAGCTGCCCGAAGACCACGGCATCATCTTCCCGGGCGGCTACTACCTGCAGAACGGCGAGCACAAGGCCTTCGATGCCGCCGTGCAGGACATGCAGTACAAGCGCACCATCCGCTCGCCCAACGGCGAGGACGTGATGTACGTGTTCTACCAGCGCGAAACCGGCCAGGCCGCGCTGCTGGTCTACAACCTGGTGCAGCGGCGCCTGCAGCCGCCCGTGCTCGCGCACGGCTACGCGCGCCTGCACGACGGACGCATGGTGCTGTTCCGCGCCGAGAACGACGACCCGACCCGCATCCACCAGATGCAGCTCTGGCAGACGCCTTTCAGCTCGGACGAATTCGCCGCGACACGGCCGGCCGGCACCTCGTTCATGGCGAAGCTTGGCAATGCCGAACTGGTGCGCGCGGTGTCCAACCTGTTCGACCTCGCCCGCGAGATCGAGCGCTCCGATGTCTCCGCACAGCGCTACCAGCTGCTGACGCACGGCACTCGCCGCCTGTTCGATCTGCACCACTGGATCGACGACGCGCAGTGCGATGGCCTCGCCACGCTGCTGCACGAGATCGCCGGCACCGGCGAGTCGGTCCTGGACGAATACGAGAAGGTGCAGGAGATCCGGCGTCAGTCCGAGACCGCGATGGCGCAGGCACAACGCGACCACCGTGCCCTGCTCGGCCGGCTGCAGCCGGAGGGATGGAGCGGCATCGGCGACTTCGTGGAAGCGCTCGGCGCGGTCTCGCGCCTGCGCGGTCATCTGCTGACGTTGCGAGACTATCGCTACATCGATGTCCCGGCCATCGACGCGATGGTTTCCGCATTGCAGGAGGCGCACGAACGCGTCGGCACGGCGACCGGCCAGTTCCTCGCCGATGAAAAATCGTTGGCCCCGTTCCAGCAACGCCTGGTCGCGCTGGATGCGCAGGCCCAGAAAGCTGCGAGTGCGCGCGAACTGGCCGAGGCGATCGAGACCATGCAGGGCATGGCCGGCGAACTGGACATGCTGTCCGAGCTGATGGCAACGCTGCGGGTCGACGACGCCACCCAGCGCACCCGCGTGGTCGATGCACTGTCGGGCATCTACGCCAAGCTCAACCAGTCTCGTGCGCGCGCCACCCAGCGCCGCCGCGAACTGGGCTCCGCCGAGGCCGTGGCGCAGTTCGGCGCGCAGTTCACCCTGTTCGGCCAGGCCGTCAGCAACGCGCTGGCGATGGCGACCACACCGGAACGGGCGGACGAACAGCTGTCGCGCCTGATGGTGCAGCTGGAGGAGCTGGAGAGCCAGTTCGGCGAGCACGAACAGTTCCTCGGCGACATCCTGTCCAAGCGCGAGGAAATGCTGGAGGCCTTCGAGGCCCACAAGCAAGCGCTGCTGGACGAGCGCCAGCGCAAGGCGCAGTCGGTGCAGGAAGCCGCCACCCGCATCCTGGAAGGCCTCGGCCGGCGCACCGAACGCTTCACCACGCCGGACGAACTCAATGCCTTCTTCGCCGGCGATGCGCTGGTGCTGAAGCTGCGCGAGCTGGCCGGCCGCCTGCGCGAGCTGAAGGACTCGGTGAAAGCCGACGATATCGAAGCGCGCATCAAGGGCGCCCGCGACCAGGCCGTGCGCGGCCTGCGCGACCGCAGCGACCTGTTCGAGGACGCCGGCAACGTCATCCGCCTCGGGCCGCGCCACCGCTTCAGCGTCAACACGCAGCCACTGGACCTGACCCTGATCCCGCGCGGCGACACGTTGGCCGTTCACCTGACCGGCACCGACTACCTGGAGCCGCTGCAGGAGCCGGCACTGGACGCGCTGCGCGCCTACTGGGACGTCACCCTCGAATCCGAATCGCCCTCGCTCTACCGTGGCGAGTATCTCGCATGCCGCTTGCTGGACGATGCGCTGTCCGGCGAAGGCGGGCGCAGCGCGCAGGCGCTCGAGCACGCACTGGCCGATCCCGAAGCACTCGACAGGATCGTCCGCGAGTACGCCGCGCCGCGTTATCGCGAAGGCTACGAGAAAGGTATCCACGACCACGACGCGGCCGCGATCCTGCGCGCGTTCCTTCCCTTGCGCAACGCCGCGGGCACGTTGCGGCACGCGCCGGCCGCGCGTGCGCTGGCGGTCGCCTGGTGGTGTCGCAGCGATGCGGCGCCGGCGGAGGTGATCGACCGTATCCGCGCGGCGCGCGCGATCGATGCGATGTCGCCGGCGGGACGCGCACTGCAGTCGGTGCGCGAAGAACTGGCGACCGCCATCATAGAATGGATGCAGCGCGACGCGCTGCCGTTCGCCGCCACGGATGCCGCGGCGGCGGCCACCTTCCTGGTGGACACCGTCGCCACCGCGACGCCCACGTTCCGTTTCACCCAGTATGCGGAAGCGCTGGTGACCGCGTTCCGCAGCCGCTTGTCCAACGACGCCGGCGGCGGCGTACTGACCAGCGCGCTGCAACGCCTGGACGGACGACCGGCCGCGGCATGGTCACTGCTGCGACAGGCGCTGGATGCGCTGGCCGCATTGCCGGAGTACGCGCACCTGGCCGCCTACGTGCAGGAAGCGATCGCGCTGTTCCGCCACGGCGCCCAGCTGACGCACGTGGTCGAGCACGTGACGCTGATGGCGACCGTCGAGGGCTTGCTGGGCGAACACGAGCGCATCCGCGAGGGCCGCCTGGCGCTGGCGGTGGACGACCTGCCGGCGCGCTTCGCCATGCACCGCGACCACTTCGTCCCGGCCTGGCAGCGCTACCAGGCGCTGCGCAGCGAAATCGCTCAGCGCGAGCGCGCTGCGATGCGCCTGTCGGAATTCAAGGCCCGACCCCTCAGCTCGTTCGTGCGCAACAAGCTGATCAACGACGTCTACCTGCCGGTGATCGGCGACAACCTCGCCAAGCAGATGGGCACCGTGGGCGAGAACAAGCGCAGCGACCTGATGGGCCTGCTGATGATGATTTCGCCTCCCGGCTACGGCAAGACCACGCTGATGGAATACGTGGGGCACAGGCTGGGCCTGGTCTTCATGAAGATCAACGGCCCGGCGCTCGGCCACGAGGTGCGTTCGCTGGACCCGGCTCAGGCGCCGGACGCGACCTCGCGGCAGGAGCTGGAGAAGCTCAACCTCGCACTGGAGATGGGGAACAACGTGATGTTGTACCTGGACGACATCCAGCACACGCATCCGGAGTTCCTGCAAAAGTTCATCTCGCTGTGCGATGGCACGCGCCGCATCGAAGGCGTCTGGCGAGGCAGGACCAAGACCTACGACATGCGCGGACGCAAGTTCGCGGTGGTGATGGCGGGCAACCCGTACACAGAGTCCGGCGAAGTCTTCAAGATCCCCGACATGCTGGCCAACCGCGCGGACATCTACAACCTGGGCGACGTGCTGGGCGGCATGGAGGACGCGTTCCTGCTGAGCTACGTGGAGAACTGCCTGACATCCAACCCTGTGCTGGCACCCCTTGCGACCCGCGATATGGCCGACCTGTACCTGCTGGTCGACAAGGCACGCGGCAAGGAGGTCAGCACCAATCAGCTGTCGCATGCGTACAGCGGTGCTGAAATCGGCGAGATCGTGGCCGTGCTGCAGCGCCTGCTGACCGTGCGTGACGTGGTCTATCGCGTCAACCAGCAGTACATCGCCAGCGCCGCGCAGGCGGACAAGTATCGCGTGGAGCCCCCGTTCCGGTTGCAGGGCAGCTACCGCAACATGAACAAGCTGGCGGAGAAGATCTCGCCGGTGATGAATGCCGCCGAGCTGCAGCAACTGATCGCCGACCACTACCTGGGCGAAGCGCAGCTGCTGACCACCGGCGCGGAGGAGAACCTGCTGAAGCTGGGCGAGTTGCGCGGCACGCTGACCGACGACGAACAGGCACGCTGGCAGCAGATCAAGGCGGACTTCCTGCGCAACAAGGCGATGGGGGCGGACGATGCCGATGTCGGCGGTCGCGTGGTCGCGCAGTTGGCCGACATCGCGGTCGGCCTGCAGCGACTGGGCGAGCCGGCCCCGGTCCAGGCCCCTCAGCCGGCACCCTGGGAGGCCCTGTTGTCGGCGCTGCACTCATTGCGGGTGCCAGAACGGGTCGCAGCTGCCACGCCCACGCCCGCCGTCGACACCGCCCCGGTGTTGCAGGCCCTGCAGCATACGATGGCGCGGCAGGACCAGCTCAATGGAGCGCTGGTGGCGCTGGCCCAAGCGCTTCGCAACGGTGCACCCCCCGCCGCAGCCGCCGGCACGCGCAAGCCCAAGCCACGCTCACCGCGTGAAGCGGAATTCGACCAGGTCATCGCCAGTCTGGAATTCAGGGAGGAACGGCCGACGCCCACCCTGGATGTATCACCGGCACGCGTGCGCGACGACGGGGATGATGCGCAATGAATCAGGATGCCATCGGCGGGACCCGTGCCGCGGGCCTGGCCGCGCATGCCGCCGCCATCCAGGCGCTGGCACAATCCGGCGCCGATGACCTGCAGGCGACACTGCGCGATCTGCGCACCGTACTGTTGTCGGCTGATCCTCGTGCGCTGCGGCGCAGCGTGGGTTTCTGGGGACGGCTGATCGGCCGCGACATCCGTCTTGCCGCCGAAGCGCGCTCGTTGCGGGAACGCAGCGGCATCCTGCTGCGGCAGGCCGGTTTCGAGGCATCTCGGCTGCGCAACCAGCACGCGATGCTCGCCATGCACGCGCTGCAGCTGCGCGAGGCCTGTGCGCAGCTGCAACAGGAGATCGACGGACTCGCGCGCCAGCAGGCGATGGCGGAAGGCGACACGCCTGCAGGTTCGTCGCGTCTCGCGCACCTCATCACGCTGCGCAGCGCGTACGAGATCACGGCCAGCCAGCTGGATCTCGTCGCTGCCAATGCGCTCGCCATCGCCGAGCGCCACGCGCAGCAACTGCCCCGGCTCACCGTGTTGCTGGACCAGCAGCTCGGCGTCGCCGCCGGTGCCGAACACGGAATGCAGCTATCCTCCGCCATGCGGACGATAGACGCACTGGAAGCCCATATCGAACACCTGCCCGCGCCATCCGTCGTACCTGCGACGCCAGCGCGTGCCACCCCAGCCCAGGAGGCCCCATGACGACGACGAACCCCGAACAGACGCTGGTGCCCGCGGCGCTGTCGCCGCAGTTGCTGACCGACCTGGGCCTGGAAAGCGCCGACATCCCGCGCATCCAGGAGGCGACGAAGGCGCTGCAGGACATCGCGCCCGGCAATCTGCACACCTACGGCCGCGAGGCGACCACCAAGACCAGCGCCTTCAGCACGCAACTGCTGGACAAGGTCCGCAATGCCGATCTGGACAGCAGCGGCGACAAGCTGGGTGAAGTCGTGCGCATCGCGCGTTCGCTGAACCTCGAGTCTTTCCACGGCCGCTCCAAGTTGCCGATCCTCGGCCCGCTGATCGACAAGATGCGCGCGACCAAGGACGACCTGGTCCAGCGCTACAGCTCGACCAACCGCCAGATCGACCAGCTGATGGGCGATGTCGGCAAGACCCAGCAGATCCAGCAGCAACGCGTGCGCGAGTACGACCAGATGCACGACATCGTGCTGGACGAGCGTCGTGAGCTGGGCGTGCACGTGGCGGCCGGCCGCGTCCGCATTGCCGAACTGGAAGCGGAGCTGGCGTCGCTGTCGGGCCAGGAGGATCCGGAATCGCGCACCCGCCGTGCCGCGCTCGACACGGCGCTTCGCCTGATCGACAAGCGCGTGTCCGACCTGCAGGTACTACAACACGCGGCCGATCAGACACTGCCGATGATCCGCCTGATCCAGGCCAACGCGATCCAGCTGATCGAGAAGTTCAGCGCCGTGCGCGACATCACCATCCCGATGTGGCGCAACCAGTTCGCGATCCAGCTGTCGCTGGCCGACCAGCGCAACGCGGTCGAACTGGCCAACGCCATCGACGATGCCAGCAACGAACTGATGCGCAAGAATGCCGAACTCGTCCACTCCACCGCCGTCGGCACCGCGCGCGCCAACCAGCGCTCGGTGATCGACATCGAGACCCTGCGCACCGTCAACGAGACGCTGATCCGCACGGTGGAGGAAGTCCGCGAGATCCATCGCGAAGGCATGGCCAAGCGCAAGCAGCTGTCCACCGAACTGGTGGACATGCGCGAAGACCTGGAGAAGCGGCTGGCGCTGCCGACCACCGGCAACGCCGCGCAGTAGCGCGGATACGACGCGGCCGTCATCGGCGGGTTCCATGCGTCGCTGCGTCGGCAGCGCGCGTGGGAGGCGAAGATCGGTGTGCGTGTCTTTCCGGATTCGATGCTGGCGTCGGGCGACGGCGGCATGCCGGCGCCTGTCGAGACGACTATGTCACGTCACCTCACTTTATCGACCCGCAGGCTGTCCTTTCCTCCGCTCGGCGCGGCCAGCGTGCTCCCGCGCGGTTAAACTGGCCCGCCGCGCGGATGACCGTGTCGGGACAGCAGCGGATCGAAGAACAGATGAGCGACGACACCCGCGTCACCACCGTCCGGGCCAGGGGATTGAAAGCCCGGGCATGCCACCCTGACACGCGCCTGCCGGCGGGACGCATTGGCATGGCGGTCGACGGCTGATGACGACCACCCTGATCCGCAACGCGAATGTCTACGCGCCCGAACCCCTGGGACACCGCGACCTGCTGCTCGGCGGCGGCAAGGTGTTGTGGATCGGGACCGATGCACCCGACCTTCCCGCCGCCTTCGGCACGCAGGTACTGGACCTCAATGGCCGCCGACTGCTGCCGGGCCTGATCGACGGCCACGTCCATGTCACCGGCGGCGGTGGCGAGGCCGGCTTCGCCAGCCGGGTGCCGGCGCCGACGCTGTCGCGCTATACCCGCAGCGGAGTGACCACGGTGGTCGGCCTGCTGGGCACCGACGACGTCGCCCGCAGCACGCGCGAACTGGTGGCCCACGTCAACGCGCTGCGCGAGGAAGGCCTGTCCGCCTGGGGATACGCGGGCGGCTACCACCTGCCACCGGCCACCTTGACCGGCAGCGTGCGCGCGGACCTGGTCTTCATCGACTGCCTGGTCGGCGTGGGTGAGCTGGCGATCAGCGACCACCGTTCCAGCCAGCCGACCCTGGAAGAATTGCTGCGGATCGCGTCCGAAGCGCACGTGGCCGGACTGATGACCGGCAAGGCCGGCATAGTCCACCTGCACCTGGGCGACGGCGCGCGCGGCCTGGACCTGGTGCGGCGCGCGCTCGATCAGAGTGAACTACCGCCGCGGGTGTTCAACCCGACCCACGTCAACCGGCGCAAGGCGCTGTTCGATGAAGCCATCGAGCTGGCCCGGCGCGGCTGCAGCATCGACATCACCGCCTTCCCGGTGGACGAGGGCGAAGACGCGTGGAGCGCGGCCGATGCGCTGATCCGCTACCTCGACAGCGGCGCCCCGCGCGATCGCGTCACCATCAGCTCCGACGCCGGTGGCTGCCTGCCCTGCTTCGATGCGCAGGGCCGCGTGTGCAGCATGGACGTCGGCCACTCCGGCGCCCTGGTCGAAACGCTGCGCGAGTTGCTCGCCCGCGGCATCGCCCTGCAGGACGCGCTGCCGGCCTTTACGTCCAACGTCGCCGGGCTGCTGCGCCTGCCTGGCAAGGGCCACATCGCGGCTGGCGCCGACGCCGACCTGGTGGCGCTGGACGCCACCGGCGCGGTGACCGATGTGTTCGCCGGCGGCCACCTGCACCTGCACGATGGCGCGGTGCGGCGGCGCGGTACGTTCGAATCGCAAGACACCTGAAACACCGGAGCACTCGATGCCAAGCAAGCCCGTCAACGGGGAACAACGCGGCTGGATCATCCCGATCGGCGGCGCAGAGGACAAGGAAACCAACCCGCGCATCCTGGCGCGTTTCGTCGAACTGAGCGGTGGCGCCGACGCCGACATCGTCGTCATCCCGACCGCGAGCCGGCTGAAGGAATCCGGCACCCGCTACGAGGAACTGTTCCGTGGCATGGGCGCCCCGCGGGTCGACGTGCTGGACTTCGACACCCGCCGCGATTGCCAGGAGGAAGGCCGGCTGGCGAGGCTGGCGGAGGCCAGCGGCATCTTCTTCACCGGCGGCAACCAGTTGCGCCTGTCCACCATCCTCGGCGGCACCCAGGTGGCGCGCAGCATCCGTTCGCGCAACGCGCAAGGGGTGACCGTGGCCGGCACCAGCGCCGGCGCCGGGTTCCTGAGCGAGCACATGATCGCTTTCGGTACCGAGGGCTCGTCGCCGCGTGCCAGCAGCGTGCGCCTGGCGCCCGGGCTGGGCCTGACCAACCGCTTCGTGATCGACCAGCATTTCCGCCAGCGCGACCGCCTGGGCCGCCTGACCGCGGCGCTGGGCTACAACCCGTTCGCGATCGGCATCGGCCTGGACGAGGACACCGCTGCCTTCATCTCCCCCGACGATACGCTCGAAGTCGAAGGCAGCGGTG
>NZ_CAMPJD010000058.1 GCF_946886695.1 uncultured Pseudoxanthomonas sp. | reverse complement strand
GACCTGGTGGGCAACAACATCCCGGTGTTCTTCATCCAGGACGCGATGAAGTTCCCGGACCTGGTGCACTCGGTGAAGATGGAACCCGACCGCGCCTATCCGCAGGCCGGCAGCGCACACGACACGTTCTGGGATTTCATCTCGCTGACGCCGGAAGCCTTCCACATGATCATGTGGGCGATGAGCGACCGCACGATTCCGCGCTCGCTGCGCATGATGGAGGGGTTCGGCGTGCACAGCTTCCGCCTGCTCGACGCCAAGGGCAACAGCACCTTCGTCAAGTTCCACTGGCGGCCGAAGCTCGGCATCCAGTCCACCGTCTGGGACGAAGCCGTGAAACTGCAGGCGGCCGACAACGACTTCCATCGTCGCGACTTGTTCGAGGCCATCCAGAAGGGCGACTTCCCGGAATGGGAACTGGCCGTGCAGCTGTTCACCGAGGAACAGGCCGATGCCTTCCCGTTCGATCATCTGGATCCCACCAAGCTGATCCCCGAAGAGCTCGTACCACTGACGGTGATCGGCCGCATGGTGCTGGACCGCTGGCCGGACAACTTCTTCGCCGAAACCGAGCAGGTCGCCTATTGCCCCGCCAACATCGTGCCCGGCATCGATTTCAGCAACGATCCACTGCTGCAGGGCCGGTTGTTCTCCTACCTGGACACGCAGCTGTCACGGCTGGGCGGGCCGAACTTCCACCAGATACCGGTGAACGCGCCGAAGTGCCCGTTCGCCAACCTGCAGCGCGACGGGCACATGCAGATGCACGTGCCCAAGGGCCGCGTGAACTACGAGCCCAGCAGCCTGCAGGGGGACACGCCGCGCGAGACGCCCGCTGGCTTCCGCAGCCACGCGAGCATGGCCGATGGCCACAAGGGGCGCGTGCGCCCGGAGAGCTTCGCCGATCACTACAGCCAGGCACGGCTGTTCTTCCGCAGCCAGACCGCGCCCGAGCAGGCGCACATGGTGGGCGCGCTGGTGTTCGAGCTCTCGAAGGTGGAGACCGCGCACGTGCGCGAGGCGATCGTAGGACATCTGCGCCACATCGATGCCGATCTCGCCCAGCGCGTCGCCAACGGCCTCGGCCTGGAGGCGCTGCCGCCTGCGCCACCCACCGCCGTCAAGCCACAGGACATGCCGCCGTCGCCCGCGTTGCAGATCATCGGCAAGATGAAACCGACCCTGCAGGGCCGCTGCGTGGGCATCCTGGTGGACGACGGCTCGGATGCCGCGACGATCGCCGCGCTGCGCAAGGCAGCGGAAGCCGATGGCGCACAGGTCAAGATCGTTGCACCGAAAATCGGCGGTGCGAAACTCGGCAACGGCAAGCGACTGCCGGCGGACGGACAACTCGCCGGCACGCCGTCGATGGTGTTCGACGCCGTGGCCGTGGTGCTGTCGGACGCCGCAGGCAAGGCCATGGCGACGGAGGCCGCGGCGGTCGACTGGGTGCGCGATGCGTTCGGTCACCTGAAGGCGATCGCCCATGACGATGGCGCGTCCGCCGTCATCAAGGCGGCCGGTATCGGCAAGGACGCGGGTGTGGTGAAGGCGTCGGGGACGGCCGCCTTCATCAAGGCCGCGCGTACCCGCCAGTACGCGCGCGAACCCAAGGTGCGCACCCTGCCCTGATCGTTTGCCGTTCCACGCCGCTCGCCAGGACATTGCCCATGCCCGAAACCATCTACGACGCCCTGCACGAAAGCCATGAAACGCAGCGCTCGCTGTGCCGCCGCCTGCTGCGTTCGAAACCCGGCACGCGCGAGCGGCTGGACCTGTTCACCGCCCTGCGCATCGAACTGGCGGCGCACGCGGCGGCGGAGGAGCGATTCCTCTACGTGCCGATCCTGATGGACGACCGCGGCCTGAATTCCTCGCGGCACGCGCTGCACGAGCACCACGAGATCGACGAACTGGTCGAAGACCTCCAGTCGCTGGATCCCCGCTACGTCGCCTGGCTGAAGAAGGCGCGCGAGCTGTCGGAGAAGGTGCACCATCACCTGCGCGAGGAGGAGAAGAAGTTCTTCCAGGTCTCCGGCAAGATTCTCAGCGCCACGAAGAAGACGCAGCTCGCACGCCAGTACCGCCGCGACCATGCGCGCATGCGACGGGAACTGGCGGCGGCCTGAATCCGCGACGGCGGACCGACGGCGCGGTAGGCTGCCGGCATGGATTCCCTGATCACCGCCGCCGGGCGCGCCCTCTCGTCCGGCGATGTCCTGGGCGCACTGAACCATGTCGGCTGGCGGGACGATCCGCCCGCCCTGGCCCTGCGCGGCATCGCGATGGCGCAGCTCGGCGATTACCCACGTGCGCGTGGACTGCTGCGACGTGCAGCACGTGGTTTCGGCGCGCGCGAAGCGGTGTCGCGTGCACGCTGCGTGGTCGCCGAAGCGGAGGTCGCACTGGCCCTGCGCGACTTCGGCGCTGCGCCACGCGCGCTCGATGACGCCGCCCGCACGCTCGCCGCCCGCGGCGACCATGCCAATGCCACACACGCGCGCCTGATCGCGGTCCGCCGCCACCTTCTCCTGGGCCGACTCGACGCGGCTGCCACCTCGCTCGCAACACTTGGCGTGGACGCGGGTGCGCCCGCGCACCAGGCGCTTGCTGCGCTTGCCCGCACGGAGATCGCACTGCGTTCGCTGCGCCTGCGCGACGCCCGCCACGCGCTGGCGCAGGCAGGTGCCGCCGCGACGCAGGCCGGCATTCCCGCGCTGGCCGCCGAAGTCGCGGATGTCGCCGCCATCCTGCAACGCCCCGCCGCCCGCCTCCTGCACGGCGGCCACGAGCAACCGGTGACGCTGGACGATGTGGACGCGTTGCTCGCCAGCGGCGCGCTGGTGGTCGACGCCGTGCGCCATGCGCTGCGGGAGGCGGATGCGACGCTGCCGCTCGCGCGACGCCCGGTGCTGTTCGCACTGTTGCGCGCGCTCGCCATCGGCTGGCCCGGCGATGTCGACCGCAACGCGCTGATCGCGCGCGTGTTCCGCACACGCGAGCCGGACGAGACGCATCGCGTGCGCCTGCGCGTGGAAATCGGACGCCTGCGCCGCCTCATCGCGCCACTGGCCGACATCACCGCCAGCGACCGTGGCTTCCACCTAGTGCCGCACCGCGCCGGTGCCGTCGCGGTACTTGCGCCTCCGCTGGATGGCGACCAGGCCACCCTGCAGGGCCTGCTGGCGGACGGCATGGCGTGGTCCACCTCGGCACTGGCGCTCGCCACCGGCATGGGCCAGCGCTCGGTGCAGCGCGCGCTCGTTGCACTGGAAAGCGCCGGCCACGCGCGTTCGGTGGGCCATGCGCGCGCACAACGCTGGCTGGCGCCGCCGCTGTCCGGATTCACGACCATCTTGTTACTCCCTGCCGTGCTGCCGGCTGCGTAGAGTGGCCACACACCCAGCGCATCCGGAGTTCCGCATGAACGACACCGCCTCCACCCCCCGCCATGCCGCGCCGGCACGCACGGCGGAGATCGTCCGCGAATACGGACCGTTCGAGGGTGCGCCCAGCATCCATGGGGTGACCCACGACGGCCACCATGTCTGGGCCGCCACCAGCGAACGCATCCTGGCCATCGAACCCGCCAGCGGCGACGTCGTCCGCAGCATCGACCGTCCCGGCGATGCCGGTACCGCCTTCGACGGCACGCATCTCTACCAGCTTGCAGAAGCCCGCATCGACAAGATCGATCCGGCCACCGGCACCGTGGTGGCGTCGATTCCCGCGCCGGGTGCGGGCCGCGACTCGGGCATGGCCTGGGCCGAAGGCAGCCTGTGGGTGGGCCAGTACCGCGATCGCTGCATCCACCAGATCGATCCGGACACCGGGAAGATCCTGCGCACACTCGCCTCTGATCGCTTCGTCACCGGCGTTTCCTGGGTCGACGGCGACCTGTGGCACGCCACCTGGGATGGCGACGACAGCGACCTGCGGCGCATCGACCCGCGCGACGGGCGCGTGCTGGAACGCCTTGACATGCCGGCGGGCGCGCACATCAGCGGCCTGGAATCGGACGGCGCCGACCTGTTCTATTGCGGCGGCGGTCCGAGCGGAAAGCTCCGCGCCGTACGCCGACCCTCGCGCACCGCCTGACACACCCGCCGCATCGCGCGGCACCGCCCGCTCCCTCCTCCCCGATGCTCCCGCGGCATTGGCAAGGCCGACGCACGCCTGCGCCTCCCACCGCCAGCCGCCACGACCGGAATCCCGCCATGGACATGCTTGCCCACGACACGCCCGCCATCGTCACCCGCGACGCATGGCGCACCGCCCGCCTCGCGCTTCTGGCGCGCGAGAAGGAACTCACACGCCTGCATGACCAGATCGCACGCGAACGCCGCGCCCTGCCATGGGTGCGCGTTGAAACACCCTACGCATTCGACACGCCGCAAGGCGCGCGCACGCTGGCCGACCTGTTCGACGGCCGCCGCCAGTTGATGGTGCAGCACTTCATGTTCGCGCCCGGCTGGGAACAGGGCTGCAAGAGCTGCTCCTTCATGGCCGACCACCACGCCGGCGCGCTCGTCCACCTCGCCCAGCGCGACCTCACCCTCGTCGCCGTCTCGCGCGCACCACTGGCCGATATCGAAGCCTTCCGCCATCGCATGGGCTGGACCTTCCCGTGGGTGTCCTCGCACGGCACTTCGTTCAACCACGACTTCGGCGTCAACTTCAACCAGGAGGAAATGTCGCGCGGCATGGTGGACTACAACTACACGCGGAAACCGTTCCCGCACGAGGAAGCCCCCGGCATCAGTGTGTTCGTGCGCGACGACGCCGGCGAGGTCTTCCACACCTATTCGCGTTACGGCCGTGGCGTGGAAGCAATGATGCACACCTACGCGCTGCTGGACCTCACCCCGCACGGGCGCAATGAAGACGCCGAGGACTACCCGATGGCCTGGGTGCGCCACCACGACCGCTACGATGCGGCGCCGCTCGGCGCGGCCAGCGGATGCTGCGCGGCGAAGCCCTGACGCCACGCCATCATGTCGCTGCCCGACGCCTGGTGGCCGTGGCTCGCCATCGCCGGTCTCGGAGCGCTCCATGGCCTGAGTCCGGCGAACGGCTGGCTTTTCGCCGCGGCACAAGCGAGCCGCAGCGGCGATGCGCGCGACGTGCGGCGCGCGCTGCTGCCCATCGCCGCAGGACATGCGCTGTCGGTGGCGCTGGTCGTGGCACTGGTGATGCAGGGCGTGCGCCTGGCGCCACAGCGCATGCAGATCGTGGCGGGCGGATGTCTGCTTGCGCTCGCGGCGTGGCGACTGGTACGGCGTGCGCGCATCACGCCCTCCCCTCCATCGCAGGTCGTCCGCCGATCACGCGCTGACCTGGCCGCCTGGTCCTGCCTGACGGGCGCCGCACACGGCAGCGGCTTCATGCTGGTGCCCGCACTGGTCCCGCTGTGCATGGCGGAAGCGCCAGCGCGCGCGATCACCGCCACCGGTTCGCTGTTGCTGATGTTGGCCGCCGTCGGCCTGCATCTGCTGGCCATGCTCGCGACCATCCAGCTCATCGCCACCGGTGTCTGCCGCGGCGCGTGGTGGCATCGCGCATGCACGTCCGACGCGGCATGGGCCGCGGCCTTGGCGCTGGCCGGCGCGATATTGATCGCGCAGCGCTGAAACGCTACGCGTTCTTTACGCATCCGGCGCCGAAGCGCATGGAGCTGTTACGCGGCACGGACCTATCGTGGCTCCACCGCACGCGATGTGCGCCACGACCCGATGCATGTCCATCCTGATCCTGCGTGGCCCGCATGCCGCGCTTCCCGACGCCTCGTCCCTCGACCCTCCGCTGCGCGAACGCGCGAATGCCGCCGGGCAGCGCCTGCACTGCCGTACCTTCGCGACGATCCGCGACCTGCTGTGCGGCCTGCGTCGTGCGGACATCGCACGCAGCGACATGCTGCTGGATATCGGTGACCTTGCGCTCGACGGCGTCGCGCAGACGTGGGCCCTGCGCGATGCGCTCGACGGCCTGGCGTCGCCCTACATCGAAGTGCACGACGACGCCGCGCATGCGCTGGAGCCGCGCGTGCATCCGCAGCACGCGTCGCTGGTCACCGTAATCCTGCGGGACGACCTGCCGCGTGCGTACGCATTGGCGCTCGACATCGCGCTGCGCCGCGTGGACCACGCGCACGCCGCGGAGCCCTTCCATGCCTGAGCCGGAGCCTCTCATGTCCATCCTCGTCATCCGTGGCCCCGAGCGCCACGACAACCTCGCCTCGCCAGCGCGTCCTCTGCCGCCGTCGGTGCTCGGCGCGCTGGTGCAGCGGGCCGGCTGTGCCGGCCAGACGCTGGCCGTGCGCAGTTGCGGCTCCATCACGGACGTGCTGACCGCGCTGCGCCTGGCGAACGAATGGGGTGTGCGCGCCACGCTGCTCGACCCCGGTGCGCTCACCGACCATCCGCTGCTGCAGCGTGCCGTGCAGGGCCTCGCCCATCCGTACGTGGAAGTGCATGACGACCTCGATGGAGGCACCCTGCCCGCCACCACCGGCCGCCGTCTCGCGGTGGTCGACGGCTACGGCGCGCGCAGCTACGCCCTGGCATTGGAGATCGCACTGGAACAGCTTGGCTACGCAGAATGCGAGTGCGATGTGCACGTCGGTACCTGACGCTGACGACGCCACGAAGACCCGCCACTATTTCGCCGACTACGAGGTCTACGACGCCGGCCAATGCATCGCCTGGGGCCAGGTGACGCTGGCGTGCACGACGCCGGGCACGGTCGTGCAGGCACTGCGCACGCTCGCGGCAGCACAGCAGGGCGTGGCCGCCGGCGCGATACGTCTGCGCAGCGTCAGTCGCCTCTGATGTCAGGCGCATGTCACCGAACCGTCATCCTCACCGCGTACCTTGCCGCCCTTTCCGACGGGGCGGGACGGGACCTTGGCCGAACACGCGCTGCGCGCACTCACCCGCGTGTTCACTGACCAGGCACCGGCACTGCGTGGGTTCTTCGCCCGTCGCGGCGCCAACGACGAAGCCGAGGACCTGGTGCAGGAAACCTACCTGCGCCTGTTGCGTGCGCACCAGGGCCAGGGCGAGCAGATCGCCAACCCCGAGGCCTACCTGTTCACCGTGGCGTTGAACCTGGCGCGCGAACAGGCTGCACGCCGGCAACGCACGCCCGTTCCGATGGAAGATGTCGAGCAGGTGGCGGCCCTCGTCACCCACGCGGAAGGCGTGGAAGACGCGACCGAGCGCGCCCAGCGCCGGCAGCACATGCAGGCCCTGCTCGCGACCCTGCCAGCGCGCACGCGCGCCGTCCTCGTCATGCAGTACCGCGACGGCCTGACCTACCGCCAGATCGGTGAGCGCCTGGGCGTATCGCCGCACATGGTGAAGAAACACGTGGTGCGCGGACTGGCCGTCTGCCGTCGCGCGATGGGGACCGCGTGATGGCCACGCCCCTGTTCCCGCCCGGCACGTCCGCCGCCACCCGCGAAGCCGCGCACTGGCACGTGATGCAGCGCGAGGGCGCGCTGGGCCCGGACGACCAGCAGCGTTTCATGGCATGGCTGGTGGCCTCGCCCGTGCACCTGCGCGAGTACCTGGCCATCGCCCGCGTCGCCGCCGAGATCGGCGATGCCGTACGCGGGCTGCCGGCGGACGCCGCTCTGCCGCACGAGCGCGACAACGTCGTGCCGCTGCCCCTGCGCCCGGCGCGTCCACGCGTCACGCGCACACCGCCGTGGCGTCTGCCGCGCATCGTGACCGCAGCGGCCCTGCTGCTCGGCATCGGCATCGCAGTGCACGCGGCACTGCCGTCGACGCACCACTACATCGCCGCGCAGGGCGCCCCACGCATGGTCACGCTGGAAGACGGCACGGTGATGCACCTCAACGCGGAAAGCGACGTCACCGTGACCGTCGGCCTGCTGCGCCGGCGCATCGAACTGGCGCGCGGCCAGGCGAGTTTCGTGGTCGCCGCAGATCGCCGCCCGTTCACCGTGCACGCCGCCGGACTGGAAGTGCGCGACATCGGCACCACCTTCGATGTGTCGCTGCAGCGCGACCAGGCGCGCTTCGGCGTGGCCGAGGGCCGCATCCACGTAGTCGACCGCGCGGGCAAGGGACGGCTGCTCGCCGACCTCTCCGCCGGACAGTCCGCGCGTGTGACCTATGCCGACCACCACGTCAGTGTGGTGCAGGAAGATGTCGCGACCATGACGGCATGGTGGCAACGGCGCGTCGTGTTCCGTGACGAACCACTGCGCGACATCGCCGACCGCTTCAACCGCATGAACACCGTGCGCCTGCGCGTGGACGACAGCGAAGCCGGCGCGCTGCGCCTGACCGGCAACCTGCGCGCGGACGACCTTGCCTCGCTGCGCGCTTTCCTCGACGAACAACCCACGCTCGCGGTGAGTGCCGATGCGCGCCAGATCCGCGTGCGTTCGCGCCGCGCACCCGCGCACGGCTCGTGGTGATCCCGGCGCTGTAAGAAAAAATTCACGGAGAAAACGGTGCCCGACCGCCGCCGTGCCCCCTCGTAGTGGGGGTGCGCGCGAGCGATCGCGCGCCACCACCCCACTCCACCCGGATCCCACGATGCGCCGAATCCTCGCCCTTTCCATTGCTCTTGCCCTGCAGGCTGCGACCGCCAACGTCGCCGCCCAGCAGGCGACCGTCGCGACCGACGCCATCCCGCCGCAATCGCTCGACAGTGCACTCAATGCACTCTCGCGCCAGACCGGCCTGCAGTTCGTCTACACCGCACAGGCCGGCAATCCCCGCACGCGCGCCGTGCCCGCCGGCCTGTCTTCGGACCAGGCGCTCGCGCAGTTGCTGCAGGGCACCGGCCTGCGCTACCGCTACCTCAACACCAGCACCGTCACCATCGAAGCCGACACCCCCGCAACGCCCGTCCCGTCGCCCGCGCCGGCTGCCGCAGCCCCTGCACCCACGCCGAGCGCGCAGGCGGTGGATGCGCAGGACCTGGAGAGCGTCACCGTGGTCGGCAGCTACAGCCGCAGCCTGGAACAGGCCGTCGACATCAAGCGCTACAACGTGGGCTTCTCCGACTCCATCGTCGCCACCGACGTGGCGGACTTCCCCGAGCAGAACCTGGCCGAAGCACTGCAGCGCATGCCCGGCGTGACCATCGAGCGCAACAAGGGCATGGGCAGCAAGGTCAACGTGCGCGGCCTGCCGTCGGAATACACCCATGTCTCCATCAACGACCTGGCCACCGCCTCCGGCAGCGGCGGGCGCGATGTCGAATTCGACCTGTTCGCCTCGGAGATCATCCAGCAGGTCACCGTGCAGAAGTCGCCCACCGCCGCCGACGAGGAAGGCGGCATCGCCGGTTCGGTGAAGATCTCCACCGCGCGGCCGTTCGACTACAGCGATCGCAAGCTGGTGTTCTCCGCCGAGGGCGCGCATAACTCTATCTCCGAAGAAACCGACCCCAAGTTCGCCTTCCTCGCCAGCGACACCTGGGGCGACTGGGGCGCACTGGTCTCCTTCGCGCATGCGCAGCGCACCAACCGCACCGACTCCACCTCGGGCATCAACTTCCGTCCGCTGTCGCGCTTCCTGGGCGCCTCCGGCACCCGCGGCTCGCAGGCCGAGGCCGTGGTCGAGCGCGACACCGGCTGGACCATCGACAACCGCGCGGATACCGCAGAAAGCAACCTGATCATCTTCCAGGACAAGGTGGGCGACCGCGTCTACCTCAACGACCAGGAAAAGTGGGGCGCCACCGCCTCGTTGCAGTACCGGCCCAGCAGCACCTTCAGCCTGACGTTCGACGCGATGGTGGGTGGCTACGACACGACCGAAGACGAATACGACGCCGCCGCCTACTCCGCCTCCAGCCGCAGCACACTGGAGACCATCCACGAGTACGACGACACCACCCTGTCCGAGTACGGCATGCTGGTGCTGCGCGACGTGTCCTATACCGCCACCCAGCATGAGTTCCTCAGCAAGGAGCGCATCAACAAGACCGACTACGGCCAGTACAGCCTGGCGCTGGACTGGAACAACGATCTCTGGGACGTGGAAGCGATGGCCGGCTACTCCGGTGCGGAGAAGATGCTGGACTATTCCAACCTGAAGCACGTCGCCTATGCGCCGTCGCGCACGCGCTGGACCGGCCGCGGCGGCGAGACCATCCCCAGCGCCAGTTCCGCCGGCTTCGACATGTACGCCTCGCCCGAGCGCTACCTGTTCGAGGCGTATGAAACCACGCTGGAGAAGATCGACGACGACAAGTACGCCGCCAAGCTCGACGTCACCCGCAAGCTCGACCTGCCGTTCCTGCCTGCGCTGCGCAGCGTGCAGTTCGGCGGCCGCTACACCGACCGCAGCAAGGAGCGCCAGTACGGCGAACTCAAGATCACCGGTCCGGGCCCCGGCGACACGTCGTGGGTCAACACGCGCACGCTGGCCGACAGCCCGCTGCAGTGGATCGGCGACATCGTCCCCGGCGGTGCCTACAGCGTGAAGGACCTCGACTGGCAGCAGGTGTCCAACGACTTCGCCCGCGGCTACTTCCGCTACCCCGGTTTCTCTACGCCGTTCGACGACGCACAGTACTACCGCGTGGACGAAGAGGTCGCCGCGCTGTACGCGATGACCAACTTCGACTTCACCCTCGGTCGTGTGCCGGTCACGGTGAACGCGGGCGCGCGCTACGTCGACACCTCGGTGGTGTCGTTCGGCTACCATCCTGTGCAGAATCCGGACGGCAGCACCGGCTATACCGACACGCCGGTGTCGAGCGACGGCGGCTACACCGACGTACTGCCCAGCTTCAACCTGACCGCCGAACTCGCCGACGGCCTGCTGCTGCGCGCCGCCGGCTCCGAGACGCTGATCCGTCCGGCACTGACCGACGTGGCCTACAAACGCACCGCCAGCTGGAGCTCGTTCCGCTTCACCGACGGCAACCCGGACCTGAAGCCCACCTACGCCAAACAGTGGGAAATCGGCCTGGAAAAGTATCTGGACAACGGCGGCCTGCTGGCGGCGTCGTACTTCCGCAAGAAGATCGACGGCGTGGTGGTGAACGCGCTGACCGGCGTGGTCGAGGACGTGGCCGTCTACAACGCCAACGGCACGCTCAACGGCTACTACGACTTCGACGTTTACCAGCCGGTGAACGCCAACGGCTCGTACGACGTGGACGGCATCGAGCTGATCGCCAACCTGCCGCTGTCCGCGCTGCACGCATCCCTCGACGGTTTCGGCATCAACGCGAACTACACGATGCTGGACAGCTCGCTGGCCGGTGAATCCGACCTGGGCATCCGCACGCCGATGCCGGGCCTGGCAGAGAAGACCTGGAACCTGACTGCCTACTACGAGAACCAGCACTTCGATGCGCGCGTGTCGTACAACCACAAGGACGAGTACGTGGAGTCGATCGGCTACAACATGTACCCGATCTGGCGCGACGCCTATGGTCAGCTGGACGTATCGATCGGCTACCGCATCAGCGACCACCTGAAGCTGAGCCTGAAGGGCATCAACCTGACGGACGAAGAGACCAGCGGCTACACCATGGACCCGTCGTTCCCGACGATGTACGAGAAGTCGGGCCGCCGCATCAGCCTGGGCCTGCGCGCGGACTTCTGAGCACCTGCGCGCCGCCGGCGAATGCCCGCGGCGCGCTTCTTCTTCCTGCGATACCGCCGCACGCCGCGGCGGCATTGCGCTTCGCTAGGACTTCGATGCGCTCCCTCTTCCTGCCGGTCTTGTCGACCCTCTTCCTTTCCGCCTGCGCCACCGATCCCCACTCCGGTCGCAGTTGGCAAGCCGGTGACCACCACGTGCACAGCGAATGGAGCGTGGACTGGGATCGCAGTACCTCCCCGCCCACACCCATCCGCGGTGGCGATTCGCCGTACACGCGCAGCCGCAACGCCCGGCAGGGGCAGACGTTCGGCCTCACTTGGATCGTGCACACCGATCATGGCGGCCCCGGTCACTCCGCCGTGACCCGCGACCACGCCTGGCCCGCGCTGGAACAGGCGCGCAGGGAGGTGCCGGCACTGATCCAGTTCAACGGCATGGAATTCGACGTGCCGGCCGCGGAACACGCCTCGCTGATCATCGCTCCAGGCCCGCGCGAGCGCGATGAACTGGTCGAGATCGAACGCCGCTTCAGCCGCAACGAACCGGTGGACGGCGTGCAGCGCGACGACACGCAGACCATGCTCGATGCGCTGGCGCACATGCGTACCCTGCCCGCACCACCGCTGATGTTCGTCAACCACCCTTCGCGCACCGCCACCGGCGTGGGCCAGTGGGGCGAGGTGGAACCGACCGAACTGCGCGCCTGGCACGACACTGCGCCGCAGGTCCTGGTGGGCATGGAAGGCGCGCCCGGCCACCAGGCCACGCGCACCGAGCGCGGCCTGTACCGCAACGCCGCCGCGCCGACGTTCGGCGGCTTCGACCAGATGACCACGCAGGTCGGCGGCGTGTGGGACACCTTGCTCGCGGAAGGCCGTCGCCTCTGGATCACCGCCACCTCCGATTCGCACCACAACCTGCGCGACGGCGGACGCGATTACGATCCGGGCGAGTACAGCAAGACCTACGTGTGGGCACGACGCGATGCCGGCGACATCCTCGGCGGCCTGCGCGAAGGCCGCATGTTCGCCGTCACCGGCGACCTGATCGACGCGCTGGAACTGACGGTGCGCGGCAACGGCGGCACGGCGCACGTCGCAACCCTGGGCGACACACTCGTGCTCCCGGCGGCCAGCACGATGCGCATCGACCTGCGCGTGCGGCAACCGGCAACGCCCAATGCCCATGGCGAGCGGCCCGTGCTGGCGCAGATGGAGCTGATCGTCGGCTCGCCCGGCGACGATGGCATCCCGGTCATGCAGACGCGACGCTGGGACCCTGCGGGCTGGCATCGCGACGGCGACTGGCTGTCCGTCAGGTGGGAGGTGCCGGTGCCTGCACGCGGCGCCTTCGTGCGTGCGCGTGGCAGCAGCACGCACGAGCCGTCGCCGCACGCGGATGTGCCCGGCGAGGACCCGTGGCAGGACCTGTGGTTCTATTCCAACCCTGTCTTCATCGACGTCACCGGCACCTCGTCGCAGACAGCCACGCACTGATGCGCGAGACAGCACGCGTTCACGCCGCGGTGTGACCCGGCCCGCACTTCAGGCCGGTTCGGCCCTGCGCGTTGACATGGTCTTTGCAAACCCCGCGCGACACTGCACGCGTGGTCGATGCCGCAGCAGCGGCCTGCCGGATCCGGTGAAACAGCCACGGCGGCCACGCGGGTACCGTTGTGCGAAGCCCTAGCTTCGCCCAGCTTGGCTGCAAGTGCGTCCCCGTCGAAGGATCGCTGGCGCGGTGCCCTCTTCCTGATGCAGGACATTCGCACTCACCGCCGAAGTTTCCTTCTCCCCGCAAAGCAGGGAGAAGGTGGCCGAAGGTGGCCGAAGGCCGGATGAGGGGCGAGCGCGATGCGTCCGGCCAGCCACCGCGCCCATCGCCACCACCGTCACAGCCAGCAGGCCAGCGGCGCGCAGGGGTGTCAGCGCGGGGGCACTGCCTTCGCAATGGCGGCGCGTGCGCAGTACGCGACGGCGGCCGGCATCAGGCGAGGCGCGCCTCATACGTTGGGCGGCAACGGCATGCGCACGCGCGGCGTGACATCGGCGGGCGCGGCCAGCGATTGCAGTTGGCAGAACGTGGCGTCGTAGGCAGCCACCTCCTCCTGGTACTGGCACAACGCACGGAATGGGCTGCGTGCGGACAATGCCTGTGCGGTCGCACGCAGGCGCTCGCCGTCGGGATGAGTCTGTACCAGCGCCGCCACCCACACGGTGAGCGCTTCGAGTTGGCCGGTGGTACGGGCGTCGCTGGTTTCCAGGCGGTCCAGCAGGTTGTGAAGATGGGTTTGCGAATACAACAACATGGGGCATGACATCCGGTGAGTGATCACCGCGGCCTGGCCCCTGTTCCAGCGCGTTGGTTTTCCCTGTTCACGGGCGTCACAACGCGCGCCGGCCAAACCGGTGCAGCCGGAGTCAGGCGCCGTTGGGAAAGGCGTGACTTCCGGCCTATCGATGCCCCCGGATCAAGCAGGATGGGTACGCAGGTCCACGTCGGCCACCTTGTCCTGGTAGTCCTCCTTGGGGTCCACGCCGAACAGCAGCTTCACGCCAGCCAGCAGGCTCTGCTCGTTGAGCCATATCTCCGCGTGCTCGGCATCGAAGCGCAGCAGCGCCAGCTTCGGATCATCCTTGCCGCCCTCGTACCATGCGGCGACGAAGGGATTCCACAGGCGATCGATAACCGCTCGATCATCATCGCGAACCAACATGCCTTGCAGGCTGGCGAACACATCGTGTCCCATCGACGCGAACGTGGCCAATGCCCGCTGCGGCGATCGCGTGCGCTGGGCAAGCTGGTTGTCGGTGGCGGTGAAGATCCACAGCGGACCACGGCCTTCATGTTCCAGCAGCGCGGTCATCGGCCGCGTATGGCCCGCCTCCGCACCATCGAGCCCCAGCATCAAGGTGCGATCGGACTTGATTGCTTTCCAGAGCTTCTTTTCCAGTTCTTCAGGGGTATGCATGGCGCGACTCCTCACGTCTCGTTGCCTGCAACGTAAGGCGGCCGGTGTGGTGCGCCCGTCAAGATCACCCGCCATCCGTCAGCCCGCCGTCATGTTTGTAGTGGGGGCGTCACGCACAGCGAACCGGGGCATGAACGCGCTATGTGGATTTCACTTGTCGTTCGCGACGGGCCGCGCAGGCTCGCATGGCGATACCCACCAAGGAGATTCGCCATGAATACCCCTCGCCTCCTGCTGCCGCTGGCCCTGATGTCGGTGATGTCGGCCGCTGCAGCGCAGACGTATGGCCCGGAAGACGAAGGCCGCCGTTTCAACGACGGCAGCAAGGTCGTCTGCAAGAACGTGGAAGTGCAGAAGAACAGCAAGGACCCCAACCGCGTGGCGGGCACCGCCATCGGCGCGGTCGTGGGCGGCCTGCTGGGCAATCAGGTCGGCAGCGGCAGCGGCAAGAAAGTCGCCACTGTCGGCGGCGCCGTGGCCGGCGGCGCCATCGGCCGCAAGGTGCAGGGCAACAGCCAGGAAGACAAGGGCGACCGCATCGTAGAACGTCGCTGCGAGCGCGTGTACCGCTGAGCGCGACCTGCCCCCGGACAGGTGCCGGCTGGCGCCCGCGGTGACGAGGCCTCGGGCGCATTTCTGTCTCTCATTGGGGCCCGGCCGCACGGGGAGTCCGTCTCCCCGCATGGTGGTTTGAAGCAGTTGCTTGCTTCGCGGCGTCATTCCCCGGTTGGTCCGGGGCTGGCGCCAGGAGCCGTCAGGACACCAGTTGCAACCGCAGTTCCTTGGGCAGGGCGAAGACCATGTTTTCGGGCTCGCCTGCGAGTTCGCTGATGCCACCCGCGCCCAGATCGCGCAGGCGCTGGATGACGCCTTCGATCAGCACATCGGGCGCGGACGCACCGGCGGTCACGCCGACGCGCTGCTTGCCCTCGACCCAGCGCGGATCGATCTCGTGCGCGCCATCGATCAGGTACGACTCCACGCCATCACGTTCGGCCAGCTCGCGCAGGCGGTTGGAGTTGGAGCTGTTGGGCGAACCCACGACCAGCACGAGGTCGCATTCCTTGGCCAGATCGCGCACGGCGTCCTGGCGGTTCTGGGTGGCGTAGCAGATGTCATCGTTCTTCGGGCCCTGGATGGCCGGGAACCGCGCCTGCAGCGCCTGGATGATGCCAACCGTGTCGTCCACCGACAGCGTGGTCTGGGTGGTGTAGAACAGGTTGTCGGGTTGGCTCACGTCCAGCGTGGTCACCTGCTCGATGTCTTCCACCAGGTAGATGTGGCCGTCGCCGCCCTGGCGGCTCCATTGACCCATCGTGCCTTCTACCTCGGGGTGGCCGGCGTGGCCGATCAGGACCACGTCGCGACCGCCACGGCAATGACGCGCCACTTCAAGGTGCACCTTGGTGACCAGCGGGCAGGTGGCGTCGAAGACCTTCAGGCCACGATTTTCAGCCTCGCTGCGCACAGCCTTGGACACGCCATGCGCACTGAAGATGACAGTGGCGCCGTCGGGTACTTCGTCAAGTTCTTCCACGAAGATCGCGCCGCGCTGCTTGAGGTCATCGACGACGAAGCGGTTGTGCACCACTTCATGCCGCACGTAGATCGGTGCGCCCAGCGTTTCGATGGCGCGCTTGACGATCTCGATGGCACGGTCGACACCGGCACAGAAACCACGGGGATTGGCGAGCAGGACGTCCATAAGACCGATATTACCGAAGCCGGGGAAATGAAAAGATGAAACTGTTGCCGGCGCCGATGCCGCATGGCACCTGCGCCCCTCGCCCGCCCGCCCGCGGGAGAGGGGAACGGGGTGAAGGCGAGCCACCGCGATTCCCGTAGGGTGGGCCCTGGCCCACCGTATGGGTACATCACGTGGCGGCGGGCCGGGGCCCGCCCTACGCGGCCTTCTTCTTGCCGTCGAACAGGCCGAACAGCGCAATGCCAATGGCGCCACCGACCACCGCGCAATCCGCGATGTTGAACGCCGGCCAGTAATGCTCGCGCCAGTGCCACTGGATGAAGTCGATTACATGGCCATGGATCTGGCGGTCGATGACGTTGCCCAGCGCGCCCCCGATCACCAGCGCGTACGGCAACGCCTGGCGCCAGTCGCCGCGCGCGGTACGCGACAGCCAGAAGCCCAGCAGGCTGCTGATGCCCACCGCCAGCACGGTGAAGAACCACAGCTGCCAGCCGCCGGCATCGGCGAGGAAGCTGAAGGCGGCGCCGGTGTTGTAGGTGCGGTACCAGTTCCAGAAGCCGTCGATCACCGGGATGGCGGTGTACTCCGGCAGCGAGGCCAGCACCCAGGCCTTGGACCACTGGTCAAGCGCGATGACAACGACCGACAGCACCAGCCAGATCAGCGCGTTGGGTTTGGGGTGTCTGTTCATCGTGTTCCTGTTGGGAGAAACCTGTAGGAGGGGCCTAAGCCCCGATGCCTCGATCAGGACGCAGTCGGGGCTGGCTTTAAACAGCCGAATGGCTGGTCAGTCCCTCCTACAGGGGAAACTCAGAACCAGCGGCGGTCTTCGCCAGCGCCGTCGATATTGTCGACGCAGCGACCGCACAGGTCCGGATGTTCAGCATGCGTACCCACGTCGGCGCGGTAGTGCCAGCAGCGCACACACTTGGCCTTGGTGGTCGGCGTGGCGAGCACGAAGACCTCATCGGCACTGACCTCGGAAACAGTGACGTCGCCGCTGATGAACAGGAAGCGCAGCTCTTCGGCCAGCGGCTGCCACTTCACCGCGGTGGCGGCATTCACCGACACCGTGATCTCGGCTTCCAGCGCGGCGCCGATCAGGCCGTTGGCGCGCATCGGCTCAAGCACCTTGGCGACCTGCTCGCGCAGCGCCAGCAGTTCGTCGAAGTCGGCGGCATTCAACGCGGCGCCTTCCGGCAGCGGCACCAGGCCGTCGTACCAGGTGGCGAACAGCACATTGCCGGCGCGTTCGCCCGGCAGATAGGTCCACATCTCGTCGGCGGTGAAGCTGAGCACCGGTGCCACCCAACGCACGAAGGCCTCGGCGATATGGAACATCGCCGTCTGCGCACTGCGGCGTCCGCGCGAATCCTCGCGCATCGTGTACAGGCGGTCCTTGGTGACGTCCAGGTACAGCGAGCCCAGGTCGACGCTGCAGAAGTTCAGCAGTGCCTGCACGATCTCGGCGAAGTCGTAGCGGTCGTAGGCCGTCTTGATCTTCTCCTGCACCTCGTAGGCGCGATGCACGATCCAGCGGTCGAGCGCGACCATGTCGGCCGGAGCCACCCGGTCGCGGGCGGGATCGAAGCCGTTGAGGTTGCTGAGCAGGAAGCGCGCGGTGTTGCGCAGGCGACGGTAGGCATCGGCGTTGCGCTTCAGGATTTCCTGCGACAGCGACATCTCGTTGCTGTAGTCGGCGCTGGCGATCCACAGGCGCAGGATGTCCGCGCCGAGGGTCTTCATGATGTCCTGCGGCTCGATGCCGTTGCCCAGCGACTTGGACATCTTGCGGCCGTGCTCGTCCACGGTGAAGCCGTGGGTGAGGCACTGCTTGTACGGCGCCGCCTTGTCGATCGCCACGCCGGTCAGCAGCGAGGACTGGAACCAGCCGCGATGCTGGTCCGAGCCTTCCAGGTAGAGGTCGGCCGGCTTGCCGATGCCGCGGTCCAGCAGCACCGCTTCGTGGGTGACGCCGGAATCGAACCAGACATCGAGGATGTCGGTGATCCTGTCGTAGTCCTTCGCCTCGTCGCCCAACAGTTCGGCAGCATCCAGCGTGTACCAGACATCGACGCCGCCCTGCTCTACGCGGTCGGCGACCGCACGCATCAGCTCGACGCTGCGCGGATGCGGCTCGCCGGTTTCGCGGTGCACGAACAGCGCGATCGGCACGCCCCAGGTGCGCTGGCGCGAGATGGTCCAGTCCGGACGGCCGTCGACCATGCCGGCGATGCGGGCTTCGCCCCACTGCGGGAACCAGCCGACCTGCTTGATCGCCTCCAGCGCGTCGGCGCGCAGGTGAGCCTGCTCCATCGAGATGAACCACTGCGGCGTGGCACGGAACGCGATAGGCGTCTTGTGGCGCCAGCAGTGCGGATAGCTGTGTTCCATCTTGCTGAAGGCGAGCAGCGTGCCGTCCTGCTTCAGCACGTCGATGATGACGTCGTTGGCCTTCCAGATATGCAGGCCGGCCAGTTCCACACCATGCGCGGCCGGCGTGGACGGCAGGTACACGCCGCGGCCATCGACCGGATTGAGCTGGGCGGCGGTGTACTTGTCCAGCAGGCCGTACTGCTTGCTGACGACATAGTCCTCCTGGCCGTGGCCTGGCGCGGTGTGCACGGCGCCGGTACCGTCTTCGGCCGACACGTGGTCGCCCAGCAGCACGGGGATGTCGCGTGTGTCGTAGAACGGATGCGCGAACAGCAGGCCTTCCAGCGCACCGCCCTTCATCCGTGCATGCACGACCACGTCGGTGATGCCGTAGCGCTGCAGCGCGCGCGCGGCCAATGCGTCGGCCAGCACCAGCCAGCGGCGCCTGCCGTCGTGTGCGGGGCCTTCGACCAAGGCGTATTCCAGCTCGCCGCCGATGGAGATCGCCAGCGACGCCGGCAGCGTCCACGGCGTGGTGGTCCAGATCGGCAAAGCGACCTCGACATCGGCGGGCACATCGGCGCCGAACGCCTGCGCCACCGCCTGCGCATCACGCGCGGCGTACGCGACATCGACGGCGGGCGACACCTTGTCGGCGTATTCGATCTCCGCCTCGGCCAGCGCCGAGCCACAGTCGAAGCACCAGTGCACCGGCTTCACGCCGCGCGTCAGGTGGCCATTGGCGACGATCTTGGCCAGCGCGCGGATCTCGTTGGCTTCGAAACGGAAATCGAGCGTCTTGTACGGGTTTTCCCAATCGCCGATCACGCCCAGGCGCTTGAAGTCCTTGCGCTGGATATCGATCTGCGACTCGGCGTATTCGCGGCACTTCTGCCGGAACTCGACCGCATCGAGCTTCACGCCGACCTTGCCGTACTTCTTCTCGATGGCGATCTCGATCGGCAGGCCGTGGCAGTCCCAGCCCGGGATGTAAGGCGCATCGAAGCCGGCCAGGTACTTCGACTTGACGATGATGTCCTTCAGGATCTTGTTGACCGCATGGCCCAGGTGGATCGCCCCGTTGGCGTACGGCGGGCCGTCGTGCAGCACGAACAGCGGGCGGCCCTTGGCGTTGTCGCGCAGCTGCGCATACAGGCCCTGGCTTTCCCAGCGCGCCAGCGTGTCGGGTTCGCGCTTGGGCAGGTCGCCGCGCATCGGGAAATCCGTGGCGGGCAGATGGAGGGTCGCTTTGTAGTCCTGGCTCACGCCGTCGCTCGTCGTTGATGTTCGGAAAGGATGTCGCGCGCGTCGTCCGCATCGCGGTGCATCTGCTCGGTGAGGCTGGGCAGATCGGGGAATTTCAGTTCATCGCGCAGCTTGGCGACGAATTCGACTTCGATATGGCGCCCGTAGAGGTCGCCGGCGAAATCGAACAGATGGGCTTCAAGCAACGGCTCCACCCCGTCGACGGTCGGCCGCGTGCCGAAGCTGGACACCGACGGCCAGGGCTGGTCGCCCACGCCGTGCACCCAGGTGGCGTAGATGCCGGAAAGAGCCGGCGTCTTCGGGAAGCGCAGGTTGGCGGTCGGAAACCCGAGCGTGCGTCCGAGCTGCTTGCCGCGCACGACGCGGCCGCCGATCGCATACGCCCGACCCAGCAGGCGGGTGGCGGTGGTGAAGTCGCCGCCCTTCAGCGCTTCGCGGATGCGGGTGCTGGAGACGCGGTCGCCCTGCACTTCGACCGGCGGGATCGAGTCGGCACTGAAGCCGAGTTCGCTCCCCATCGCCTGCAACAGGCCGACGTCGCCGCCACGGCGATGGCCGAAGCGGAATTCCGGGCCGATCCAAACCTCGCGGGCTGCCAGCCGGCCGACCAGCAGAGTGCGGACGAAGTCCTCTGCCGACATCGCCGAAAGCTTGGCATCGAAGCGCAGCAGGCCGACGCGATCAGCGCCCAGGTCCAGCAGGCCCTTGACCTTGGCGCGCGCCAGGGTCAGGCGCGGCGGCGGATGGTCCTTCGAGAAGAACTCGCGCGGCAGCGGCTCGAAGGTGACCACCACCGCCGGCACGCCCAGCGCACGGGCACGGGCGACGGCATGCCGCACCAGCGCACGGTGGCCCGAGTGCAGGCCATCGAAGGCGCCGATGCAGACCACGCTACCGTGCGGGCACAGAGGCCCGCCATCGACGTCACGGAACAGCCTGCTCATGGATTCCTGTCAGAACGGATGCGCCCGACGGCGGATCCGGGATGTTGCAAGACCTTGAAGTATAGCCGTCCAGGCCCGCTTCAATGCCCACGCAGGTCACGTGGACGGATGCCCTGCAGCCAAAGCAGGCCGCCGTAAAGCGCGCCACCTGCGCCGACCGTCACCGCCAATCGCCACCCGCGCTCCCACCAGGCCCAGGCCGACCAGTCCGGCCAGGCCAGCCGGAAGGCCAACACCACGAGCGTCATGGCGAACGTCGCCACGCCGATCTGACGGAGGAAGCGCCCCCATCCCGGCTGACGGCGATAGACACCGGCCTTCCGTAGCAGCCAGGCCAGCTGCAGGGCGTTGACCCAGCCGGCGATGGCGATGGCCAGTGCCAGCAGGGCATGGGCACCCGGGATCGTGGCCAGCGCCTGCGTCCAGCTTCCCTCCGCCGCCTGGAGAGCGGCCTGGCCCGTCGGCGTGGCGTACAGCAGCCCCGCAAACAGGCCGATCGTGCACAGGGCATTCGTCAATACGGCCACGACGGCCGCCTTCACCGGCGTGCGGGTGTCCTGGCGAGAGTAGAACGCCGGCGCCAGCACCTTCACCAGCAGGAAGGCAGGTACGGCCGTGGACTGCGCGATCAGGCTCCAGCTGCTCATGCGCGCGTCTTCCACGGTAAAGCTGCGGTACTGGAACAACGTCGACATCAGCGGCTCAGCGCACAGGATCAGGCCCGCGCAAGCCGGCAGACCGATCATCAGGCAGAGCCTGAAACCCCAGTCGAGCCCCTTCGAGTAACCGTCGGGGTCGGTGGCGGCGTGCCGGCTGGACAGGTGCGGCAGGATCACGGTGCCTATGGCGACTCCGAACATGCCCAGCGGGAACTCCAGCAGACGGTCGCTGTAGTACAGCCAGGTGATGCTGCTCCCGATCAGGTACGACGCTGCCATGGTGTTGAACAGCAGGTTGAACTGCACCACGGACGAGCCGAAGAGCGTTGGCACCATCAGGGTCAGGATCTTGCGGACGCCGGCATGGGCGACATCCAGCCTGGGGCGTGGCAGCAGGCCCAGCTTCGCCAATGCCGGCAACTGGAAACAGAGTTGCAGGATGCCGGCGGCGAACACGCCCCACGCCAGCGCCTTGACGGAATTCCCCATCAGCGGCGCCAGTCCCAGCGCCGCGGCGATCATCGCCAGGTTCAGCAGCACCGGCGACAGTGCCGGAATGGCGAACCGCTGGTAGCTGTTGAGAATGCTGCCCACCAGCGAGGCCAGCGAGATGAAGAGCGCATAAGGGAAGGTGATGCGCAGCATCTCGACGAACAGGGCATGCTTCTCGCTGCCCACCTCGAAGCCGGGCGCGATGACCCGCGTCAGCCAGGGTGCGGTCAGCAGCACTACCGCCGTGACGACCAGCAGGGTTGCCAGCAGGGTGCCGGTCACCCGGTCAACGAGGCCCTTGACCGCGTCCTGACCGTGCTTTTCCTTGTATTCGGCCAGCACCGGCACGAAGGCCATCGAGAACGAGCCCTCGGCCGACAGGCGCCGCATGAAGTTCGGGATGCGGAACGCGGCGATGAACACGTCCATGGCCGGGTTCGCGCCGAAGACAATGGCATAGACCTGGTCCCGGACCAGCCCGGACACCCTGGACAGGAAGGTCATTGAGCTGAAGATGGCGGTCGAACGCAGGAGCCGGTTGCCGCTCATCGCCCCCCCTTTTCCCGGGGACGACCCAGGTTGACGCAACCCATTGAATGCCCCATAATTTCCGGCTCAATTACCCGTCTTCCGTTCACCCCCTGAATTCTCTCAGGTATTCATCAGGAATCCCACCGTGGCCAATATCAAGTCCGCCAAGAAGCGCGCCAAGCAGACCGTCGTGCGCAATGCGCGCAACGCCGGTCAGCGTTCGATGCTGCGCACCGCCGTCAAGAAAGTCCTGAAGGCGCTCGACGCCAACGACGCCGCCGGCGCCCAGGCCGCGTTCGTCTCGGCCCAGCCGATCCTCGACCGCCTGAGCTCGCGCGGCCTGATCCACAAGAACAAGGCTGCCCGCCACAAGAGCCGCCTGAACGCCCGCATCAAGGCCCTGCAAGCGGCCTGATTCACGGCGGTACGCAACGCGAAGACAAGGAAGCCCGCCGCAAAGCGGGTTTCTTTTTGCCTGCGCGTCAATGCCGGGACGCCGGAACCGGATGGTCGCCCGACCACACAAAAAACCCGCCTTCCGGCGGGCTTTTTTTCTCAACCCTCGCGGGCGGCCTCGTCGGCCTCTTCCTTCTGGCGATCGAAGAACGCCATCACGTCCTTCATGATCGGCCACGTGCCCTCGCGGGAGATCGCGGATACCTGGTACCAGGGCTGGGTCCAGCCCAGGCTGGCGATGATCTCGTCGGCGCGCTCCTTGGCCTCGTCCTCGAACATCAGGTCGGCCTTGTTGAGCACCAGCCAGCGCGGCTTCTGCAGCAGCTCGGGGTCATGTTTCTCCAGCTCGCGCTCGATGGCGCGGACCTGCTCGACCGGATCGATGCCGTCCACGCCGCCTTCCATCGGCGCCATGTCCACCAGGTGCAACAGGATGCGCGTGCGTTGCAGATGGCGCAGGAACGTCGCGCCCAGCCCGGCACCATCTGCCGCGCCTTCGATCAGACCCGGGATGTCGGCGATCACGAAGCTCCGGTGGGCTTCCACGCTGACCACACCCAGGTTGGGATACAGCGTGGTGAACGGATAGTCGGCCACCTTCGGCGTCGCCGCCGACACCGCGCGGATGAAGGTGCTCTTGCCGGCGTTCGGAAAGCCAAGCAAGCCGACATCGGCCAGCAGCTTGAGCTCCAGCTTCAGCAGGCGCTCTTCGCCCTCTTCACCCGGCGTGGCCTTGCGCGGCGCACGGGTGATCGAGCTTTTGAAATGCATGTTGCCAAGGCCGCCCTTGCCGCCCTTGGCCACCAGCAGGCGGTCGCCGTGCTGCGTGAGGTCGCCGATCACTTCATCGGTACTGACATTGGTCACCACTGTGCCGACGGGCACCGTGATGGTCAGGTCTTCACCCGCCTTGCCGTACATCTGCCGGCCCATGCCGTTCTCACCACGCTGGGCGCGGAACTGGGTCTGGTGGCGGAAATCGACCAGGGTGTTGAGGTTCTCGTCGGCCTGCAGCCAGACGCTGCCGCCGTTGCCGCCATCACCTCCGTCCGGTCCACCCAGCGGAATGAACTTCTCGCGGCGGAACCCCACGCAACCGTTGCCGCCGTTGCCGGCGCCGACCTGGATTTCTGCTTCGTCTACGAGTTTCA
>NZ_CAMPJD010000057.1 GCF_946886695.1 uncultured Pseudoxanthomonas sp. | reverse complement strand
CCCCCTTACCCCACCCCCGAGAGAACCACCATGGGCCTGTTCACCACCAAAGACGACGTTCAGATCTACTTCAAGGATTGGGGTCCGAAAGACGGACCTGTCGTCACCCTCAGCCACGGCTGGCCGCTGAACGCGGACAGCTGGGAATCGCAGGCGTACCACTTGGCCGCGAACGGCTTCCGCGTGATCGCGCACGACCGGCGCGGGCATGGCCGTTCGAGCCAGCCGTGGGATGGCAACGACATGGATCATTACGCCGACGACCTCGCGCAGCTGATCGAACATCTCGACCTGAAGGACATCACGATGTTCGGATTCTCCACAGGCGGCGGCGAAGTGGCGCGCTACATCGGCCGCCACGGCACGAAGCGGGTGAAGAAGGCCGGCCTGGTGTCCGCGGTGCCGCCGCTGATGGTGAAGACCGAGGCCAATCCCGGCGGCCTGCCCATCGACGTGTTCGACGGCATCCGCGCGGGCCTGCTGGCCAACCGTTCGCAGCTGTTCAAGGACATCCCCTCGGGCCCGTTCTTCGGTTACAACCGTCCTGGCGCGAAGCCGTCGCAAGGCGTCATCGACGCATGGTGGCTGCAGGGCATGATGGGCGGGCACAAGAACACGTACGACAGCATCAAGGCGTTCTCGGAAACCGATTTCACTGAAGACCTGAAGAAGTTCGACGTGCCGACCGTGATCATCCACGGCGACGATGACCAGATCGTGCCTATCGATGCCGCCGCGCGCGCCTCGGCCCAGTTGGTGAAGGGCAGCCAGTTGATCGTCTATGCCGGGGCCCCCCACGGCATCACCGATACGCACAAGGACAAGCTCAACGCCGACATGCTGGCGTTCGCCAAGAGCTGACGACCGCCGGCACCACCCGCGCAGCGCGGGCCGCGCACCGGCAGCCGATCTGCCGGACCGGATCACCCATTGCACGCTCCGTGCTTGCGGGTGGGCGGCGATTTGGGTATCACAGTGCGACGGGGTGTCGGCCCCCAGGGGACAGCATTGGCGATACACCAGGACCTTTGGCGGCCCGTGCACTGGGCGCAACGCTTCGCGGCGGCGTTCGCGTGGCTGTTGGCCGCCACCTTCACCTTGGTGAACATCGGCGGCCTGCATTTCGTCGACGACAGCGTGCCGGTGATCGGCGTGATGGTGGCCATCGCCACCTGGCGCAGCGAGCAGCGTCCGGTCCGGCTCGCCGTCGCCGGGCTGCTTGCGTTGTTGTTCCTGCTGCACCTGTGGCATTTCCACGCGCTCGGCACCTGCCTGGTACTGGCCGCGACCGCGATCATCGTGTGGACGCGCTTGTGGCGCGGTTTCTGGCCCGAGTTCGTCATGCGCGTGTTCGCTGCGGCGCTGCTGCTGCTCGCCGTGCAGCCGGTGCTGGGCGCGCTGCAGCCCGGCGGCGAGGCCGAGATCGGCTGGTCGGTGGCGCTGTCGGCGCTCGCGATGTTCCTGCTGGTCTATACGCCATCGTTGCGCTCCGGTCGCACGCTCGACACGAGCACTGAACTGGTCGCCTTCGTGTTGGCGTTCGCGGCGCTCGCCCTGGTCGGCTGGCACGTCCCGGGCAGCCTGGTCGGCAAGATGGGCGTGGCCTATCCGCCCATGCGGCCGATCTCCACGCTCTGCGTGGCGCTCGTGGCGCTGGCTCTGCTGCTGCGCCAGCGCGAACGGGAGCGGCCGGCCTGGATCCTGCTTGCCGTGGTCACCGTGCCCCTGCTGCTCACGCTGCTGCAGACGCTGGGCGGTATCGTCACCCCGGCGAATGGGCTCCTGCATCGGCTCGGCTGGCTGCCTCGCATCAGTACGCCACTGATCGGCGGATACACCGACTACGGCGTGCTGACCGCATGGCTGGCGGTCGCCGTGCTGCCGCAGCCATTGCAGCGCTGGGAAAGCCAGCGCTGGGGCATCACGCGCGGCCTGGGCATCGCGATGGCGTCGGTCGCCGGCATGGCGGCGCTGGGACTGCTCATCCAGTTGCCCTATCACCGCGAAGGCCTGTCGATCTACCAGGTGTCGCTGACCGCCTCGGTCCAACTGGTGGCGATGGGGCTGGCGCTTGCCGTGGCGGGCGAAAACTCGCTGCGCCATCGCCTGCTCGGCATCATGCCGATGGCGGCCGCGTTACTCCTCGGCGGCATGTACTGGCTTGCCGCGACCGCCGACCGCGATGCGATGGCGCGCCGCGTGATGGAAATCCAGACCGCCAGTGCCACGCCTACCTTCCTGCGCGGCATGGAACTGCGGCGCGGTGCACTGCGCCAGCTGTCCGCCGCGCTGGCCGCGGCAAGGCCCGACGCTGCCGAGGCGCTCTTCAACCAGCATGTCGACGACATGGTGCGCGCTTACGGTGCTTTCCGTGTCGTGCGCAGCGTAGGCGACGATGGCAGCGAACTGCGTTGGGTGCGGCCAGGCTTCGATGCCCCGGTGGCGCCCTCGCCCGCCGTGCCGGTGGCGGACGACGGCCATCTGCAATCCGTCCCCGGCGGCTGGTGGCTGACCGTCGATGTCGCGGGACGGCGCACGCAGGCCTTCATCGCGCTGGACGACTTCGTCACAACGCTCAGCAAGGCGGTGCTGTCGGACCGCCCCGTCCGCGCCACGGCCGAGGGCATGGCCACGGTGGAACAAGGCCAGCCCGTGGGATCGCCCCTGTCGGTGCAGACGGTCGCGCTGCCCGGCCATGACGTGCAACTGGAAATGTGGTCCCCGCCGGCACTCAGCTCATTCGTGCTGCCGCGCGCACTGGTCGTTGGCGGCCTGAGCAGCGGCCTGCTGATCGCGTTCGTCCTGTTCCTGCTGGAACTCTCGCGGCGGCGCTCGTCGGAGGCGGCGGAGACCGCGCGCTCGCTGCTGCTGGAAACCGAACGCCGCCTGGATGCGCAGCGGCGACTGAATGATGCCGCCGCGATGGACAGCGCCACCGGCCTGCCGCGTTTCTCGGCCCAGGCCAACCTCATCACCGAGCGGATCGCGACGCCATCGGTGTCCGGCCATGGCCTGGCGATCATGGACCTGGACGGCTTCGGCATGGTCAACGATTCGTTCGGCCACGACGGCGGCGATGAAGTGCTGCGCCGCATGGGCCAGCGCATCTCTGCGGCATGCGGCGAACAGGGTTTCGTGTACCGCTACGGCGGCGAGGGCTTCCTCGCGCATTTCGCCGACATCGACATCGACCAGCTCACCCGCATCGCCGAAGACATCCGCCGCGCCGTGGGGCAGCCGATCGCGCTGTACTCCACGCATCCCTCGTTCACCGTCACGGCCAGCATCGGCCTGGCCCATTCGCCCGAACACGGCGTGGACCTGCAGACCCTGCTGCGCAGCGCCGACGACGCACGCCATCTCGCCAAGCGCGCCGGCCGCAACCAGGTGCGGCTGCCTTCCGCCAGCACGCAGCAGGAGGCCAACGACCGCCTGAGCCGCGTGACCGCCCTGCGCGAAGCCGTCGCCCGCGGCCAGTTGCGGCTGGCGTACCAGCCGGTGGTGGCAGGCGACACGCTGCAACTGACCGGATTCGAGGCACTCGCGCGCTGGCGGCATCCCGCGTGGGGCGAGGTGCCGCCGTCGGTATTCATCCCATTGGCAGAGAGCGCGGGGTTGATGGAAGACATCGGCCATTTCGTGCTCGAGCAGGCCTGCCAGCAGCTGTCGCGCTGGCGTGCGATGGGCCTGCGCACGCTGGGCATGGCGGTGAACCTGTCGCCCAGCCAGCTTGGCCAGCCCACGCTGGCGCCGTGGATCGCCGAATGTCTGCAACGCCACGCGCTGCCTGCCAACGCGCTGACGCTCGAACTCACCGAGAGCGTGCTGGTGGAAGACATGGGCGCGGCGCAGCAGATGCTGCAGTCCCTGCATGCGCTCGGTGTGCAGCTGGCACTGGATGACTTCGGCACCGGCTATTCCAGTATGTCGTACCTGCAGCGCCTGCCGCTGGACATCATCAAGATCGACCGCAGTTTCGTGGACGGCATCGCCGCGGAGAGCACCGATCGCGCCATTGCACGCACCATCCTCGTACTCGCCCACGAAATGGGCCTGCGCACCATCGCCGAAGGCGTCGAAACCGCCGAGCAGATGCACGCGCTGCAGCAGATGCGCTGCGACGAGATGCAGGGGTATTTCTTCGGCAGGCCGATGGAAGTCGAAGAGGCCACCGCGCTTGCGCGCGGCGAACTGCGCCAGGCACAGCCCTGAGCGGCCTGCACGGAGGTCAGCCGCGCAGCAGGTTCTTCATCGCACGTGCGTCACTGCTGTCAGGAAATACGCGCGCCTCAAGCGTCGCGCCTGCGATCCCCAGGTGATCGCCCAGCGCGCCCTTGAACACGCTGCGCAGGTCCGTGGTCGCGCGCAGGTCGCGGCCTTCGTTGAGCTGAGCTGGCGCCAGACCGGGCCAGTCGCCGGCGATGCGCCCGCCCGCCACCGCGCCGCCGGCGAGCATCGCCAGCGTGCCCGTGCCGTGGTCGGTGCCGCCGGTGCCATTGACGGCGGCCGTGCGGCCGAACTCCGTCACCACCATCACCACCGTGCGCGACCACAGCGCGCCAACGCCATCATGGAACTGGCGCACGCCCTGGTCCAGTTCCGCCAGCTTGCGCGCCAGCACCGGGCCCTGCTGCGCATGCGTGTCCCAGCCGGTGTTCTCGACGAAACCGATACGCGGACCGTCGGATGCGGCCATGAAGCGCGCCGCCGCCGCCATCGCCTGCGGCAGGCGCGCGACATTGCCGCCGGCCTGCATGCCCTGCGCCGCGACCGCCTGTTCGAACGGATGCGCGAGCTGCGCATCGGCGGCGTAGAGCGACTGCAGGCGCTGCAGCAGGATCGGGTTGACGTCCTCTGGCAGTGGCGGTGACCACGTCGTCGCGTCAGCCGGGCCGCGCAGGATCAGCGGCATCACCGTACTGACCGACAGCGCGCGCGACGACGGCAACGCGGCGACGCAGCGGTTGAGCCAGCCGTTCGCCACGCCGCCGCCGGCGGCCGTGCCGCTTTCCAGGTTGTCCTGCGCTTCGAAGTGCGATCGCAATCGATAAGGCGGCGCGACCGCAAGCACCGGCAGCCACTCGCGTCGGGCGTACAGTTCGTGGCTGAACGCCAGGGCGGGATGCAGTGCGAAGTCGGCATCGAGTTTGCGTGCGCCCTCCACCTCCAGCCCACCACGCAGGCGTGCGAACTGCGGATCGCCGACAGGAGTGACGGCATGCAGGCCATCCAGGCCTCCGCGCAGCAGCACGACAAGCAGACGCGTGTCCTGCGCATCCGCCGCGTGCGACAGGCGTGGCCACAGGCTGAGCGTGGCAAAGGCACCGCCGGCGGCAATGAAGTGGCGTCGGGTCAGTTTCATGGTCAGCTTCTCCACTGGAAGGCGGGACTGGCGAACAGCAACGCCAGTCCCTCGCGCGGTGATTCGGCACGCCGCACCGCCAGCGCGGTCTCCGCATCCAACTGAGGACCGAAAACGTCGCTTGCCGTGCGCAGCGGATCGGTGGCCGTGCCCGTCGCGGTTTCCGCCAGCGTCTGCGCCGCCTGGATCCGTTTCCACACTGCATCGGCGCCGCTCCATTCCGCCGCGTCATCGGCGAAGCCCGCTGGCGAGCGCGGCGTGAACGGCGGTTGCCCCAACCTTCCCAGCAACCCGACCAGCGCACGCGGTTGTTCGCCCGGCAACGTGCCCGTGCTGCGCAGCGCCGACACAACGAAGTCGTCCGGCGTCTTCAGCTTGCGGGCATCCGCGGCCCAGGCCTCGGGACTGTCGATCATCGCGGCGTACACACCGCGCAACGCGCCGCCATGGCGCACCCAGGCCTCCGCCATGCGATCCACCAGCGCGCGCGGCGGCGCATCGCTGACGAAATGCCGCGCCAGCTTGCCGCAGACATGGCGTGCGGTGGCCGGGTGTACCGACAGGTCGCGCAGGATGGCGCGCCCCTGCGCTTCGCCCTCGGCGGCATAACGACGCCCCAGCACGGCACGCGTGCCCGCTTCGTGCGCGTTGGCGCGGAAGTGGAACGGCACCGATGCACCCGCCTCCAGATCACGTGGCAGCGGCACGCTCCAGCCGGTGATCGCGCGTGCCAGTTCGCGCACGTCGTCCTGCGTGTAGCCCCCGTCCACGCCGAGCGTGTGCAGTTCCAGGATCTCGCGCGCGAGGTTCTCGTTCAGCCCCGCGCGCGGCGCGTCGTCGCCGTCGCTGCGGCGGCGCTGGCGCTGCGCCAGCCGCGACTGCTCGCCCACCGAACGCACATTGTCCAGGTAACGCAGCATCGCGGGGTGTTGTTCCACCGCGACCAGCAGCTCGGCGAAGGTGCCGGTCACGTGCGGACGGATCGCCTCGCGCTCCATCGGCGCGGCATACAGCGCCGCCGTGCGCTTGTCGGCGGAGACGGCGAAGTGGTTCGACCAGAACCGCACCAGGCGCTCGACGAAATCCTGCTCGGTGGCCACCGCCTGCCGATACCGCCAACCGAGTTCACCCAGTTGCAGGCGCGCGAACCGCTCGCGGAGTCCCGTCGCCGGATCACCGTTTCCGTTGCGGGCGGCACGCCGCTCTCGCAGGTAGTCGTACTCCTGTTGCAGGTAGTCCGCACTTGTTGGCAAGGCGATGCGTGGCACGGCGGCGGACAGATCGAGCTGTGCATGCAGCCAGCCGTGTGGATCGTCGACCTGCGCCAGCGTGCCGGGCCGTGCGCCCAGGCCGAAGCGGTTGGCGGCGCTGGTGGTTTCGCGTCGGATCATGGCGGCGTTCCGTGGGGCGACACTCCTTTCAACGCGCGGCCCGCGCCTGCGTTGACACACACCACGCGTCGTCAGCGATGTCGACGCTGCTTCACCCGACTGAACGCACTGGCCTAGCCCTCGCGCAGCTGCGCCATGAAGGCGCGCCCGGCGGGCCCCGGTGGCGTGTCCTTGCGCCATACCGCGCGCATCGGCATCTGCGCATAGCGCGGATCGGCGTCGGCGATGCGCAGGCGTTTCAGTCGCCCTGCGGCGAGATCTTCTTCGACGATGTGCAGCGGCATGTGGCCCCAGCCCAGGCCCGCGCGCAGGAAAGCATGCTTGGCGCCGAGATCGGCGAGTCGCCAGGTCAACGGCGACTGCACCGCGAAGTCGCGGCCCGCCGTCAGCGGTGTGCGATCGGTGAGCACCAGTTGTACGTGCTTCGCCGCGGTCTTCACCGGCACGGTGCCTCGCAACGCGGCCATCGCGTGCGTGGGCGCGGAGACGGTCACGAAGGGCACCAAGAGCAGCGGCTCCGACACCACCTCGTCCGGCAATTCCGGCAGCGAGCCCACCACACCGATCCGGCAGGTGCCGTCCAGCACCGGCTGGATCACGCCGCCCAGCACTTCCACGTACAGGCGCAATGGCGTGTGCGGGAACGTGGTTCCGCTGTAGGCGGCAGCGCGCGTCAACGCCTCCATCGGGAACATCACGTCCACTGCTACCGAGAGTTCGGGTTCCAGTCCTTCGGCCACGCTGCGGGCACGCGCCTTGAAGGTGTCCATGTGCTCGGCGACCGCACGCGCCTCGAGCAGCAGCAGGCGGCCGGCTTCGGTCAGCTGCGGGTAGCGTGCGCTGCGATCGAACAGGGTGACGCCGAGCTGCAGTTCGAGGTTGGCCAGCGTCTGGCTGACCACCGACTGGGCGCGCCGCAGCTTGCGCCCCGCGGCGGAAAAGCTGCCCTGTTCCGCAGCGGCGATGAAGGTGCGGAGCTGGTCGAGCGTGACGGCATCGAGCATGTATCGCTTCTGACGATGGATATCATCGAAATATATAGGCTTCCGGGATGCATCACCACGGCCTAACCTGCGCCCCGTACCCGCTGCACCCACCCTCATTCCCCGGAGTCCACCATGTCCACCGTTATCACCATCCCGACCACCACCCGCATTCCCGCCCTGCGTGGCGCCGCCGACCTTGTCGGCCGCAGCCTGCTCGCTTCGCTCTTCATCATCTCCGGCCTCGGCAAGCTGGCCGCCTATGCCGGCACCGCCGGCTACATGGAATCTGTCGGCGTCCCCAGCGCCCTGTTGCCGCTGGTCATCGCGCTGGAAGTCGTCGGCGGCTTGGCAATCGTCGCCGGTTACAGGACCCGCATCGTCGCCAGCGTGCTGGCGGTGTTCTCGATTGCCAGCGCCGTTCTGTTCCACAGCAACCTGGGCGACCAGATCCAGCAGATCATGTTCCTGAAGAACTTCGCCCTGGCCGGCGGCTTCATCACGCTGGCGGCCCGCGGTGCCGGCGGTTGGAGCATCGACAACCGCTGAAGCGCCCTCGCTTCATGCACTAGCTGGAACGCCGGCACATGCCGGCGTTCCGCGTTTCCGGACCTTGCCCGCACGCCCGTACAAGCGTCCGCGCGAGCGGCATGCCAGCGTGCGGTCTGCCCCTTCGTGGAGCCCTGCATGCGCGCTCGCCTCCTGCTCGCCTTCGGTCTCGCCGTCCTCTCGATCGCGGATCCTTCCGTCGCGGCCGACGCCGGTCGCCTGCCGGTGACGCCCTTCGCCACGCTGCCGCCCGACGTGCGGCAGCCGGAGAGCCTGGATGTCGATCCGGCGACCGGCGAGGTCTATGTCGGCACCTTCGATGCGCGCATGCCGGAGTCCGGTCGCAACAACCAGTTGCTGCGTTTCGCCGCCGACGGCCGGCTGCTGGCGCAGCGCCGCTTCGGGCCCACGCCGCTCACCGGGGTGGCGTTCCACGACGGCCACGTCTACGTGCTGAACTTCGGCGCATCGAAACTGCAACGGCTACCGGCTCGCTTCGATGCGGACACCCCCATCGAGGATGTCGCCACCTTCACGGCCTTGTCTCCCGCCGCCCCACCCAGCCGGCGCATCGACAATCCCGATGGCAGCCAGGACACGATCACGTTCGGGTCGCAGGGGTTCCCGGCCATCAACGGCATGGTGTTCGACCGCGCGGGCACGCTGTACGTTTCCGATTCATTCCAAGGCGCGATCTACCGCATCGCGAACGCAGCCGCCTGCCGTCCATGCACGGTTGAGGTGTTCGCGCGCGACCCGCTGCTGGCGACCACCGGCGCGCTGCCGTTCGGCGCGAACGGCATGGCATTCAATGCCGACGAATCCATCCTCTACATCAACAACGCCGGCGACGGCCGCGTGCTGCGCAGGCGCATGCTCGGCGGCGCCATCGAGGTACTGGCCGACGGCATGTACGGCGCCGACGGCCTGCTGTTCCATGCCGGTCTTCTCTGGGTGGCCGCCAACCAGATCGACACCGTCGTTGCACTGGACGAGCGCGGCCGCGTGCAGCATCGTGCGGGCGACTTCCTGGGGGTAAGCGATCAAGGCGCGCCACGCGGGCTGCTGTTCCCCGCGGCGAGCGCCGTGCAGGGTCGTCGCATGATCGTGGCCAATCTGGCGCTGCCGCTCAGCGCCACCACCGGCGATGAGTGGGAAGAGGACGTCACCCGCTGGAACCTCATGCAGTTCGATCTTCCCGATCCGCCACCGCCTGCCCACTGAGGAACACCCCCATGCTCAACATCACCCCGTTCGGCTGGTTCCATACCGCGATCAGCCTGGTCTCGCTGTTTGGCGGCCTGTATGCGCTGCTGCGCTACCACGACATCCGTTACGCAACGCCGCTCGGCAAGACGTACACCTGGTTCACCGTCGCCACCTGCATCACCAGCTTCTTCCTGATGCGGACCGGCAAGCTGAGCGAAGCGCACGGGCTTACCGTGCTGACGCTGATCGTGCTTGCAGCTGCGCTGCTGCTGGGGCGCAACGCCGTGATCGGGTCGTGGCGGCACGTCGCTTCGGCGCTGGCGTTCACGCTGACGGTGTACTTCCACTTCATCCCCGGCTTCACCGAGACGCTGACGCGCGTGCCGATCGGCGCACCGCTGGTGTCCGGCCCACAGGATCCGCTGCTGCAGAAGCTGGTCGGCGGCACCTTCCTCGTCTTCCTTGTCGGCATGGCGTTGCAGGTACGCGCATTGCGCCGCGGACGCACGACGCTGGCCCAGCCCGCGACCTGAGCCGGCCTACGCGGCCATGCTGACCGCGCTGCCGACGCTGGATGCCCTGCTCGCCGCGCACGCGGCGGCGCTGGGCGACGATGCCACCGGGTACCGTCATCACGCGTACCGGGTGGCGAACTTCTACTGGCGGCTGGCGCCCGGCGATGGGGATGCGCTCGAGAAGTTGAGCCTCGCCGTGGCCTTCCACGACCTGGGCATCTGGACGGCCGGCACGTTCGACTACCTGCCACCCTCGCGCCAGCTGGCGCGCGCGCATCTGCAGGCGACCGGCCGTGCCGACTGGTGCGAAGAGGTCGAGGCCATGATCGATGGGCACCACAGGATCCGCGACATGCCACCCGGTACGCACGCCAGCGTGGAGGCGTTCCGTCGCGCGGACTGGATCGATGTCAGCCGCGGGATCCGGCGCTTCGGGCTTCCCCACACCGCCGTGCGCGAGGTGATGGACGCCTTCCCGAATGCCGGCTTCCACCGGCGCCTGGCGGTGCTCACCCTGCAACGGCTGCGCCGGCATCCGTTCGATCCGCTGCCGATGATGCGCTGGTGACGCGGTGGGCCTGTCTCGCCATGCCGACGAACTCCGACCGGCGCCACCCTGGCAGGTGGACCGCTGGTTCAACACACCCGAAGCCATCATCCTGGAATCCCTGCGAGGCCAGGTCGTCGTGCTGGAAGCCTTCGAGATGCTCTGCCCCGGCTGCGTGTCGCACGGCCTGCCGCAGGCCGCGCGCGTGCATGCCACGTTCCCCGGCGACCAGGTCGCGGTGATCGGACTGCACACCGTGTTCGAACACCATGACGCGATGACGCCAGTGTCGCTGCAGGCCTTCCTGCACGAGTACCGCATCGGTTTCCCGGTCGGCGTGGACCGCCCCGGCACACAGGGCCCGATTCCACAGACGATGGAAGCCTACGCGATGCGCGGCACGCCCACGCTCACCCTCATAGACGCGCAGGGACGTATCCGCCACCAGCATTTCGGCCAGGTCAGCGACTTGGTGCTGGGCGCGCAGATCGCCTCGCTGGTGCATGAGGCAAAGGCGGGCCCACGTGCCGGCGGGGCGCAATCCCGGACGGTGGCGGGTGAAAGCTGCGGTCCGGACGGATGCGCGCTGCCCGCGTGAAGCCGCTGGCCGGTGGCCACCGGTAGTGGCGTTGGATGAGGCACAGGGGTTTCACGGCGCGTTCGCGCCCGTTGGGTTTGGATAGCACGATGCACCGTTCGACCGCCCCCTTCTCGCTCCTGCGCCGCCTGGCCTTCATGGGGCTGGGGATGACGCTGGCGGTGCTCAGCGGGGCGCTGTTCCCGTAAGCTCTCAGGGGGTCGGCGCGTGCGGATCGAGTTCCGCCGCCCAGGCCAATGCGAGCACGCGCTCGTCCTGGGCGAATGTGCGCACCTCGGTATGCGGCAACAGATGCCCGGCGAATTCGGTGGCGGCGAGCAGCCAGCGTTTGTCGGTGACGATGGCCGCGCGCGCGAAGCGCCCGAACTCGCCCAGCTTGGATGCCGCATAGCGCAGGTCCTTGGCGACCGCTTCCAGCGACACGCCCTGCATATCGCTGAGGTCACTGAGCACGGCGATGCGGGGGAAGCGCGCCAGTCGGGTTTCCAGGTCGGCGATGCACGCGTCGTAGTCCTCGCCCGTCATCTGGTCGGTGAACCGGTACGCGGCCACGTGCGGCGGGCTGGCCAGGATCTCGATCATGCGGTGCCTCCTCATGCGAAAGCGGCGACCATAGCCGCCGCTGCGCATGACGATGTCAACGTGGCTTCACGAAGCTGCATCGCGTGCCACGTCGCGCCCCATCATCATCTCGATGACCCGCGCGGAACCGCCTTCGTGGAAACCCGTCTGCGGGGCGAAGCCGCGCGGGTTGTGGAAGGTGCCGAACAGCAGGTCGAACACCGGCAGTTCGGAATAGTTCTGCCGGTGCAAACCTCGCGCATGATGCCAGGAGTGCATCTCGGGGCGCTCGACGAACCAGCCCAGCCAGCGTGGCGTGTTTACGTTGGCATGGGTCAGCATCGCCAGCAGCGTGGCCGCCAGCAGCGCAAACGTGGTCGCCTCCGGACTCAGCCCGGCGATCAGCGTCAGCGCGAGACTGCCGACAGCGGTCCAGCCCAGCGTATCGAGCGGACTGAACCAGAACGTGCTGAACGTATCCAACCGCTCCGCGCTGTGATGCAGCTGGTGGCCGAAGCGCCACAGCACGTCGCTGGCATGCAATGCACGGTGCCACGCGTACGCGAGTGCCTGGTACACCAGCAGGCCGACCAGTCCACCGACCGGCCACGCGAGATGACTCAGGTCGACCAGCTGCAGGGGCAGCAGGTACTGCGTCCACAGCATCGGCAGATAGGACGACAGCAAGAAGTAGAACACCGCCGCCAGCAGGCCCCGCGTGCGCCAGCGCGCGACGCGCGGGAGTACGCGCGCGGGAGCCATCGCCTCCCACAGCATCAGCACGGCATACATGCCGAAGAAGGCGAACGACAACGGGTGAAGCAGGAGTTCGAGGGGCGATGGCATGACGGCAGCAGCTCTGTTCTACTACGGGGGAGGCCGCACGATACGGGCCGCCAGGCACTGACACCGCAGCCATTTCCGCCGCCAACCTGACATTTCCGTCATGCCACGCCGCGATCCCCCCACCATCGCCCTGCTCGCCACCCACGGTGCCGCCGCGTCGGTGCTGTACGGCATGTACGACCTGTTCAATTCCGCTGGTCGAGACTGGCCGGCGATGATCGGAGAGCCACCGGGTGCTTCGGTGTTCCGTCCCATCGTGGTGGCGCGCGACACTACGCCCATGCCGGTCATCAACGGCATCGTGGTAACCCCGGAGGTGGCGATGCGCGACCTGCCCGACCCGGATTTCATCTGCATCCCCGACCTGGCCATCTACCCGGGCGACATCGCCCTGCACGGCTACGAAGAGGAAGCCCGCTGGCTGCGCGACTGCCATGCCCGCGGCAGCGTGATCGCCGCCGCCTGCACCGGCGCGATGCTGCTGGCGGAAACCGGCCTGCTCGACGGCAGCGATGCCACCACGCATTGGGCGTACTGCGACGCGATGGCCGAACGGCACCCCCGGGTGAAGGTCCATCCGCAACGCGTGGTCGTCACCGCCGGCCCGGACCAGCGCCTGGTGATGGGGGGCGGAGGTTCCAGCTGGCAGGACCTGTCGCTGTACCTGATCGCACGCGTGGCCGGCATCGAATGCGCCATGCAGACGGCGCGCGTGTTCCTGATCGACTGGCACCAGACCGGCCAGCAGCCCTTCGCCAACCTCGCGCGTACGCGCACCAATTCGGACACCGCGGTCACCCGGTCGCAGGTGTGGATCGCGCAGCACTACGACACGCCGGCGCCCGTCGCGGGCATGTTGCAGGCCAGCGGCCTGGCCGAGCGCACGTTCGCGCGCCGGTTCCAGCAGGCGACGGGCCTGTCGCCGCTCGAGTACGTGCACACGCTGCGGCTGGAAGAAGCCAAGCAGCAGCTGGAAACCGGTAACGACGCCGTCGAAGCCATTGCGCAGGCCGTGGGCTACGAGGACGCGGCCTACTTCAGCCGCCTGTTCCGGCGCAAGGTCGGCCTGTCGCCCGCGCAGTACCGCCGGCGCTTCGGCGGCATGCGCCGCATGCTGCAGCAGGCAGGCGCACCCTAGCGCCCGCTGCGCATCCCTCCTCACGCGCGCCGCAGCGACCAGAAGCCGATATCGCGTCGCACGCGATAGCCAAGCTGCTCGTACAACTGCTTGGCCCGCGGATTTTCATGGCTGACATGCAGGAACGGCTGCATGCCACGCGCCAGCGTGTCGTTGGTCAGCCACACGGTCAGGCGACGCGCGTAGCCGCGGCCATTGAAGTCCGGGTGCGTGCAGATCGCGCTCATCTCGCGGGTGGCGTCGCTGCCCAGCCGTTCCCCGATCATCGCGGCGAGCCGGCCCTGTTCGTAGATGCCGAAGTAACGTCCCATGTCCATCGTGCACGGCCTGAAGTAGTGCGGATACACCAGGGCCGTCAACGTCAGTACGTCGGCCCGCTGGGCTTCGCCCAACGGCACGACCTCCGGCCCGTCCACGGACGCCAGCGGCGCATCGCAGACCATCTGCGCCAGCGGCCGGAACGCCTGCAGCGCCCAGCCCGCCGGCATCGTGGGCGCGACGCCGAGCAGATAGACCGATTCGCCCGGCGCGACCATGCGTTCGAAAGCATCACCGACGCGGACCGCAGGGGAAGCGACTCCGAGGAACGGCGCGTGGTCGGCCGGATACCGAGCAACCTCGCCCGCACGCAAGGCGATGTCGCGGTGGATCGAATCCAGAGCAGCCCAGAATGGATTGTCGAGTGTGTCGATCATCGGCGGACAAGGGGTGCGGAACTGTGATTATCCATGCCCGGCACGCAAGGTCATGACGCGGCGAACCATGGTGCATCCCACCGCCGCGCTACGTATGCTGCGCGCATGACGATCCCTGCCCTCCGCTTCCTGCTGCGCGTGCTCCCGATTGCGTCTGCGCTCCTTGTGGGGGCCTGCGCCACCGCACCGCCCGCCCCTGTGCGTCCTCCGGCCGACACGCGCAGCGAAATCGTGCGGCGCATGCCGGCCAAGGTCGTCGACCGCGAACGCTGGGCTGCCGACATCGAGACCGCGTTCGCGGCCCAGCGCATCGAGCCCAACAGCGAGAACATCTGCGCAGTGCTGGCGGTGACCGAACAGGAATCCGGCTACGTCGCCAATCCGGCGGTCGCCAACCTGCCGAAGATCGCACGCGGCGAGATCGACAGGCGCGCGGCGGCGCTGCACGTGCCCAGGTTCCTGGTGGATGCCGCGCTGGCGCTGCGCTCGCCCGACGGGCGCAGCTATGCCGATCGCCTGCAGTCGGTGCGTACCGAGCGCGACCTGAGCGACATCTACGAGGACATGATCGGCAGCGTACCTCTGGGCAAGCGCCTGTTCGCGGACTACAACCCGGTGCAGACCGGTGGGCCGATGCAGGTCGGCATCCCCTTCGCAGAATCGAACGCTTCCGACTATCCCTATCCCGTCGAAAGCAGCATCCGCGATGAAGTGTTCACCCGTCGCGGCGGTCTGTATTTCGGCATCGCCCACCTGCTGGGATACCAGACGCCCTACACGCGCAAGGTGCATCGCTTCGCCGACTACAACGCCGGCTGGTACGCCAGCCGGAATGCGGCCTTCCAGAGTGCCGTCGGCATCGCGACCGGGGTGTCCCTCGCACTGGACGGGGACCTGCTGAATCCCGGCGCGCCGCTGGACACACCGGGCCAGACCGAACGCGCGGTCCGCAGGTTGGCCGACGCGTTGCGGATGGACGACCGTACGATCCGCGCCGCACTCCAGCGCGGCAACCGGCTCGACTTCGGCGATACCGACCTGTACGCGCGCATGTATGCCCTGGCCGAGGCCCGCGCCGGCAAATCACTGCCGCGCGCGATGATTCCCGGCATCAAGCTGGAAAGTCCCAAGATCACCCGCGACCTCACCACCGCGTGGTTCGCCACGCGCGTGGACGAGCGCTACCGGCATTGCCTGCAGCGCTGAGCACGCGCGTCAGCCGGCTAGCCCGCCCCACCAGCGCGCGAACGCCTGCCACGGCTGCGTGCCCGGCACCACGTGCATCAGCACGAAGTTGACCACGAACACCAGCGTGACGAAGCGGAACACGCCGCGGCCACGCGGGGCGGCACGTTCGCACCACATGAGCAGCCCCAGCACGGCGAAGGTCAACGCATAGCCCACCCACGACGGATTGATGCGCACGCCTTCGGGCAACAGCGCCAGCACCAGGCGCGCCATCGCCGGATCGATCATCACCAGCGCCGTGGCCACCATGTAGCGCGCGTGCAGCGCAGAGTCGCGACGATGGCGGAGGGCCAGCCCCCAGAACAACGCCAACATCACCGACGCCGCCGTGCCCAGGTACAGCAACATCGCCTGCAGGCCGAACATCTCCGGCGGTGCCGCGGCCATGCGCAGCTGCGACAGCCACAGCGCCGTCACCAGCACGCCCGGCATCACGCCGTACGAGAACTGCCCCACCTGCCGGTGGAGCGACATGCGCTGCGTCCGCACCAGCCAGGGCTGTACCAGCAGCATCGCCATCCATGCCAGCATGAGGCCGGCATGCAGGTGCGTGACCAGATCGGCCAGGCTCAACCGGCTGAAGTACGTCTTCCAGAATCCCGCCAGCACCAGTGCCGCCAGCGCCAGGATCCACGCCGCGCTGCCGATGCCCCATGGGCCAGCCCGGCGCGGCACCGCGCCCGTTGCAGAAACCATCACACCACCTTTGTCCGGATCGTGGCAGGTTGAACGCCCCGCCCGGCCGGTGCCGGCCAGCCGTCTGTCGAATTCCACCCGCCCCATTCGTCGCATCCATGAAGGCGCCATTCCGGCGTCGCATCCCCGGAGGTTTCCCATGCCTTACATCGATGGTTTCGTGGCCGCCGTGCCGACCGCCAACAAACAGAAGTTCATCGACCATGCCAACCACGGCGACCCCGTGTTCATCGAACAGGGGGCCACCCGAGTCATCGAGTGCTGGGGCGACGACGTGCCCGACGGCACCGTCACCGACTTCCGCAAGGCGGTGCAGGCGAAGGACGACGAAAGCGTGGTGTTTTCGTGGATCGAATGGCCCGACAAGCCCACCCGCGATGCCGGCATGAAGAAGATGATGGAAGACCCGCGCATGTCACCGGAGAACAACCCGATGCCGTTCGACGGCAAGCGACTGATCTATGGCGGCTTCACTCCGGCACTGGAACTGGGCAGCACCGGGGCGCCTTCATCCTATGTCGACGGCTTCATCCTCGCCGCACCCACGGCGAAGAAGGCCGCCTTCACCGACTATGCCAACACCTTCGACACCATCTTCATGGGGTTTGGCGCCACCCGGATCATCGAAGGCTGGGGCGACGACGTGCCACGCGGCACGCAGACCGACTTCTTCCGCGCAGTGCAGGCGAAAGACGATGAAACCGTGGCGTTCTCGTGGGTGGAGTGGCCGGACAAGGCCACGCGCGATGCGGGCATGCAGAAGATGATGGAAGACCCGCGCATGGACCCGTCCAATCCGGACAATCCCCCGATGCCGTTCGACGGCCAGCGCATGGTCTATGGCGGATTCTCGCCGGTGGTCGAACTGCGCGGCTGACCCGAGCGCGCATTACCGCACGCCGGGGGCCATGCCAAGTCGGCCCCCGGCGCGAGATCGACCAGGAAGAACTCGCCCGATGCGTCGCCGTCGGCCTGCGCGAACAGCAGCCGCCTTCCATCCGGCGACAGCAGCGGCCCCACTTGGAAGACATCATCGCGCGCCGGAACGCGGCCGCGTTCGCGCCACGCGTCGCCGTCGCGATCGTAGACATACAGGTGCGAGCGGGTGCCGCGGTTGGCGACCACCACCAGTACCCGGCCATCGCGCGCGAGATCGGCCTCGTATTCATCGGCCGCCGTGTTGACCGGCGCCGGCAGCGGCGCGACATCCCAGCCGCCGTCGACATGCGGCGTGGCGATATAGAGATCACGCCCACCGGCACCTCCGGGGCGGTGCGATCCGAACAGCAGGCGGCCATCCGGCAGCGGCCTTGGCAGCAGTTCGGTCTGCAGCGAATTCACCGGTGCGGGCAGCCGCTCGGGCTCGCCGAAGCGGCCGTCGGCGTGGCGCGGCACGCGCCAGATGTCCAGGTCGTCCTTGTTCGCGCGGTCGCTGGCGTAATACAGCCAGGTGCCATCGTGGCTGTAGGCGGGATCGGTTTCCAGCGCGTCGGCTGCGCCGGCAAAGGTCGGCTCGCGTGGCGCACGCCATCGCCCGCCTTCGCACTGCGAAGTCAGCAGGCGATAACGGTCGAACGACGGCGGCGCGCGGAAGAAGAACATCTCGCGACCGTCCGGGGAGAACACGGGCGACGATTCGTACTGGTCACTGCTCAGCGCAGGCGGCGTCCATCGCTGCGGGACAGGGATGGGGAGATCCCCGGGCTCGCCCGCCATGCCGTTGATGGCGAGACCGGAAAGCAGCAATAGACCCGTGGCACGCAACATGTCGGTTCCTCATCGCAGGGCTGGCGCGACGCTACGCGGCAGGATGCGTGGTGCGAAGCGAGCATTTCGCAAGTCAGCCTTGAAGGTGGCTCAATCTGCGCGCCAGCCATCCGCCTCTGCACGCTGGAGGATGCCTGTTTGGCGATGACGAGGCTCCCGCGCCAGTGCATTCGGATGCAATCCGGAGCTAACCCGCATGGTGCGAAAGTCGGACAGCGAACGCACGCATGCGGTGCATTTCGGGTTCCTGGCAGATATCCGATCCTTTTCCATGCACGTACACACGTGTATGCAGCGTTGCCGCACAACACTGGCGCGACGCGCACCGTTCGCGTGCATGGCATCGCGTGAAAAGCGTGCGAAGAGCAAAAACAACGGAACGATGATTACTTTCGTTGTGCACCGCGCCATCGTGTGATCCATGCCTCGTTTCATGCGGTTTGCTGCCGCCTAAGGTGCAGGTGGTAGCAAGGCGAAGACAGAAATGTGTAACGCCCACTACCCGGAGTGCGGGCGGTATCCGCGTGGCCGCTGACTGCACTCGCGCAATAACGACTTCGACACCACACGGCACATTCAAGGGGCGCACCGCATGGGCAACAGAGAGAAGCCGTACGTACGTGTTTCGAGCACGCCATTGGCATCCGCAGTGAAGTGGGCCCTCGCCGCCGCCACGCTGGTCGGCAGCAGCGCCGCCGTCGCACAGACGACGGAACCCGCACCGCCGCCGGCGACAACACCACCCGCAGAGGAAGCCACCACGCTCGACACCGTCTCGGTGCTGGGCAGTCGCGGGCAGCCGCGCACCGTCTCCTCGTCCGCTGTGCCGATCGACATCATCAGCGCCGAGGAGTTCCGCAACCAGGGCGCCACCGATGCGCTCGACCAGCTGCGCGTGCTGGTGCCTTCATTCAATGTCAGCACCATCCCGATCGATGACGCCGCGAGCCTGGTCCGCCCCGCCAACCTGCGCGGCCTGCCGCCGGACAACACGCTGGTGCTGGTGAACGGCAAGCGTTTCCACCGCTCAGCGGTGATCACCTTCCTCGGTCACGGTCTGTCCGACGGCTCGCAGGGTCCCGATCTTTCCGTCTTCCCCTCGCTCGCACTGGAGCAGGTGGAAGTGCTGCGCGATGGCGCCGCCGCGCAATACGGTTCGGACGCCATCGCGGGCGTCGTGAACTTCGGGTTGAAGAAGATCAGCGAAGGTGGAGCGTTCGAAGCCTTCGCCGGCCAGTACTACGAAGGCGATGGCTTCACCACCCAGTACTCCGCGCAGATCGGCCTGCCGCTGACCGAGCGCGGCTACGCCACGCTGACCGCCGAATGGCGCCAGGCCGATGACACCTCGCGCAGCGTGCAGCGCGACGACGCCGCAGCCGCGATCGCGGCCGGCTATCCCGGCGTGCCGGTGCCGGCACAGATCTGGGGCTCGCCGAAGGTGGACGACGACCTCAAGTTCGTCGCCAACCTCGGCATCACCGGCGACAGCGTCGATGTCTACCTGTTCGGCAACTACGCGCAACGCGAGGTCGATGGCGGCTTCTACTTCCGTGACCCCACCGCGCGCTCCGGCGTGTACTCCAACGACGGCGGCGAGACCCTGCTGATCGGCGACACCACCGGCGCTGGCGGCTGCCCGACCATCGCCCTGCGCGACGCGAACGGCAACCTCATCCCGTACAGCACGGTCAGTACCGCAGTGGCCGCGTTGCCGACCAACTGCTTCACCTTCCTGTCCACGTTGCCTGGGGGCTTCACGCCGCGCTTCGGCGGCAGCCTGGAAGACATGTCCGTGGTCGGCGGCGTCAAGGGCACCTGGGGCAGCGCATGGCACTGGGATGTCAGCGCGACCTACGGCCGCAACGATATCGACTTCGTCATCTACAACACGGTCAATGCGTCGCTCGGCGCAGCGCAGCCCGCGGGCCTGCGCTTCAGTCCCGGCGGCAATACCCAGACCGAGAAGGGCGTGAACTTCGACGTCGGCCGCGACATCGAGACCTCGTTCACCGCCGAAGCCCTGCGCCTGTCCGCAGGTGCGGAATGGCGCGAGGAGAGTTTCGAGGTGAAGGCCGGTGACGATGCCTCCACCGGCATCGGCCCGTTGACCGAACAGGGTTTCGCACTGGGCTCGAACGGCTTCAACGGCTTCAGCCCGCGCACCGCAGGCGAATGGGATCGGCGCAACTGGGCGGTCTACCTGGACCTGGAGGCGCAGTTCACCGAACAGTTGCTGCTGGCCGCCGCCGTGCGCCACGAGGATTTCGACGACTTCGGCAGCACCACCAACGGCAAGCTGACCGCGCGCTTCGACGTGTCCGACACCTTCGCCCTGCGCGGCGCATACAACACCGGCTTCCGCGCGCCCACGCCCGGCCAGGCCAACATCAGCCAGATCAGTACCGCGTTCAACGGCAGCGTGCTGGAGGACATCGCGACGCTGCCGCCGACCAATCCCATCGCCATCCTGAAAGGCGCCCGGGCGCTGACGCCGGAGGAGTCCAAGAACATCTCGCTGGGCATGGTGTGGAGCAGCGGCGACTGGCTGGTCACCCTGGACGGCTACCGCATCGAAGTGGAAGACCGCATCGCCCTGAGCACCAGCTTCGCGCTGACGCCCGAGGAACGCGATGCACTGGTGGCCTCCGGCAATCCGGAAGCGGCGTCGCTGAGTTCGGTGACCTACTTCGGCAATGCGTTCGACACCACCACCACCGGCGTGGACCTGGTCACCAGCGTGGAAACGGACCACTTCGGCGGCACGACCACCTATTCGCTCGCCGCCAACTGGAACAAGACCGAGGTGGACCGCTACGATCCCAACTTCATCAACGAAGCCCGCGTCTACAAGATCGAGGAATCGCTGCCGAAGACCAAGGGCTATTTCAGCATCAACCACAAACGCGAGGTCTTCCACGCGAACCTGCGCCTGGGCTACTACGGCTCTTGGTACGAGGATCACCTGGACAGCGGCGCCATCAGCATCGACGACGGCGGCCTGCCGATCTACGAGGACAGCAAGGTGATCGTGGACGCCGAAGTGGGCTGGACGTTTCCCTCCGGCCTGTACGTCAACGTCGGTGCGCAGAACCTGTTCGACGAAACCCCGGACGACAACCCGTGGGGTGCGTCCGTGGCGGGCGCAGCCTATCCCGTGCACTCGCCCTACGGCTTCAATGGCGGTTTCTACTACGCACGCGTGGGCTGGAAATTCTGACCGCGCGCACCGGTGCCCCGCACGGGGCGCCGGTGCGTCCTTCCCCCGGCCTGATCAGGTGCCTGCGGCGCGGCGTCAGCGGGCCGCGCGTACCCACGGCGCGAGGACGCGCAACCAGTGCGCACGCCAGGTGAGCATGAACGCGGTGGCGAGCGCGCCCGCCGCGAGACTCATCACCCACACCAGCACGGCCATGGAGGCGTGGTCGACCACCAGGCACAGGGCCAGCGCAACGACCAGGCCTACGACGCCCAGCAGCCGCAACAACCGCGACGTGTTGCGGGAATGCCCGCGCGCCCACACCTGCTGCGCGTGGGGCTGCATCGACAGGGCCAGCCATGCCATGCCGGCCATGCTGGAGAGCAACGCGGTCAGCAGCAGGCATGCCGTCATGGACTCAGGCATGCGACGCCTCCACACCGGCCACGCGCATCCCGGCCGCAACGGCACGCCGCTTGATGATGCGCGCCGCGATGCACGCCACGGCGGCGGTCACCAGCAATGACAGGTCAACGCCCGCGACAGGCCAATAGCCCGCACGCAGCGTGGTCAGCAAGTGATCACCCGTCGTCACCCAGTTCAGCAACACGGCGGCCACTGCCAGCACCGCTATCGCCCCGCATTGCTCGCGCCAGGCTGGATTGGCCATCCCGCGCGCGACCGGTGCGCTGCGCCAGCCGGCATGCAGCAACGCCAGCACCCAGGTTCCCCAGAAGGCGTAGCGCTCCCAGTCACCGCGTGCCGGCAGGTCCTCGGGCAGCAGGCGGTTGGCGACCAGTATTCCGAGTGCGGCCAACACCATGCCCGTCACCGTGGTGACGGCCAGGGCATCGACCACCCTCGCGCCCTGGCTGCCACGCTGGGCATGCTGGCGCTTGCGCTTCTCGACGAAGAACACGAACCCGGTCGCGATGCACACCGCACCCGCCAGCCCGCCCAGCACGTAGAACCAACGCAGCAACCAGTGGCGGAAGTGCTGCAGGTGCAGACCGGTGAGGAATTCGCTGACGCGGCCAACTGGGGTGGCGGCAGGATCCTCGCGGATCAGTTCGCCGGTCGATGCCTTGTAGTGGATGCCGTCACCCACCAGCGCGATACGGTCGGTACCCGCGCGATAGACGCTGACGTAGCCATTGGCGTCGCCCACGTGCTGCAGCACCAGGAAGCCGACATCACCCGCCTTGTCCTTCGCCTCCCAGCGGCGCCGCGCATCGGCCACCATCGCGTCGACATTGGCCAGGCCCGCAGGCACGCCCGCGCGCTCGTGCGGCAGACCGGTCTCGCGCGCTTCCACTTCCGCGTGCAGGTCATGCAGTCCGTGCAGCTGCGTGTGGCCGAGCGGGAAGTAGTACGTGGCAGCGAAGATCAGCAGGCCGGTGAATGCGAAGAAGAAGTGGAACGGCAGCGCGACGACACCGGTCAGGTTGTGCAGGTCCAGCACGCTGCGCAGGCGCGCCTTGTCGGGACGGAAGGTGAAGAACTCGCGGAATATCTTGCGGTGCATCACCACGCCGCTGACCAGCGCGGCCAGCATCACCAGCGCGGAGAAGCCGACGATCCAGATGCCCAGGTTCTTCCAGTCCAGCGTCAGACCGTAGTGCATGGGATAGAAGAAGCCGCTGCCGACCTTGAGCCTGTCGTTGGGCAAGGGCGTGCCGTCGCGCGGATCGAGGGTGCCGTCGGCCCAGATGGTTTCCTCCGGATCCTTCGCATTCGGCACTTCGTACCCCGCGAACACCTGCAGCACCGGGTCGCGGTGGGTGGTGTAGGCGCTCCAGCTGACCACGGTATCGAAGCGGGCCGGCATCTCGCCGTTGACGCGGGGACGCATCGCGTCCACGGCTGCGGGCAGCGGCTGCATGCGTTCGAAAGCCGGGCGCAGCACCTTTTCGTACGAAGGCATCGGTTGCGGCTCGAAACGCGTGGACGGGATCGCCCAGCGGTCTATCTCGCGATCGAACACCGACAGCGCGCCGAAGAAGAACGCCGCCATCAGCACGAAGCCCAGCACCAGGCCGAACCAGGTATGCAGCCATGCCATGGCCTGACGGAAGCTCGGGAACATGTCGGCCTCCTCAGACCAGCAGCGACTGCACGAACGAGCCCGTGCCCGCCAGCAACGCACCGCCGCCGGCCAGTACCGACCACACCACCCACACCCGTCGCGCCGCGAACGCCCAGAGGAACGCCACCAGGAACGCCAGCACGCCCAGCAGGCTGGCGAGGAACTCGGCATCGTGGAAATCCATGCCGGCGGCGAACATCAGGCTGGCGCCAGCGGCGACGATGCCCCAGGCGAAGGCATAGCCACCGAACACGGCGGCGGTGATGCGCGCCGCCAGTTGCAGGCGCGGCGCATGGGAGGAAGCGACGATGGTGCGGGACATGGCGATGGCTCGTGTCTCGGTGCGGGGAAGCGGCGGCTCAGAACCGCCAGTTCAGGCTGAGCGTGTAGTTGCGCGGCGCGCCGTAGTAACCGCTGTAACGCAGCGTATTGATGTACTTCTCGTCGCCGAGGTTGTTGACGTTGAGCCGCAGCGTGGCGTTCGGCAGGAAGTCCCACGCGGCGAAGCCGTTGAACACCGCGTAGCTGTCCTGGCGAACCGTGAAGCCGCTGGATTCCACGTTCGAAATGCCGCTCTGCCAGCGCCCGCCAATGCCGACGGACAGTGCCGTGTAGGTCGGCAGGCGCGCGCTCAGCAACAGGTTGGCCGTCCGGCGTGGCACCCAGCGATAGGTATCGTCTCCATCCTGCCCGGTCAGCTTCAGCGCGGTATAGCCAAACACCATGTCGACGTTGTCGCTCAGCTTGCCGGTGGCTTCGAATTCGACGCCCTTGGACTCGACGTCCACGCCTTCGTAGTAGAACTGGCCAAGGTCGTTGTAACCGGCACCGGTTGCCAGACCATCCTGCTCGGCCCGGAACACGGCCAGCGTGGTCAGCAGGCGCTTGTCCAGCCAATCGGCTTTCACACCCAACTCGTAGTTCGATCCCTTGGTCGGATCCAGGTAACGGCCTTCCGCGTCCGACTGGCTCTGCGGCTGGTAGATGTCCGAATAGCTGACGTAGCCCAGCACGTTGGGCGTGAAGTCGAAGGTCAGGCCCGCGTATGGGCTGGTCTGGCTCTCGGTCTGATCGAATACCACGCCGTAATTGACGCCTTCGCGGTGGTACTCGGCATAGTTGAATCCGACCACGGCCTTCAGTCTGTCCGTCAGCGACAGTCGGGTCGCGCCGTAGGCGCGCTTGAGCCGCTCATCCAGCGTGCTGTAGACCGACAGATCGCCCCACACCGGCTCGGGGATCACGTCACCCGCCCACGGAAAGCCGGGCATCTCGATGTAACCGCAAAGTTCGGTGCCGCACATGGCGCCCGCGTACTGGCTGCTGACGCTTTCGCTCTTGGACCAGCTCACGCCAAGCATGACTTCCTGATCGCGGCCGAACATGGGGAAGTGACCATTGAGCGTCGCCGAGCCCAGGTCGGCAGTGAACTTGTCGGCGCCGCCCCACGGATAACCATACAGCCCCAGATTGGTACCCGGCTCCAGGCCAGTGGCCGCGAGATCAGTGGCGTAGAACAGCTTGTCGTCGTTGCGGATATCGCGATGGTTGTAGGACAGCTTCATCTGCCAGTCTGCACCCAACTGGTGGGTGTACTCGATGAAACCGGTCTTGGTGGTCGTGTCCCAGTACGTCCAGTCCTGGGTGGTCGAGGCTCCGCGATCCCATTCGGCCTGCGTGCCGTCGCTGTACATGAAGCCGAGCGCGCCCCACATGTTGCCGTTGGTCTTTCCTTCCTGCCAGGAATACCCCAGCGTCAGCGTGCCGTTCTCGCCGATCTGGCCGTCCACTACGCCATAGAGGAAGTCGCGCGTGTCGTCCTTGCCGCGCAGCCAGGAATCGCCTTCTTCGTGCGCGGCCACCACCCGTCCGGCCCACGTGCCGTTCTCGGTGAACGGCGTGGAGTAATCGACCTCCGCCCGCGTCGTGCCCCAGGAGCCATGGCTGATCCCGACACTGCCCTGCGGCTCGTTGGTGGGGCGCTTGCGCACGTAGTTGATCGTACCGGCGGCATTGCCCACGCCGGTCAGCAAGCCGTTGGCGCCACGGATCACCTCCAGCTTCTCGTAGCCGAAGGTGTCCTGCGCGCCAGTGACGATGCCCCAGCTATTGGGCAGACCGACACCATCGATCTGGGTATTGGCGATGTCGAAGCCGCGCGCGGTGAAGTTGGTACGGTTCGTTTCCCATTCCTCCACCTGGATGCCGGTCGCCATGCGCAACGCTTCGTTGAGGCTGTCGGTACCGAACTGCGCCATCTGCTCGTTGCTTACCACGCTGATCGACTGTGGCGTCTCCTTGATCGCGAGGTCGAGGTTGGTGGCACCGTTGCTGACGCGACTGGCGCGCTGACCGACGACCATCACCGCATCGAGCTCGGTCGCTGTCGCGGAGACATCAGCGGCCGCCTGGACGGCAGGCAGCGCGTCCTGCGGCGCAGCGATCGCCGTGCCCGCCGTGCAGGCCAGGGCGATGCAGATGGCGGTACGCAGACGCCCCCCCATGGCGGGGGTGGCAAGGGAGCGGCGGGCACGGGAAGACAGC
>NZ_CAMPJD010000056.1 GCF_946886695.1 uncultured Pseudoxanthomonas sp. | reverse complement strand
CACGCCCATCATGACCTTCATCAACAAGCTGGACCGCGAGGGCAAGGACCCGATCGACCTGCTGGACGAAGTGGAAAGCGTGCTCGGCATCCAGTGCGCGCCGGTGACCTGGCCGATCGGCATGGGCCAGCGCCTGAAGGGCGTGGTGCACCTGCTGACCGGCGAAGTGCACCTGTACGAACCGGGCCGCAATTTCACCCGTCAGGATTCCACCATCTTCGCCTCGCTGGACGACCCGCAGCTGGAAGCGCGCATCGGCAGCGAGATGCTGGCCTCGCTGCGCGATGAACTGGAACTGGTGCAGGGCGCCAGCCATCCGTTCGACAAGCAGGCCTACCTGGACGGCAAGCAGACGCCGGTGTTCTTCGGCTCGGGCGTCAACAACTTCGGCGTGCAGCCGCTGCTGGATTTCTTCGTCGAGCACGCACCGTCGCCGCAGCCCCGCGAGACCACCGGCCGCGAAGTGCAGCCCGACGAGAACAGGCTCACCGGCTTCGTGTTCAAGATCCAGGCCAACATGGACCCGCAGCACCGCGACCGCGTGGCGTTCATGCGCGTGTGTTCGGGGCGCTTCGAGGCCGGCATGAAGACCTTCCATGTGCGCAGCGGCAAGGAGATGAAGCTGGCGAACGCGCTGACCTTCATGGCCAGCGACCGCGAAATCGCCGCCGAGGCGTATCCCGGCGACGTGATCGGCATCCACAACCACGGCACCATCTCCATCGGCGATACCTTCACCGAAGGCGAGGCGCTGTCGTTCACCGGTATACCGAACTTCGCACCGGAACTGTTCCGCCGCGCCCGACTGCGCGACCCGCTGAAGCTCAAGCAGCTGCAGAAGGGCCTGGCGCAGTTGAGTGAGGAAGGCGCCACCCAGTTCTTCCGCCCGCTGATGAGCAACGACCTGATCCTGGGCGCGGTGGGCGTGCTGCAGTTCGACGTGGTCGCCTACCGCCTGAAGGACGAGTACGGCGTGGACGCGTCATTCGAGAACGTCAGCGTGGCCACGGCCCGCTGGATCCGCTGCGACAACGCGAAGAAGCTGGAAGAGTTCCGCGACAAGAACGCCATGAACCTGTCGCTGGATGCCGCGGGCCAGCTGGTCTACCTGGCGCCGACGCGGGTGAACCTGCAACTGGCGCAGGAACGCGCGCCGGACGTGGCATTCCTGGCCACGCGCGAGCACGCGCACAGCGTGGACCTGGGATGATCGACGTCGACGGACGTGCAGGTTCATCAATGTCGCTTGCGTTGTCCGCCTCGCCCCCGGAAGCCTTTCCCTGCGCTGACCGCCCGCAGTCGCGCCATGCATCGCGTGCTGCGTTGCGGTAACGTTGCGTCATGTCCGATTCCTCCCCGCTCAAGTCCCTGCGCGCCCGCAAGCGGGCGGATCACCTGGTCGATATCCGCGACGAGATCGCGAGCGCACTGACGCATGGCCTGGGTGCCGTCGCCGCACTCGCGGGCGGCGCGGTGTTGATCACGCTGGCGGCCATCCACGGCGATGGCTGGCAGCTGGGCGCCTCCATCGTGTTCGGCGTTACGCTGCTCCTGCTTTACACGGCCTCCACGCTGTACCACGCCATCCAGCACCCGGTGGCGAAGGGACGGCTGAAGGTTTTCGACCACTGCGCGATCTACCTGCTGATCGCAGGCACCTACACCCCGTTCACCCTGATCGGGCTGCGGGGCCCGTGGGGTTGGGGGCTGTTCACGGCCATCTGGACCCTCGCCCTCGCCGGGGTGATCTTCAAACTCTTCTACACCGGCCGCTTCAAGCTGCTCTCCACCATCATCTACATCGCGATGGGCTGGCTGGTAGTCGTGGCGATCAAGCCGCTGCTGACCTCCGTCGATCCGTGGACGCTGGGATGGATGCTGGTTGGCGGACTGTTCTATACCTTGGGCACCTTCTTCTATCACCGCGAATCGATCCGCTATTCGCACGCCATCTGGCATCTTTTCGTGATTGCGGGCAGCGTCTGCCACTTCGTGGCGGTCACCCAGCAGGTGCTGCAGCCGCGCCTGGCGCCCTGAACCGGCCCTCGACGTTCGTGTCCCGCACATGAACGGCGGGCACGCACTTCGCAACGCATGAACACGCGGCGCGGGACGATGGGGCCATGGACGAAGCGCCATCCCCACGCAGCCGTTTCGCTCTACGCACGTTGACGCGCACCCGCGCGATGGTGCTGGGCGCGCTGGCCGCGTGCCTGGTGGTGCTGGCGCTGCTCTTCCAGTGGAACTGGCTTCGCGGCCCCATCGAACGCATCGTCACGTGGCAGACCGGGCGCAGTTTCGAGATTGCGGGCGATCTGGACGTCGACCTCGGGCGCGTGACGACGCTCCGCGCGGACACCCTGAGCTTCGGCAATGCACCCTGGTCGAAGGTCCCCGTGATGGCCTCCGCAGACCGCGCAGAACTGAGCGTGGAAATCTGGCCGCTCCTGTTCAAGCGGGAAACACGCATCACGAACATCCGGCTGACAAAGCCGCACCTCCGGCTCGAAACCGGGCCCGACCGCGAGGGCAACTGGGTGTTCGGCGACCGCGATGGCGAAAGCCGCATCATCTATCGGGCGCTCTGGATCGACGACGGACGCCTGCTGTTTCTCGACCCGGCACGCAGGACGGAGGTTGACGTCCGGCTGGCAAGCACGCCGGGCGCGACGCCTGCGGATTCGCCCCCGGTCGCTATCGAAGGCAAGGGCCGGTGGTCCGGAAACCGGTTCACCCTCGCCGGCCAAGTGGCCTCGCCTCTGGCGCTGCGGGAGACCGACAAGCCTTACCGTATCGATCTCCGCGCCACTGCCGGCGCTACCCGGGCGCACGCACGCGGGACACTGCTGGATCCGTTCCGCCTGCGCGACTTCGACCTCAAGCTCATGCTCGCGGGGCAGAACCTGGAAGACCTGTTCCCGCTGATCGGCGTGGCCACGCCACCCACACCGCCCTATCGCCTCGATGGCCGCTTCACCCGCGACGGCAACACCTGGAACTACGATGGATTCACCGGCGTCGTCGGCGACAGCGACCTGGGTGGCTCCGCCAGCGTGACGGTCGGCCGCGAACGTCCTCTCCTGAAGGCAAACCTCGCGTCGAAGCGGCTCGACTTCGACGACCTGGCAGGTTTCGTGGGTGCACCGCCACAGACCGGTGGCAGCGAAGCCGCCAACGCCCAACAACGTGCGGAGGCCGCCGCACTGGCCGCCAACGCCCGGATGCTCCCCGACACGCCCTACAACCTCGCGAAGCTGCGCGCGATGGACGCCGACGTGCGATGGAAGGCCCAACGCATCAATGCCCCGGGCCTGCCCCTCGATGACATGGATGCACACCTGCTGCTCGAAGGCGGCCTGTTGCGCCTGGAGCCGCTGAACTTCGGCGTCGCGCAGGGCGACATCCGTTCGCAGATCCGCATGGATGCACGCAGCGACACTATCCGCACCCGGGCGACGGTTTCCGCGCGCCGGCTCGACCTGGGCGAGTTGTTCCCGCGCGCCGAACTGACGCAGACCGCCATCGGCCGCATCGGTGGCGACATGACGCTGGCGGGCACGGGCAACTCGATCGCGGGGATCCTGGGGACCGCTGACGGCGACCTCGCCATCGGCATGGGACGTGGCCAGATCAGCAACCTGTTGATGGAACTGGCGGGCCTCGATATCGCCGAGGCATTGAAATTCCTGTTGACGAAAGACCGCACCGTGCCCGTCCGCTGCGCATTCGGCGACTTCGCCGTCAAGGGCGGCGTGATGCAGGCACGTGCGCTCGCGTTCGACACGACCGATACGCTCATCGTCGGCAAGGGCGAGATCAGCCTGAAAGACGAAACGCTGGACTTGGAGCTGCGTCCAAGGCCGAAGGACCGCAGCATCCTGGCGCTTCGCTCACCGCTGGTGGTGGGTGGCACGTTCAAGGACCCGTCGTTCCGTCCCGACTTCAAGCGACTCGGCCTGCGCGGCGCCACCGCGCTCGCATTGGGCAGCATCGCACCGCCGGCCGCGCTGCTGGCGACGATCGAAGTGGGTCCCGGTGAAGACAGTGGTTGCGGCGGGCAGTACGCGAAGTAGTGGGGTCGGCCTCAGCTGGCGATGTAGCGCTGCAACTGGTCCAGTTCGACCTGCTGGTCCTCGATCACGGCCTTGACCAGGTCACCGATGGAAATCACGCCGACGATCGCCTCGCCCTCCACCACCGGCAGATGACGGATACGATGCTCGGTGACGATCTGCATGCAGTGGTCGACACTGTCGTCGGGACGCACCGTCACCACCCTGGCCGTCATGATGTCGCGCACCGGCGTGTTGGATGAAGACCGTCCCTGCAACACCACCTTGCGCGCATAGTCGCGCTCGGACACGATGCCGCAGAGTCGCGCGCCCTGCATGGCGAGCACCGCGCCCACGCCCTTCTCCGCCATCAGCTTGATGGCATCGAGGACGGAGGCATCGGGAGAAACCGAAAAGACTTCAGGGGTCTTGGACCCCAGCAACTGACGAACCGTGCGCATGGCGATCTCCGGAATGGGGAGCGGGTCGATCTGGCACGGGCAAGGATACTCCTGCCACCGCCGGTTGCCACGCGTCGACCAGGTACAGCGGACGCTGCTTGGATTCCTCGTACAGACGGCCCAGGTATTCGCCGATCAGTCCCAGCGCCACCAGCTGCGTGCCGCCAAGGAACAGGATGACCACCATCATGGTCGGCCAGCCCGCGACCGGATCCCCGAACAGGAACGCCTTGGTCACGATGTAGATGGCGAACGCGAACGCCAACAGTGCCGTGAGCACGCCGATGTAGGTCGCGACCCTCAACGGCGCCGTGGTGAAACTGGTGATGCCCTCCAGCGCGAAGTTCCACAGCTTCCAGAAACCGAAGCTGCTGCTGCCGGCCACGCGTGCTTCGCGATGGTAGGGCACTGCCACCTGGTTGAATCCGACCCAGCCGAACAACCCCTTCATGAAACGGTGCCGCTCCCGCAGTTCGCGCAACGCGGCAAGCGCACGCGGCGACAGCAGCCGGAAGTCTCCCGTGTCGGCAGGGATGGGGGTTTTCGACAAACGGCCGATCACGCGGTAGAACGCATGCGCCGTGGCGCGCTTCAGCCAGCCCTCACCATCGCGCGCGATCCGCGTACCGTGCACGTTGTCGTAACCGGCCTGCCACTGGCGTACGAATTCGCCAATCAGCTCCGGAGGGTCCTGGCCATCGGCGTCCAGGATCAGGGCCGCACCGGTTTCCACCCGATCCAGTCCCGCCGTCAGCGCCGCTTCTTTGCCGAAGTTGCGTGAAAGCCGCAGCACCGAGACCCGGGAATCCGCTGCGGCCAGGGCGCGCAGCACCGGCCACGTGGCATCCCGGCTGCCGTCGTCCACGTACAGCACGCGCCCCTGTACCTCCGGCATCGCATCCAACGCCGCCACGATACGTGGATGCAGCAGTGGCAGCGATTGCGCTTCGTTATAGGCAGCCACCACCACGGTGACCTGCCATATGCCCACAGCGCTCATCGCAACGTCTCCAGATAGGCCGTCCCGCCGATCTGGCCGACCTGCCGCTGTATGCGTCGTGCCTGGCGCTGCACGTAGGGGCCGGGCTTCTGCGCGCTGTAGCGGCGCGGCGCCGGCAACACCGCGGCCAGACGTGCGCTTTCGGCCGGGGTCAGGTGCGCCGCATCCTTGCCCCAGTAACGCCGCGCCGCTGCCTGGCCTCCGTACACCCCGTCACCGAATTCCGCTACGTTGGCGTACACCTCCAGGATGCGATGTTTCGGCCACAGGATTTCAATCAACACCGTGTACCAGGCCTCCAGCCCCTTCCGCGCCCAGCGCGTGACGGCATGGCGGCCTTGCCACAGGAACACGTTCTTGGCGACCTGCTGGCTGATGGTGCTGGCGCCACGCAGCCGCGTTACCGGCCGGCCGCGCTTTTCGGCACGCTCGACCATCTTGCGGTTATGTGCGCGGGCCTTCTCGATGGCAGCCAGGTCGAACCCGTGGTGGCTTGCGAAGTTCTGGTCTTCCGCCGCCACCATCGACACCGGCAGGCTGGGGGCAATGCGTTCCATGTCACGCCAGTCGTAGGCAATGCGGAAGCCCCATTCCCCCTGCCCCCAGGCTTCGAACATCCGGGCCGCCATGAACGCGGTGAACGGCGGATCGACGAACCTCAGCACGGTGACCTGCAGGATGCTGGCGGCTGCGAACAGGAACGGCAGCGCGAGCAGCCAGCGGAACCAGCGACGTGGGCGCCGCGCCTTGGCGGCCGTCGGCACATTCATCGGGCCATCCCGAACTTGAGGATGGTCATGGTTGCCCCCATCGTGGCGTTTCCCTTGGCGGATTCGTACGGCGCATTATGCCGAGACGCTCCGCCCGACCGCACTTCCCATGTATGGATCTCCCGTGACCCCCGACGCCACCGCCGATACCCTGACCCGATTCCTGCTCCCCGCTGCCGGCGTCCGTGGCGTGGCCGTGCGCCTGGACGATACATGGCAGGCCGTGGCTGGACAGGACGTATATCCTCCGGCCGCCCGCGAACTGCTGGGTGAATCCAGCGCTGCGGCGGTGCTGTTCACCGGTCACACCAAGGTGGATGGGCGGTTGTCCATCCAACTCCGCAGCAGCGGCGCCCTGCGCACCCTGTTCGCGGAGTGCACGGCGGCTGGCACCGTACGCGGCATCGTCCAGATCCCGGAAGAACAGGATGCCCCGCGCGATCTGCGCGACCTGGGCGACGACGCCCTGCTCGCCATCACCATCGAAAATCCCGGTCTGGACCCCCGCGAGCCCCAGCGCTACCAGAGTCTGGTCGGACTTCAAGCCAGCCGCCTGGCCGAGGCCTTCGAGGACTACTTCCGCCAGTCCGAACAGTTGCCCACGCGATTGCTGCTGGCCGCTGACGGCGAGCGGGCCTGCGGCCTGATGCTGCAGAAGCTGCCGGGCGACGAAGGCGACGTCGACGGTTGGAACCGGGCGGGTGCCCTGTTCGACACCCTGGGCGAAACCGAACTGCTGGCGGTGCCCACCCGGGACCTGCTGCATCGCCTGTTCCACGAGGAAGCACCGCAAATACTGACCGAACGCCCAGTTCGGTTCGGATGCTCTTGTTCACGCGAGCGGGTTGAGAGCATGCTGCAGTCGTTGGGGGAGGAAGAGGCGACGGCCGCACTGGCCGACGGGGTGGCTGAAGTCCGTTGCGAGTTCTGTGGGCAGCAGTATCGGTTCACGCCCTCGGAGATCGCGGAACTTTTCAGCCCGCACCCGGTCAAAGCCGGGGCGCCGCACCGCCTGCAGTAGTCCGGTCATCAGCCGGGCGCCCCGGGGACTTGTTAAGGAAACATAAAAGACATAGCATCGGTTCCCCTTCGGGAGGGGAACTCCAGGTCGTCCTAGGAGTCTGAAGCGAGCCATGAATCTGCGTAGCCTGCCACTGTCGCTTGCCCTGCTGCTCGCCTCCGGCGTGGCGGTGGATGCGCATGCGCAGAAGAGCACGCGCAAGCCGGCCGCCGATACCCAGGCCACCGCCCTGCCCATCTGGAACAACGATGGCAAGGTTGAGGCCGTCCTGTTGCTGGAACCGACCGGCCAGGCCGAGGCCGGCGCCCGCTGGCGCATGGGCCGCAATTCACTGACCACGGCGTTCGGCCTGGAAAGTGGTGATGCGCTGGGGCTGGTCTGCAACCGCAAGGCCGGTGTGGTCGGCAACATCGGCAATCTGGCGAGCCACTGCATGCTGGCGACACTGGATGACGAGGACGAAGCGACCTCCAGCCAGCGTATCAGCGCGTCCGCCGTGCTCAGCCGTCCGGGCGGCAAGCTCGGCCTCTCGGCCGGTACTGGCCGTGACACGCTGCCGGCATGGCTGTCGTCCGGCCGTAGCACGGGCCGCGTCGAACAGAACGATCTGGCCGTGTTCGGACAGAAGAACATCGGTCGCGAAGGCTTCGTATCCATCGGCGGCGCAGTCGCCAAGGCCACGCTGGTGCCTGCTTCCGACGTGCCCGCGTTCGCCGAGCGATGGAACAGCCGCAGCCTTACCGTTGGCGGCGGCTACGGCCCCTTCAGCGCAAACATCATCGGCCGCGTCATCGACGTGCCTGGCCAACCCGGCAAGTTCGAGGGCCTGGGACTGGGCCTGACCTGGCGCACTCCGTGGAGCGGGCAGCTCACCGTGGGCGCCGAAAACGTCGTCACCCGCGGCAAGAATCCGTTCTCGCTGACCAACGACAACGCCGACGAAGGCACCGTGCCTTACGTCCGATACGAGCAGGACCTCTAAGCCGTCATCGCCTTCCATGGCGCGCCTCAAGCCGAGGCGGCATGGCCGTGCTCCCGTGAATGGACCACCCTGACCTGCCCTCTCCCACCCCATCCGGGCACGCGTGGAGGCTGAATTGTGTGCGCCATCTCACAAAAACGTAACAAAACTTACGTCTCCCCCCTCTCAATCTTCACGCGGGTTTAATTCCCGTTAAAAGCCGACTAGTATCCGGTCACCCCCTCGTTTCGTGGTCACCTTTTTGACCGCCTCGAGGGACACCTTGGGATACCCCTTACGGGAGAGAGAGACAAATGAACTGCAAAACCACGAAGCTTCGTGACGCGATTTCGTTCGCGCTCGCGGTCGGTGCTGTATCGGCCACGGGCGTGGGCGCTGCCTTCGCTCAGGAAGCCAGCAGCGATCAAACCACCACCCTCAATCGCATCGAAGTGACGGGTTCGCGCATCAAGCGCACCGATATCGAGACAGCGGCCCCGATCACCACGATCACCCGTGCGGACATCGAAGCGGCGGGCGAACTGTCGGTCTCCGACTTCCTGCGCAACAACGTCTACAACTCGTTCGGCTCCACGCGCGAATCTTCGGGCTCGGCCACGGGTTCGCAGGCCACCATCAACCTGCGCGGCCTGGGCTCGGCCTACACGCTGGTCCTGATCGACGGCCGTCGCATGACCAACTCCGGCGCCCTGGCCGGCGGTGCTGCCAACATCAACATGATCCCGACCTCGGCGGTCGAGCGCATCGAGATCCTGCGCGAAGGCGCCGGCGCCGTGTACGGTTCCGACGCGATCGGCGGCGTGGTCAACATCATCCTGCGCAAGGATTATGAGGGCATGAACGTCACCGCCAGCTACGAGACCTCGTCCGAAGCCGGCCCTGATGGCAACACCCTCAGCGTCTCGGGTGGCATCTCGTCCGACCGCGGCAACGTCACCTTCGTGCTGGACCACCAGCAGCGCGACATGATGTTCAACCGTGACATCCGCGACAAGATTCCCGCCGCGCTGTGGACTGCGGGCCTTAGCCCGTACAACTCTTCGGCCACCTTCCTGGGCGGTGCAGGCCTGCAGAGTGTTGCCAACTGTGATCAGTTCGAAAACAGCATCCGCATCAGCGCGACCCGCTGCGCCTTCGACCACGGTTCCACCTCGGCCAACGAATCGTCGCTGCGTCGCAATGCCCTGTTCGTCAACGGCAACTACAACCTGACCGAGTCCACGCAGTTCTTCTTCCGCGCATTGAACTCGGAAACCCGCAGCCTCGGCGTCTACGCCTCGGCGCCGGTCGACAATGGCGGCCGCGGTCCCGGCCTGCTGCCCACCATCTCGGCCACCAACCCGTTCAACCCATTCGGCGAAGCCGGCACGCTTTACTACCGCTTCACCCCGCTGGGTACGCGCGACTCGATCCGCCAGGACAAGCAGCGCGAGTACATGGTCGGCCTGAATGGCAGCAATGAGTGGTTCGGCGGCGCCGACTGGGAAGTCAGCCTGGGCCACGGCCTCAATTCGCAGAACAGTGTCAACTACAACTACGGCATCGGCAGCACACTGCAGCAGTTGATCGACTCGGGTTCCTTCAACCCCTTCGATCCGACCCATGCAAGCGTCGCCGCCAACGCCGGCCGTATCGGCCACACCGTGTTCGTGGAATCGCAGATGCGCTCGGTCACGGGCGACGGCCATATCAGCTTCGACCTGTTCGAGATGCCGGCCGGTGCGGTGGGCTTCGTGACGGGCTTCGAGTACCGCGATGACCGCTTCACCCAGACCTACGATGCCCAGAGCGCCGCACGCAACGTGTTCGGCTCGGCGGGTGCGGGCGGCGAAGGCGAGCGTTCCTACTACGCGGCCTATTTCGAAGCGCTGTTCCCGATCTTCGAGTCCCTGGACGTGACCCTGGCCGGCCGTTATGACAGCTACAACGACCTGGGCAGCAAGTTCTCGCCGCGCGTGTCGCTGGAATTCCGTCCGCTGGACGAACTGCTGTTCCGTGGCACCTGGGGCAAGGGCTTCCGTGCACCGACCCTGGTCGACATGTACGGCGACAGCTCCAGCACCAACCTGAACAGCCCGCCTGTCAACACGCTCAGCCCGCCGCACGCTGGTGGTGACGAGCTGGCCTGCGCTGCGCTGACGGCCGTCCGCACCGCGACCGGAGATGCCACTTACCAGCCGTACCCGGTGAATCCGTGCACCTCGTCGGGTCAGTACACCTGGCTGGTTTCGTCCAACCCGAACCTGACCCCTGAAGAATCCACCAACTGGGGCCTGGGCGTGGTGTGGAGCCCGACCGCCGACCTGTCGTTCGCGCTGGACTACTACGACGTCGAACTGGAGAACGTGATCGGCACCGTGCCGCGCGCACTGGCCTTCCGCAACGGCGATGCCGGTGTGCCGGGCTACGGCGTCACCCGTGGCGCTCCGATCACTGCCCCCAATGGCACCGTATTGCCGGGCGCTCCGAACCTGATCCTGCTGCCGACCGACAATGGTGCGTTGCAGACGGCACGGGGTCTGGACTTCGAGGCCAGCTGGCGCTTCCAGACCGACAGCCTGGGTACGTTCAATACCAAGCTGGCGTGGTCGCATCAGCTCGAGTACGACTTCACCCCGATCGCGGCTGGCACCATCGAACGCGCCGGCACGGCAACGTTCCCGGAAGATCGTGGACAACTGGCCCTCAACTGGACCGGCGGCATCTACAACTTCGGCGTGATCACCAACTACATCGGATCGAGCTCCAACGGCACCGCAGCAACGACGCTGCCGTCGTGGACCACGTTCGATGTCCAAGCAGGTGTGAGCCTGCCGTGGAAGGCGAAGATCTCGGTCGGTGCGCGTAACGTCACCAACAAGGATGCGCCCATCAACAATGCGTTGTTCGGCTTCCCGTTCTACAGCAACACCCTGTACAACATGTACGGCCGCATGATGTACATGAAGTACGAGCAGAACTTCTGATCTGATCAGAGACTGTGAACCGGACCCAATCCATCGGGTCCACACGATGCCCCCGGAAGGGGGCATCGTGCTTTCAGGGCCACGCCTTCCGACATGATGGTGGCGTGGCATCATTCGCGGATCGCACGATGGGATGCCCGCATGGCAAGCAACGAGATTCAGGCGCAGGTCTTCCCGCTTTACGCAGTGCCGATGCTGCAATGCCAGATCGCCGACGCTTCACGGCTCAACGCTGAACTGGCGTCGTTGTTCCTGCGACTGGAAAGCCAGGGCGACAAACATCGCGACCCGATACGCCGGGACACCCAGTACGGCATCTTCGAGAGCCACTTTTTCCTGCACCAACGCCCGGAGAGACCCATCCAGGAACTTTTCGGTTTCCTGCGTGCGTCACTGCAGACCTTCATCCAGGGCATCAACCAGCTGTCTGACGAAGACATGGCCAACATCAACCTGGACATGCACTCCTGGTTCCATGTCACGCGGAAGGGCGGGTTCCAGAGCCTGCACAACCATCCCAACGCCAGCTGGTCCGCCATCTACTGCGTCGATCCTGGCGATACGAGTGCCCCGGAAAGCGGTGCCGTGCGATTCCACGATCCCCGGACCGGTTGCGACATGTACCGCGACCCCTCCATCGAACGCATGCAGACCCCCTATCGGATCGGCCCGTGGCAGCTGAACCACAAGCCCGGCCAGATGATCGCCTTCCCTTCCTACCTGCTGCACGAAGTGTTCCCCTACACCGGTGAGCGTCCCCGGATCGTCGTTGCACTGAATTCCTGGTGCCGCTGGAAGAACGTGCCCGCACCGTGAACCACGAACAGGCCATGCCCACTGGACCCGCACCTCTTGAAAGCGATGCATGGAGCAGGCTCTGGCGCGCCGGCGTGCTGCACTCCTGTTCCACCGCCATCGAAGGCAACTACGATGGCGAAATCGCGGCATTCTGGAATGCCCGCTTCAACGGCCTCCGTGCAAGGCAGCGGGTGGTGGACATCGGCACCGGCAACGGCGCATTGGCCCTGCTCGCCAAGCAGCATGCCGCGAAGCGCGGCATCGACTTCGACATCCATGGGGTGGATGCGGCGGATATCGACCCTCCGCGCTGGGCATCCGGCACGATGTCATTCGACGGGATCACCTTCCATGCCCGCACGCGCATGGAGGACCTGCCTTTCGAAGCGGGCAGTGTCGCGCTCGCCACGTCCCAATACGCCTTTGAATATTCACGCACGCGCGAACCAGCGCTGCAGGAGATTTTCCGGATCATCGGGCACACGGGCACGGCGGCTTTCCTGCTGCACAGCTCGGACTCGCTGATTTCCATGACGCTGCGCCAGCAACATGAAGCGTGCGCCCTCTTGTTCGACGAAACCAGGATCCTCGACCTGGCGCACCAGTGGGTTTCGAGCCTGGCCGGGTCGCCGCCTTCGAGCCAAGGCACTGTGCAGATCCAGCACGCCTTCCAGTCGGCGTCCACCCGGCTTGTAGCCGCCGCCTCGGCGCTTCCCGAGGCAGCGATCCTGCGCAAGGCATTCCAGTACCTGCACGCCACGCTGGAACAGGCGCAAGGTTCGCCATGGCACGCGCTGCAATATCTTGCGAATGCACGCGATGACCTGGAAAACGAACGCACGCGACTGCAACACCTCTCCGGCGCCATCATGGACCTGCGGGAACTCGAGGGCCTGCATGGACAGTGCATTGCGGCAGGTTATGCATCATCCCTCCTGAGTCCCCTCGACCAGGTCGCTGGCAGCCGCATGGGCTGGACCCTCGTCGTCTCGCCATGACGGACGCCGAGCAAGCGCGCCGTTCGCACGCGGCCGGGGATACCGTCACCGCAGGCGTCCATTACGAGCGCGCCCTCGTGGCGGATCCGGCAAATGCCGCGCTCATGTTCGACTACGCGCTCCTGCTCATGCATACGGGGCGTGCCCAGGATGCGGCGAAGATGCTGACGGATGTCCGTCGCCTCGCGCCCGGCGATGCCCAGGTGCTGCTCGCGCTGGCCGCATGCCTGCGAGCGGGCGGCGCCGTCGAAGACGCGATGCAGGCGGCAGACGAAGCCACCCGGCGTTTGCCGCATGACGCGATGGCCTGGATGCTGAAGGGGAGCATCGACGTCCGGGCGGGCGAGTATCCACGCGCGGAGATGGCGCTGCGGCGCGCGCTTTCGCTTGCTCCCGGATTCGGCGAAGCCTGGCATTACCTGGGGGAAAGCCTGCATCAGCAACAGCGCTGGGAAGAAGCTATCCACGCCTATACCAGGGCCTCGGCCGAACAGCCGGGAGAGATCTACAACATCGCGATGTGCGCCGAGCAGGCGGGCAACCTGGAGCTCGCACGCAGTGGCTACCAGCAGGCGTGCCGCATCTATCCCGACCGTCCGGACATTCTTCTTCGCCTGGCACAGACCGAAGCGCGGCTCTGCGAGTTCTCGAGCGAACACGAAACGCTTGAGCGGTTCCGGCGCGTGGTCGCCGATGGCATTCCACGCGAGCCCGTTCTCGAGGCGTTCCCGCTCACTTATCTCCCGCTGGAGAGCGCATTGGTCCGCGCCGCCCTGGACAACTACATGGAGGCTGTTTCCGCGCGCGCGGCTGCACTGGTCCGACTGGCGCCTGCAACGCCTGAACCCATTCCAGCCAGCGGCAGGATCCGGATCGGCTATCTCTCCGCGGACCTGGGCATGCACGCCGTGGGGCAGCTGGTAGGCGATGTGTTCCGCTTCCATGAGCGGGAACGATTCGAGGTCTTCGTCTATTCCCTCCGCCGGCACGATGATGCAGTGGCGTCGCGGATCCGCGAAAGCAGCGATGTGTACGTGGAGTGCGGGGATCTGGGCGTCGCTGGCGTCGTCGAGCGTATCCGGCAGGACGGCATCCATGTACTGATCGATCTGAACGGACCTACCACGGGCGCACGCCTGGAAATCCTGGCGTCCCGGCCCGCAGCCCTGCAACTCGGCTGGCTTGGCTTCCTTCATGCCCAGCAAGCGCCCTGGCTGGACGCCATCCTGCTTGATGAGCATGTACAACCGTCAGCATACGCCTGGCCCTTCGACGACCGTGTCGTCCGCCTTCCAGTAAGCGTATTCCCTCCTCCCCCGCGGGTTGGCGGTCGCAGACAACGCGAACGTTTCGGCCTGCCGGCGGAGGGAAGCGTGGTTCTTGCCAGCTTCAACAACAGCTACAAGCTGGACGCAGCGTTGGCGGCGGCGTGGGTCGAGATCCTCCGGCTCGCGCCCCGGGCCACGCTGATGGTGTATCTGCCCTCTGCAGCCCGGCCGGGTTTTCTCAGTCACTGGGGCGCCATGGGCGGCGATCCATCCAGGCTCATGGTGGTCGACGCCCTTGCGCCGGAAGACCAGGCCGACCGGGCGGCGAGCTGCGACCTGATGCTCGACGCCTTCCGCTATCAAGGTGGCGCCACCACACTGGATGCGGTTGCCAGCGGGCTGCCGGTGCTCTGCCGCGCCGGGCGGACCCCTCCCTCGCGTCTCGGCGTCAGTATCAACCGGGCCCTCGGGCTGGAAGAACTCGTGGTGGCGGATACCACCGAGTACGTGGAACGGGCCGCCTGGCTCGCGAACCATCCCGACGAACTGGAAGCGCTGCGTCATCGCGTCGCGACCGCCGTGCGGGAAGGCGTCCTGTTCGACGCGAGGCGTTCGGCAGCAGGAATAGAAGCGACCTGTGAGCGGATGCTCCGGGAGAAAGGCATTCTCGCCTGACGGACCATTCCCTCCTCATGGCAGGGTCCAGCCGGTATCCACGAGATGACGAACGAACATTCCTCCATCGAAGAACTGATTTCCCGGGCGCGCGCGGCGTTGCAACAGGGCCAGACCGGTGACGCGATCCGGCTCTACCGCCTGTGCCTGGAAGCGGGGGCTCCCGTCGCCAGCGAACTGGCCGGCGTGCACTACCAGGCGGGCAACCTTGCCGCCGCGCGGGAGGTGCTGGATGCCGCCGTCGCGCACGCACCGGGACACGGCGACTGGTACTTCCAACGCGGTCTGGTCCTGATGGGATTGACCGAGCCGGCACTGGCGTGCGCGGATTTCGATCACTTCATTTCGGCGTCGCCCGGCTTCGCACCGGCCTACTTCCAGCGCGCGCTGGCCCACCTCAGTCTGCACCGGCTCGGCGATGCCCTGGACGACTTCCGGCACGCCACGCAGCTCCAACCCGACATGGTGGACGCCTGGGTCAACATGGGCATCCTGCTGCTGCGAAAGGGCGATGCGACCGGCGCCGTCCACGCATTGCGTACTGCGGAACTGCGTTCGCCCGGGCAACCGGCGATCCTGCACGCACTGGCGAGCGCATACGACGGCGCGGGAGATGTTCCGTCTGCGCTGCAGCTTTACTCCCGGCTCGAACCCGCAACGTCGTCCAATCCCGAGTTCCTGACCAACCACGCCCTGTGCCTTCTGCGGGGACGGCAGCCCGACGCCGCCCACCAGCGATTCAAGCGCTCACTCTCACTGGCTCCGGGAGACCAGACCGCCCTGGCAGGTCTGTACATCGCGGCCAACGAGCTTGGCCGCCACGACGAGGTGGATGTGCTGATGGATTTCGCCGCATTGCTTGGCGTGACGACACTCACCGCCCTTTCGACAACCGCACTGGACGCATTGCGCGTGGCCGTCGAATCCCACCCCGAGCTCAATTGGGAGCCGGCTGGTCGCTCCACGGTGCGCGGCCAGCAGAGCATCATGCTCGACCTCTCGGAGGGCTCCGCTTTCCACGCCCTTGGGGCCGCAATGTCCGAAGAGGTCACCGACCGCATGGCCGCGTTGACCGCCAACCCCGCGCTTGCGTCACATCCATGGCTGCGCTCGCTGCCGCGACGCTGGCGATTGCAGATGTGGGCCACCGTCCTGCGCGAAGGAGGCCACCAGACGCCCCACATCCATCCGGCGGGCTGGTTGAGCGGCGTCTTCTATCTGGACGCCGGCCAACCTACGACTGCGGACAGCGGGGCCATCGTGTTCGGGCAGCCGCAGCCCGAGTTTGCCCAGAGCGCGCCTCCCCGCCGCCTGCAGCATCTGCCCCGCAGTGGTGAAGTGCTGCTTTTCCCTTCGTATTTCTTTCACCACACCATCCCGTACAGCGGCTCTAGCGCCCGCATCAGCCTGGCGTTCGACGTGATCCCTGCCTGATCCCGTCCGGATGTACTGCCTTCATCTATTCATCACTAATATGAATAGAGGGAAATGGCAATTTCCCATGCCCGCGGCCCCCAAAGCGTCTTAACGACTCTTTAATTCTCGCCACGGCGCGTCTATGATCGGGTCACCCCAGCATTTTGGTAGCCGTATTTGGCTTGCCAGCCGGGTATCCCTAGGGCGTAACAGACCTCATCTGGAGAGAGAATGAACTTCAAGACCACCAAGCTGCGCGAAGCCATCGGCTTTGTCCTCGCAGTGGGTGCGACCAGCGCGGCCGGCACCGGCCTCGCGTTCGCGCAGGAATCCACCACCGAAGGCGCCAAGACCCTGGACGCCATCCAGGTCACCGGTTCGCGCGTTGCCCGCGTCGAAACCGAGACCGCCAGCCCGGTCGTCGTCATCGATCGCGCCGCCATCGAACAGACCGGCAAGCTGACCCTGGGCGATCTGATCCAGGAAATGCCGGCCATGTCGGGCGCCCCGACCAATCCCCAGGTCAACAACGGTGGCGGTGACGGTTCGTCCACCATCGACCTGCGCGGCCTGGGTTCGGCCCGCACGCTGCTGCTGGTCAACGGCCGTCGCGTGGTCAACAGCGACGTCAACTCGATCCCGGCATCGGCCGTGGAGCGCATCGAAATCCTGACCAGCGGCGCGTCCGCCGTGTACGGCTCCGATGCTGTTGCCGGCGTCGTGAACTTCATCCTGCGCCGCGACTTCGACGGCCTGACCGCGTCGATCGACTTCGGCATCACGCCCAGCCACCAGGACGGCCAGCGCAGCGGCGGTTCGATCACCTTTGGCCAGGTGGGCGACAAGGGCAACATCATCGCCGGCCTGAACTACAACAAGTTCGATGGCATCTCGTCCAACGATCGCGACTATTCGAAGGACGCCACGTACCTGTACAGCGGTTACGTCACCGTCTTCGGCTCCAGCCGCAACCCGAATGGCCGCATCTTCTTCCCGGAAGACAGCCCCCTGGTTGACCAGTACGGTTGCGGTTCGGTCACCCTGACCCCCGGCACCAGCGGCACATCGCAGGGCGACTTCCGTTGCTACAACGGCGCACGCGACTCCTACAACTACCAGGCGACCAACCTGATCATGACGCCGCAGGAACGCACCAACGCGTTCTTCCTGGCCAACTACCAGATCACGGACAACCTGAACGCGTTCGCCGAGGTCTACCACAACAAGACCTCGTCCAACTTCGCGATCGCCGCGCTGCCGTTCGATGCCAACAGCGACGGCGTCGTCATCTCGGCCGACAACTACTACAACCCGTTCGACCAGAACTTCGGCCCGGCCGCCGACGGCAGCCAGAACCAGTTCATGACCCGCTGGACCTCGCTGGGCCAGCGCCGCTCGTACTACGACACCACCACCTCGCAGGTCGTTGCCGGCCTGGAAGGCTTCGTGGGCGAGACCTGGAAGTGGGATGCCGCGTTCAACTACGGCCACTACTTCAGCGAGAACACCAGCTACGGCTACGTGGACTACGCCAGCCTGACCGATGCGCTGGGTCCGTCGTTCATGGATACCGACGGCGTGGTCAAGTGCGGTGCACCGGGCGCCATCATCGCCGGCTGCACGCCGCTGAACATCTTCAACATCTTCGACCCGCAGTCGGTCGCCACGATGCAGGCGGCGGAAGCGCGTCCGGTCTACTCGACCATGTACCAGACCCGCAGCTTCGAGGCCAACGCCTCGGGCGAACTGTTCAGCCTGCCGGCCGGTGCCGTGCAGCTGGCGTTCGGCGGCGCATGGCGCGAAGAGTACCAGCGCAGCGAAGTCGACTACATCGCGATCGCCGATGAAACCGGCCGCTGCATGATCTCGCAGGAAGCCTGCTCGTCGCCGGTTGGCGGCAAGTACGACGTGACCGAGGTCTACGGCGAACTGTACGTGCCGATCCTGTCCGACATGCCGTTCGCGCACCTGCTGTCGGTCACGTTGGGCAGCCGCTACTCCGACTACAGCACCTTCGGCGACACCACCAACAGCAAGCTGCAGGTGGAATGGCGTCCGATCGAGAACCTGCTGTTCCGCGGCACGGTGGCGGAAGTCTTCCGTGCTCCGACCATCGGCAACCTGTACGACGGTCCGCAGGGCGACGCTCCGCAGCTGAACGACAAGTGCGAAGGCTATGGCGCCACCGGTGCACCGCGCGACCACGAGAATGCGTGCGGTGCGGGCGCAGGCGCCACCAACATCCCGACGACCGGTATCGGCCCGGCGCCGACCAGCCAGTCCAACGGCGTGTGGTCGGGTGCCGTCGCCGCAGGCTTCGATCTGCAGCCGGAAGAAGGCAAGTCGTTCTCCTACGGCGTGGTCTATGACCCGCAATGGGCACCCGGCCTGTCGGTCAGCCTGGACTACTGGCGCCTGTACCTGAACGACACGATCACCCGTGCCGATGCGCAGATCGTGGTCGACACGTGCTACGCGGATGACAACCACCCGTTCTGCGAATTCATCAACCGTCGTGCCGACGGTCAGGTGGACTTCATCCGCGAGCCGATCGTCAACCTGGGCCGTCTGGACACCAACGGCTGGGATCTGGCCGTGCGTTACCGCCTCCCCGACACCGCGTGGGGCAGCTGGCTGTTCGGTCTGGACGCCACGTACATCGACCGCTACGACAACGACACCAACCCGCTCAGCGAAGACGATGCCGTCAAGCACATCGCGGGCACCTACAACAGTTCGTACGGCATGTATGCCCGCACCCGCGGCCGCCTGTTCGTCAACTGGAACAAGGGTGACCTGGGCCTGAGCTGGCGCGCCCGTTATGTCAGCGGCTTCGACATCGGCAGCAACGACCTGCGTCAGAGCGTCAGCGCGGATGCCGGCTGCAACCCGGACTTCGCTCCCGAGTACTGCTATGCACGCCGCTTCGACGACTACCTGGTGCACAGCTTCAGCGCCGCGTACTCGCTGCCGTGGTTCAACTCGAAGATCGAGGTGGGCCTGGACAACGCGTTCGACAAGCAGCCGCAGGTCATGTTCCAGAACAACGTGCTCAACTCCAACACGGACGTGCAGACCTTCGATACGGTCGGCCGTTACCTGTGGGCCCGCTACACGATGAACTTCTAAGCAGCACGCGGTAAACGTTTCACCCTGGCCGCGCGGCGCAAGCCGCGCGGCCTTTTTGTTGCCACGCTAGAATCGGACCATGAACCAACCGCTCATCCAGCAGGCCGTCGCCCTGTTCCAGAACGGCCGTTTCCAGGACGCCGCGCAGTTCTGCCAGCAGGCCCTGGCGCGCGTGCCCGGGGACGAAAGCCTCGCCACGCTGTGGGCGATGAGCCTGCAGAACCTCGGTCGCGATCAGGACGCCGCACCTGTGTACCGGCAACTGGCCCACGCCCGCCCGGAGATTCCGGCGCACTGGGCGAACCTCGGGCTGGTACTGCGACGCCTGGGCGAATACGCCGAAGCCGAGGCCGCCTACCGGCATGCGCTCGCACGCGATCCCCGCAACACCGGCTTCCTTGTCGACTATGGGCTGCTGCTCTTGGACATGGGCCGCATCGCCGACGCACGGCATCGCTTCCTCGATGCCGTCGACCTGCATCCCGGTCTCGCCGAAGCGCACATCTATGCCTCTCTCGCCTGCTTCGAATGCGGCGATGCCCAACGTGCCGCCGCGCTGATCCCGCCCACCGAACAATGGCGCGGCCTGCCCGACCACCTGCGCGAAGAACTCGCGACCGCGTTGATGCAGGTCGGCCGCACCAGCGAAGCCGAATCCCTGCTGATGGCCCCGGGCGTGCGTCAGTCGCTGTCGGGCATCATCCGCCTCGCGCAGCTCAACGAGCGCACCAACCAGATCCCGCGGGCCCGCGCACTGATGGACCAGGCGCGCGCACAGGCCGCTACGGCAGGACGCCAGGAGCAGATCGACCTGCTGCACCTGGAAGCCTCGCTGGCCATGCGCGACAAGGACCATGCCAAGGCACGCGCTGCGGCGGAATCGATCATCTCGCTGCGACCCCACGTGCAGGCGGAAGCCAACGCGCACTTCACCCTGGCCAACATCGCCGACAAGCAGAAAGACCCGGCAACGGCGATGTCGCACCTCGAACACGCGCACGCCATCCACTTCCAGCTGGCCGCCGATGTCGTGCCCGAAATCGCCCATTCCGACGCCGAGCCGCTGAAGGTTTCCGGCAAATGGCTGACTGCGGACGAAGGCGCGTTCCGCCACGACCCCCGCGCGCCGTCAGCGGACGACTCCCCTGTCTTCATCGTCGGCTTTCCGCGCTCCGGCACCACCATGCTGGAACAGATGCTGGACGCCCACCCGCATTACGCCTCGATGGACGAACGCGCCACGCTGCAGCGCTGCATCGAGCGGATGGAAGCGCGCGGCTTCGAGTATCCGCATGGCCTGGACATGCTCGATGGCGCGGCCGCCGACGAGTTGCGCGCCGTGTACTGGTCCGAAGTCGCCAAGGTCATCACGCTCCAGCCCGGGGAACAGTTGGTCGACAAGAACCCGCTCAACATGCTCCGCCTGCCGATGATCCTGCGCCTGTTTCCCAATGCGAAGATCATCCTGGCGCTGCGACACCCCTGCGACGTGCTGCTCAGCTGCTACATGCAGAATTTCCGGTCACCCGCCTTCATGGTGTTGTGCTCCAGCCTGGAGCGGCTGGCGAAAAGCTACGTCAATGCGATGAGGTTCTGGATCCATCACCAGGCATTGCTGGCACCCGACACGCTGGTGCTGCGCTATGAGGACACTGTCGGCGACTTCCCCGCGCAAGTGGAGCGCATAGGCGCTTTCCTCGGCATCCGCGACCGCGACTTCCTCGCGCAGTTCAGCCAGCATGCCGCGCGCAAGGGCTACATCAGCACGCCCAGCTATTCGCAGGTGGTCGAGCCTGTGAACGCGCGTGCCGTCGGCCGCTGGCAGCCGTATTCGCGCTGGCTGCTCCCCGCGCTGCCCATCCTGCAACCCGTGGCCGACCACTGGGGCTACGACCTCACCGTGCGATGACCCCATGAAAGCGCTGGCCGACTACATCCGCACCTACGACGACGCACTGCCTGCGGCGTTCTGCCAGCAGTTGATCGACGGCTTCGAGTCTTCCACGCAATTCCAGGCGCCCAACGGGCGTGGCTACCGGCCGGCGCTGGACGACAGCCGCTGGACCGAGTTGAATCTCACCCGCCTGGCCGACCCCGCCTTCATCGGGTTCTTCATGACCCACATCGAAGAAGCGCTGGCACGCTACAACGCAGACCTGTCGCTGACCCTGCCCGTGCCGCTGCGCCCGCGCATCGACCGGCTGACAATGAAGAAATACCGCGCCAATGCGGGCGAGGGTTTCCAGCCGCATTTCGATTCCGTCGACGAGGTCGCGGGACGCTACATGGTGTTCCTGTGGTATCTCAACGATGTCCAGGAAGGCGGCAGCACCCGTTTCATGGACCTGGAGGTCGCCGTGCAGCCACGAGCGGGGCGGCTGCTGGTGTTCCCGCCGTACTGGATGTTCCAGCACGTGGGCAACGCGCCGGTTTCGAACGACAAGTACATCCTTTCGACCTACCTGCTGTTCGACAAGCCCGGCAGCCCCGAGCACACGCACGAATAAAGCAGCGATCAGTCCAGGCCCGCCTGCCTGTTGAATCCGCCGATGGCCTCCACCAGTTGCTTCAGCGCCTGGGTTTCCTCGGGCCTGAGGCGCGGATGCCAGGTATCCAGGATCATCACCACGCGCAACTGGCGGCTGTGGTTCCAGGCCTGGTGCAGGTAGGCGTCGTCGAAGGTCACGCAGCGTCCTTCCTGCCAGTCGTGCTGCACCCCGCCCACCTCCAGCGCGCAGTCCGCCGGCACGATCAGCGGCAGGTGGGTGACCACGCGGCTGTTGGTCACCCCGTGGTGCGGCTTGATCAGGGTGCCCGGTGACAACAGCGAGAACAGCACCTCCGGCGCGTGCGCGTCGATGCGCGTCAGCGGCACCTGCGCCAGCGCCCGGGCGGTGGCGGGACACGCAGCCAGATGTTCGGGATAGGCCTGCCCGTGGCGGTGGAAGAAGTAGGCATCCCACGCGGCCGTGCCGATGTCCTGCCGACTCGCCAGGAAGTCATCCTTGCGCGCAGCGCCACTGAAATCGAGGAAGGGCTGCAATCCGTCGCGCGCCTGCAGCACCTGCTGCAGTTCGGCACGGATCGCGTCCGTTGCGTCCTCCAGCGCTTCGTACCACGGGAACAATGCGCGCTCGAAGTAGGGCTCGGGCTGCAGGTCGGGGATGTACAGGAACGTGGGGCGTTGGCGCGGGTCCGGGCTGCCGCCCGGCGCGATGCCCAGATAGGCTTCCAGCGCGCGCGTGACCCGCGACAGTGCTTGTTCGCCGTGCTGTTGCTGCAGTGGCGTGATGGCCGAGAAGAACAACTCGCGACGCCCCGCATCGATGATGTCCATTGCACTGCGCACGCGGTCACGCAGGTGGGCGGCCGTGGTCTGGCCGTCGAGCCAGCGCCCCTGCGCCTGCGCCGTGGTCACCGCGCGGAAGTACTGCACCAGCGCCTCGGCGGTGCACCCGGTCTGTTGCAGGCATTCCGCAAGTTGCAGCCGCGCGAGGAACGCGTCGGGCGCGTGGGTCAGGCCGCGCTCAAGGGCGGCGGCGGCCGCTGCCAGATCACCAAGCCGCAGTTGGCATGCTCCCAGTCGCATCCATGCTTCGCCAGGCGCCGGCGCAGTGGCGGTGAGCGCCTGCAATCGCGCCACCGCTTCGGCATGGCGGTCCAGGGCCATCAATGCCTGCGTGGCGACGAGCTGCAGTTCGGCATCCTGCGGATGGGCTATCAGCCCATGCTCCGCTTCGGAAAGCGCGTGCGCGGCGTTGCCGGTTTCCAGATGGCGTCGCACCTGCTGGACGTGGAATGCCCCACTCGTCATGCCCTGCCTCTGCCTCACCGGGAATCTGCTCCGATGATACGGGAGATGCGGCGCGCACCCGTGCGGCCGACTTACTCCACGCGGACTTCCGCGCTGCCCGAGAACGTCTCCACCGTGACGCGGGCACTGCCGCTGCCGTAGCGGGTGGAGAAGCTGGAACCCGGGCCGCGGCGCTTCTCGATCTCCACGCCTGTCGCCTTCAGGCCGCCGCTGAAGCTCTCGCCGCTGACCTGCGCAGACACATCCTTCGGCAGGCGCAGCAGCAGGTCGCCACTGACCGATTCCATGCTGATCTCGCCGCCGGGCGCCAGCGCCGTACTGACATGCGCCGTGCCACTGACGGTGCTCGTGTTGAGATCACGGATCTGTTCGCCGGTGACGGCGACTTCGATACGGCCGGATACCGTCTCGGTGCTAATGTCGCCGTTCAGGCGACCGCGCAGCACGATGTTGCCGCTGACGGTCTGCACGTCCACGTCCGCGCTGTTGAGGGTCAGGTGGGCGCTCCCGCTGACGGTTTCGATGTCCGCTTTCTGCGGCGCGGCGGCGGCCGCCACGCTGCCGCTCACGCTGCTGATGGAAAGTTCGCCTGATGCAACGCCGGTCACATGCACGTCGGCCGCGACCGACTCGATGTCCAGATCGGCGCGCAACGGCACCATCAGCACCAGGTCGGTCGGTCCGCTCTGGTTGCCGCCCCAGCCACTGTTCTTCGGGTAGCGCACTTCCACGCTCAGATGCGGGCCGCCGCCATCCACTTCCAGGCGCTCCACGCCCTTGCCCAGGGTACCGGTGATCTTCACCTCGTCGCGTTCCCAGCCGCGTACTTCGATGCGGCCCTTCAGATTGCTGATGTCCACGCGGCCGCGCGCATCCAGTGGCCGGGTTTCGTTGATGGCGGTCTGCGCCAGCGCCGTGGGCGCCAGCAGTGCGCTGCCCAGCAGCAGCGAGAAAGCGATGGTGGTACGCATGGACAGCTCCTCAGGTCATGGCCGCGCGCTGGGTCAGCGCGAGGCGTCGTGCATAGGTGCGGCGCAACTGGTTCAGCAGGAAGTGCGCGTTGGGTTCGGTGGCGATGGCGTGGCGGATCTGGGCGGCGCTTTCGTCCAGCGCATGCAGCGCCGGGGCGATCTCGGGTGCGGTCTGCACCTGCGTGTCCAGTTGCGCCAGCGCACCGGTGTAATCGCGGGTCAGCGCGGCGGCTTCGCGCTGGATCAGCGCATCGCCTTCCGGTGCCTTCTGCAGCTGCCAGGTCACGGTGACCGCCAGCAGCACGGAGGCGGCCAGGGCGAAGGGCGCCATGCGGCGGCGTGGCGGTGCCACGGCCCGCTGCGGCGTAGCGGCCAAGCGCGCGGCCAGCGCCGGCCACAGATCACGCGACGGCGGCGTGTCCTGCCGCAGCGCGCGCAACTGCCAGCGCAGTGCGTCGTCGGAAAGCGGGTTGGGATCATATGGGGTCATGCGTGTCCTCCTAAACGCTCGCGCAGCAGGTGCCGCGCCCGGTGCAACTGTGCTTTTGAACTTCCGACCGCCATGCCCAGCTCGGTGGCGATCTCCTCGTGCTTCCAGCCTTCCACGTCGTACAGCACCAGCACGGCCCGCGCCCGTGGCGGCAGGGTGGCGACGGCGCGCTCCAGGTCCAGCGACAGCGCCGTGCCATGGCCTGCGCTGTCCGCCATGCCCAGGTCGTCCAGTGCGTCCTCGTCGTCATCGAAGCGGGGACCGCTACGACGGCTGCGCAACTCCATCAGCGCGGTGGTCACCGCCAGGCGGTGCAGCCAGGTGGAGAAGGCGCTTTCGAAGCGGAACGCCGGCAACGCCTGCCAGGCCCGCACGAACGCCTCCTGCGTCAGGTCTTCCGCCCGCACGCCCTGCGCGCCCACCAACCGCTGGATGACGCCATGCACACGGCCCGCATGGCGGCGGTACAGCGCTTCGAAGGCCCGCATGTCGCCACCCGCGGCCGAACGGGCCAGCGTGGTGTCCTGGGCGGCGGCCGCCTCCGGGGCGAGGCTGTCAGCGAAAGGTTCGATCACGACATTCAGCATACTGACTGGGATGCAGCGATGGGCGCCGGGGTTTATAGCCGCGCGGCCTTTTCTGCCAGCGAGTATCGGTCGGCAGAAGATTCCCCTCTCCCTGTCTGCGGAGAGAGGGTGCCGAAGCGGGTGAGAGGCGAGCGGAGGCAGGAAGCGGAGGTTTTCCTCGGACATCCAGTGTTCGATCAGCCGGCGGTGGCTGTGTCAGGGAAGGGTCGCGGCGAAGAGCGCCCCTCATCCGCCCTCCGGGCACCTTCTCCCCGCAAGCGGAAGGAAAGCCGGACGCAAGAAAAAAGCCCCGCGGCGTCCGGGTGGACGCGCACGGGGCGTGCGCAGGAAACAGGATGCGCGAGGCGGGGAATCAGTGCGCCAGGCGGGCCGCGATGCGTTGCTGTTCGTCCTTCAGCGCCTGCGGGGTGCGGTCGCCGAATTCCTGCAGATACTCGCCGATGCTGGCGAACTCGGTCTGCCAACCGGCGCGGTCGAAGCCGAACAGCAGCTCGTGCGCTTCATCGCTGAGCGCCACGCCGTCCAGGTTGAGGTCCTCGGCGCGCGGCAGGTGGCCGATGGGCGTTTCCACCGCGTCGGCCTTGCCCTCGACGCGCCGGATCATCCACTCCAGCACGCGCAGGTTCTCGCCGAAGCCGGGCCACAGGAACTTGCCGTCGCCGCCCTTGCGGAACCAGTTCACGTGGAAAATCTTGGGAAGCGCCGTCTTCGGCAGCGTCGCATCGGCCTGGCCGAACGACAGCCAGTGGGCGAAGTAGTCGGCGAAGTTGTAGCCGCAGAACGGCTTCATCGCCATCGGGTCGCGGCGCATCACGCCGACCGCGCCGGTCGCGGCCGCGGTGGTTTCGGATCCCATCGCCGCACCGACCAGCACGCCATGCGTCCAATCGCGTGCTTCGAACACGAGCGGCACGAGCGAGGCGCGACGGCCGCCGAACACGATCGCGCTGATCGGCACGCCCTGCGGATCCTCGGCCATCGGCGACCAGCTCGGGCATTGCCGCGCGCTGACGGTGAAGCGCGAGTTGGGATGCGCCGCGGGCCGCTTGGCGGCGTCGTACGGTTCGCCGCGCCAGTCGGTGACCGGGGCTTGTCCGTTGTCCAGGCCTTCCCACCACGGCTGGTTGTCGGCGGTGACGCCGACGTTGG
>NZ_CAMPJD010000055.1 GCF_946886695.1 uncultured Pseudoxanthomonas sp. | reverse complement strand
GAACCTCCGAATGCCTGAGTCAGAGTCAGGTGCCTTACCGCTTGGCGACGGGGCTGTATAACCAGTGGCGCGTAGTGTAACGCGTCTGTTAGCGCTTGGAGAACTGCGTGGCGCGACGCGCCTTGTGCAGACCGACCTTCTTGCGCTCGACTTCGCGCGCATCACGGGTCATGAAGCCTGCCGTACGCAGTTCCGACTTCAGCGTTTCATCGTATTCCACCAGCGCGCGGGCGATGCCGAGGCGGATGGCACCGGCTTGGCCGGTAGTGCCGCCGCCGGTCGTGGTGACCTTGATGTCGAACGTTTCGGTGTTCTTGGTCAGCTCCAGCGGCTGGCGCACGATCATGCGTGCAGTCTCACGGCCGAAGAACTCGTCCAGCGGACGGTCGTTGACGGTGATGTTGCCGGTGCCCTTGCGCAGGAACACGCGGGCGGTGGAGGACTTGCGACGGCCGGTGCCGTAATTCTGAGTGATAGCCATGATTAGATGTCCAGGACCTGCGGCTGCTGAGCGGCGTGCGGATGATTCGGGCCGGCGTAGACCTTGAGCTTGCGATACATATCGCGGCCCAGCGGGCCCTTCGGCAGCATGCCCTTCACGGCGGTCTCGATGACGCGCTCCGGATGGCGCTCCAGCGCCTGCGCCAGGGTCTCGGTCTTCAGGTTGCCGATGTAGCCGGTGAAGCGGTGGTACTTCTTGTCGGCCAGCTTGTTGCCGGTGACGTGGATCTTCTCGGCGTTGATGACGACCAGGTAGTCGCCGGTATCAACGTGAGGGGTATAGACGGGCTTGTGCTTGCCGCGGAGGCGGCGGGCCAGCTCGGTGGACAGGCGACCAAGGGTCTTGCCTGCTGCGTCGACGACGTACCAGTCGCGCTGGACTGTCTCGGACTTGGCGGTAAAGGTGCTCATGTGGATCTCGTGTGTCTGGTCGGGCGGATTCCGCGGTTTCCCGGGCGGAACTTTGCCACGCGTTGTGAAGGGTGAAACGGAAGAGGCGGGATTGTACGGGGCGAGGCCGCCACGCGCAAGTCGCCGGGGCGCCCCTGCCGGCACGCGCTGGACCGGCAGACGCCCGTGCGGCGAGCCGGCACAATGGCGGCATGAACGCACGGACCTTCTCTCCCCTGGATCATTGGCTGATGGAAGCCCAGCGCGGCCTGGACACGGTCTTTGGCAATCCGCCGGCCCATCGCCCCAACCCGGCCGGAGACACCCCCGAGGTTGCGCTCGATGCCGCCGAGCAGCGTCATGCCGCCGGCCTGATGCGCATCAACCATGTCGGCGAGGTGTGCGCGCAGGGCCTGTACTTCGGACAGGGCGCCGTCGCCCGCGACCCCGCGACGCGCGCCCACCTGATGGAGGCCGCCCAGGAAGAAACCGACCATCTGGCCTGGTGCGCCGACCGGCTGCGGGAGCTGGATAGTCGCCCCAGCGTATTCAACCCGCTCTGGTACGCCGGCAGCTACGCGCTCGGAGCCTTGGCAGGCCTGCGCGGGGATGGCTGGAGCCTGGGCTTCGTGGTCGAAACCGAGCGCCAGGTGGAAGCCCACCTGGACGAACATCTGGAAACCCTGCCCCCTGCCGATCTGCGTAGCCGGGAGATCCTGACCGTCATGAAGGCTGACGAAGCCCGCCACGCCGACCACGCGGAACAGGCCGGCGCACGCACCCTGCCCGCCCCGATCCCGTCACTGATGGCCGGTGCCTCCAAGTTGATGAAGGCCGTCGCCTATCGGCTGTAGAGCGGAGCTTGCTCCGCTGCCTTTTCGGCCGGGCTTCGCGCGCCGGCCCCATGCAGAGCCGGGCAAGCTCGGCCCTACATTCTTCCGTGCGCCCTGCAAAGTGGGGCCGGCGCGATGGGCTTAAGCGGTCGTGCGCGCCGAGCACGCTACGACGCCAGCTTCAGGCCGATGATGCCCGCCACGATCAGGCCTATGCAGACGAGCCGCGCCGCCGTGGCGGGTTCCTGGAACAGCCACATGCCGACGAACGCCGTGCCGACGGCGCCGATGCCCACCCAGATGACATAGCCCGTGCCGAGCGGGATGTGCTTCAGCGCCACCGCCAGCAGCCAGAAGCTGGCGGCCGCCGCCACCGCGGTGATCACGCTGGGCACCAGCCGGCTGAAACCCTCCGAATATTTCAGGCCCACGGCCCACACCACTTCCAGCAGTCCCGCCAACACCAGATAGACCCACGCCATACGTCACCTCCTCAGGTTGATTGCCCGGGCCATAACGCGAAACGGCCCGGAACTCGCGTTCCGGACCGCCGTCGGTCCTGATGCGCGGCTCGCGCCGCGGGCGGGTCGTCCCGCCATGTGCGTGGGCAGACTAGCGCAGGCCACCCGAACCGGATGTAACCCGCGCAGGCCGACAATCCGTCATTCCGGCAGGTTGCGCCCGTGATAAAGCTCTTCGATCTCCCGCTTCAGGCGCGCCTCGATCTTCATGCGCTCCTTGAACGACAGGTTCTTGGCCTTCTCCTCGAACAGGTAGTTGTCGAGGTCGAACTCCTTCAGGTGCATCTTCGTGTGGAAGATGTTTTCCTGGTAGACGTTCACGTCGAGCATCTCGTAGCGCGACTTGATGTTCTTGGCCAGGAAGTCCTGGATCGAATTGATCTTGTGGTCGATGTAGTGCTTCTTGCCCTTCACGTCGCGAGTGAAGCCGCGCACGCGGTAATCCATGATGACGATGTCGGATTCCAGGCTTTCGATCAGGTAGTTCAGGGCTTTCAGCGGCGAGATCACGCCGCAGGTCGCCACGTCGATGTCGGCACGGAAGGTCGCGATGCCGTTGTCCGGATGGGTTTCCGGATACGTGTGCACCGTGATGTGGGACTTGTCCATGTGGGCGACCACCGCGTCGGAGATGATCTCCTTGCCCGCATCCTTCTTGTCGATCACCGGCTCCTCGGAGATGAGGATCGTCACCGACGCACCTTGCGGGTCGTAGTCCTGGCGGGCCACGTTCAGGATGTTGGCGCCGATGATCTCCGCCACATCCGTCAGGATCTGGGTCAGGCGATCGGCGTTGTATTCCTCGTCGATGTACTCGATGTACCGGCGACGCTCGTCCTCGGACGAGGCATAGCACACGTCGTAGATGTTGAAGCTCAGCGCCTTGGTGAGGTTGTTGAAGCCTTGCAGCCGCAGGCGAGGCAGGGGTTTTACCACGGCGGTGATCCCTCTTCGGGGGTGTCGGATGAGGGGGCGGATTATGCGCCATATGGGGTGACAGCGAAATGTCCGCGGCCGCGCGTCGGCGGGCCGCCGCAGGACTGGCCCAGCCCTTGCATGGCCTGCGTTTGCCGTGGGCCACGTATTCGGACTAAGCTTCCTGAATTACAAGCCGTGACCACCATGAGCCCAGGCATCCCCCTTTCAGCCCCTGCTCGCCCCGCCGCCAGCCCCCTGACGCCGGACAACGCCACGCTTGAGCGCTTCCTGGCCCACAGCCATCGGCGCCGCTACCCGGCCCGCGCCGACGTCTTCCGCCCCGGCGACCCGGCGGGCACGCTGTACTACGTGGTCAGCGGCTCGGTCAGCATCATTACCGAGGAAGACGACGACCGTGAGCTGGTGCTCGGCTACTTCGGTTCCGGCGAGTTCGTCGGCGAAATGGGACTGTTCATCGAGTCGGACCGCCGGGAAGTGATCCTGCGCACCCGCACCCAGTGCGAACTGGCCGAAATCAGCTACGAACGCCTGCACCAGCTATTCATGGGCACGCTCTCGGCCGATGCCCCCAAGCTGCTCTATGCCATCGGCGCGCAGCTCTCGCGGCGCCTGCTGGACACCAGCCGCAAGGCCAGCCGCCTCGCCTTCCTCGATGTCACCGACCGGATCGTGCGCACCCTGCACGATCTGGCCCGCGAACCGGAGGCGATGAGCCATCCGCAGGGCACCCAGTTGCGCGTCTCGCGCCAGGAACTCGCCCGCCTGGTGGGCTGTTCGCGCGAGATGGCGGGCCGTGTACTGAAGAAGCTGCAGGCCGATGGCTCCCTGCATGCGCGCGGCAAGACCGTCGTGCTGTACGGCACCCGCTGACCCCGCCAGGTGTGCGGCCGGCCCGACGAGGCCTGCCGCCTTCAGGACTGCAGCCGCAGATCTGCTCGATATCCGCAATGCATTGCTTGGCCAGGCAGATGATGTCGCCACGCCGATGATCCGTCAGGGCTATTCCTGCCCTTCGCTCGAAGCCATTCTGCGCATCCACGCCATCGCGGCCGATGCCTCCCAGGTCCTGCTGCTGGTCCGCCGACATGACCGTCCCGTGGTTGCCGGGACTGCACTTCATGTACGCCCTGCCGCTCGGCTTACCCATCTGCTGGATCACCATGCTGGTGATGTACCCGGACTGCCCATGCTGCAGCATGGGCTGGCGCCTGCGGCGCGACGCCACGCACCGTACACGCCACGCTGGTTGCGTGCAGCGTGAACCGACCATCGCCCTGTACCGCTTCGATGCCCAAGCGCTCGACCGCGCCTTCCGGCTTGGCTGACACCTCGCTGCGTTTCAGCAGAACGCTGGGCGCAGGTGAACAGGGGCGCCAGGCGGCCACGTTCGGGTGCCCGGAGCCGTCCACGACGCCGGTGCGTTCCACGAGATGGCGGACCGGGCCACGCGACCCGATCCGCCATCCTGCTTCGCCGTCAGCGGGAAGGGCCGGTCTGGTCGCGTGGCTGCACGGTCTGCTGATCGGTCACGGCCTGTTCTTTCTGCCACCCCTGGCCTGCGGGCGTCTTCAGGTAGTCGTCCAAGGCCTGGCGCATGGCGCGATCGTCTCCACCGTGCATGGCGGAGAACATGCGGTCGACGAACGAGCGTTGCGCATCTTCATTGCGCGCGCCCTGGGGTGAGGCACCCATATCCGCCGGACTGCGAGCCGCATCACGCGTCGCGGCAGCGATGGCCTCGCGGGAGCGGTCGCCGTAAACGCCATCCACCTTCAATCCCTGATCGACCTGGAACGTGCGCAGTGCGTGCTCGGTCTGGGGACCGAATTTGCCGGACGTGGTCTCCAGTGGCTTGCCATCGGCGCCCCGATAGCCGAGCTGATTGAGCTGCTGCTGCAGTTCGCGTACCGATGCCCCCGATGCTCCATCTCGCAACGCCTCGGGCGCGGTCGATCGTGCGGGTACCGCCGCGTCGCGCTCGGCGCCGCGCAGGTGCGGCATCGGATCGACCTGCCGGCCGTCCCGCCACATCTCGAAGTGCAGGTGTGTGTCGCCCTGGGCAGGCGTATTGCCAGTCCTGCCCATGGTGCCGATCTGCTGCCCGGCATCCACGCGCTGACCGTTTCGCACGCTGAACTCATCCAAATGGAAGTACTTGGTCAGCGTGCCGTCGTCATGCCGAACGTGCACGGTATTACCCGCCGCACCGTTGTTCGGCCGCACCACCACCGTTCCGCTCGCGACGGCCACCACGGGGTCGCCGACATCGCCCTGGATGTCGATGCCGCCATGGCGCCGGCCGCCACTGCGTGGCGTGCCGAACTCGCCGCGCCCCTCGCGTGCCTTGTCGGCTTCATTGATGTCACGATTGCCCGGCGTCGGCCAGGCCAACCCGCCATCGCGCTGTTGCGTTTCCCCCGACTGGGCACGGTTGCGCCCCTGCTCTGGCAACGCGAGTTGCTGCGCGATCGCCTCGCGCGTTCGTGCATCGGCCGTCCCAGTGGCTTCAAGCTGGTTAGCCACCTGGAAGGCACGGACCGCTTCCTGTGTCTTGCCGCCGTAGATGCCCGACCGCGTTTCCAGTTCCGCGCCCTGTCCGTCGCGGAACCCGAGCTGGTTCAGCGAGGCTTGCAAGGCGCGCACCTCTTCGCCTCGCTCGCCGTTCTGCAGCACGCCATCGGCCAACGGTAACGTCCGCTCGCGGGCACCGGGACCCGGTTGGCTGGCGTGGATGCCGCGCTCCGGAATGTGGATGGCGGCGTACTTGCCGTTCCAGTACTGCGAGAACGTGGTCGCGAGCTCGCGATCATCGAGTCCGCGCAGCTCGGCGGCCGAGTGGCCGGTCAGACGCTCCACATCGCGCGCACTGATGTTGTTGAGGATGTTGCGTCGCGTGTCGTCGCGCGAGAACTCGCCGTTCGCGATCGCGCTCTGGATGGACGCATAGCCCGCCGCCCCCTGCTGATGCGCGAGATACAGATCCAACCCGCTGGGCATTTCCTGCCCGGAGAGAAAATCATGTCCGCTGCGCGACTGCCGGCGGGTGATGTCCGCCAGGTTGTCACCGTAGAGGTCGGCGGCGGCACGCGTACTCGCCGCCGGATCGAACTCGCGCCCCGCGATGCCGTACTGCTCCGCCGTCCTTGGCATGAACTGGAAGAGTCCCTTCGCGCCGCTGGGATTGCTGGCATCGGGATTGAAGCGTCCACCGGTCTCGATGTAGGCGAACCGCAGGAAATCCTCGCGGGGAATTCCGCTCGCCTGCGCCTGTCGTTCGATGATGTCGAGGATCTGATCACGCGTGTACTCACTGGCCATCGTTGGCTCCTTTGCTGATGTACGCGACCCGTGGGTCGCAGGACGTCAACCGGGCCCCTCCGTGGGCCTGATGCATGTCGGTCAACTGGAAGTCGGTCTATTGCTTGTAGCTTCCGCTTGTTTCGTCGAAGGTGTAGATCACGCTGTCTGCCTCCGTCATGTCGCGAATCTTGCCGGGAGACGCAATGGTGGTTCCCTTGGACGACACCTTCAGCTTTGGCAGGCCATCGCCTGCCTGCTCGAACGCCAGCGTCCCGGTGGCAGCGGCACAAGGCATCACCTGCCCGCCGTCGCACGCGGCGCTGTTGTCTTCGCTGACCGGGATGCCGCCCACATATCCCCATTGCCTGAAACCCAGTTTGTCGACGCTGCCAGGGTCGAACAGGAACAGGCTGAACATGCGCACGTCGGTGCCGTCCGTGAAATCGCGTGTCGGCACCGCGAGCAGGTAGCGTCCATCGCGGGTTTCATACGAGAGCGCCTTTCTCGAATCGTCGATCTCCTCGGGCCGCCCCATCCTGCCGAACTCCCCGACATAGCCATCGGTATCCGGCTTCGACCACTCCTGCTTGCCGTCCTTCTCGACGCGCGTGAAAGTCGCCTGCGAAATAGCGACGCGTTCCGGATCCATCATGCCGTCGTCGCCGTCCGGGCCCTCGCCCTGGGTCTTGGCGCCGAAGCCGGTGAAGTAATGCTTGCCATCGAGATCGAACTCGTGGCCGTACCAGTAGCTGACGGTGGCGCCACCATCGATCTTGTAACTGACCGCCCCGTCGCCGTCGCGCTGGTAGATGAAATACAACACGCTGTCCGCGGAGGGCGGCTTCAGCTCTGACATGTCTTCTTCCTTATTCTGGGGGGACGTCGCCTGCTCCGTGGTATCCGCACTTCGCTGAGCCGGTGCATCGCAACCGCCAAGGATGACCGCCATCGCGATCATGAGCAGGGGGGAAAGGACCTTCATGCGCTGCAACCTCATGTGGACGACTCCATGAAAAGGGCGTTCATTCGCAAGCAGCCCGGCCGCATCAATGGCGGATGGGCGTGTTTTCCGGCCGGCCGCCGCCTTCCCATCGACCCGAATCAATCGCTTTCGGACAGACCGACTTGTATTGGGCGAACGAGAGCGTGTCGTCCTGCGTCCAATCCTTGCCGTAGGGATTCGGCGGCCGACAATAGGGCATCAGCATGAAAGCGCCTGTGAAAGGTGGCACGGGCTTCCAGCACGGCATCGGATTCTTCCTGACATCCTGACCCTGTGTGCAGAACACGAACGGGTCGTCCATGCGGTAGTACACACGCTGGTAGTAGCCGTCGGACTGGGCGCTGAGGTCGAACAGCACGACCAGTCCCAGCAGAATTCCAACTTTGATCGCCTTCTTCATCGTCGTACTCCTTATAGGCGGAGGCCTGTCGAAAGCCCTCCGGACACACTCCATCTCATCGCGCCATCTGGGGCGTGGACGGGGTAATGGCTTCGCGTTGCACGGCATCCTGCGCGGGCAGCTGTCGCGGAATCTCGTCCTGGCGTTCGTGCCCCCGGGCAAGCCATGCCTGACCGAAGTCGGATGCCTGCAGCTCTTCCTGCGCGGCGCGCAACGCACCGGGGTCGCCCGTCTGCGCAGCCTTCAACAGGCGCTCCACTTCCGACGATGGAGAACGCGCGTCCGACCGGAGAGGCGGATGGAACGGGAAAGACTCGTCCCCGACCTCCCGCCCTGCACGGGCGCGTTCGTTCGCGCTCTTCGCGGTCGCAGCCAGCGCCCCCCATTCCGATAGCGGCTGCGCCTGGCCCGCCCGTTCCTCGCGCGCAGCGGGCTCTCCCGGCAGGATTGGGCCGCGCGCGGCATCGAACCCGTCGCGCAACGCGCCGAACGGGCCGCGGGAAATCACGGTGATACCGCGGCGCAGATCCTCCACATCGTTCCGGTAGCCGGCGATCGCGCGACGGTTCTCTTCCGCAAGGTCACTCGCGCGAGGGTCGTCCAGCACGGAGCGGTCTCGCGCGCCCTTGCCATCGACCGGGAGGAAATGGTGCATCGAATGCGAGCCCAACGAGGCGCCTGCAGCCAGAAAAGGATTGTCGGGCGTGACGACATCGAACAGCCGGTTGTTGTGGTAGCCGGAAGCCTGCAAGGTGGCTAGCTCCTTCTCGGTGGCATAGACCTTGACCGATCCGTAGTGTGGACTGGCCGCGCTGACGGTATCGGCCGCCATCACGTGGTTGAGCACTTTATCTCCGCCTTCAGGGATGCGGCGGTCTAGACTGGCCGCGCCATACGCATTGAACGTCTCACCGCGCAGATCGAAGTGATGCGCCGTGATCTGAGCCAGCGTTCCACCGAGGGAGTGGCCGGTGACGGTGACTTCCGGGGCGGCCTTTCCGGGCTGCATCCCTTCTTGCCTGGCCAAAGCGACAGCACGCCTTGTCAGTTCGATCGCCTCGTTGGCCTGCGGGTTGATCCGGCTCAGCACCATCGAACCGTCGGTGACGACGCCATCCTTCCATATCTGCTCGGTGCCACGATGAGCGACCACGATCTCCCCGCCGTCAACCCGCTGATAGATCGTGCCTTGATATCCGGTCTTCTTGCTGTCGACGTGCTCAAGGATTTTATAGTCGACACCCTCGATCGTGACCCTCTCTTCCTCGCCACTCGGACGGATGCCTGCAGACCGATCCCGATAGGAATCATCCGCAAGTCCTGCATAGGCTTGCGACCCAGAACTCATGGCGCGGCCTCCTCAGAATTCAGGGTGATCGTGAAGAACTCTCCGCGCTTATCCGAAGGGACACTATCGAGACTGGCTTCGCCAAATAGCGGATATGCACCGTAATCTTGGACACGTGGGTAACGCTCTTTCCAGAAGTACCTCGTATCGGATCCACCAGCAACAATGGACTCCGCGACAATACTGGGTACGAACCTGGTATCCCTTTCGTCATCCGTCGCCCGAAGCCGGACGCGCGCCTCCACAAACCCCCATCGGCATACACCGCGCCCGAAGTAATCCTCATCCAGCACCAGGTCGGCATACACCACGCCCCGATACTCGCTTTCGGATACACGAGTCAGCACGAAGGGCTCATTGGTGCTGATCCGGGGAAACACGCCCGCTATTGGAATCTTCTTCCCGCACTCGGACGAGTTCTCCACGGTGTACTGCGCTACTCCTTCGATGGAGGCGAACGGTCCAGGCGCGTCCTTCAATGTCATGGTGATGACGTAACCGCGCTTCGGCGCCGGATTGAGCTTCCGGAGGGGCTCACCTTCTTCGATTGGGGTATCAGTCGTAGTGTTCATATCCTGTCCTTGCGAACATGCGGAAACCGATAACAGCGCTGCGGGAAGCAGCGAACGCGCCATCGACCTAATGGTTAGACGCGTGCGTGCGCTGAAAGAGCGATCTGCAAGCCATGGCAGACGCGTCTTCATGGTGGCGTTACCGTGCGGCACGTGGCGTCGCATTCGAACCTGCCTGCGACGCGCACTGCCCCCGTAACAGCCTCGACATGTTAGGCGTATCCACTGGAGTTCACTCCCACGCGATCCAATCGTTGATCCGTCTGGTCATCCTCATAGTCCTTCTTGAGCGCAACCTCCCGCCAACAGCGGCCCCATGCCAGCGATCGGCCGGACCTTGGCGGAGACGATCCGTTCACCCTCGCTCACCAGCGCTATCTCGCATGCATACCTGTTTTGTCTCATCTCATTAGTATGGGATGAAGCACGGGTCTTCCACCAGCATCACGTCCGATGACGTTTCCGACGGGCCCAAGCTCATCCATATAGCGCTCGAGATGCCAGATTCCGACCCTTCTCCCATCGCCCTGCGTCTTTACGTGGAGGGGCTCACCAAAAGATAAAGTGGCCTCACCCATGCTCCGTCCAACCCACTGCTTGGCTGCCATGTTCGCGGGAATGGATGCGCAGCCCGTTACTGCCATGCAACTCAATAGCGCGAATTTCCTGATATTCATTCAACATCCTTATTGAAGTGTAGGAGCGACCTTCAATTCACTAGCACCGGACTGGTGCAGTTCGAATAGTTAACTTTGCACTCTCGCCCATTCTGTTGCTTGCAGTACGCAAGCGCGACGCTTGACGCATCCTCCACGCTTGATCCATCTCGATACACAGCAGTGGAACTTCCCTGGATAAACTTCACAGGCTCTACAACAACCGCACAGTTGTTCTTGTAGTCAAAGATTGGCTTGCAGTTCACGCCCCCCATTCCTTCGCACTTTCTCATGGCTTCTCGGCGCGCCGCGCGACGACTGAACTGGCCCGTAGACGTACCAACATAGCCAGTAGTCACATCCTCGGCCATTGCGCCCCAAGTAAGCCGCCAGCGCGGGGCTGGAGATGGCGCGACACCTCCGCCCCCACTTGGCAAGCACTGCGAACTTCCAGGCGTTACGCCTTGCGGACACGCCATCTGAGCATTTGCCGATACGGCAAAGAGTGGCGCCAGGAACAAGGGCGCGAGGCGCAGCAAGCGATAGCTCATTGGCCCAATCATCCGTATGTCCTCTGCGGGGTCTGCGGGGCTGCAACCGTCGTATTTGTGTTGGGTGCTACTGCTGGCGCTGGCGCACTGGGATACAGCACGCCTGGCTGCCCAGAACTTGGCTGAGCCGCCTGCGCCTGTCCGAACGCGTTGTACGCCATGAACTGACCGATGGTGCCCTGGAAGAACGTGGCCGCCATCGGCGGAACCGTAATGAGGAACAGTGTCATCAACAGGCCGAGGCCGCCTTGCTGCATCGCCATGCTGCTGATCCCTTGGGGCGAGGCTTCGGCTGCCAGGGCCGCAACGTATTGCGCGGCAAAGGACAGCGCCACGACACCCAGCAGCTTTGAGATCATCGAGACCGTGAAGCTCAGCACCGCCAGCGAGAACATGGTGCCGACCCCGTACCAGATCCACTTCTGGAACATGCCCTTGGTCTGCTCAAACCCCAAGGTCAGGATGAAGAACGGCCCGAGCCCCACAAACAGCGCCATGGCCATCTTGTACATCAACAGGATGGCGCCGCCCATCAAGGATGGCCCCGCGACGCCCACGCCGGTGAACCACATCGTCCGCGTCTTCGCTTCCTGCAAGGTTTCGTCGAAACTCGTGTAGAGCGCATCGATGGCGACCATCGCCAGTTCCATCTGCTGCAGGTTGTCGTCGATGGAGTCTTCGGGCCCCTCGTCGTCGCCCGTCACCAGTTGATTGATGGTGCGCGGCATGTCGTCGGTCAGCAGGTTATGGATGTTGCTGCTGCCCAGGGCGAACGTGGTCGCCACCGTGATGATCAGCACCCACTTCAACGACTTGACCACCAGTTCCATCATGAACTGGCGCGATTGGCCAGTCACGATCCGATAGCCCTGCAGCAATACCCAGAGCGTCAGCAGGACGAAGGCGATGCCTCCCACCCACTCGGCCATCTCGCCGAGCAGATTGTCCCGGAAAACGTTGATCTCTTCGTCCACCCAGTCGAACACGAGCCGGAAGAAAGCCCAGCGCTCGACCGCGCCCAGCGCCGCGCCCATGTCGCGCAGCAGCGCCGCCAGTCCGTTACCCAGTGAAGGCAAATCCACCATATTCATTCCTTCGTGCTGCCGCGACGCATCCTGCGTCGAAGCCAATATGCCGGGTCAGATCAATGACGACGCCGGGACTGCGCCGCATCCAGTGCCAACTTCAACGTACCGATACCCACCGCGCCGCCGATGAGGCCGCCCAAGCCGCCCCCGGTTCCCGCTGAGCTTCCCTTGCCCTCCAGGGCCTGCTGGGCCAGGGTCTTGCTGGCTTCCTGCAGGTAACCGATCCGGGCCACGTAGGCATCCATGTACGTCTGCTGCTGCTGGCGGTCTATCTCCATCTGCGACATCAGCAGGAGGATGCGGTTCGTGTTGTCCTGCAGCTTGCCGACTTCATGGCTCTGGATGTTGGCGCGCTGACGCTTCAGCTCGTCAAGATAGCGCTGGCGCTGCGTGGTTACCTCGTACATCTTCAGCGAGTAGTTGTACTTCGCCAGTTCGGTATTCACGATCTCCCGGCACAGCTGGTACTGCTGCTGGGCTATGCCGCTGGTGGCCTGCTTGCAACGATTATCCGCCGACATGTTCACGCCGCTCTGTGTAGGCTGTGCGTGCTGCAGCTTTTCCTCGGGCTCGGGCGCCGCCTTGCTGTCTTCGTTGTTGCCATTGAATGACTCGAACACCTGCTGCTGGTAGAGCTCGCGCAGGTTGCCGTTCACCGTGCCGTTGCCATTGCCCGTAGCGCTCGTCGTTCCGATGCGGCCGTTCATGTCCTGCAACTTGGTATTGGCGGCATTGTCGACCACGCGCCATTGGGCCTGCGCGTTCTCCGCCGAACCCATCCCCAGTACCAGGAGGACCAGGGTGATGTGGATGGCGCAACCTTGTGATGTCAGCTTGCTCATGGTGGAGTCCTCTGCGTTTCGCTCAGCGTTCGAGGCTGGAATGGGTAGGCCGCGCGGGACGCGGGTTGCTGGTACGTTCTTCGCGGGCAAGGGACGAGGCGGCGGCAGGCGTTTCCCGGCGGCTGCGCGAGCCCTTCCGTTCCTGCTGGAAACGTGGCAGCCATTGCTCCGGCAGCAGGTCCGCCTTGTCGATCTCGAGGCGCTGCGCCTCTTCGTCGACGATCCGATGCATGATCTCGATGTTGTCGGTGCTGGCCGAGATCACCGCCAGCACATCGTCCATGCCGCGCAGGTTGAGTTGGCACACCGTCGAAGCGTGCCCCTGCTTGACGAGGAAGCAGCGCGAACGCTCGTCCAGGCCCTTGATGACCTGGAACTCGGCATCGGTCAGCTTCAGGCCATCGATGTAATCTTCGCGGGACGCATTGGGATTCGGCAGCAGGATCAGCGTGGCGGTCTGCTCGATCAATGCGGCAGAAATGTCGCTCGCCAGCGCATCTTCCGGACTCTGCGTGGCGAAGATGCCCAGGCCATTCTGCTTCCGGATCGTCTTCTGCTTGTTCTTGGCGAAATCCTTGAGCGCGCCACCACCGTCGAGGATCTTCCAGAACTCGTCCATCACGTAGATGAGCGGACGTCCGTCGATCAGCTCCTCCAGCCGGTGCAGCAGGTAATTGATCACCGGCACGCGGATCTCGGCATTCTCGATGACGTCGGTGTAATCGAAGCCGATGATACTGGCCCGGTCCAGATCGATGGTATCCACGGGATTGTCGAAGACCCAGCCCAACGCGTTGCCGGCCGTCCACTTGCGCAGGCGCGCGTACAGGCCGTCGTCGCCCATGTTGGGCAGGCTCTTCTGGAAATTAGTCATCGAGCGCAGGTGGAACGGCATGTCGAGCATCGCCTCGACCGCACGGAACACATCCTCGTCCTCACGGGCGGTGTAATGCGTCTTGGCCGCCAGCACCTTGATCAACCCTGCGAGGAACTGCACGTTGGCATCCGTTCGCTCGCACTGGAACGGATTGAAGCCGGTCGGCTGGCCATTCTCCAGCGCCAGGTAGTTGCCGCCGCAGGCGCGCACGAAGATCTCGGCGCCGCGATCCTTGTCGAAGAAGAAGATGGTCGGCACCGGATCGAACTTCTGGACCTGGCTCAGCAGGAAGTTGATCAGTGCCGTCTTGCCGGTGCCCGACTTGCCGATGACCATGGTATTGGCGATCGCCTTCTCCCCCAACGAATTCTCGGCAGGATGCGTGGCGTGGAAGTTGAAGTAATAGGGCTGACCGTTGGTGGTCTGCAGCACGGTGACGCATTCGCCCCAGGGGTTGTTGTCCCGCTTGCCGGTAGCGAAGTTGTGCAGCGGCGACAGGCCCAGGAAGTTCAGCGAGCTGACATTCGCCAGCCGTGTCCGGTAGCGCCAGTTGCCGGGCAACTGCGAGTAAAAGGACGAGCACACCGCCAAGTCCTCCTTGGTCGAAACGAAACCGGCATTGGACAGCTCCGCGCGAGCCACCGCGACATTCTGTGAGAGGCGCGACTGGTCCTCCGCATATAACGTCATGAGGAAGTGGTACTCGCCCAGCACGAAGTTGCCGGAGGCGACCTGATCCATGGCGCCGTCCAGTTCCGCGATCTGGCTGACCGCCTTGTCACCGGACGAGATCATCATGCCCTTGGTGCGGTCCAGCACCTTCAGCGCGTCCTGTCGCCCCATCGGACTGAACGAATGGGTGATGACATACTCGAAGTCGAGGTACTTCAGCCCGTTGAGAATGCCGGGCCAGGTACCGTCGGTGTATTCCTTTATGTTGAGGATCGCGCCGAAATGGTTCTGTCCGTCGGGCGTACTGACCACGAAGTCACCGGTCTTTGACGAGAACATATGCCGGCTGACGGCGAGATAGTCGTAGAGTGGCGCCCGCAGCACTGGCACAGGCTCCGAGATACGGTTGAGCACGAAGCCGAAGAACTCCAGCGTCTCGGAAAAAACGCCGCCCCTGTCGGACTCGTACATGCCCAGCCTGACCGGCGCGTAGTCCTTCAGCACCGCCTCCACATTGCCAGCCAGTTCCATCAGCTTGGACACAGCCTGCTCCTGCTCGGCCTGCAGGCGAGGGATGTTCGCGGACTTCTCGACGAACTTCTTGCCCACCACGATAGGCCGGAAGATCATCGTGAGGTACAGCTCGTTCTGCATGATCTTCTGCGCGGATAGTGCGTCGAAGTAATCGTCTGACAGGGCCTGGTTGAACGTCTGGCCGAAGCGCGCACCGGAGCGGACGCGTCCGCGACGCCGCAGGTCGTGCACCCAGAACGCGACGTTGACGAAGTCGGGGGCCCGCAATGTCTGCAGCATCCGGTTGAATGTGTTGTGCCGATGCTCCAGTTCCCATTCCTCACGCCCTACGAAGGGCAGCCCGTCCATCCGCCAGGTCAGCAGGAAATCGCCACCCGTGGTCTTGACCACGTGCGGCGACACGTGGGCGGACAGGGGGATGAACTCGGCGATAGACAGGTCGGGCGCGAGCATGGGTTCAGTCCGGGATCGATTCGTCGAAACGCTTACGGTACGCATTGGGCGTGAAAACCCACATGCCTTCATGGTGGCGGAGGTTCCGGACCTTGGTCCGGAACTGCCATCTCAGCCCGAGCAACCGGAAGATCATCTCGTCGCGGCGCGCCATCTGCCGCATGATGAAGATGATCACCGGCAGCAGGGCCAGGAAGAACATGTTGAAGTAGAACGTGAGCAGCAGGCAGCCGCCCGCCCCGATCGTGAAGGGCACGTAAGGCACCCCCATGAACATGGGCGGGCGTGTGCAGCCCCTGAACAGCACGTTCTTATGCATGCTGCATCAGCATCTGGCCCACCACCATGGCCGTGGAGGTCACGTCGTCCGGCAGCAGCATCTTCGCGATCTGCGCCGCAGCACCAATCAGGAAACCGCCGACCAGCACCGGCGCCACGTCACCGATACGCTTCTGATTGAACGCGATCTGGTACCCCGCGAAGATCACGGCGATGGTGACGATGGCGATGGATGCCACGTTCAGCAGGGAATTTATGTTGGTAAAGAAGCTGGTGACGCGCCCCTGTGCGCCCGTTGCGTCCTGTGCAAGCGCGAGTTCGGGAAATGCCAGCGCGATGGCGGTGGCCATCATCACGATCAGGGCGGTGGATGCCTGCTTGGCTTGAGAAACATGCGTGTTGTTCATAGTCGACCCCAAATGGTGGTTGCAATGGTGGGTGGCACTTTCGCGTGCCGTTGAGCCATCCGTGGCGGGTACTGCTAGAAGACGAAAGCGTCATCCCTCCCGGATACCTGCACGACCTGCGGCGCCGGTGGCGTCGCGGTTGTGTTCTGTTGATAGGCCTGCACCAGCACGGGTGCGTCGGCCGACGGTTGCGCGATCATCGGCGCGGTGTTTGTCGCAGGTGCGGATGCGGGCGATGCCTTGGGCGCGCCCGCCACGGACATGGCGGATGCAGGCATGGCGTTTCGATCGGACCGCGCCTCCTCGATGCGACGCGCCACGCGCGACGAAGGTACGCTTGCGGCGTTCGTGCGAGCGGCAGTGCTTCGCCGCGCCCCGGTCGTGCGGTCGATCACCGGGATGGCCGGCGTGGTGTCGTCGCCGGTCTGGCGTTGCCAGGATGCGAACACCTTCTGCACGTAGCCATGGCGGTATCCGGTGATGAAATTTCCGGAGTAGTAGCAGCTGAAGGATTTCCCCCAATCCTGGCCAGACCGTGCATAGCATTCAGCCAGGATGCGCGAGCCCGCACGGAGGTTCGGGCAGACATCGAACGCCTTCTCGTAACTGTCCAGGCCTTGCCGCGCCAGGTTGTAGCGATTGACCTGCGCCAGCCCCAGCGAGAAGTTGTAGCCCCGCTCCTCAAGCATCCTCGCTGTGGACAAGGCTTCCGGAAGATTGCGCGGCTGCCGCGCCAGGCGGCCACCCACCACGCCGATGGCGTAGCGATTGAACGAAGACTCGACCTTCACCACGTGCTGCATGACCGTGGCGGGAACCGCCAGGTCGGTGCATCCCATCAGCTCCATGCCAGGCAACATCGCCTCACCCTCCTCCGTGCACGCAGGCAGGGCCGACACATCGCCGGACACCGCCCGCGTCCTTCTGCGACGACGCGTGCCATTCTCCTCGCACGGACGCCTCCAATGCGGACATCAACGAGTTGGGGCGCAGTGAATCCATGCAGGGCTCCAGTCAGGAAAGCGCGCGGGTGGGATCAAAATCGATGCCGGTGATGTAGCGGCGCCCGGCGTGGGCCTTGATGTGCACGACGATGTCGATCGTCATCTTCAACAAGCGCTTGATCACCTCGAACTCCAGGCCGGCACCTTCGGAAGACGCTTTCACCATCAGCGCCAGCTGATCCCATGTCTGCGCTGTACTGCCCGCGTGACAGCTGGTAATGGACCCGGGATGGCCCGAGGCGCAGTTCCGGATGAAGTAGAACGACTCGTCGCCACGCAGCTCCGCCAGGATGATGCGGTCAGGCTTCATGCGCAGGCAGGCCTCCATGCAGTTCTTCGCGGTGACGTTGCTGGCGCTCTGACCGCCCTTGGAATAGAGGAGGTGCACCACGTTCGGCTGGCGGATGAACAGTTCGCGTGCATCCTCGATCGTGACCAGCCGTTCCTGGTCGGGAATGTGGTTCACCAGCGATTTCATGAATGTCGTCTTGCCGCTGCCGGTCGCGCCGGCCACTACGATGTTCTTGTGGTAGTGCACCGCTTTCCGGAAGAACTCCGCGTAGTTGCGGCTGCGGCGCAGTTCCAGCAGTTCCTGGTCATGGTCACCGAGCGACTGCTGCTGCTCGAGGATCTCGTCGAAGAAGCCATCCTGTTCGTACTGCTCCAGGGTCTTGCTGAACTTGGCCGGCAAGCGGATGGTGATCGACACCTTGCCGGCATCGCAGGCCGGCGGAATCACGAACTGGGCGCGCTGGCCGGTAGGGAAGGTCAGCGACACCATCGGATCGATGTCGGTGATGCGCTGGCCCGTGTTGCTCTCGTTGACAACCGACGTGCAGAACTGCCGCGCGCGCTCGAACGTCAGCGTCGGGACGTCGGCCTTCAGCCAGCCGGCGCGCGCCGTTTCGAGGTAGAGCTCGCCCGGGCGATTGATGCAGATCTCGGTGACATCCGAGGAATGCATGTGCTCGCCGATCCCGAGCACCTGGTACTGGTAGTCCAGGAACTCGTTCGAAACGCGGGCGAGGGGTTCGTTCTGCGTGTCCATCGTGCCGCCTGTCAGCGCATCACCGCGGAGAAGTCGACATCCCGGGCCACGTAGACGTTGACGACGGTGCCCTGGTTGATCGTCACCGTCGGCGGGCGCGCCATGTTGCGGTCCAGCGCCATGTTGGCCAGGCGCTCCATGGTCCTGGCGGTATTGCTCTCGTAGGGGTTCTGGACAATCGCGCCGTTGACGATCGAGGTTTCCTGGGGACCATGCCTGGCGCCGGCGTACTTGAAGGCATCGCTCAGCATGCTGATCAGCAGCGCGGAAGAGATGCGCTGCGCCCAGTGCGCGGAATAATGGCCGGGATTTCCGGCGGCGCCCAGCATGTCGGTACCCGGGCTGCGCATGTTGACGTCCATGCCCGTGGGCGTGGTGATGCGGTCCCAGACGATCGCCGCGCGCTCGCCGATGATGGCATCGGAGTTGTAGCTTCCCATCACCTTCGAGCCACGCGGCAGCAGCAGGCGCTTGCCGTTGACGGAGTACACCGGCTCGGTCACTACGCAAGACGTGTAGCCCGGAACGTCAGTGATGACGCGCGATTCGAGCACGCAACGGATGTATGTGCCCCGGATCAGCAGGGTGTTGGGGTTGTAGAGCGGCTTGGCGCTGGTCATGCCGTCGGGCGGCTCGCGCGGCGCGGCTGGCGCCTGACCCATCAGTGCCGCGTACTGCGCCATGCCAGCATCCTGCTCGCCAGCCCCCGTGACAGCGTCGGGGTTGCCGGCGTTTCCGAACGTGCTGGCCATGTCGAGCATGCGGCGTTCGCGCAACGACGGCTCCTGGCTCCCGGGCATGCCGGACGGCATGGCCATCATCGCCCCCGTCGAAGGCGTCGTATCGTCCATCACCGGCAGCGGCGGCAGGTCAGGCTCGACCGGCAGCGGCGCAGCCTCGGGTGGCAACTCGGGCAGATCACGCGGCGCTGCGGGAATCACCACCTGCTCACCCTTGGGCTGCAGCGGTTCACCCTCCTTCGAGGACAGCCCGCCACTGAAAATCCAGAACACCACGAGCAGCAGCAATACGATGATGCCCGCCAGGAACAACAACGCCTTGCGGTTGAGCCGCTGCACGTCAGCGGAGCGCAGGTAGGGCGCGTTCGCATCCAGGTCAGGGTCTGTTGCGGGACGCGCGGTCTGATAGGGACTCTGAGGCGCCGCGCGCTCAGGGCCTGTGTCCGGATGATCGTACGGTGTCTGGTTCATCGTTCCGGGCTCCTGCGCAGGCCGACCACATTGTCGCCGTGGCGGATGACCAAGTAGGGGTATGTGCCATGCACGACGATGGTGTCGTCCTGCACCGTCGAGTTGACGACGAACTCTTCACCCCCCTCGCTGTCCCGCGCGAACACCACGGGGAAATTGCCGCTGGGGAAGCGCGTGCGGTCCCCCATCCGGATGTACGTGAAACGGCGATCGTCATAGACCGTCGTCGGCACCAGCCATGTGGGTCCGCGCTTGCGTTGGGCGTAGTCGTAGTTGAAGTGATAAGCGCGGTCCGGCTCGACGTCGGTGCTGAGCTCCGGCGCGACTTCCTGCGGCTTGTTGGTGGCACCGGCGAAGCTGGTGTCCCCGGGATAGGCGAACTTGATGCGGTATTGCACGCCTGCCGCGCGCGCCTGGTCCAGCACGCGCCAGTCCGTGGCCACCACCTTGAGCTCGAAAATGTAGGAGTGGGCCGCCGTACGCACCAGCAGGTTGGTATCCACGTCGACATTCTTCGGCTTCAGATAGAACACATTGCCGCGGCGGCTGATGTCCCATCCCCCGCTGAAGCCGGTGCTGAAGTCCAGGATCTCCTCGTGCGGAGAGAGCTCGATCTGGGTCGTGATGCCGAGGCCGGTGCGCACCGGGTAGACCTTGTCCGGCGCGTAGGTGTACTCCTCGATCACCTGTGCCATCGCCGGCCACGTCGTGAGCAACAGGCCAATGACGGCCAAACGCAGCGCGTCCTTCCACCTCATCGTTGGGGCACTCCGGGTCCATTCTGGGTTTCCGACTGCTCCGCAGGCTGCGGCGCTGTCGATACGTCGTTCTCGTTGGGTGCGGCGACGGCTCCGTCGACCCCGACGGCGGCAGGGTCCGCGGCGGGTGCCACAACGGGCTGTGAAGGTGGCGCCGGCACGGCGGGCGGCGCAGGAAACTCCCGCTCCGGTACGGTCGCTGCAGCGAAGTCGTCATCCACGCGATAGTTGGTGACGCGGAATCCAAGGGGATTCAGCAGCCGGTCCTCTTCGCCCAGGCGGAGATCGGGGTTATAGGTGAACTCCAGTGTCGCGATCCGGCTGTCCAGTGGTTGCACCTGGCCGCGCCCCTTGTCGTACAGGCTGCGCTGAAAACGTACCGTCGCGCCCGTTGGCCGGGAGCCCGCACCACCCCCGATCAGGACGATGCTGAGGATCCGCGCACGCACGGAACTGGAGGCGCCATACAGACGGAACGGACGCTCGGGGTTGCTCTCCGAATGCAGCGCGATGTACGCCGGCGCGACCGCGGGCCCCGCCATCGACAGGGTCGTGCGCCAGTTGCGCTGGCCGATCAGGCCTGAATCGTAGGACTCGCGGGCGAGGACGAACTGCGCCACATTGCTCTTGTTGATCGCTTCCTCAGTGGTGACGTCGCGATCCTGGAAGTTGCCCGACAGCCGCGCCACGCTGGCCGTACCGGTATACGGATCGGCCATCACCAGGTACGGCACCTTCTCCTTGAGCGGCAGGAACAGGAAATATCCGCCCGCCAGGATCAGCGACATCACGATGGCCGACCACGCCACCAGCCATGCGCGACGCTCGCTCTTGCGCGCGCGCTCGGCCAGCGTCAGCTCGAAACTCACGCCTTGCCCTACAGCGCGGTCGATATCAGGGGACGATGTCTTCTTCCTGGAGAACATGCGTGCGGCCCTTAACCCTATTCGTCCATGGCCGCGGCCGGCGCGGGATCCGTCGCGAGCTGCGAGGTCTGACTGACGATGATCCGCGGGCGCTCGACCACCACCCGAACGCCTTGCGACGCATAGGCTGCGGACAATTGCGCCGCCGCATCCTCGAGACTGCCCGTGCTGATCTGCGCCACCGGCGCGTGCAGTGTGTAGTCATTCGGATGCAGGTACGCCAGCGTGAGGCGTGCATCCTTCGCCCAGCGACCGAGCATGGTCTTCAATGTTCCATCGACGGGCGACGCCTGGTACACGTAGCCCTGCTGCAGGGGAATGGCCTGCGGCGCCTCTGCGAACCGATTGACGGGCCGCCACCGGCCACCGACATCCGCCGCCCTGGGCGCGGCGCATCCGGCCACCGCCAGCGGCACCATCACCATCAACGACAACATCACACCGCGAATAACGACGTTCCGGCTCACGCATCCACCATCCTGCAATCGTCGGCAACACACACCCGATGCGCGCTCCCAGGGGAGTGCGTCACGGCACTGATGATTGTCTCCGGGTGGCAAAGCGCGCCACAACGCGCCCGGGGCCGCAGATCTCCCGCGGCCGTCGCCGTGCACGGAACATGCGCCCGTGCATTACCCCCTGTAATGGCATCCATGCTTTCCCGCTCCTTTGGTCTTCATGCACGCGTTGATGCGCGTTGCACATCAGATCCGGTACTGCATCACGACCTTCGAGCCGAACATAGCCACGAGATTTTGTGTCGTCAACCAACATTGGAAGTAAATCTGTTTACTGAAATCACAGTGGCCATGCATCGATAAACGGAAAGCCCATAAAACAAGCCATTTATTGCAGGAAAATGAAGACAAAGAGATTTGTTCGATCATGAATGTGAAGATGCACGTTAAAGGTTCGATCTCGTCACAGAGTCACGTGAAGCGAATCTTCACTGCGATGAACGAGTGCGACTTTCACATTTCCAACTGTCTTCATGCGCAGATGTCACACGGGCCACATGAGCACAACGTCATACTTGAAACACGGACGCGTATCGCGTCATTCTTCTGCCGTGATACGCGACGGGGATGCAGGGAGCGATATGGAATCGGCGAAGATGGAAGAGTTCATTGCCAACTCGGCACTGCTGGCGGCGCACCTCACGCAGCAATGCGAAAAAGCCGCCGCCGCACAGCAGGCGTCCGCTCAGGAACTGCAGGGTTCCGCCATCGTCGTGAGGAAGACCATCGAGGAAGGCAAACGCGAGATGTCGGAGCAGGCGCGCATTGCGGTACGCGATGCCTTGTCGCAGGAGATTCCCCGCGCCACGCAGGATATCGGCGACACCGCTACCCGCCTGAAGCAGGTCGCCGACCATCTGCAGCGCGAACAGGCGGCCCTATCTCGGCGCGCAGGCCTCCTGGGATGGAAATCGTTGGGGATCCTGTCTGCGGGCTGCCTTCTGCTCGTCGCTGGCACCGGTTACGCAGCCTGGCACAACATCGGCCGCGTCGAGCGTGCACAGGTGGATGCCGAGGTGCTCGAGGCGCTGCAGCAGGTGACCATCACGTCTTGCGGCGGCACGCCCTGTCTGAAGCTTCAGGAAGGACTGCCACGCTGGGAGAAGAACGATCAGTACGTGCTGATCGACACCGGGGAAACCCGGATGGATGGCAAGCATAAGGACGGCAGCCGCTGAGGCACGCCACGAAGCAGGTAACCGCGTCCAATTGTCATGACGCGGTTTCAAAGGGGGATGTTTGGGCAATGTTCGCGTTCTGACTGCGCTGGTCCTGGCGGTACTGGCCGCCACGGCGGCGATCTATCTTTCCGGCTACCTCGCGCTGCTGTTCCTCGGCATGGACGGCGACCTGCTCGGCTTCGGTACCTATTTCGATTATCTGAAGCATCTCGACCATCCCCGCGTGCAGCCTTACGCATGGCGGATCAAGGCAGCGGGCGGCATCGGCGGCGGATTGATGCTGCTGGCATGGGCAGCGCTGGTGGTGATGCTGTTCAAGCTGCGCAGCCATCGCAACCTGCATGGCCGCGCCCGCTTCGCGGGCATGGTCGACGTGGCGAGAAAAGGCTTCCTCGGACGCCGGGACGACGGCATCGTCGTCGGCCAGTTGAACGGCAAGCTGCTGAGACTTCCGGGACAGCAGTTCGTGATCCTCGCAGCGCCCACCCGTTCGGGCAAGGGTGTCGGTGTGGTGATCCCCAACCTGCTGGACTATCGGGAGTCGGCGGTGGTGCTGGACATCAAGCAGGAGAACTTCGACCTGACCTCCGGCTGGCGACAGTCGATCGGCCATGAGGTTTACCTGTTCAATCCGTTCGCAGAGGACAGGCGCACGCATCGCTGGAATCCGATGACCTATGTCTCGCCCGATCCCGCGTTCCGAGTGTCGGACCTGCAGAGCATTGCCGCGATGCTCTACCCCGACGCCGACGACAAGGACAAGTTCTGGGTCAGCCAGGCGCGCAATGCGTTCCTCGCCTTCTCACTGTACCTGTTCGAGCGACACGACCGCGACCCCAGTGCGGAGCCGCCCACGCTGGGCGCCGTGCTGCGCCTGGCCTCGGGAGACGGCGGTGAACTCAAACCCTACTTGCAAAATTTGGTGCAGGCGCCATTCCTCAGCAGTCACGCGCAGACTGCGTTCGCTGGATTGCTCTCACAGGCCGACGTCACCTTCGCCTCCATCATCGGCTCGTTCCGCGAGCCGTTGAATCCCTGGCTCAACCCGGTGCTCGATGCCGCCACCAGCGCCGATGATTTCCGTCTCGACGACGTGCGCAGGCGCCGGATGACGATCTATGTCGGCATCCAGCCCAACAAGCTGGCGGAGAGCCGGCTCATCGTGAACCTGTTCTTCAGCCAACTGATCAACGTCAACACGAAGGTATTGCCCCAGAACGATGCGTCGCTCAAGCACCAGTGCCTTCTGCTGATGGATGAGTTCACCGCGATAGGCAAGGTGGACATCATCGCGAAAGCGGTCGCGTACATGGCGGGCTACAACCTGCGCCTCCTGCCGATCATCCAGTCGATGGCGCAGCTGGATGCCGTCTACGGAAAAGAGGTCTCGCGCACCATCATCACCAATCACGCGCTGCAGATTATCTATGCACCGCGCGAGCAACAGGACGCGAACGACTACTCGGAGATGCTCGGCTACACCACCATCCGGCGGCGTGCTCGCACGCGCTCGCATGGCCAGGGGCGCAACGTATCGGACAACGAGGTGTTGGAGAAGCGCGCCCTGATGCTGCCGCAGGAACTCAAGGCGATGGGGCCGGAGAAGGAGATCGTGCTGTACGAAGGCCTCGCCCACCCCATCCTGTGCCGCAAGGTCCGCTACTACCAGGACAGCTATTTCACCAAGCGACTGATGTCGAAGGTAGATGTCGAGCCTCTACGGCTCTAGGTGTCCGCAGGCGGTGGCAGGCCAGGAAGGCCGCGGTAGAATCCCGCGACCCGCCCCGGCCGAGATGACGCCCATGCAATGCCCCAAGTGCCAAGGCACGATGGAACTGATCACCATTCCCCAAGCCAACGTCCATCGCTGCACGCAGTGCAAGGGCCTGTGGTTCGAAATGGTGGATCACGAGACGCTGAAGGACCGCGCGGAAGAGATCGACATCGGCGATCCTGCGCAAGGTGAGCAGTACAACAGGATCGACCGGATCGCCTGCCCGGCCTGCATCGGCGAACGCCCATTGATCCGCATGGTCGATCCGTTGCAACCGCATATCTGGTTCGAAAGCTGCAAGGGCTGCTACGGCCGCTTCTACGACGCGGGCGAATACCAGGATTTCGCCGAGATCGAGTTCGCCGACCTGATCAAGGACTGGAAGGCACCCGAACGGATCTGACCCGCCAGTCGCCGGTCAGGTTGTTGCGACGCCGCCGCGATCCTTGCATCCCCAGTTGAGGATGGGTGTGCCTGGCGGCAGCACGCGGCGGAACATCTCCACCCGCGCCGCCTTCGGATTGACGACCACGGGCGCGCGTGCCGCCTTTAGCAATGGCAGGTCGGCGCTGCTGTCGGAATACGCAACGGCAACCTCGCCATAGCCGCGCTCGCGCAGCATGCGCATCTTCTCTTCGTTATGGCAGTGGCGCGTGGCCACGACCGCCCCGAAGCGCGGACCAACGGCCGTGCCGATGACGGGCACATCCTCGTGTGCGACGAAGCTCAGAATGGCGCGTGCCAGCTCGGGAGGCGCACCGGTGGCGACGACGACGCTGTCGCCGCTGGCGCGATGTTCGCGAAACACCTCGAGCGCAATCGGCAACAGGCGCTGCTGGACCTCCTGTTGATGGGTGGCGACGTACTTGTCTATCAGTGCGTCGAAGGTACGGCGACCGTGCAGGCCGAACGTACCGATCCAGATATAGCCGGAAATCCCGCGCCGGCGTGTAGGCAGGAAAGCCACCATCGGGCCCAGCACCACCGTGGCAGCCAGTGCCACCAGCACGCGCAGCGGATTGCGCTGGATCAGCCACCTGACCAGGTGTCCACCGGAGTCACCGTCGTACAGCGTGTGATCGAAATCGAAAACGACGACCGGAGCGTCCGGGCGTGGCGTCGGATAGGAAGCGTCGCTCATGCGGCGAAGAATAGCTGACGCAGCGCCTCGCCCGGCTCCTCGGCGCGCATGAACGTCTCGCCCACCAGGAACGCATTGACGCCGGCTGCACGCATTGTGGCCACATCCTCCGGCACCAGGATGCCGCTTTCGGTCACCAGCAGGCGGTCCTTCGGCACAGCGTCCTTCATCGCCAGCGTGGTCTGCAGCGACACTTCGAACGTACGCAGGTTGCGGTTGTTGATGCCCACCAGCGGCACGGGCACCTGCAGGGCACGCTCCAGTTCGTCGATGTCGTGCACCTCCACCAGCACGTCCATGCCCATTTGCATGGCCAGGCCGGACAGATCGACCAGCTGGCCGTCATCCAGCGCCGCCACGATCAGCAGGATGCAGTCGGCACCCAGTACGCGCGCTTCGTACACCTGGTAGGGGTCGACGGTGAAGTCCTTGCGCAGCACGGGCAGCGTGCACGCTTCGCGCGCCTGCTTCAGGTAGTCGTCGGCGCCCTGGAAGAAATCCACGTCCGTCAACACCGACAGGCAGGCCGCACCGCCGAACTCGTAACTGACCGCAATGTCGGCCGGGCGGAAGTCCGGACGGATCACGCCCTTGGACGGGCTGGCCTTCTTCACCTCGGCGATCACCGCCGGATCGCCCTGCGCGATCATCGCGTTCAGCGCATCGGCGAAGCCGCGCGTCGGCGGGGCATCGGCGATGCGCGCGCGCAGGTCGGCCAGCGATACGCGGGCGCTGCGCCCGGCGATCTCGTCCGCCTTGCGGGCGAGAATGGTGGTGAGGATGTCGCTCATGTAGATCCTGGTTCGGTTCCCGTGCCGGTGCAGGGCACGGCGCATTGTCGCATCCGCTCCTCTGTAGGAGAGGCTTCAGCCCCGACAGAATGCGATTTCAACGACGATCGGACACGCCCTCGGAGCGTTTGCGAAGTCCGGTCGGGGCTGAAAGCCCCTCCTACACGCCCTTCTTCCGGTCCCACCCGTACGCCCGCTCTACCTTGGCCACGCGCAGCTCGAAGTGGTCGTACCAGTCCCGTCGGCCCTGCTCGCGCGCCGCGGTGTGTTCGGCGTGCTGCCGCCAGGCGTGGATGGCTGCTTCGCTTTCCCAGTAGGCCACCGTGATGCCGAAACCATCGGCTCCGCGCGTGGACTCCACGCCGAGGAAGCCGGGTTGCTGCTGCGCCAGTTCGACCATGCGCTCGGCCATGGCGCCGTAGCCGGCCTCGTCCTGGCTATTGCGCAGCGATGAGAAGATCACCGCGTAATACGGCGGCTTGGGCAGGCTGGCGAATCCGCTGGCGGCCATGTCATGCCTCCGTGTGCGGCAGGCCCAGGGCCTGCGTGGTCGCGACGAACTGGTGCAGGTGCTCCAAGGCCTTGCCGCTGGCGATGGCATCGCGTGAACGGGCGATGCCGTCCTCGATACTCTCCGCCACGCCGGCCACGTACAGCGCCGCACCCGCGTTCAGCACCACGATCTCGCGGGCGGGACCGGGCTTGTTGTCCAGCACGCCAAGCAGCATCGTCTTCGATTCCGCGGCGTCGGCCACGCGCAGGTTGCGGCTGGCGGCCATCGCAATGCCGAAGTCTTCCGGGTGCAGTTCGTATTCCCGCACTTCGCCGTCGCGCAGTTCACCGACCAGCGTGCCGGCGCCCAGCGAGAGTTCATCCATGCCGTCGCGACCCCAGACCACCAGCGCGCGTTCGGCCCCCAGTTCCTGCAGCACGCGCGCCTGGATGCCGACCAGATCGGGATGGAACACGCCCATCAGGATGCTGGGCGCACCGGCAGGATTGGTCAGCGGCCCCAGGATGTTGAAGATGGTGCGCACGCCCATTTCGCGCCGCACCGGTGCAACGACTTTCATCGCGGGATGGTGCACCGGCGCGAACATGAAGCCGATGCCGGCTTGCGCGATGGACTGCGCCACCTGCTCCGGCTGCAGTTCGATGTTGACGCCCAGCGCTTCCAGCACATCGGCGCTGCCCGACTTCGACGACACGCTGCGGTTGCCATGCTTGGCGATGCGCGCACCGGCGGCGGCCGCGACGAACATCGAGCAGGTGGAGATGTTGAACGTATGCGAGCCATCGCCGCCGGTTCCGACGATGTCGACAAGATGCGTCCGGTCAGCGACATCCACGGTGCGCGAGAACTCGCGCATCACGGTGGCGGCGCCGGCGATCTCGCCGACGGTTTCCTTCTTCACGCGCAAGCCGGTCAGGATGGCGGCGGTCATGGTCGGCGACACGTCGCCGCGCATGATCTGGCGCATCAGGTCGACCATCTCGTCGTGGAAGATTTCGCGATGCTCGATGGTGCGCTGCAGGGCTTCTTGTGGGGTCAGTGGCATGTCGGCTCCGTAGGGTGGGCCCTGGCCCACCGGCATGGCGATGGCGGGCCGAGGCCCGCCCTACATCATCGTTCGAGGAAGTTCTTCAGCAGCGCGTGGCCGTGTTCGGTCAGGATCGACTCGGGGTGGAACTGCACGCC
>NZ_CAMPJD010000054.1 GCF_946886695.1 uncultured Pseudoxanthomonas sp. | reverse complement strand
TGAGCATGACTGATCCCATCGCCGACATGCTGGTGCGCATTCGCAATGCCGCCGCTGTGGGCAAGCCGACGGTGAAGATGCCGTCCTCCAAGATCAAGACCTCGATCGCCAACGTCCTCAAGGCGGAAGGCTATATCGGTGACGTCCGCGTGACGCCGACCGAGAACAACAAGGCCGAACTCGAGATCGTTCTGAAGTACTTCGAAGGCAAGCCGGTCATCGAGAAGCTGAGCCGCGTGTCCCGTTCGGGCCTGCGCCAGTACCGTGGCAAGGCCGAACTGCCCAAGGTCCTCGGTGGCCTCGGCGTCGCCATCATCTCCACTTCCAAGGGCATCATGACCGATGCGCAGGCCCGTGCGGCCGGCGTGGGTGGTGAAGTCCTGTGCTTCGTGGCCTAAGCGAAGGAGCCCAGACATGTCCCGCGTAGCCAAGAAGCCGATCAATCTCCCCAAGGGCGTCGAACTGAATGCCCAGGGTGAAACCCTCAACGTCAAGGGCCCGAAGGGCGCCCTGTCCATCGCCAAGCCGGCCGGCGTCGAACTCAATGTCGACAACGGTACGGTGAACCTGTCGCCGGTCACCCCGGCCGACGACGCCATCACCGGCACCATCCGCGCGATCCTGGCCAACATGGTCAAGGGCGTGTCGGACGGTTTCGAGCGCAAGCTCGAGCTGGTCGGCGTGGGTTACCGCGCCGCGATGCAGGGCAAGGACCTGAACCTGTCGCTGGGTTTCTCCCACCCGATCCTGTTCAAGACGCCGGAAGGCATCACCATCGCCACCCCGACCCAGACCGAAATCCTGGTGCAGGGCGCAGACAAGCAGCGCGTTGGTGAAGTCGCCGCCAAGATCCGCGGTTTCCGTCCGCCGGAGCCCTACAAGGGCAAGGGCGTGAAGTACTCCGACGAAACCATCATCCGCAAGGAAGCGAAGAAGGCCTAATCCGGCTTTCGGCTTCGAGGAACCAGATCATGAGCATCAAGAACACCGCCCGCCTGCGTCGCGCCAAGTCGACCCGCGCGCACATCCGCGAGCTCGGCGTGCCGCGCCTGTCGGTGCTGCGTACCGGCCAGCACATCTACGCCCAGCTGTTCACCGCCGATGGCTCCAAGGTCATCGCGTCGGCCAACACGCTGCAGGCCGACGTGAAGGATGGCCTGAAGAACGGCAAGAACAGCGACGCCGCTGCCCGCGTGGGCAAGTTCATCGCCGAGCGCGCCAAGGCCGAGGGCATCGAGAAGATCGCGTTCGACCGTTCGGGTTACCGTTACCACGGCCGCATCAAGGCCCTGGCCGACGCGGCCCGCGAAGGCGGCCTGCAGTTCTAATCTTGAAAGGCATGGGGGCAACCCTATGCCTTGTTCCGCCGGCGCGGGTTGCGCCGGGCGCGGTCGTTCTTCTGCAGCGACCGTTGCGTCACCGCTCCACACCACAACCATAAGCGGCCAAGCCGTACATATCTCATCAACCAAGGAATTCAAGCAATGGCAGAAGAACGTCAGCCGCGGGGCCGCGATCGCGACCGCAACCGCGAAGAGAAAGTCGACGACGGCATGATCGAGAAGCTGGTCGCGGTCAACCGCGTCAGCAAGACCGTCAAGGGCGGTCGCCAGTTCACCTTCACCGCACTGACGGTGGTGGGTGACGGCAACGGCAAGATCGGTTTCGGTTACGGCAAGGCACGCGAAGTGCCGGTCGCCATCCAGAAATCGATGGAATATGCCCGCAAGGGCATGCTGAACGTCGACCTGAACAACGGCACCTTGTGGCACCCGGTCAAGGCCGGCCATGGTGCGGCGCGCGTGTTCATGCAGCCTGCCTCGGAAGGTACGGGCGTGATCGCCGGTGGCGCCATGCGCGCCGTGCTGGAAGCGGTGGGCGTGAAGAACGTGCTGGCCAAGGCCGTCGGTTCGCGCAACCCGATCAACCTGGTCCGTGCCACGCTGAAGGGCCTGAGTGACATGCAGTCGCCGACCCGCATCGCGGCCAAGCGCGGCAAGAAGGTGGAGGAACTCCTCAATGGCTAATGAGTCCAACAAGACCGTCAAGGTGCGCCTGGTGCGTGGCCTGCGTGGTTCCCGGGCCGTGCACCGCTTGTCGGTGAAGGCACTGGGCCTGAACAAGTTGAACGATGTGCGTGAACTGAAGGACAGCCCGCAGGTACGCGGCCTGATCAACAAGGTTCACTACCTCGTCAAGGTCGAGGAGTAATTCAGATGCGTCTCAACACATTGAAGCCCGCCGACGGCGCCCGCACCGAGCGCACCCGCGTCGGCCGTGGTATCGGTTCCGGCCTGGGCAAGACGGCCGGTCGCGGCCACAAGGGTTCTTTCGCGCGTTCGGGCAAGGGCAAGATCAAGGCCAAGTTCGAAGGCGGCCAGATGCCGCTGATCAAGCGTCTGCCGAAGGTCGGCTTCCGCTCCAAGCTGAAGCTGGATTGCGCCGAAGTGCTGTCGTACCAGTTGGAGAAGCTGGAAGCCGGTGAGATCGACTTCGCCGCGCTGCGTGCCGCCAAGCTGGTGCCCAGCACCGCCAAGCGCGCCAAGATCGTCAAGAAGGGCGAACTGACCAAGAAGTTCGTGCTGAAGGGCGTGGCCGCCACGGCCGGTGCCAAGGCCGCCATCGAGGCTGCCGGCGGCAGCGTGCAGGAGTAACGGACGCATGGCGCAGGGTAATGCCGCCGGTGCGCTGGCAGGCGCAGGCAAGTTCACCGAACTCCGCCAGCGCCTGCTGTTCGTGCTGGGTGCGCTGATCGTCTACCGGATCGGCTGTTTCATCCCGGTCCCGGGCGTCAATCCCGATGCCATGCTTGCGATGATGCAGGCGCAGGGCGGCGGCATCGTGGACATGTTCAACATGTTCTCGGGCGGCGCCCTGCACCGTTTCAGCATCTTCGCGCTGAACGTCATGCCCTACATCTCGGCATCGATCGTGATGCAGCTGGGCGTGCACATCTTCCCCAGCCTCAAGGCGCTGCAGAAGGAAGGTGAATCCGGTCGCCGCAAGATCACCCAGTATTCGCGTATCGGCGCCGTGCTGCTGGCGGTCGTCCAGGGCGGCAGCATCGCCACCGCGCTGCAAAACCAGGTCGCCCCGGGCGGCATGCCGGTGGTGTACGCGCCGGGCATGGGCTTCGTGCTCACCGCGGTCGTCGCACTGACGGCAGGCACCATCTTCCTGATGTGGCTGGGCGAGCAGGTGACCGAGCGCGGCATCGGCAACGGCGTCTCGCTGATCATCTTCGCGGGCATCGTGGCCGGCCTGCCGGGCGCGGTCATCCAGACCGTGGGCGCCTTCCGTGACGGCACGCTGAGCTTCATTTCGCTGCTGGTCATCGCGGTGGTGGTGCTGGGCTTCACGTTCCTGGTGGTCTTCGTGGAGCGCGGACAGCGCAGGATCACGGTGAACTACGCGCGCCGCCAGGGCGGTCGCAATGCGTACATGAACCAGACCTCTTTCCTGCCGCTGAAGCTCAACATGGCGGGCGTGATTCCGCCGATCTTCGCCTCCAGCATTCTGGCCTTCCCGGCCACGCTGGCGATGTGGTCCGGCCAGAACAGTGGTGCGACCACGTGGCTGCAGCGCATTTCCAACGCGCTGGCTCCGGGTGAACCGCTGCACATGATCGTGTTCGCGGCGATGATCATCGGCTTCGCGTTCTTCTACACGGCGCTGGTGTTCAATTCGCAGGAAACTGCGGAGAACCTGAAGAAGTCGGGCGCGTTGATCCCGGGCATCCGTCCCGGCAAGGCGACGGCCGACTACGTCGACGGCGTGCTGACACGACTGACGGCGATCGGTTCGATGTACCTGGTGGCGGTCTGCCTGCTGCCGGAAGTGATGCGCACGCAATTGGGCACCTCGTTCTACTTCGGTGGCACCTCGCTGCTGATCGTGGTGGTGGTGGTGATGGACTTCATCGCGCAGATCCAGGCGCACCTGATGTCGCACCAGTACGAGAGCCTGTTGAAGAAGGCCAATCTGAAAGGTGGCTCGCGGGGCGGTCTTGCCCCTCGCGGCTGAGGTATAATCGCGGGCTTCCCGCACCAGTCCGGCCCTCATGGCCGGCTGACTTAGATGGGCGGCCCCCGCAGCGATCCGGTGCGGGGGTGCGAGCCAGCCAGTCCCTGCGCCAGAGTAGCGCGGGCGGAGCAGGGCAGGGGGAAACCCCCGTCCCGCGCCAGGCAGGTTCCGGCGCCGGAGCATGGGCACACTCCCCATGCCGGTCCGTGGTCGGCTCAGCCGACACGGGCTTCCCGTAAACACCGGATCTTGTTACAATTTCCAGTTCACTCCGCCTGTCTGCGCAAATCCCGCAAGGGGTAACCGTACACGGGCCAATACTCACAGTTGGAGAACCGCGTCATGGCGCGTATTGCAGGTGTCAACCTGCCTGCCCAGAAGCATGTCTGGGTCGGTTTGCAAAGCATTTTCGGCATTGGCCGTACCCGTTCCAAGAAGGTCTGCGAAGCCGCTGGCGTCGCGTCGACCACCAAGATCCGCGACCTGTCGGAGCCGGAAGTCGAGCGCCTGCGCGCCGAAGTCGGCAAGTACGTGGTCGAGGGCGACCTGCGCCGTGAAGTCGGCATCGCGATCAAGCGCCTGATGGACCTGGGTTGCTATCGCGGTCTGCGTCATCGCCGCGGCCTGCCGCTGCGTGGCCAGCGCACCCGCACCAATGCCCGCACCCGCAAGGGTCCGCGCAAAGCCATCAAGAAGTAAGGGGCGACCATCATGGCCAAGCCAGCTGCTGCCAAAGTCAAGAAGAAGATCAAGCGCGTCATCACCGATGGCGTTGCCCACGTCCACGCTTCTTTCAACAACACCATCGTCACCATCACCGACCGCCAGGGCAATGCGCTCTCGTGGGCGACCTCCGGTGGTGCCGGTTTCCGCGGTTCCCGCAAGTCCACGCCGTTCGCGGCGCAGGTCGCTGCCGAAAAGGCCGGCCGTGCAGCTCTGGACTACGGCGTGAAGTCGCTGGAAGTCCGCATCAAGGGCCCGGGTCCGGGTCGTGAGTCGGCCGTGCGTTCGTTGAACAACGTGGGCTACAAGATCACCAACATCATCGACGTGACGCCTATCCCGCACAACGGGTGCCGTCCGCCGAAAAAGCGTCGCGTCTAAAGGGGGCGATAAGAAATGGCTCGTTATATCGGTCCTACCTGTAAGCTCGCGCGCCGTGAAGGCGCCGACCTGTCGCTCAAGAGCCCGGCCCGTGCGCTGGACTCCAAGTGCAAGCTGGAGCAGAAGCCCGGCCAGCACGGCGCGACCGCCCGCAAGGGCAAGCTGTCCGACTACGCCACCCAGCTGCGCGAGAAGCAGAAGGTCAAGCGTATCTACGGTCTGCTGGAGCGTCAGTTCCGCAACTACTACAAGAAGGCCTCGACCAAGAAGGGCAACACCGGCGAGAACCTGCTGCAGCTGCTGGAAACCCGTCTCGACAACGTCATCTACCGCATGGGCTTCGCCGTGACCCGTCCGGCCGCTCGCCAGCTGGTCTCGCACCGTGGCGTGCTGGTCAATGGCAAGCCGGTCAACCTGCCTTCGTACCAGGTCAAGGCCGGTGACGCGATCGCGCTGTCGGAGAAGGCCCAGAAGCAGCTCCGCGTGCAGGAGTCGCTGACGGTCGCCGAGCAGCTCGATCTGAACCCCTCGTGGGTCGAAGTCGATGCGAAGAAGTTCAGCGGCGTGTTCAAGGCAGTCCCGGCGCGTTCGGACCTGCCCGCCGACATCAACGAAGCGCTGATCGTCGAGTTGTACTCGAAGTAATTCATTCACGCACCCCCGGGCGACCGGGGGACCGCAGGAGACAAAGCAACATGACGGGTATTACTCAGCAAGTGCTGCGCCCCCGCGGCCCGCAGATCGAGCGCCTGAGCGGCAATCGCGCGAAAGTGGTCATCGAACCGCTGGAGCGTGGTTACGGTCATACGCTCGGCAATGCGTTGCGCCGCGTGCTGCTGTCGTCGATTCCCGGCTTCGCGATTACCGAAGTCGAGATCGATGGCGTGCTGCACGAATACAGCACCATCGAAGGCATGCAGGAAGACGTGCTGGAAGTGCTGTTGAACCTGAAGGATGTGGCCATCCGCATCCATAGCGGCGACTCCTCTACGCTCAGCCTGGCCAAGCAGGGCCCGGGCGTGGTCACCGCCGGCGACATCAAGACCGACCACAACGTCGAGATCCTGAATCCGGAACTGGTCATCTGCAATCTGACCAAGGACACGGCGCTGAACATGCGCCTGAAGATCGAGCGCGGCTTTGGCTACCAGCCGGCCGCCGCCCGCCGTCGTCCGGATGAAGAAACCCGTGCGATCGGTCGCCTGGTGCTGGACGCCTCGTTCTCGCCGGTCCGTCGCGTCGCGTACGCGGTGGAAGCCGCGCGTGTCGAGCAGCGCACCGACCTGGACAAGCTGGTCCTGGACATCGAGACCAACGGCACGATCGATGCCGAGGAAGCCGTGCGCACCGCCGCCGACATCCTCAGCGATCAGCTGTCGGTGTTCGGTGACTTCACGCACCGCGACCGCGGCGCGCCGAAGCAGGCGGCCAGTGGCGTGGATCCGGTGCTGCTGCGCCCGATCGACGATCTGGAGCTGACGGTGCGTTCGGCCAACTGCCTCAAGGCCGAGAGCATCTACTACATCGGCGATCTGATCCAGAAGACGGAAGTCGAACTGCTCAAGACCCCCAACCTCGGCAAGAAGTCGCTGACCGAGATCAAGGAAGTCCTGGCGCAGCGCGGCCTGTCCCTGGGCATGAAGCTGGAGAACTGGCCGCCGGCCGGTGTCGCCCAGCACGGCATGCTCGGCTGATGATGTGATACGGAACTCCCGCGTCCGCGCGGGAGTTCCTCTGCTTCAAATGCACCACCTTTGCCGACGGACCTGAAGGTCTGCGGCGCTCCGGTCAAGGATGTCCGGTTCGGACCACCCGCAGTCCACTGTTCCAACGCCTGGATGGCGACAGCGAAATCCAACGTCCCACCATTCATCAGGAATCCAACCCATGCGCCACCAGAAAGCCGGTCGCAAGTTCAACCGCACCAGCGCCCATCGCGAAGCGATGTTCCGCAACATGGCCGCTTCGCTCATCAAGCACGGCCTGATCAAGACCACCCTGCCGAAGGCCAAGGAACTGCGCCGCGTCGCGGAGCCGCTGATCACCCTCGGCAAGATCGATGGCGTCGCCAACCGCCGCCTCGCCTTCTCGCGCCTGCGCGACAAGGAAGCCGTCGGCACCCTGTTCACCACGCTCGGCCCGCGCTACCAGTCGCGTCCGGGTGGCTACCTGCGCATCCTGAAGTGCGGCTTCCGGGCTGGCGACAATGCGCCGATGGCATACGTCGAACTGGTCGACCGTCCGGAAGCGGCGGCTGAGTAAGCTTCGCGTCCTGCAGGACACCAGAAACCCCGGCCCGCGCCGGGGTTTTTGTTTTCGAGGCGCCGTTTCGTGCCCGGCCCTGATGCGGCACGATGTCGCAGGGTGACGTGCAGGGCGGCAGGCATGGATAATGCGGGCACGACCTCACGTCATGGGTGCCGATGAATCCTCTCCGCTGGAGTTTCCGCGCGCAGTGCTTCCTGGGTTTCGCGATCTGTGCGGGCCTGCTTGGCTATGCCCTGTACGTGCAGTTCGTCCATCAATTGGAACCTTGCCCGTTCTGCATCTTCCAGCGGCTCGCCTTTGCGGCGACCGGCGTACTGTTCCTGCTGGGGGCGCTGCATGGTCCCCGCCGTCCGACGGGACGTCGTGTCTACGGGCTCCTGGCTTTCCTTGGTGCTGCCACCGGCATCGGGATTGCGGGCAAACACGCGTGGGTGCAGCTCTATCCACCGCTGATGCCGAGTTGCGGCCCCGGATGGGACTACATGATCGAGAACAACACCTGGCTGGGTGTCGTGCAGAAAGTGCTCTCTGCCAAGGGCGACTGCAGCACCATCGACTGGAGCTTCCTCGGGCTGACTATGCCGATGTGGAGCGTGGTGTGGTTCGTGCTGCTGGCCGTGTGGGCGCTATGGATCGGATTCCGCGCCCGGAAAACCTCGACCTTTCGTTGAATTGACGCGGCGCACCATTCTGTCAGCATGGTGGGCCGCAAGGAGCCCGCCATGAATCCCACCGATCGCAACCTTCGTGCCGTTCAGCTGCCTGCCCAGTGGGCGCCGGACAGCTGGCGCGCGCGGCCGGCCGTGCAGCTGCCGACCTATCCCGACGCCGGGGCACTGGAGGCCGCGGTCGGCGAGTTGAAGCAGCTGCCGCCGCTGGTGACGTCATGGGAGATCTTCGCGCTGAAGAAGCAGCTGGCCGAAGCGCAGGAAGGCAAGCGCTTCCTGCTGCAGGGCGGCGATTGCGCGGAAAGCTTCAGTGACTGCGAATCCGGCCTGATCTCCAACCGGCTGAAGGTCCTGCTGCAGATGAGTCTGGTACTGGTGCATGGCTTGCGCCTGCCGGTGGTGCGCGTGGGTCGCTTCGCCGGCCAGTACGCCAAGCCGCGTTCGGCAGACATGGAAACGCGCGATGGCGTCACGCTGCCCAGTTACCGCGGCGATCTGGTGAACGCACCGGAGTTCACTGCGGAAGCGCGGTTGCCGGATCCGCGCAGGATGATCAAGGCGCATGCACGCTCTGCGATGACGATGAATTTCGTGCGTGCGCTCATCGACGGAGGCTTCGCCGACCTGCACCACCCCGAATACTGGAACCTCAACTGGGTGGGCTATTCGCCGCTGGCCAATGAATACCAGCACATGGTCACCTCGATCGGGGATGCGGTGAGGTTCATGGAGACGCTGTCCGGCGCGGAAGTGCACAACCTCAATCGTATCGATTTCTACACCTCGCATGAGGCCTTGCTGCTGCCGTACGAAGAAGCATTGACGCGTGAGGTGCCGCGCCAATGGGGCTGGTTCAATCTGAGCACGCACTATCCCTGGATCGGAATGCGGACGGCGGCGGTGGACGGCGCGCACGTGGAGTACCTGCGCGGCGTGCGCAACCCGATCGCGATCAAGGTCGGTCCATCGGTCACGCCCGACCAGTTGCTGCGCCTGATCGACGTACTGAACCCGGAAGATGAAGCGGGCCGTCTGACCTTCATCCATCGCATGGGTGCCTCGCAGATCGCGGACAAGCTGCCGCCGCTGCTGGATGCAGTCCGCCGTGACGGACGCCGCGTGCTGTGGGTGTGCGATCCGATGCACGGCAATACCGAAAGCACCAGCAACGGGTTCAAGACACGTCGCTTCGACAACGTGCGTTGCGAGGTGGAACAGTCGTTCGACCTGCATGCGGCGGCCGGTACGCGCCTGGGCGGCGTGCATCTGGAACTGACCGGTGAGGACGTCACCGAATGCACCGGGGGGGCGCGGGAACTCACGGACCTGGATCTGGAGCGTGCCTATCGCTCCACCGTCGATCCACGCCTGAACTACGAGCAGTCGCTGGAGATCGCAATGTGCATCGTGCGCAAGCAGAACCAGGTGGCGGCGCCAGCGGTACGGTAGGCCCCGCTTCTATTGCCCGCCATCACGACCAGTGTGCGTGGATGGCGGGGGCCACCTGCGGGATGTGCCATGTCTTGCCGCGCGCATAAAGGCGCGCGAACTCCGCCGCGGGCACCGGCCTGCTGAAGTAGTTGCCCTGCAGTTCATCGCAACCGTTGGCTGCCAGCCATGCGGCTTGTTCCGGTGTTTCAACGCCCTCGGCAATCGTGCGGCACTGCAGCTGCGCGGCCAGGCTGATGATGGCGCGCGTGATCGCGGCCTGGTTGGGTTCCGCTACGTCGCGGACGAACGACTGATCGATCTTCAATACATTGAAGCCGTAGTTGCCCAGGTAGCTCAGGCTCGAGAAGCCGGTGCCGAAGTCGTCGATGGCAATGCGCACGCCCAACGCCTTCAGCGCGCGCAACGTGCGGTCCGTCCGCTGAACATCGCGCATCAGCGTGGTTTCGGTGACCTCCAGTTCGAGGAATTCTGCAGCCAGGCCGCTATCCGTCAATGCGTCGACCACGGTATCGACGAGGTTATCGGTATCGAAATTGGCGGCCGCGATGTTGACCGACACCCGGATAGGCGGAAGACCGGACTGCTGCCAGATTCGGTTCTGCCGGCACGCGGCGCGGATGGCCCATTGGTCGATGTCGACGATCAGGTTGGTCTCTTCGGCGATCGGCAGGAATTCGCCGGGCATCATGAGGCGGTCGCCGCGTTGCCAGCGCGCCAGTCCTTCCACGCCCACGATGCGGCCGCTGATGCGGTCGATCTGTGGTTGGTAGTGCAGGGAAAGATCGCCGTTGCGCAGGCTGCGGCGCAGGCTGTTCTCCAGCTCGATACGCGCATCCACGCTGGACGCCAGCTCGCGCGTATAGAAGCGCGTGGCGTTGCGGCCGTTGCGCTTGGCCAGATACATGGCCGCATCGGCGCGCATCATCAGGGTGCCGGCGTCGTAACCATCTTCCGGGAACAGGCTGATGCCGATACTGAAGGCCTGGTGCAGTTCGTGCGACGCCACGGTGTAGGGAGTGCCGCCAAGGGCGAGCAGGCGGTCGGCGACCTGCAGTACGTTGTCCCTGGCCGCTACATTGGGCAGCAGCACCACGAATTCGTCGCCACCGGTGCGGTACACCGTGCCGAGGTTGCCGATGTTGCGCTGGATGCGGCGGGCCACCTGCTGCAGCAGTTCATCGCCTGTGTGATGCCCGAGTGCGTCGTTGACGTGCTTGAAGAGGTCGAGGTCGAGGAACAGCACGGCAATGCCGTTGCCGTGGTTGGTCGCATGCGTGATCGCCTGGTTCAGTCGTTCGTTGAGCTGCAGTCGGTTCGGCAGGCCGGTCAGCGCATCATGGTGGGCGAGGTAGGTCATGCGCGAACTCCACGCACGGGATTCGGTGATGTCGCGCAACACCATGACGGTGCCCACCAGCCGCTCGTCGCGGTCGCGGATGGCGGACAACGAGCGTTCGACCAGCATGCGGCTGCCGTCCTGGCGCAGCACCTGCAGGTCGCCGGGCTGGCCCGGGGGGTGCGGTCCTTCGTCGGGCGCATCCTGCGTTTCCACCAACGCCAACGGGGCGATGCGTTCCAATGGCTGACCCAACGCCTGTTCCAGGCCCCATGCGCAGAGGGATTCTGCCGCTGGATTCATGTAGGTCACTCGGTTCTCGACATCGACCGTGATGACGGCTTCGCTGATGGCGGTCAGCGTCACCTCGGCCAGTTCGTTTGCGTTGTGCAGCGCATGCTCGAGCCGCGCCTTCTCGGTGATGTCGATGGCCATGACGAAGAAGCCGCACACCTTGCCGGTGTCGTCGATGTCGGGCGTATAGAAGCTGTGCATGCTCCGCGTGCCGTCGACGGTGGCGAAACTGCTTTCGAACTCGTCATCGCGCCCGGCCAGCGCGGCATCGATCTGGGGCATCCGTCGCAGGTACGCATCCTCACCGAAGAGGTCCCGCATGTGCACGCCGGCCTGTGGGGGCATCCGCCAGCGGACCTGTTCGGCAAATGCAACGTTGCGGAAGACCAGGCGATGCTGCGTATCAAACTGCGCGATCAGCGCCGGCAGACGATCGGTGACGCGCTTCAGGTGATCGCGCGCCATCGCCAACTCGCGGTGCGCCTGGCGTTGCTCGCTGACGTCATTGCCCATCAGATACCAGCCGGCGATCTTCGAACCGGGTTCGACGTCGGGTACCAGGTACAGGTGCACCGGGCGTGGTGGTTGCCCCAGGTCGGCGTCCCATGCAATCCAGTGATCCGGCGTGCAGCTCTGCATGGCGCGCGTGAGCGAGGCGAGGAACTCGGGATCGGTCGCGTGCACGTCTTCCACGTGCCGTTCGCTCCACGCTCCCTGCGTGCCCGACCAGGCGCGGCATGCGCGATTTGCGAAGCCGTAGCGGCCGTCGCCGTCAATGTAGGCGATCAAAGCGGGCAGGTGGTCGGCCACCGCGTCCAGCAGCGCCCGGCTGCGGCGCTCGGTGCGCGCGAGGTTGTGCAGCAGCAGGAAGAGCAGCAGGCCCAGGCCTATCCCGCACAGGGTCAGCAGCAGGATGGAAGCCTGCCCGGGCAGTGCCTCGTGCAGCGGCGGCGAATGCAGGACCAGGCGCCATTCGTTGCCCAGCAGGTGGAGATCACGCTGGGCGGTGAAGGCTGGTTGCCACGCCTCACCGTAGCGCTCCCTCATCGCACGGGTCTGGAAGATCGGTTCGTCGCCATGGTCCAGTGCAAGGAGTTGCAGATCGAACTCGTCCCCGTCGGTTCGACCGACGGCGTCCTCCATGACCCGCTGCCAGCCGAAGCCGGCGGTGGCGAAGCCGCGCAACAGCGTGCGGCGCGCCTCCACGCCGCCACGTGCGGCGACAGAATCCGCATAGACCGGCGCATACAGCAGGAAGCCGGGCAGTCCCGTGTTGCCTTTCGAGGCGTCGCCCAGTGCAACCAGCGGGGCAGCCGCCAGTTCGCCTGTATCGCGTGCGGATTCGATGGCGCCACGGCGCACGGGTTCCGCCATCACGTCCTTGCCCAACAGGGGGCGCATGCCCGGCGTATCGGGATACAGCAGGTCGATGACGACATATTCGCTGCGATCGCCGGCGGGATGGATCGCAAACGCATCCCCATAGCGCGCGCGCTGACCGGCGACGTAGGCCTCGCGTTCTTCCATCCGCACGTGCCGTGCGAAGCCGAGTCCATGCACGCCCGATTGCCGCGTGGGCACCTGCAGCTTCTCGACGAAGGCATAGAAGCTGTCCTGCTCGATGTCCTGCCGCCCCTCCAGCACGGCAGCCGCCGCGCGCACGGTGTCTTCGTAGGCGTTCATGTGGGTGGATACGGCGGTGGCGACAGCGTCTGCCCGCGCATCGAACCGGGCGTGCGCGTGGTCGCGTGCCTGTTGCCACGCTGTCGTCCCGGACCACAGCGAGAGCAGGCAGGCGATGACAAGCACGCCCCATGCCAGCGAATTCAGGTTGCGCTGCCGCCTGCGGGCCGTGGATCCCGATCCACTGAACGCCCGCAGCTCCGATACCCGGTCCGCGCCTGACTCCACGCGTGCAATCCCCGCCTGCTGGTTGATGGCTATGACGCCATGAACCCGGGGCGCCTGCAAGCACTCTTGCGTCGGGAATGGCTCACACTTGCAGCATGCGCTTCAGCGACGTGTCGCGCGGGGCGGCAGCGAGGGCCAGTATTCTGGCGGCTTGCGGGCACGCGTGAGCTGCTCGTAGTCGTATCCCAGGGCAATCAGGCGCGCTTCGCTCCATGCGGGCCCCATGAACACGATCCCCAACGGCAGGCCGTCGCTGTGGCCCATGGGAATGGTGAGGCTGGGGTAGCCCGCCACCGCGGCAGCCCCGTAGCCGGCACCCGGGAAGTGATCGCCGGCCTTGTGGTCGGTCAACCATGCGGGCCCGGTGGTGGGCGCCACGAGGACATCCAGTTGCTGCGCCTTGAGCGCGGCGTCGATGCCTTCCGGCCCCGCCAGCCGCCGTGCGCGACTGCGGGCGGCAATGTAGGCGGCCTCGCCAAGCCCGCCCTTGGCGTTGGCCCGTTCGAACAGGTCCTGGCCGAAATAGGGCATCTCGGACAACCGGTATTGCTCGTTGTAGCCAATCAGCTGGGTCAGCGTGGTCAACGGTGCATTGCGTTCGGCGAGGTAGCGCTCCGCGCCATGCTTGAACTCGTAGAGCATCAGTTCCAACTCGTCCGCGTTCCACTGCCCGTCGGTGGGAATCTCCGCATCGACCACGGTAGCGCCGGCTTCGCGCATCACCTCGATGGCGCTTTCCAGCGCCGCTGCGGCATCGGGATGGATCGCGGCCTTGCTGCGCAGCACGCCGATGCGCGCCCCCTTCAGGGCGCCAGGTGTGAGGCGTGCGCTGTAATCCAGTGTGGTGTTCCAGGCGGCCTGCATCGTGGCGGCGTCTTCCGGATCCCGGCCTGCGAGCGCGGCCAACAGGAGCGCGGCATCCGCAACGCTGCGGGCGATGGGCCCGGCGGTGTCCTGGCTGTGCGAGATCGGCAGGATGCCCTGCCGACTGACCAGGCCGACCGTGGGTTTCAGGCCCACGACACCATTGATCGCGGCCGGGCAGAGAATGCTGCCATCGGTTTCGGTGCCCACGCTGACCGCCGCCAGGTTGGCCGATACCGCCACCGCGCTGCCTGAGCTCGAGCCGCATGGATTGCGGTCCAAGGCATATGGGTTGCGGGTCTGGCCGCCACGCCCGCTCCAGCCGGAGGTGGAATGCATCGAGCGGAAATTGGCCCACTCGCTCAGGTTGGCCTTGCCGAGGATGACGGCACCCGCTTCGCGCAGGCGGCGGACCAGGAAAGCATCCTTGCCCGGGCGGAAATCCTTCAATGCCAGCGAGCCAGCGGAAGTGGCCATCGGCACTGCATCGATGTTGTCCTTCAGCAGCACGGGGATGCCGTGCAGCGGTCCGCGCACCGCATTCGCGCGGCGCTCCACATCGCGCAGGGTGGCTTCCTTCAATGCGTCGGAGTTGAGCTCGATCACCGCGTTCAACTGCGGCCCCGCCTTGTCGATGGCGGCGATGCGGTCCAGGTAGGCTTGGGTCAGGCGGCGGCTGTCCAGTTCGCCGGACTGCATACGTGCTTGCAGGTCGGCGATATCCAGTTCGGCATAGATGAAATCGGTGGGCGCGGTCGGTGCCGCTGCATCCGGTGTCGTCGCCGGCTGGCAGGCTGCCAGGGCGAGCATCAGGCCAAGCGGCAGCAGGGATCGGCGCATGCGGACACCTTCACGGAGTTGCCGCAGGCTACGCAGGCGCTGGCCCGCGCGTCAAATCCGCTTGCGGCGCCGGATATCGCGCCACAGTACCCAGACGATCACCAGGTTGACGATCAGCAGCGCCCAGGTGTGCCAGCCGGGGTGGTGGTACAGCGCGTAGACGTCCAGCGGCAGGTAGGCGGCCGAACCGATGCAGCCCAGCCACGAGGCCCAGGCGCGGGCGCGCCACAAGCCCCAGCCTTCCAGCAGGCGCATGCCTGCGTACACCGCGATGATCAGCACGGTGACGTGGATGGACTCGGGATTGATGCGCTGCATCCATTCGCTCACCGCGCCGGGGCCGGCGTCGGGGATGAAACGGCTGACGATCGCCTGCACGCTCTCGCGCAGGCGATCGGGGCCCAGCGCCAGCAGCCCGCCGGCGAAGGCGAGGGCCAGCACGCCCTTGGCGCCCTCGAACAGGGCGATGGCATGCAGGCCGGGATGCGCCTTGGGGTCCGGGTTGTAGGCGGTGTCGTCCAAGGCGCGGCGCGGCGATCAGGCCGCGCGGGATGCGCGCTTGCGGTCGCTTTCGGTCAGGAACTTCTTGCGCAGGCGGATTTCCTTCGGCGTGATCTCGACCAGCTCGTCGTCGTCGATGAAGTCCAGCGCCTGCTCCAGCGAGAACTTGATCGCCGGGGTCAGCTGGATTGCATCGTCCTTGCCCGAGGCGCGCATGTTGGTCAGCGGCTTGGTCTTGATCGCGTTGACGGTCAGGTCGTTGTCCTTGGAGTGGATGCCGATCAGCTGGCCCTCGTACACGTTGTCGCCTTCGGCCGCGAACAGCTTGCCGCGCTCCTGCAGCGGGCCGAGCGAGTAGGCCGGCGTGGCGCCCGGGGCATTGGCGATCATCACGCCGTTCAGGCGCTTGGCGATGGCGCCCTGTTCCTTCGGGCCGTAGTGGTCGAACACGTGGAACAGCAGGCCGGAGCCCTGCGTCAGGGTCTTGAATTCGTTCTGGAAGCCGATCAGGCCGCGCGCCGGGATCTGGTAGTCCAGGCGCACGCGGCCCTTGCCGTCCGGCTCCATGTTCTTCAGCTGGCCCTTGCGGACGCCGAGCTTCTCCATCACGCCGCCCTGGTGGTTCTCTTCCACGTCGACGACCAACTGCTCGATCGGCTCCATCAACTGGCCGTCGATCTCCTTGATGATCACTTCCGGGCGCGACACGGCCAGCTCATAGCCTTCACGGCGCATGTTCTCGATCAGCACCGACAGGTGCAGCTCGCCACGGCCGGAGACCAGGAACTTGTCGGCGTCTTCCAACTGCTCGACCTTCAGTGCCACGTTGTGCACGGTCTCGCGCTCCAGGCGCTCCTTCAGCTGGCGGCTGGTCAGGAACTTGCCACCCGACAGATCCTTGTGGCCGGCGAACGGCGAGTTGTTGACCTGGAAGGTCATCGAGATGGTCGGTTCGTCGACGGTCAGCGCCGGCAGCGCCTCCGGGGTGTCCAGCGCGCAGACGGTGTCGGAGATCGTCAGGTCCTGGATGCCCGAGATGGCGACGATATCGCCGGCCTCGGCGCTGTCCTGCTCGATGCGCTCCAGGCCCAGGAAGCCCAGCACCTGCAGGACCTTGCCTTGGCGCTTCTTGCCTTCGCGGTCGATGACCGCGACGGGCATGTTCTTCTTCAGCGTGCCGCGCTGGATACGGCCGATGCCGATCACGCCGACGAAGTTGTTGTAGTCCAGCTGGCTGATGCGCATCTGGAAGGCGCCGTCCGGATCCACTTCCGGCTTCGGCGCGTGCTTCATGATGGCTTCGTACAGCGGGGTCATGTCGCCGCCGCGGACGGTGTCTTCCAGGCCGGCGTAGCCGTTCAGCGCCGAGGCGTAGACGATCGGGAAATCCATCTGCTCGGGCGTGGCGCCCAGGCGGTCGAACAGGTCCCACACCTGCTCCACGACCCACTCGGGGCGCGAGCCGGGGCGGTCGACCTTGTTGATCACCACGATCGGCTTGAAGCCCATCGCGAAGGCCTTCTGGGTGACGAAGCGGGTCTGCGGCATCGGGCCGTCCATCGCGTCGACGAGGATCAGCACGGTGTCCACCATCGACAGCACGCGCTCGACTTCGCCGCCGAAGTCGGCATGGCCCGGGGTGTCGACGATGTTGATGCGGTTGCCATTCCAGGTGATGGCGGTGTTCTTGGCCAGGATCGTGATGCCACGTTCCTTTTCCTGGTCGTTGCTGTCCATCACGCGCTCGGCCAGCACGGTGCGCTCGGAGAGGGTGCCGGACTGCTTCAGCAGCTGGTCGACGAGGGTGGTCTTGCCGTGGTCGACGTGAGCGACGATCGCGATATTGCGGAGGTTTTGGATGGACATGCCGAAGGGGCGCGAACGTGCGCGCTCAGAGTGGGGAAAGGAAGCGGCGTATTATAGCGGGCTGCGTTGCGCTAAGCACCTGATTTATCGAAAAACGCCAGAATGAACGCCGCCGCCGGGGCCTACCCTTGAAAACCCCGGCCGGCGCCGTGATCTGGCAACGGGGCTGGACCCGCATGACGGGCCGGCTTCGTGCACGGCAGCCCCGGTCGTCACTGGCCGGGGCGCAGGCAAGGTGCCGCTGCGTCCTGCACCCCGCCCCCCGATACGGAGTGGGCGCGGGGAAGGAAGACGCGGACGGTGCCTTGCCGTTCCCTCATTTCACCCTTGGAGAACCGTTCCATGAGTCAGCTGACCGCCACTTTCGATACCTCGCGCGGCCCGATCACGATCGAGCTGTACCCCGACAAGGCCCCGCTGACGGTGGCCAACTTCGTCAACCTGGCCAAGCGTGGCTTCTACGACGGCCTGAATTTCCACCGCGTGATCCCCGATTTCATGATCCAGGGCGGCTGCCCGGAGGGCTCCGGCCGCGGCGGCCCGGGCTACCGTTTCGAGGACGAGACCACCAACGGCGTGCGCCACGAGCGCGGCGTGCTGTCCATGGCCAATGCCGGCCCGAGCACCAACGGCAGCCAGTTCTTCATCACCCACGTGCCCACCCCGTGGCTGGATGGCAAGCACACGGTGTTCGGCAAGGTCACGGAAGGCCTGGACGTGGTCGATGCGGTGAAGCAGGGCGACCTGATCACCAAGGTCACCATCGACGGCGACGCCGATGCCGTGCTGGCCGCCAAGGCCGAGCGCGTGGCGGAGTGGAACCGCGTCCTGTCGGCGTGATGGAATGAAGGGCCGGCCCACATGGGCCGGCCCTTTCCACGTTAGGAGCTCCAGATGAAGGATCGCCGCCGGCGCGCAACGCGCATGGCCCTGCTGCTCGCCACCGTCCTGGGGCTGGGCGCCTGCAAGAACGACGACACAGTCCCGCCCACCGATCCGGCCGCAGCGACCGCCGTCGACGCATCGGCGGAGAGCTTCCAGCAGAGCCTGGAAGGCCTCTGGAGCACGGACCACAGCGAAGGCGACGATGCCGAAACCCTGTACGCCATCGCGTGGCAGCCGGACACGGGCCTGCGGATCGCACGCGACGGTGCGTGGCTGGATGGCAAGGTCGAGGATGTCGACCTGGACAACGGCACGCTGGCCCTGCACCTGACTTCCGAGACCGGGCCCAGCGAGACGGTGACCCTGCGCAAGGTGGCGGACCCGGGCGGAAACGGCTTCACCCTGCGCATCACCTGGGGCGCGGGCCAGACTGATGACCTGGGCTTCGTGCGCCGGCTGACCGAACGCGATCGCAGCGAGCTCGCCGCCGCAATCGCTGCCGCCGGCATGCCGGACGAGACGGACGCCTGCGACACTGATGCCAGGGTGGGCAGCATCCGCGCCACCCTGGTCTGCGGGCACGAGGAGTTCGGTACGCTGGACGCGGGGATGCGCAAGCAATTCAAGGAACTGGCGGATCGCTATCCCGATGGAGACCGCACGGTCCAGGCCGCGACACGGCAACTGGATGCCTGCGACTCGCCGGCTTGCCTGCGTGCAGCCTATGCGCAGTGGCAGGCCTATTTCGACGAAAACTACGACCTCGGCGACGTGGTCGACTACCAGTGACAGGGCGGTCTTGATCCGGCAGGCCTAGACCATGGGTTAGTCGGTCGCGGCTGGACAGCGTGATACCATTTTGCGCCGCAAAAAAACGGCGGCGACGCTCCCTGACCTTTCCACGCGAGGTTGTGCAATGCCCCTGCTTGCCCGGCGCATCGGTCGCGCCAAGCCCAGTGCGATCATGGCGGTGGCCGAGAAGGCCAAGAAGCTGAAAGCCGAAGGCCGCGACATCATCAGCTTCTCGATCGGCGTTCCCAATTTCCTGCCCGGCGACCACGTCTACCAGGCCGCGCGCGACGCGCTGGCGAAGGACTCCGGCCAGTACGGCAGCAACCGCGGCACCGACGCGCTGCTGGATGCCTTCCTGCAGCACATCGAGGCGCTGGGCCTGACCGGCTACACGCGTGCCAACCTGTCCACTGGCATCGGCGCCAAGCACATCCTGTACAACCTGGCCGAGTCGCTGCTGGACGAGGGCGACACCATCGTCTATCCGTCGCCGTACTGGACCACGTATGCCGACATCGCCGACATCGTCAATGCGAAAGCAGTGCCGCTGCCATGCCCGGCCAGCCAGGACTACAAGCTGACGCCCGCACAGCTGGACGACGCGCTGGCGAAGTACACGCCCAAGGTGTTCCTGTTCAACAACCCGTCCAATCCGACGGGCATGGTCTACACGCGCGAGGAAGTCGCCGCGCTGGCCGACGTACTGGTGAAGCATCCCGACACGTGGATCATCACCGACGACATCTACAACCGCATGCTGTTCGACGGGTTGGCGTACACCAACTTCGTGCAGGCGCGACCGGAACTGCGCGACCGCACGGTGTTCGTCGATTCGCTGTCCAAGACCTATGGCATGCCGGGTTGGCGTGTCGGTTTCATGGCCGGCCCCGAGGTGGTTGCCAAGGCGCTGACCACGATGAACTCCAACCACATCACCAACGTGCCGGAAGTCGTCACCGCCGCGGCCATCGCGGCGCTGACCGGTCCGCAGGACGTGCCCACGCAGAAGAACGCGGAATTCCAGGCCAAGCGCGACCAGGTGCTCGCCGCGATGAATGCGATTCCCGGGGTGGTCTGCCCGCGTCCGCAGGGCGCGTTCTACGTGTTTCCGGACATCAGCTGCGCGTTCGGCAAATCGCACAACGGCGTGAAGATCGAGAACGACGTCGACTTCTGCAACGCGCTGCTTGACGCCAAGGGCGTGGCCTGCGTGCCGGGCTCGGCGTTCGGCGAGCCGCGCGCGCTGCGCATCAGTTACACCTGCCCGACGCCCCAGCTGGTGCCGGGGCTGCAACGCTTCCAGGAATTCTTTGCCGAACTGAAGTAACCGCACTGTGGGCCACGGCCCACGCTGTCCCCACGCGGTGGGCCAGGGCCCACCCTACGAAACCCCGAGGATCCGCATCATGAAAACTCCCGTCCGTGTTGCCGTCACCGGCGCTGCTGGCCAGATCGGCTACGCGCTGCTGTTCCGCATCGCTTCCGGCGAAATGCTGGGCAAGGACCAGCCGGTCATCCTGCAGCTGCTCGAGCTGCCGCTGGAGAAGGCCCAGGCCGCGCTGAAGGGCGTGATCATGGAGCTGGAAGACTGCGCGTTCCCGCTGCTGGCCGGCGTTGTCGGCACCGACGATCCGGAGGTCGCGTTCAAGGACGTCGACGTGGCCCTGCTGGTCGGCGCGCGTCCGCGCGGTCCTGGCATGGAGCGCAAGGACCTGCTGCTGGAGAACGCCAAGATCTTCACCGCCCAGGGCGCCGCGCTGAACAAGGTCGCCAGCCGCAACGTCAAGGTGCTGGTGGTCGGCAACCCGGCCAACACCAACGCCTACATCGCGATGAAGTCGGCGCCCGACCTGCCGGCGAAGAACTTCACCGCGATGCTGCGCCTGGACCACAACCGCGCGCTGTCGCAGCTGGCCAACAAGGCCGGCGTCGCGGTTGGCGACATCGAGAAGCTGGTCGTGTGGGGCAACCACAGCCCGACCATGTACCCGGACTACCGCTTCGCGACCGTCAACGGCCAGTCGCTGAAGGACAAGATCAACGACGCCGACTGGAACGCGAACACCTTCATCCCGCAGGTCGGCAAGCGCGGCGCCGCGATCATCGAAGCGCGCGGCCTGTCGTCGGCCGCCTCGGCCGCCAACGCCGCCATCGACCACGTGCGCGACTGGGTACTGGGCAGCAACGGCAAGTGGGTGACGATGGGCATCCCGTCCGACGGCAGCTACGGCATCCCGGAAGGCGTGATGTTCGGCTTCGCCGTCACCACCGAGAACGGCGAGTACACCATGGTGAAGGACCTGCCGGTCGACGCCTTCAGCCAGGCCGCGATCGACAAGACGCTGGGCGAACTGGAAGAAGAGCGCAGCGGCGTGGCGCACCTGCTGGGCTGATCGTCCCGGCATGGTGTACAAGAAGCGCCGGGGACCCCGGCGCTTTTTTTTGCCCTGCGTGGGGGCGGCGGCCGTAGACAGGGGGTATGCATGATCGTTCCGCAGTACTGGGCCGAAGGGCGATTGCAGCATCGCTCGAAAGGCAGGCAGGTCACCGTGCGCCGCTTCGGCTGGTCGGACCTCAGTCAGCAGGATGCGCAGGCGCTCGCCGACGCACGAACGCGTGAAGCGTTCGAGCGGGTGTTGGCCGGCGAACCGCTGCCGCGCCGTGAAGACAAGCGTCCTTACAACGGTGCGGTGGGCGTACCGATCCGCGAGGAGATCATCGCGCGCGAAGGCGACAGCGTGATCACACGAAATTCCTATGGCGCGCTCTGCCTCAACACGCCGAATGCCCTGTTCGTGGACATCGACTTTGATGATCCACGGCCGGATGCGTCGCTGAAGCGTAAGGTCCGATCGCCGCTGCTGGCCCTGGCGATCATCGCTGGCCTGCTCGCCGGCTCCTGGTGGGTGGGCATAGTCGCCGTCATCGTGTCGATGGTAGCCGCAGGCGCGATGATCCGCCGCCTGCACGCCGCTCGCATGCGCCGCGACGGCGGTCCGGAAGCATGGGCGAACGCGCGCGTGGAGGCATTCGCCGACGCTCATCCCGACTGGTGCCTGCGGCAGTACCGCACGCCGGCCGGGTTCCGCATGCTGGCCATGCACCGCCCCTTCGATCCCGCCGATCCCGAGGTCGAGGCCTGCTTCACCGCGCTGAAGACCGATCCTCTGTATGCGCTGATGTGCGTGCGCCAGCACTGTTTCCGTGCACGCGTGAGCCCCAAGCCATGGCGCATCGGTATCGCCAGGCATCTGCGGCCGCGCCCTGGAACATGGCCTATCAAGCCCGAGCGCATGGCCGAACGCCGGCAATGGGTGGCGGACTATGAACTGCGTTCGGAGGGTTTCGCTGCGTGCCGCTATGTCCGCACGCTGGGAGAAGCGCGCACGGATGCGCGTGTCGAGGCCGTGCGCGCGTTGCACGACCGGCTGTGTCGCGCCGACAGCGGGTTGCCACTGGCGTGATCCGATGACCTCCCACGAGCGGCTATGAGGAGAGAACCCCTGCGGCGAAGGCAAGAGCGCTGTGCAGGATCATGCTGCGGTCCGGTTGACGCATCCCAATATCAAACCGCTTCTTGCACATGCTGGCCACCTCGCCGCTCGTCCTCGGTTCCGGTGACGACCTGCGTTAGGATCGCTGTAGATGGCAGATCAACGATCGGGTGGCATGGACATGGTGGAACCAAACGGACCGCACTACCGCTGGGCTTGGCTGACATTGGCGGGAGTGCAGGCGTTGCTGCTGGCCGGCATCGGCGTCGCGCTGGCCGCATGGTGGTGGCCCGAGCCGCACAGCGACTGGGCATATTACTGGCAGTCGGCTGGGCGACCGGAGGCCTACGTGCGTGGCGGACTGGGCTTGTGGCTGCTTGCGCTGCCCAAGGCGTTCGGTCTTTCGCCGGTGGCGGCGTCGTTGGTGATCAACATTCCCTCGGCCTTGTGGCTGCTGTTCCTCGGCTATCGACTGGATGGCGGGCACTGGAAGATCCTTGCCCAACTGGTGGCGCTGTACCTGCTGTTGATCACGCCATTCGCTGGGATAGTGCAACTCGACCTGGTGGCCGCTGCCGCGCTAGGTACGGCGTTCTGGCTATTGGCGGATGCCGGACTCAGGCTGGCGTCTGGCTGGCGCTCCGGCCTAGCTGTGGCCTGCATCATGTTCGCCGTGTCGACCAAGCCGCAGTACGCGCTCGTGCTGTGGGCGCTGCTGGTGTTGACGATTCCGATTGCATGGCTGCTGCGCCGGTCCCTATCGCCCGGCTTCCAGCGCGTGCTACTGGTGCTTCTCGCGGGCTCCGTGCTGGGTTTCGCGATGGACATGGTTATGCGCGTATCCAGTGGCAAGACGGAGCAGATCCGTACCAGTTCCGCCGTGACGTTGTACGGCGGCCTGCTGGTATCGAGCGACCAGCGTTCCCAAGGGTGCGGTTACTGGTCGGTTGAAGCGGCACGGGCAGCGAAGGAGGATCTGCACAAGTCGTTGTCGAAGGCTGTGATGGATCGTCTGCAGGCGCAGCCCATCGAACACTGGCTGTCGGTGGTGCGCTGCAAGGCGCCAGAGATCCTGAGTCCGCCCCCGTATGCACTGTACTGGCTGATCGAGTCGCCGAATATCCGTGCACGCATCGACGACCGTCCTGATCGCGAGCAGATCAACGCGCGCTACTACCGGGCGCTGGGAGCAGAGCGCAAGGTTTACGGGTGGGCGCGTGGCCTGATCATTCTTGCCTGTCTCTGGACTGCCCTCCTGCTGCTCAGGAAGAGAGATCCACTGGGCGCCTTACCCGTGCTGTGGCTGGTGGGCTTCTGGAGCGTGCACGTGGTATTTGAGGTGCAGGGGAGGTATTTCCTCGGCCTGTTCGTACTCGCTCCGCTGCTATGCGCCGCCGTCACGCGGCTCGCAGTCGTATCTGCTGCGACAAACGGTCGCGTGGGAGCCGCTTCCTGAGCTCTGTCGTGCGACCAAGGTAGAACGGTCGCCGCCAGGACGGAGGACTATGCTCCTCCCAGTCGCGGCATCTGGGAGCATCGCATGGCATACGAAGACGTCTACCGGCGCTCGATCGAGCAGCCCGAGGCCTTCTGGGGCGAGGAGGCGAAGGCGATCCATTGGCAGGTGCCGCCGCGGCAGATCCTCGACTATTCCAATCCACCTTTCCGACGCTGGTTTGTCGGCGGGCAGACCAATCTCTGCTACAACGCAGTGGACCGGCATCTTGCCGAGCGTGGCGACCAGCTGGCGCTGGTGGCGGTGTCCACCGAAACCGATGTCACGCGGGAACTGACCTATCGCGAACTGCATCGCGAAGTGAATGCGTTCGCCGCCGTGCTCAAGCGGCTCGATGTAGGCCGCGGTGACCGCGTGGTCATCTACATGCCCAACATGGCGGAGGCCGTGTTCGCGATGCTCGCCTGCGCACGCATCGGTGCGGTGCATTCGGTGGTGTTCGGGGGCTTCGCCGCGCACAATCTGGCGCTGCGGATCGACGACGCGCAACCGAAGCTGTTGATCGCCGCCGATGCCGGCAGTCGCGGTGGCAAGGTCATTCCGTACAAGGCGCTGGTCGATGAGGCCTGCACGAAGGCGGCCACGCCGCCGGCCAAGGTGTTGATCGTCTCGCGTGGGCTGGATGCGGCCGAACCGAAAGTGGCGGGCCGCGACGAAGACTACGCTGCGTTGCGCGCCGAAGTCGGCGACGTCGACGTGCCGGTGGAGTGGCTGGAATCGAACGCGCCCAGCTACCTGCTCTACACCTCCGGCACCACGGGCAAGCCCAAGGGCGTGCAGCGCGATGTCGGCGGCTATGCCGTGGCCATGGCGCTGTCGATGCGCACCGTGTTCGACGTGGGGCCGGGGCAGGTGATGTTCTCGACCTCCGATGTCGGCTGGGCCGTCGGGCATTCCTACAACGTGTACGGTCCGCTGATCGTCGGTGCGACGTCGGTGCTGTACGAAGGCCTGCCGACGGCCCCGGACGCCGGCATCTGGTGGGCGCTGTGCGAGCAGTACCGCGTGCGCACCATGTTCTCCTCGCCGACGGCAGTGCGCGTGCTGAAGAAGCACGATATCGACTTCATCAAGCGCCACGACCTGTCCGAGTTGAAGTATCTGTTCCTCGCGGGCGAACCGTTGGACGAACCCACCGCGCACTGGATCACCGACGCGATCGGCAAGCCGGTGATCGACAATTACTGGCAGACCGAGACGGGCTGGCCCGCGTTGACGCTGCTGCCGGGGCTGGACATGAAGCCCGTGCGGTTCGGTTCGCCCGGCTTCCCCAATCTCGGGTACCGGATGAAGGTGATCGACGAGGCGACCGGAGAAGAAGTGGGCCCAGGGCAGAAGGGCGTGCTGGTCATGCAGCCACCGCTGCCGCCGGGCTGCATGACGACGATCTGGAACGACGACGCGCGTTTCCTCTCCAGCTATTTCAGCCATTTCAAGGAGCTGCTGTACAGCTCGCTGGACTGGGCGATCCGCGACGAGGACGGCTACACCTTCATCCTGGGGCGCACTGATGATGTCATCAACGTGGCCGGGCACCGCCTGGGTACGCGCGAGATCGAGGAATCCGTGTCAGGGTTCCCCGCGGTCGCGGAAGCCGCCGTCATCGGCGTGGCCGATGAACTGAAAGGGCAGGTGCCGGTGGTGTTCGCCACGTTGCGGCAGGCGACCGACGAGCCGCACGAGCGGGTGCAGGCCGCCGACGGCATGCGGCGCACGGTCGAGCAGAGCCTGGGGGCGGTCGCGCGGCCGGCGCGGGTCTACATCGTCAATGCCCTGCCGAAGACGCGCTCCGGCAAGCTGCTGCGGCGCTCGTTGCAGGCGCTGGCGCAGGGCGCCGATCCCGGCGATCTTTCCACGCTGGATGACCCGAACGCGCTGGAAGAAGTGAAACGCGCGCTGCTGCGCGGACCCGACGTGGGCAGCTGATCCGTCAGTGCGCCGGTGAAGGTGTCTCGGGATCCACGCTGCCGTCCAGCGTCCACACCACGTCGCGGCCCTGCGGATCGCGGCTCAACACGAACCGTGCGCTGGCGCCGGGCGTGAGCGGCGGGGGCGACCGGGGTTCGTCGTTGTCGCCGTCGTCGTTCGCTTCGATCACCGTGCGCTCGCCCTCGCGCCCCGGCAGCGGCACGATGAACAGTCCGCGCGCATCGATGCTGCGACGCGCCTTCTTGGTGCCCAGGTCACCCACGTCGGCGACGGCGCCGTCTGTTTCGGCCAGCGGATTGCGGAAATTCACCAGCACGTCGGCGCGCGTCGGCGGTTGGCCAGGCACGGACAGCGTGCCGCCGCGGACCAGCAGGTCAGGCCACACGTCGCCGTTCTCAGGCAGTTCGCGGTACAGCGCGTGCGGCACGCCGGCGTGGCTGCCGGTGGCGATGCTGTCCAGCGCGGCCACCAGGCCGAGGAAATAGAGCTTGCGCAGGCGCTGCTTCTGCACATCGCCCTCGATGCCGCCGGCTTCGATCAGCACCGTGCTGGCTCCCCACTGCGTGGTGAGATCGCCGAACGCGCGCGGGTCGAAGGTTTCGTCCCAGCGCGCGATGTGGCCGGCGAGGTAAGGCTCCAGCGCGGTGCGGATCACGCCTGCCACCTCGATGGCGCGCGTACGCACGTCGTTCACGTCGGCGGCATGGTTGTACGGCGGCGACAGCAGCGCGATGGCGGTACCGCGGTCGGAATCGCCGGCACGGTAGCCCACGCGCTGGTCGTGCAGGTTGAAACCGTATGTCGGCTCCACCTGGTCGAACAGGGCCTTCAAGGTGCGCGCCTCGGGCGTCGCCAGCCTCCGCGCATCGCGGTTGAGGTCGATGCCCTGCACGTTGCGGCGCTGGAATCGCGCGGCACCGTCCGGGTTGACGATGGGAAAGAAGTGCAGCGTGGTGTTCGCCCGCAGCGCCTGCACGCGCGGATCGTCGGGATGTTCGCCGAGGAAGCGGAACAGGTCCGCCAATGCCATCGATGCCGTGCTTTCGTCGCCATGCATCTGCGACCACAGCAGGACCGACGTCTTGCCCGTGCCCCAGTGCACATGGCGCAGGGGACGGTCCTCCACGCTGCGGCCGATTTCTTCGATGCGGAACCCACGCTTGCGCTCCAGCAATGGCGTGGCGACCGACCACCAGTGCTCCGCGCTGAACGTGCGGTCGTCCAGGCCGGCCGCACGCAGGCCTGCGTCGTACAGTGTGTCGATGTCGGACAACCACGCGGGCGGCGACGGTATCGGCATCAATGCGGGCGCGATGGCGGTTGCGTTGGCGTTGTCGGTATTCCGGGCGATGGTGGTGGGGGTCATCATCGTCAGCAGCAGGCACAGGACCAGGGCAGGGCGCATTACGGCAGCGGGAAGCGAATGGGCCCGCGCAGGGTCACCATATGCGTCGGCGATGTCAAACGCATGCCGGTGCGTGAGGGGAGCGCATCAGGTTGATGTCGCCGGTGGGGTAATGCCGGTGTAGCGCGCGCGCGGGCGGATCAGGCGGCCCTGCGCCTGCTGTTCCAGCGCGTGCGCCAGCCAGCCTGCCAGGCGTCCTGCGGCGAACATCACCAGCGCAGGTGTTGCCGGCAGCCGGTTGAGATGGCAGATCGCGGCGAGCATGAAATCGATGTTCGGCCGCAGGCCGCTGATCTCCTCGGTGGCGACGATCAGCGTTTCCAGTGCGGCCATCTCGCGCGTGCCGGCATGCCGGTCGCGTGCGCGCGCCAGCAGTTCCGCGCCGCGTGGATCACCCTGCGGGTACAGCGCGTGGCCGAAGCCTGGCAGGTCGTCGCCGCGCTGCCAGCGTTGCGCGATGAAGCCGCGCGGCGACTTGGCCTGCTGCGCATCGGCGATGAGGGCGTAGGCGCGTGTCGTCGCGCCACCGTGGCGTGGCCCGGACAGCGCCGCCAGGCCGCTGCAGGCCGTGGCATGCAGGTGCGCACCAGTGGAGGCCACCACGCGCGCGGCGAAGGCGGACACGTTGAGTTCGTGGTCGGCGCACACCACCAGCGCGGCGCGCACCAGTTCGGCGAATCCATCGTCGCCCGGACGCCACGCTCCCGCGAGCACGCGGTGCACCGGCGCATCGGACGGCGGCCGCGCGACCAGCAGCGCCGCGCTGTGGCGCAACAGGCCGGCTGCGATCTCGTGGCGCACGCGCGGGGCGGAACTGAAGGAGTGGCGTACGTCCAGCGCCAGCAGCGGGATGGCGGCCATCGCCCGCTCCAGCGGCGGCAGCGAGGCATCGGTGGCGAGCGGCGCGACCACCGGCGGCCACTGCGTCGACGACGGGGTGGCGAACGGATCGTCCTCGCCACCGTCCCACAGTTGCCGTGCCACGTCTTCCAGCGTGGCGCCCTCCTGGACCATCGCGATCGCCGAGCGGCCACGGTAGTAGGGCCCGTCGGCCCTGATCAGCGAGATGCGCGTTTCCAGCACGGGCAGGCCACGGTCCAGGCTCTGCGCCGCGCCACGGGCCGCGCCACGGCCCACCTGCTTGCGCTGCGCCAGCCGCTCCACGTCCTGCAGCAGGTACAGGCGGCTGCGATGGTCCTTGCCGGGGCGCGACTCCAGCAGCCCGCGGCTGACGTAGGCATACAGCGTGGCCTGGCTGATGCCGAGCAGGCGGCAGGTCTCGCGGGCGGACAGCAGGTCGGTGGAGGCGGCCATGTGGAAATATTGATTCGTTCGATCAAGATTGATCAACCCTGTGGATGGTGCCAGATTTGCGTCCCGAAGAGGGGCGTACCCTTCACGCACCTCCGCCCTGCGGCGATCCGCTGCACGGCCTGACGAAGGAGTTATCCATGAGCACGCAATCTGCCGGCGCCCGCTTCCGCGCCGCCGTTGCCGCCGAATCGCCGTTGCAGGTGATGGGCGCCATCACCGCGTATGCCGGCCTGATGGCGAAGCGCGTCGGCTACCAGTCCCTGTACCTTTCCGGCGGCGGCGTAGCGGCCAACTCGCTGGGCATGCCGGACCTGGGCATCAGCACGATGGAGGATGTCCTGACCGACGCGCGCCGCATCGTCGACGCCACCGGACTGCCGTTGCTGGTCGACATCGATACAGGCTGGGGCGGCGCTTTCAACATCGCCCGCACCATCCGTTCGTTCGAGCGTGTGGGAGTTGCCGCGGTGCACATGGAGGACCAGGTGGGCCAGAAGCGCTGCGGGCATCGCCCTGGCAAGGAAGTGGTGTCCAGGGACGAGATGGTCGACCGCGTCAAGGCCGCTGTCGACGCCCGTACCGATGCGGGCTTCGTGATCATGGCGCGCACCGATGCGGCGGCGGTGGAAGGGCTCGACGCCGCCATCGAGCGTGCCATGGCCTATGTCGAGGCCGGCGCCGACATGATCTTCCCGGAGGCGATGAAGTCGCTGGACGACTACCGCCGTTTCAAAGCGGCAGTGAAGGTACCGATCCTGGCCAACCTGACCGAATTCGGCTCCACGCCTTTCTTCACCACAGACGAGCTCCGCGAGGCCGGCGTCGACATCGCGCTGTACTGCTGCGGCGCCTACCGCGCCATGAACAAGGC
>NZ_CAMPJD010000053.1 GCF_946886695.1 uncultured Pseudoxanthomonas sp. | reverse complement strand
GGCACTGCCCTTGTGGGATCAGGTGTTCGGTACTTACCGCCGCGGCGACGCGCCGGCCCGAGTGGGTGTGTTCGAGCCGTCGCGCTATCCGAGCGAATGGAGGGTCGGCGCGCTGTTGGCCTGGCCGTTCCGGAAACTCCTGCCATGCCGGGGCATCGCATGCCTGGCCCGGTGTTGCCGCGGGCCTCACTTGGCCTGAAGTCCCTTACTCAACGAGTACGAACGATCCCATGAACGATCTCGACTTGCCTCACGTGGCGCACCGCGCGCTCGACATTCCCGATGCCGGCAAGCTCGCCATCGCCGCTTCGGAGCACCCGCCGCGCATCCTCATCCTGTACGGCTCGCTGCGTCCGCAATCCTTCAGCCGAAAACTGGCCCTGGAAGCCGAACGTCTGCTGCAGCATTTCGGTGCGGAGACGCGCGTGTTCCATCCGCACGACCTGCCCATCCTGGACAGCGTGGGCGCGGACCATGCCGAGGTGCAGCGGCTGCGTGCGTGGTCGCAGTGGTCCGAGGGCCAGGTCTGGGTCAGTCCGGAACGCCACGGCACCCTGTCGGCGGTGTTCAAGAACCAGATCGACTGGCTGCCGCTGTCCGAGGGCAGCGTGCGCCCAACGCAGGGCCGCACGCTTGCGGTCATGCAGGTATGCGGCGGTTCGCAATCGTTCAACGTGGTCAATGCGTTGCGCGTGCTGGGTCGCTGGATGCGCATGGTCACCATCCCCAACCAGTCGTCCGTGCCGAAAGCCTGGCAGGAATTCGATGACGAAGGCCGCATGAAGCCCTCGCCGTACTACGACCGCGTGGTGGACGTAATGGAGGAACTGGTGAAGTTCACCCTGCTGGTGCGCGACCGCAGCGACTACCTGACCAGCCGTTACAGCGAACGCAAGGGCGATCTGGCGTCGCGCGCCGCGACGGATGCGTCCAGGGTGGTCGAGCGGGCCACTCCTGTTGCGATCTCGCTTGCCGTTTCACGGCAGGACGATGTCTCTGCGCCCGCGAAGTCCTGCGGTGGGCCCGCCTGCTGCGCAGCTAGGTAGCGATATCCGGATGATCGGATCACCTCAGGCCGGCCCTGTTTTGGACCCATAGTTCGTTCATTGCGGTCGCGTGAGTTCTGAACTATGCCGGCGAACAAGACCATAGTCTGGGCGGCATGGAGCCGCGACTCAGATTTGTGAGCCTGCCGACTCGCCAAGCGAGCCGAAATAGAATCGATAACTCAATCACTGCGGCCGCCACTTGTCTGAACTATGCCTGCGGTTGAGGCGTAGCTTGGATCAGAACTGATAGCTCCAAATAAACGCGCGTGGCCACAAGGTCCGGGAAGCGTCGGTACACCGCCGTGCACCGTCAAGAATCTCACAGTTCCATTCTGCAACTCGCCCGGCGCTCGGCTGCCTGAAACTGAGTATCTCCAAGTAATGAGTGGAGAGAGTTCTGAGAGATGCTGCTTTGCTCGCTCATTCGCTTGAAAGGATTGAGCGGCGGCTCGGGACTCTCGGTGCAGATGTGACAGCAGGTCGCCGAAAATCTCGTCCATTTTCTGTTGACAGCACGGCACTCATGGAAGAAGTCTTCGCATCCGGACTCAGAACATGGTTGCTGTGAGTCAAGTGAGGCGGGAACGGCAAGATCGATATGGAATTCTCCACATGGATGAGGAAGCAGTTCGTGTTAGGCGCTACGCCTGTTTGGATTGCAGAGCAGGCACTGAGCAAGCCAATCGCTCTGCACGGAAGCCATGACTGGCTTGATTCCATTCTTGATAGCTTGGCTAGGGTTCTGGGAGTCGGCGTTGACCATATCCATGTGGTGGGATCGGCTCGGTTCGGATTCTCTCTTCTTGATGGCACCAATTTCGATCCGAGATTCTCCGATCTCGATATCGCAATTGAGAGCACCGTCCGCTACCTTGGGGTAGAAGTGGATGATGCCCTGCTACTGGCCGAGCAAACCGAGGCGTAGCTCGTCCCATGAACGCGGCCAGAGGAAGGCCGCTTCCGACCCAAAGCGGACGCGATAGGAAATTGTGGGCCAGCCGACAGTCACTGATTTTTATCTCCCGCACGGCCGCGCTGCCATCAGGATTCTGGTTCAGTAGGTCTTCCTTCGTTCACGATGCGTAGCGCCTCTACCAGCACCTCGTCCGTTCCTGTAGCGAGTATCGGCGTTGGAATGAGCCTGTCGGGGATGATGCCTCGTGCTCTGCCGTCACGGTTGGGCCGGAGGATCCGGGCTTTCGGAAAGCTGACCTCGAATCCAGTTGTAGGCAGCTTGAATTTCTCCGCAGCGCCATATGTGCTGGCGAGGTCGGCAGTCTCTTCACCAAGCACCGTTGCGAACCCATAGTCTTGGGCAATCGCAGCCACCAACACGGTGTTGGAGTAGGAGTGCCGGTTAATCAGCAGGTAGACCGGCTTCGCATAGCGGGTTCCATTGCGCGGGTGTACCAGCGGGATCGGGAAGTAGACGCGGCTACCTAGGGGCTTTTCCGCGTACATCGCAGCCAATTTTGCCGACGTGGTGTCAGGACTGTTTCCGGTCGCGAGCAGGCGCTCTGCATTGGACCTGATGGCGGCCTCGCTCACCCGGATGTCAAATTGCGAGCTGAAATGGAAGGGCTTATCGGCAAACCACGCGACCATCGGGTCGGAGAAGGAGTTATCGCCACCCGGGTTGTTGCGCAGGTCAATCAGCACCGCCTTGGTACCTGCATCGATGAAGTTCTCGAAGGCCTCATCTATGAACGTGCGGAAGGCTGTGGGGTCCCAGGGGTCCGATGCATCTGGTCGGTTGTCGTAGAACGGGCCGGGTCGCAGGTAACCGATCCCATCGTCGGTGATGCGCCACGTGCGAGCATTCCAGTCCAGCTCGAAGCCGGACGGTCGCGCAGTGGCGGCCGCCTCGAACTCGGACCGGCTTCGGGCGGGCACGACGAGCGTGCGGGGCTGTCCTGCTGTCTTCGCTATCGCGATGTCGTACTGCGATGTGTGATCGCCGTGCCACCAAACGAGCATAGGTAGCTGGGTTTCCATCTGCGTGTAGGCGAGGTAATCGTTGTCTGCCGACACCAGTGTGCGGAAGCGGTTCATCCATTGCAGCGCAGGAGCGCCATTCACTGACAGCACCTCGTCACCCAGTGCGAAGCCTTGCACGCCGCTGTAGTCGTCCTGGACAAACACCCGCCCATCGATGACGCGAAGGTAGAGGGGGAATGCCCGGCCTCCCGAGGCGCGGTGCGCCTCCCACTCGGCCATCGGCGGATCGATACGGGCATGCGCGACATTTCCGTACGCGACGAAACGCTGGAACTCGCGCCGCAGCGCGCCCGGATGCGTCGGGCCGTCCAAGCCCTCCCACGTCTGGCGGTACAGGGCGTCGTACTCCGCCCGTGAGCGGCGAGCGAACAGGTCGTAGTGGGAGGCCTGCAGCGCTGTGTACAGATGCTCCAGTTCCGCCCGGGCCTGAGCTTCGGGCAGCGGCGCATCGGTGGGCAACGGGAGAGGCGCCGCGCACGCCGTCGGCAGCATCGCCAGAACCAGCAGGATGAACACGAGCGGGCGCTTGAGAACGGAAGGCATATCGATCCTTGTGTCTTTTCGGAGGCCGGGGGTTACCTGCCGGTTGCCGTGCATTACGAACACGGCAATGCTGTGGGCGCCATGACGGTTTCCTCCTGCTTTTCTGACGCTTACTCTCCGTTTCATGACCACATTGAAATCAACGACTTATCCAGATGCGGTCCGGGTGGGTGACTGGCAGGCCATCCGCGCGACGGGTGAACTCGTCGGAGCGCAGGGCGCAAGCCGCCTGGAACCGAAGGTAGCGGATCTGCTGTTCCTGCTCGCCTCACGGCGCGGGGCGGCCGTGACACGCGAGGAGATCATGGACGCGCTATGGCCGGGTCAGGTGGTCGGCGACGACAGTCTGGCCCGGGCGGTTTTCAAGCTCCGACAGGCGCTGGGGGACGATGCCAAGTCTCCGCGGTACATCGAAACGCTTTCCAAGCGCGGCTACAGGCTTATCGCCGAGCCAACCTCCGCCGCTTCCCCGGAGGATGTCGCCGCTCCCGACGCGGTGTCTGCGCCGGCGCTGCGAACAAGCGCGGTGCGTCGACGTTGGATGTGGGGCGCCCTGGCGGTCGTGATCGGGGCATTGGTCATCGGGGGTGCCTGGTGGTCGAGCGGGTGGCGGTCGAATGATCCGGCCTTCAACGAGGGTGGCTCGGGAGGCCTGATCGCCCAAGCGGATGACTTCTACTTCCAGTTCTCTCGAGGGGATAACGAGTCCGCGATCGAACTTTACGAGCGTGTTCTGGGTCTTGAGCCCGACAATGTGCCTGCGCTGGCAGGTCTGGCGAACGCATTGGTACAGCGCTCGGTCCGCTGGCCTGCGCTGCCTGGCGAGCAAGGGGTGCAGTTCAGACGGCTGGGTGACGCGCTGGCGCACGGGCATCTCGCACGCCCCCCGGCGTCACAGCAGTTGGAACGCGCACGCCTCCTTGCCGCGCGCGCGGTTGCGTTGGATCCCGAGTCCGCGGCTGCACACAAGGCGACAGGTTTCGTCGCCAGCGCCCAAGGACGGTTCAACGCGGCGCTGGCTGCGTATCAACGCGCTGTGCAGCTGGACGTGGATGCCTGGGGTTCTTTGATCAACATCGGAGACGTATTGGAGATCAGCGGCCGCAAGCAGGAGGCGCTGCCGTATTTTGAGCGGGCCTATGATGCGATGGAGCGTAGTTACGCAAAGAACCGTGCGCAGATAAGACCGTGGCATGCGCAGCTGGGCGCACTTATTGCGCAGCGCTACCTCGACCGTGGTGAGCCGTCGCTTGCGGAGGCTTGGTTTCGGCGGGTCCTGGCCCACTCACCATTGCATCCAGAGTCGACCCGCGGGCTCGCGCGCCTTCTGCGAGCGGGAGGGGATGACGCCCAAGCCGACCGTCTTTGCGCCGAACTCGCCAGCCGTGTCGGCGCTAGCGAGTCATGCCAAGCGGGATCACCAGCAAAGGGCGATGTTGAAGGGTGAGGCGCGACGTCCGCTTCTGGCCGGAAGCGGCCGTCAAGCGGCTAGGCAGGTTAGAGGGCGCCGGCCAGTCGTTCCGGCTCCGGCGAAGGACCGTCGCATTCGTAAAGCCTCCAACGCAGTTCCGAAGCGACACTTACAAGCATCACCGAACAAGGCCCGCAGATGCGGGCCATTGTTTTTTCAGGTGTTTCCAAGCAATGCGGATGATACGCGTCCAAGTGCGAAATCGAAGTTTGGGGCGTAAGTTGGCTTAGTGCCGGCTTCAAACATTTGACTCTCCTCGGACCAAGGGAAATATTCGCGGAAGAGCTGGCCCCTGCAGGCTGCTGGGTTCAGTAGTATTTCGGCTTGTTGCCCGGACCCAGCGGCCCTAAGATCGAGCAGTATCAAAAGGGATGGCCACCGAACGGTGGGCTATGAGTAAGTGGCGCAGCCGGGCCCAGGGATACGGCTATGAACTAGTTGACGTGCAAGACATGAGCATTCGAGCGTCCATCATAAAAGAGGTACTCAACCAGTACTTTGAATCTGGCGACTTCAACGGCCTGCCGGTCTACAAGATCGCCAAAGAGCGTGGGATTGATATGGCCGAGCTCGAGCCAGAACTAATGACGCTTGTTGAGGACGAGCAGATTGAAGTCTGGTTCGGAAATGTCCATCCAAATCCGCATATCAAAGCATTCTCGTGGGTGACCAAAGAACAGCAAATCGAGTTCTTCGCCTCGGAAGGGCTCTCTCGTCATTGCTGCGCCTATCCGTCACGCGCCTTGTTGGCCGAAGATCCGAGAGTCGCCAGCTATCTAGACCGTCCATACACACTCGAGCTTGCGAAGGGCACGGGGCAGCTCGATCATCGAGCTTTCGATCTATCGGTCCTAGAGTTCTACAGGAATGATCCGCGCTACTACTACCAAACCGACGATGTCAATGGAAGCATCTGCATCAAAGATGTCTTCTATCAGTCTGAAGCTGTCCCGAAGAAAGATCACGTCCTCTTGAAGACTTTCGGGTTCGCTTACGACGCTGAATTGAACCGATTTGCCGCCTCGTTCCTCAGGTATCTGTCTAATCTTTCAGGCGAACATCAGCAGATTTGGAAGGCAAAAGAGGTTCAGGGCGAGCAGCGGCTTCATCCCGACTACTATCGAAACAACGTTGTTGGAGATTGGGGTGTAAAGACTTCCATATTTGAGGCCTTTACTGAAGAGCTTGCCGTCATCAACAAGATGTGTGTCCTCATCGGACGACCCGAGCTGTTCCGTCACACGTTTGCCGAGAATCGTCCCAAAGAATTTGGGTTCTTGCTCCGCCCAACTCTCTCTGAGTTCAACGCCTTTGTCTTGCTGTTAGACAAAATGCTCTCGGACAACATCAATGCTGGCTTCTTCATTGATATTGACAAGGAGTATGACGAAGAGCGCGCGGATGGAAAGATAGTTGTCCGGCAGAAAGGTACGATAGCGATGCTAGAAGAATGGGTGCGAGCAAAATTTCGCCCACAAGATCCTGAGCCAATCGACTTCCTGTTCCAGACACTCAAGAAAGTTCGGAAGCTGCGACAAAGGCCAGCTCACGCAGTCAACGAGAACATGTTTGACCAGAAGTACTTCAAGGAGCAGCGCTCCTTGGTCATAGATTCATACAGCGCCGTTCGTCTCATCAGACTGATCCTGGCGAGCCACCCTGCGGTCAAACGCAACCCGCCGGACATTAGTGAGCACGTCAGAGAAGGCAAGATTTGGGACATTTGAGCGCTGACAGTTCATTCAATCCGAACGCGATTCGCGGCTCGGCTCAACTCGGGCGTTAGCAAGACAGCGGAGAAACCATGACACCCCCACTTCCGGAAAAATTGGCATCGGGCTTCGTCACTGCATACATTGACGCGCCCAATGCGCCTGACCGCGCAGGCGCCGTCGCTGCCCTTACTGATGTTCTTAGCGCTGCTTACGGCAGCGGCCTTGTGGCGGGAGCTGACTCCCTTCGTGACAAGTTGTTGAGGGAAATCGAGAGCAATGGGCCTCTCGACTCGCAGAAGCTATTGGCGCTCACGTCCAAGCTGTTTGGCTGACAGTTCCGCCATGCCGACGCCGCCCGGCCTAACTCGGGCGTTGGTAGATGTCAGCATCTGGCCGGAGGCAGCCGTCAAGGGGGGGGGGTCCCCGTCTGCCTGCCGACTACGGCGAAGGACCGACGCATTCGTAAAGCCTCCAGCGCAGTTCCGAAGCGATGGTTACACGCAACACCGAACAAGGCCCGCTAACGCGGGCCTTTGTTTTTCCAGGTGTTTCCAGCCAACACGGATGATATGCGTCCAAGCGCGAGATCGACGTTTGGGGCGTAAGTTGGCTTAGTACCGGCTTCGCATTTGCGGCCCATTGCCGCCTAAGATTCACCCCAGGCTGCAGCTGGACTGCTGGCATAATTCGGGAAAGTGGGGTGAACAATGATCCGAGTCTCATCGATTCTTGGTTGGTCGTTCGCGGTCTTCACGGGAAGCCTGCATGCACAGGATTTACAGAAACTTGATGGGGAGCCCGAAACAGTTGGTCGCTACCTGCTTTCGATGCCGGCACGCACGCTGGACCCAATCATTGAGCATTGTTCCCAGAGGCTCCCCGAGCTAAGGGAATCGTTGATGACGGAAAGGGCGGGATTTGTCGTCAAACTTAGCGAGGCGAATAAGCCCCTAATGGAGCAATTGAATGACGACCCTGAGTTCAATGCGCCTATGCAAGAAGTGATACGACAGCGAGTACAGACGTTCAACGATGGTGCGCTCGGCAAGTTTAAGCAGTATGACCCCGCAGTCGTATGCCCGACAGTCCTGGAAAACATCCAAGGCGCTACGATAGATAAGCTTGCCCCTGTGGTACAGGATACATATCGAGCCTACCTGCCAGTCGTTCGAGAGAAGAACTGACGGCAGTCAGGTTGTCCCAGTTAGCGTGCAACATGAGGTTTCAACTGAATGACCAAGCCAACCCTCGACTCCATCGCCACGGCTAAGGCCAAGTTGGAGGAGGAACTTCGTAAGCTGGAAGAACAGGAAGTACAGCTACGTCAGCAACAGTCAGCTGACGCGTATTCCGAGGTCATGAGCCTACTTGCCCAGTACGGGGCACTGTTCACTGCCAGGCAGAAGGCCGAGATCGTTACTGCCGTTGGTGCCAGCGGCCCGGCCAAGCCGAAGAAGGCTCCCGTCAGCAAAAAAGTGGCCCCAAAGTACTGGTTGCCACATTCCGGGGAGACTTGGACCGGCCGTGGCCGTCCGCCCCGTGCTTTCACGGCCTGGGAAGGCACGGCTGCCTACAAGGAATGGAAGGCAAGACACCCCAACGAGAAGTTCCCGAAGTTCCCAGGCTGAATCGGGAGTTTGGATGCAGGGCCGATCAAGTGTCAAACACGGCTCGCGAGTTTAGGGAAGATCTTCTGCGTGAGCTTTCCAAGCCGAGAGTGTGGTGGGTCCCGCCAATCAATCCAAACAATGACACCAGGCCCGCTTACCCGTGACATTTGAAATAGGTTGTGCATGAAAGTCTCAGAGCCCAAGATTAGGCGTGCCCTCAGCGAGGCGCTCTCACGGGTGGACACTGATGGTCGAAACACCGATAGGCTTTTTGGCGACAGTGGATTTGCCTCCGTTCGATATGAGGTCGGCATGCTCGTCGCTGTCTATGGCCAGGATAGCTATGACTTATTGATAGAAAGTCGTTCAAGTCCGGAGCGGTTCGAAGCGTTCCGCGACGCGGGTGACGTGATGCGTAGAAGACTGGCAAGTGCGGAGGGCGAGTCGCCCTCCGCACTTGCGAAGTTGTTCGAAACTACTATCGCAGATCCTACCGTCGACTGCTTGAGCAAGGATAAGGCCTTGCGAAGGTACTTTCCGGGAAGGAAGCTCGAGCTTTTCTTGCCGTTCCTGCCGGGGTTGCGGGATGCACGTGATCGCGAAGAGGGGCTTCTGTGCAAGTCTGAGTTCAGTGAGAACAAAGTCTCGCTGCTGGATCGTGCGATGTCCGGGCTGAGGTTTGACATTTTCAATGCAGTTGCGGAGTCAGCTTTCGGCGAAGTCGGTTTCGAGCTGGCCAAGAAGGAGCGGGGACTACGGACGTTCACTCGTCCCATTGACTCCAATTTTTGCTGGGTACTGAGGGCGGATGACAGGGCTCTCAAGCAGCATTTCCAGCCTTGGGAAGATGTCACGGCATACTGGCGGCGAGCCCATATGGATATGATCCTGACGATCAGGAACACAGATTCCGGTAAGGATGTGGATTACTTTCTTTCCGACCAGATGAGCATCGCGAGAGCGAGAATGGGCGGCTACGAGGATTCGCGCTCACTGGAAGTGGCTATACGTGGATACGCGCTCTGGTATGGTCAGGCTATGGGCGAGTTCGATACGGCCTTGGAGCGACAAGTAGACTGAGGCGACCGTTGTGTCGGCTATCTAGTGTAGTGGGCTTGAGCAAGCCGGGGCAGGAGGGGAAGTATTCCCATCCTCTTCCTACGCTTCAACATCAAAAAGTGCTTTGGGTCGAACGAATGTTGGCCACGCTGCAGCCTCATGGTTCATTCTGAGGGAGCCTAACTCGCGGATCGGCTTGTTTCTGGACATCTCCCGATGTCCGCTCCTGGCCGATAGCGGCCATCGGAACTGAAGGACCGCTTCTGGCCAGAAGCAGCAATATGCGGTTGGCGATCACAGAGCCAAAACTGACCCTCCGACAACTCTCCAGCCCACATCGGTGGTCGCCCAGAAGCGGCAGTACTGGAAGTCGCCCGAGAATTCGGTGCCGTCGAACGTTCCGGCGAGGCTGGCGTTCACTAGCGTTACGGCTGACGAACCTTGCATGACTACCTCGACAGATCGCCACTCCGCCTTTGTCAACTTCTGTCGCCCAGACCTGTGAAGACTCAGGTCATCCTCCTTTCTGAAGACGTCGCCGGAGGGCCCCACGAAGATCAGCCCCTCTGCGATCAATGAATCCAGAGCCGCCACATCGCTCGCAAGCATCGCACCACGCAATGCCTCTTCCAGTTGTCTGACCGTCGATTCCATACCAACTCCTCAACAGGCTTCTGCTTGCATGAAATGCGCGCACCAATACTAGCCTCGAATCAGCCGTGAAGCTCCGCGAGCGACGCCTCGCCGTCAGGCCAGACCAGTTCGCAAGGCGAATCCGGCCCTAGTCTCATGCAGACCTCTAGTGGTCGATCGCACCTTCGCTGTTACACAGAAGCACGACGCTACCTGCGTTGAGGCCGTACTCTTCGCGCTTCCCAGCGTCTGTAGAGGCGACCAGAAAGCCGGCGAGGCCCGCAGCGCCAGAAGGCGTCGATGCCAGTCCGGCGATGGCAAGCGATGCGACTGGACCTGACTCGAGCTGCGATTCGTCGACCAGCAGCGATAGGGCACGATTTTCCAACAGGATCTCGACTGCCGGGGCAGAGGCGAGGCCACAGGACAACATCTCGGCGCTCGTTTCGAGCGGACCGGCTATCCGTACCGGTCGACCCTGCTCCATTGCCTGGGCAACGCAAGCCGCATTACGAGGCTCGACGACAACAATGCGGGCGGGTTCCACCATGCGTGGACGCAGACCTGTAGCGACAGCCGCCGCCAAACCACCTACGCCAGCCTGGACGAACGCGTGGGTCGGTCGGACATCGCTCAGAGCCTTGAGTTGCACGGCAAGCTCGTCCGTCATCCGTCCGTAGCCCGCCATCACGTCTCGCACCACGGGATCCAGCGGGTCCGAGGTGGTGTCCGGGATCAGCAGCCCATCTTCATGGCCTGCGGCCGCCTGGGCGGCAAGCACCGCGTCGTCGTACGTGCCCTCGACCAGGACGACACGGCCGCCCGCAGCCCGGATTCGCTCGACTCGCAGCGGGCTCGCGCATGCAGGCAGATAGACGGTGGCAGCCACACCCATGCGCTGCGCCGCCGACGCAACGGCAAGGCCGTGGTTGCCGTCGCTGGCACATACCAGATGCGGCAAGGGCACGGTGCTCCCGATCGAGGTCAGGTAGGTGTCGGCGCGGCGCTTCATTGCCTTGAAGGCTGCGACCATGCCGCCGAGCACCTTGAAGTTCCCCAGGGGGCGCTCGGCTTCGTTCTTGATGAAAACCCTGGCCACGCCGGTAGCCTTTGCCAGTTCTGGAATTTCCAGCAGCGACGTGGCCTGGTAGCCCTCCCAGAGGTCGCCGGGGTTCCAGTCGCGCTGCAATGTTGTAGAGGATGTCGTTGTCATGCCGCCAGTATGTCGACGTCCCCCGGTCGATCAGGGGCGAAAACACACTGGATCCTGCGGTTTCCCCGCAATGGCGCGCGCAGGAGCAGGGAAATTCCGCGAGGGCACCCGTTCGTTCCGACGTGCCCGTCAGTCTTCCGGTTCGGCAGGAACCGGGATGGCCAGGCCACGCTTCACCAGGCTCAGGGCGACATTGGTGGTGAAGCGTTTGACGTTGGCGTTCTCACCCACCATGCGTGCCATCAACGCGTCGTAGGTTTCCGTGTCGGGCGCGGTGATCACCAGGATGAAATCGGCCTCGCCCGTCACGTAGAACGCCTGCTGGACGTGCGCTTGCCCGGCCAGCCAGGTCCGGAACTGCGCCAGCAGTTCGGGACGCTCGCGCTCTACCTGGACGGCGACGATGAATGATGTAGGCCGCCCCACGTGCTTGGGGTCGACGATCGAAATGTCGCGGATGATCGCCCCTGACTCACGCAGCCGGCGAACGCGGCGTTGGACGGCCGACGGCGACAAGGCGACCTGTTCGGCCAGACGCTCAGCCGTCTGGGCTGCGTCCTCCTGGAGCAGATTCAGGATCTGGCGATCGAAGCGATCTAACGTCATCGTTCGATGATACGCCGCGCACTGCGCCGAAAAAAAGCACAGAGCCGGTCGGAATTGCCGCGTAACGACGCAGATAGGTCCCTAGCATCTCCACCTCCGATCAAGAGGTGATGATGGATCTCCCCGCACTACAGAATTTCATCCAGGACTCATGGTCCTCGCACGTGATGCCCGCGCTCATGTCCTACATGACCATTCCCTGCGAATCACCGGCCTTCGACTCGGCCTGGCAGGCGAACGGATACATCGACCAGGCGGTCGACCTCCTGACTGACTGGTCACTTGATCAATTGGGGAACATTCCCGGCGCGACCGTCGAGATCGTGCGACTGGAAGCACGTACGCCGGTAATCTTCATCGAGATCCCTGGCGATGCGCGCGCCCCCGTGCTGGTCTACGGTCATCTGGACAAGCAACCCCCGATGGAAGGTTGGACCCATGGCCGTTCGGCATGGATACCGTCGATCGAGGGTGATCGACTGTACGGACGCGGCGGCGCCGATGATGGCTATGCCCTCTTCAGTGCCATCACCGCCCTTCGCGCTGTGCATGCTCAAGGAGTCGCGCTGCCGCGCTGCACGATCCTGATCGAAGCCGGTGAAGAGTCCGGCAGTGAGGACCTGCCCGCCTACTTCGCGCACCTTGCCGAACGCATTGGCACGCCCGTGCTGGTCGTTGCACTCGACGCCGGCTGCGGCAACTACGACCAGCTCTGGCTGACGACCTCCTTGCGCGGACAGGTGGCCGGCACCCTGACGGTCCGTGTCCTGGACGAAGGCATCCACTCGGGCGACGGGTCCGGCGTCGTGCCGTCGAGCTTTCGCGTGGCACGCCAGTTGCTTTCGCGACTGGAATGCGAGGGCAGCGGCGAGGTGGCCGAGGCCTTCCATGCTCCCATCCCGGCACATAGCCGCATGCAGGCCGAGCGGGCCGCCCAAGCATTGGGGAACACCTTCTACGAGTCGTTGCCTCTGGCCCAGGGCGTACGTCCAGTCTCGGAGCAGGTCACCGAGCTGATTCTCAACCGTGCCTGGCGCCCGCAATTGGCCGTCACCGGTATCGACGGTCTGCCCGCGGTGGCGCACGCCGCCGCGGTCACGCAGCCCACGACGAGCCTGAAGATCGGGCTGCGCCTGCCGCCCACCGTGGATCCCCTGGCGGCGACGGAGGTGCTCAAGACACTGCTCGAAGCGGATTCGCCTTATGGTGCGCACGTCGCTTTCCAGCCGCAGCTGCAGTCGAAAGGCTGGCTGGCCCCCACCCCATCGCCGTGGCTGGAGCGCAGCGTGGAAGACGCGTCGATGCGGGCCTTCGGAGCGCCGTCGGCGTCGATGGGGGGAGGCGGCGGCATTCCGTTTCTTTCGATGCTCGGCGAGCGCTTTCCGCACGCGCAGTTCGTCGTGACTGGCGTGCTGGGTCCCCAGTCCAACGCGCACGGCCCAAACGAGTTCCTGCATATCCCGACTGCAATCCGCGTCACCACCGCCCTGGCCATCCTGTTGCGCGACGTGCCACGGCATGCCGCCTCGGCCGCCAATACGATTTCTCACTGATCCGAGCCCTCGCCCATGACGATGAAACTGCTCTACCAGACCCACTCGCCCTACGCCCGCAAGGTGCTCGTGTTCGCATACGAGGGCGGCGTTGCCACCGCACTCGAGGTGGTCCACCAGGAAACCAGCCCGACGGCGAAGAATGCCGAGGTATTCGCCCGCAATCCCCTGGGCAAGGTGCCGGTGCTGCTTCGTCCCGATGGCGATGCGATCTTCGACTCGGACGTGATCTGCGCTTACCTCGATACGCTGCATGCGGGACCGCGCCTCATTCCGCAGGAAGGCGAAGCGCGTTGGCGCGCGCTCCGTCTCCAGGCCGCGGCGCAAGGCTTGTGCGACGCCGGTATCGCACTACGCTGGGAGTCGGTGCGACGGCCCGCCGAGTTGCGGTATGCACCGCTACGCGACGGCTATACGGAGAAGCTCCGGACCACCTACGATTGGCTCGAGCAGGAGATCGACGGGAACGAACCCCTCCATGTGGGGCACATCGCCGTGGCGACTGCCTTGAGTTGGATCGCGTTCCGCGACCTCCCGGATTTCCGCGACGGACATCCCCGGTTGGTCGATTGGTTCGATGCCTTTGAAACGCGCGAGTCCATGCGAAGGACGCCGTTGTCTGGCGAGACCCACGATTAGCTCCGCGTTCTGCGAGCCCCTGCGTTGGATCGCGTTGGATATGGCGCCGGTTAGGCCAGGTCCCTGAAGCATTCGACGAGGAATTCCACTGTCGCGCGCACGGCGGGCAGCTGGCCCCGCCGATGCGGCATGAGCAACGTGGTCGTCACGGTGCCGGCGTTCCACTCCGGCAGCACGTGCACCAGTCGCGAGGCAGCGATCGCGTCACGACACATCCGCTCGGGCAGGCAGACGATGCCGAGCGCCGCGAGGGCGGCGGCGATCAGGACCATGGATTCGTTCGCCACCATCGCCGGTTGCGGGGAGACCTCCGCGCGTTGGCCGGAGGCGCTGGACAGCTGCCATGCGCTCGCCGATGGCGCCGTGAGCAGGCCCAGATGATCCTGCAGCTCGGCAGGCGACTGCGGCATCCCATGCAGTTCGATGTACCCGGGTGCTGCGACCAGGATGATCGATTCGACCATCAGCGGCCGCTGTACCAGCCCCGAATCCGGAAGCGGCGCGAAATGGCTGCGCACGGCGATGTCCACGCCCTCCTGCAGGATGTCGACGAAGCGGTCGGTGACGTCGAGCTCCACCCGCACCTTCGGATACGCGCGCGCCAGGCGCGGCAGGTGCGCAGCGAGATCGAGCTGTGCGACCGGAACCGATGCGCTGATGCGCACGGTGCCGTTGGGTTCGGCCTGGCGCCGGCGGACGATGGCCTCGGCGGCTTCGGCTTCGATCAACGCGGCGCGCGCATGCTCATAGAAGTCCCGCCCGAGCTCGGTAAGGGTGAAGCTGCGCGAGGTGCGATGGATCAGGCGCGTGGACAGCGCGTCCTCGAGCTCGGCCACGCGCTTGCTGATCGTGGACTTGGGAAGGCCAAGCCGGCGCGAGGCGGCGGCAAAGCCGCCGTGTTCGACCGCCGCGGCAAACAGCACCAGATCGTTGAGGTTGATCATGTCAGCCGATCAAGGTCCACAAATGTGGACGATAAGTCCATTATTCGCCTGCTACACAGCCGAAGTCCATGAAACTACCTTGTGCGGGGTGGCTGCGAACGCCGATCAATCTCCCCTGCAAGGATCCATGCAATGAAGACTCCCCGCGGAAACGACCTCCCCCTCCTGTTTTATGGCGTGCCATCGGGATGCTCGTTCGGCTCCATCGTCACCCTGGAATGGCTCGGCCAGCCCTACCAGCTCTGCCGCATCGAGATGCCCGAGGCCGTCAGCAGCGACGCCTACAAGCGCATCAATCCCGTCGGCGAGACGCCGGCGATGCGCACCGCGGCGGGCGACTTCATCAGCGAGAGCCTCGCCATCCTCCACCACATCGGCTCACAGGATCTGGGGCGCGGGCTCACCTTCGCACAGGGAACGCCGGCGTTCGACCGGCTCAACCAGGTCCTGGCGTACCTCAATACCAGTCTCTTCGATGCGTACGCGCCCTTCTGGTACGCCGTCGAACATGACCTCGGTGCCATCGAGAAGAAGGCGCTGACGGACTACGGCCGCGCCAGGGTGCGCAAGGCGCATGCCGACCTGGAAGCGATGCTGGGTGGCAAGCCCTGGCTGCTGGGTGTGCATCGCACGCTCGCCGATGCCTATTTCATCGGCATTGCGCGCTGGAATGAATACCACCAGGTTGTCGATCGCCGCGACTACCCGAACCTGCAGCGCCTTTACGACCAACTGGAGGCCGACCCCGCGGTCGCCTTTGCCCACTCGATCGAACGGCGTGAGGCCGTGAAGGGTGCGGGCGGTTGGGTGGGCGAGATCGCGCTCGAGGACGTGTTGGCGCAACTGCACGCTTAGCGCGATGTCGTGAAGGATGCCTGGCCACGCACGCCGTCAGTGTGCGTGGCCGCGCGATGCGGCGTACGGGGGACGCGCGCATGCCGTGGCGAGTCGTCGAAACGCTTCTAGCGGGTCGTGCGGTCGCACGCGAGGCTTCTTCCTGAAGCCACTGGCAGAACGCGTCTACAGTGGCGTCCGCTTTCCGTCCGGCCTGCCAGACCATCCAGAATCGGTAAGCGTTCTCCGATGTCGGCTTGAACGGCCACGCAAGAAGCTTGGCTACGAAACACCGGCAGAGCGGTATCGACAAACTGTTGCATCGATCGGTTGAATCCAAGGCCGGAAGCGGACATGTGCAGTTTCATGCCCCGATATGTGGATAAAGGTCCCGAGGGCAGCGCCAGTAATCTCAAAGCTAGTCTGCCGGAGTGGTGCTGGATCCCTGAGCAGGGCGCCTCGCCATGGTCCGTATCGGGGTACGCCCGTCGAGTAAGGGCGGAGAACCCCGCATCCCTGACGCTTGGCTGGTAGTTCCCGCATCGCTGTCTCGGATGGAGCAGATCCGTGTCGGGGCGGGCTGGTTTGGTTCAGTTTGATTCGTGCGTTCGACGTTCCCCGTCGTCGACATGGATGCATGTCCCACGGCTGGCCCGCAGCTGCCGGGGACGGTCGTCCCCTGCTGTAGGAGCTCTAGAGCGCGCCCGCCAACGGGGGTGGACCATAGTTTGGCCCCGCCGGATTGACCATAAGTTTGGCCCGTTGGTCGCAACTATGGTCTTCCGTGCACGGACAAGCGGGGCTTCATGTGTCGGGGCGGGCCGCGTATACTCCCCCCCACTATCAAGGTGCGTGGCCGACATGCCCCATTCCCCTGCCGACAAGAAGAAGGCGCTGACCCGCGTCCGTCGCATCCGCGGCCAGTTGGATGCGCTTGAGCGCGCGCTGGAGGAAGGTGCGGATTGCGCACCCGTGTTGCAGCAACTCGCTGCGGTGCGCGGGGCGGTCAATGGGCTGATGTCGGAGATCCTGGAAAGCCACCTGCGCGAAGAATTCGCGCAACCGGCCCCCACCCCCAAACAACGCGAGGCCGGCATCGATGCCGCCGTCGCGCTGGTCCGTTCCTATTTGAAGTAAGCAGGAGTGCCACCATGAAATCCCGTGCCGCTGTCGCCTTCGCCGCAGGCGAACCGCTGAAGATCGTCGAGATCGATGTCGCCCCGCCCCGGAAGGGCGAGGTGCTGGTGAAGATCACCCACACAGGTGTCTGCCACACCGACGCGTTCACGCTGTCCGGCGATGATCCGGAGGGCCTCTTCCCGGTCGTGCTGGGCCATGAAGGCGCCGGCATCGTGGTCGAGGTCGGCGAGGGTGTCACCAGCGTGAAGCCGGGCGACCATGTCATTCCGCTCTACACCGCCGAATGCGGCGAGTGCCTGTTCTGCAAGAGCGGCAAGACCAACCTGTGTACCTCGGTGCGCGCCACCCAGGGCAAGGGCGTGATGCCCGATGGCACCTCGCGCTTCTCCTACGAAGGCCAGCCGCTGTACCACTACATGGGCTGCTCGACCTTCAGCGAATACACGGTGGTTGCCGAAGTCTCGCTGGCGAAGATCAACCCCGATGCGAATCCGGAACACGTCTGCCTGCTCGGTTGCGGCGTCACCACCGGCATCGGCGCCGTGCACAACACCGCCAAGGTGCAGGCGGGCGATTCAGTCGCGGTGTTCGGCCTGGGCGGCATCGGCCTGGCCGTGATCCAGGGTGCGCGGCAGGCGAAGGCCGGCCGCGTCATCGCCATCGACACCAATCCGTCCAAGTTCGAGATGGCCAAGCAGTTCGGCGCCACTGACTGTGTCAATCCGAAGGACTTCGGCAAGCCCATCCAGCAGGTCATCGTCGAGATGACGGGTTGGGGCGTGGACCATTCCTTCGAATGCATCGGCAACGTCAACGTCATGCGCGCGGCGCTGGAATGCGCCCATCGTGGCTGGGGCCAGAGCGTGATCATCGGTGTCGCCGGTGCTGGCCAGGAGATTTCCACGCGTCCGTTCCAGTTGGTGACCGGCCGCAAGTGGATGGGCACCGCCTTCGGCGGCGTGAAGGGTCGTTCGCAGCTGCCGGGCATGGTCGAGGATGCGATGAAGGGCGACATCGAACTCGCGCCGTTCGTCACGCATACGATGCCGCTCGATGGCATCAACGAAGCCTTCGACCTGATGCATGAAGGCAAGTCGATCCGCTCGGTGGTGCATTTCTGATGTTCAAGCCTCTCTCCCGCCGGGAGAGGGGTTGGGGTGAGGGTCCGGCGACATCCGGATGGTCGGACGCCGCGCTTCTTGCCGCATCCGTATCCGGTAGGCTACCCCGCTTCGCCGAACCCTCATCCGGCGCTTCGCGCCACCTTCTCCCGAAAGGAGAAGGAAAACCGGGCATCACCATGACACTCGAACGCATCGAACACCGCGCCTGCTTCGGCGGCTGGCAGGATGTCTACCGCCATCGCTCCGCCGTACTCGGCTGCGACATGACGGTGGGCGTCTACTTTCCGCCACAGGCCGAGCAGGGGTCGTGCCCGGTGCTTTACTGGCTCAGCGGCCTGACCTGCACCGAGCAGAACTTCATCACCAAGGCCGGCGCGCAGCGGTACGCCGCCGAGCACGGCATCATCCTCGTCGCACCGGACACCAGTCCGCGTGGCGACGACGTGGCCGATGCCGACGGTTACGACCTGGGCAAGGGCGCGGGCTTCTACGTCAACGCCACGCAGGCGCCATGGGCCTCGCACTACCGGATGTACGACTACATCGTCGACGAACTCCCGGCCTGGGTCGAAGCCGATCCGGCGGCGAGCGATCGGCGTGCGATCAGCGGGCATTCGATGGGCGGGCATGGCGCGTTGATGATCGCGTTGAAGAATCCCGGCCGCTATCGCAGTGTGTCGGCGTTCTCGCCGATCGTCGCGCCCTCGCAGGTGCCGTGGGGCGAGAAGGCATTCACCGCCTATCTCGGTGAGGACCGTGCGGCGTGGAAGGTGCACGACACCGTCGCCCTGCTCGCGGGCGCGCAGGAACGGCTACCGCTGCTGGTCGACCAGGGCGACGCGGACGAATTCCTGCACACGCAGTTGAAGCCGGAACTGCTGCAGGCCGCCGCAGAGGCCGCCGGCCATCCGCTGACGTTGCGCCTGCAACCCGGCTACGACCACAGTTACTACTTCATCGCCAGTTTCATCGGCGACCACATCGAATACCACGCCAAGGCCCTGCACCGATGAGCCTCGATCACGCTGCAACCCCGTCCGTACCGCTGGTGTTCTACGTCCGTCTGCGCGTGAAGCCGGAGCGCGTCGACGAATGGCTGCGTGCGGTGCACGATATCGTCGATGCGATGTCGAAGGAGGACACGTTCCTGTCGTGTGCACTGCATCGAGACGCCCACGACCCGACGTTGTTCACCCTCTATGAACGCTGGGCCGAACCCGACGTGGCCACCTTCCTCGAGCGACAGGACAAACCCTACCGTCGCGACTACGAGGCGCGGTTGCCCGAGTTGCTGCAGGGACCGCGCGAACCGCAGGTACTCGTGCCGTTGGCCAGCTGGCCGTAACCGGATTGGGTCGGCAGTGCGTCGTCGGTGACATCGAACATCGTGTCGGCGGAAACGCGATGCATCGAAGGCGTAGGGCGGGCTCAAGCCCGCCGTCCCGTGACCATCGGGTCACCGCGATGGTGGGTCAGGGCCCACCCTACGTGGGCACGTCGGCGAGTGCGTAGTCGGTGAACGCGAAGCGCCCATCGCGCAGCTCGGTATCGCCCTTCGTCACCCCGAGGGGCGCCGTGAACATCGGACCGGACGAGACGCAGGTGTGGAACTCGCCGTTCTCGCCGCAAGGATCGACGTTGGCAGGCAAGGCGTCGAGCAACGCGGCATCGAAGGCATGCCCTGCGAAGTGCCGATCGAGTTGTTGCGTGTCCACGCAGCACAGGTGCGCGCGCAGGCCACCGTCGATCATCTCGCGAGCAAGCGTCGCCGTGTCGTTGCCGAACAGCGGTGTCAGTACCTCCCAGCCGATGCGCGCCAGGTTCTGCACGCGGTACGCGCGGATGTCTTCCAGGAAGAGGTCGCCGAAGGCCATCGTGCGCAGGCCGGGCCATCGCTGGGCGGCGTCCGCCAGCGCGTCCGTCATGGCGCTTTCGTAGTCTTCGTTGGTGCAGGCCGCCGGAATCATGGCCTCGATCAAGGGCAATCCGGTCGCATCCGCCTGTGCATGCAGGACACTGCGCCGGATGCCCTGCATCGACACCCGGTCGTACTCCTGGGTCACCGTGGTCAACAGGCCGACGACGTCCACGTCGCCCCGCGTGCGCAGGACATGCAGCGTCCACGCCGCATCCTTGCCGCCGCTCCAGGCGAGCAGGACCGGAACGCGCACCGCCATCAGACGGCGGACACGTCGCGCCAACGCCACGACTTACGCGGCGGACACATCGCGCAATTCCCAGGCATGCCCCGCCAACAGACGCAGGCGATGCTTCAGTACCTGCCCGGGGATGGAAGACGTCGCTACCAGCAGGATGCTGAGATCGTCCTGCTGGCCACGCACCGTCGCGGCGTCGTCGGTGACACCGAGGCCGGGATCGACTTCATCGGGTTCTTCCTGCCGCGCACGCCAGCGCTCGAACAGGCTGCTGGTGCGCAGCGCGTGCTGCAACTGCGCGGCGAATTCATCCGCGCCATGGGCATCGAAACTGAAAGCCGGATCACCGCCGCGTGCGCGGGCGGGATTGGGCAGACTGATGTAGTAGCGGACCGCCATGGCGCCCCCGGTTCAAGCCAAGGCCATAGCGTAGCCCTGCCGCGTTAGGCCGTCGTTATGTCGCCTTGAACGGTGCGGGCGGCGCGGCGAAGGCGGCCACGACGGCGCCTTTGCCCACGTTGACCATGCCGGTCAGGCTCATGACGCTTTCGAACACCTCGACCTTGTTGTTCTCGCAGATGTCGCGCAGGCGCTGGTAGCCCGGCAGCGCACGCAGTTCCGAGAGTTCGCCGCCGTAGCTCAGGCAGACCGTGGGCGTCATCAGGCCGGCCATCACCCGGTTACCGGTGAACTTGAACATCTGTTCGACCGCATTGTCGAAGCCCTTGATCTTCGCCACCGGCTCGGTGTTGCCGGCATGACCGTACAGCACCGGTTTGATGTCCAGCGCGCTGCCCAGCGCTGCGCTGAGCAGGCCGACACTGCGATCGCCCTTGGTGCGCGCGCGATTGCGCAGGTAGTACAGGTCGCGCGGGATCATGTAGCCGTGTGTGTTCTGCGCCAGTTCCTCCAGGCGCACGCGGATCTGCTGCACGTTGGCGCCGGCGTCGCGCATGCGCACCGCTTCCACCGCGGTGATGCCCTGCGCGGCGAACAGGTTCTGCGTATCGATCACCCGCAGCGCGAACGGCGAGTTGTGGCCTGCAGCCTGCCGCACGGGCTTGTAGTCGTTGAGGATGGCGAAGCTGGCCTGCATCGCGTTCTCGTGGATCGGGCTGCGCGTCTTGGTGATGGTCATGCAGAAGACGTGGTCGTAGTCGATCACCAGCCGGCCCAGGAACAGGTCGCGGATCTGGTTGACGGTGAACGGCGTGGTCTCCGCCTCATGGCCGCGCTCGGCCACGTGCGCGTGCAGGAAGCTCAGCGTGGCCTGCTCGTCGCGATGATCGGCAAGCACGGCTTCGCCGATGCGCACCGTGATCGGCAGGATGACGATGTTGTGTTGTTGCAGGTATTCCAGCGGCAGATCGCACGCCGAATCGACGACTATTCCAATGCGCATCTCAGCCCCTCCCGGCATCCATCGCATTTGCTCTTATCTCCGCAAAACTAGCGGACATCCGCCGGCAAGTCGTCGCGTAAACGCGTGAAGTGTGAGTGTCGTCACCCTTTGTGCCCCTGCGACACAGGGGAAAACGTGGGCTACGTCGGACAGCGGTTGAGGTATGTGCCCATAGTTTATGTGACTCACATCACATAATTGCCAGATTCCGGCTTGTCGGTGGAAGGGCCCGGCCCGACACTCGCCTCGAACGCGATGGGGCAACATGAAACAGGGGTGGTGGTCTCTACTGCTGCTTCTGGCCCTGCTGCCAACGATGGATGTGCGAGGGGAGAACATCGCGCGCATTGATCGCATCCAGCCACTGGCGCTGGAGCAGCAGGCCGGACAGCGCGCCGGATTGTTCTCGGAACGCCGCTTCGACGACGGTGGTGCGACCGTGCGCGTGATCGGCAACGGTGAATGGCGCTTGGAGCCCACGCCAGGCGTGCGTGAGCCGCTGCTGGTGTTCTATCACCCTTACACCGCCCGCGTGACCGTGCTCGACCAGGCGGAAGGCACACCGCGCCGACGGGACATCTTCAGCGCCGACCTCGATCCGCAGTACAGCAGGCGCGCCCTGGTGTTCCCCTTGCAGGGCGACGGCCCGGTGTACGTGAAGGTGGAGGGCGCGCGTTATCCGCTGCATGTGTCCGTGGAGTCGGGCCCGTCCTACGCCGTCGCGGACCTGTGGCATGTGCGGCTGGTGCTGCCGGCGATCGGCGTGGTGCTGGGCGTTTCGCTGGCGGTGCTGCTGTTCTGGGCCGTGCTGCGCGAGCGCGTCTACCTGCTGTACGCCGGCGCCATGCTGTTCCAGTTGCTGTACGCGCTGTGCTCGTACGGCGAAGCCTACGCATGGCCGGGGTTGTCCCTGCTGGCGCGCTTCGGGGCGCAGGGCATCTGGGGGGCGGGCACGTTTGCGACCATCCTGCTCGTCTATCTGTGGCTGGACTACGCCGGCCTGCGCCAGGTCGCGCCGCGCCTGGCGTGGTTGATGCGCATTGTCGGTGCCTACGGCTGTGGCCTGACCCTGCTGCTGTTGCTGTCGCCGTGGCCTGCCGACAAGGCGTGGTTCCCGGACATCGCCAACGCGCTCTTCCTGCTCACCAATGCCATCGCGCTGGTCACGCTGGTGGCGGCCTGGCGTCGCGGCCAGCGGCATGCGGCCTATGTGCTGATCGCGTGGGTACCGCTGCTGGTGTTCACCATGACGCGTGCGCTGCGCTTCAGTGCCGGTGAGCGAGCCGAGCCGTGGCTGGAATACGGCCTGCCCTGGGTGCTCGCCTTCACCGCCGTGGTGCTGGCGCTGGGCCTGGCCGACCGCATGCTGACCTTCCGCCGCGAGCGCGATCGTGCCAAGGCGCACGCCGAACGCGACGGGCTGACGGGCGTGCTCAACCGGGGCGGCATCGAGCACCGTCTCGACTGGGCGCTGATCGAGCGGCAGCGCGAAGGCATCCCGGTCTCGTTGCTGTTCATCGACCTGGACCACTTCAAGCAGGTCAACGACCGGCACGGGCACGCCCTGGGCGATGCGTGCCTGCGCGCCGTGACGCGCGTGGTCAGCCAGCGCTTCCAGTACGGCGACCAGCTGGGTCGGCTGGGCGGCGAGGAATTCGTACTGGTGCTGGCCGGCGTGGAACTGCCGGCCGCGATCCGGTTCGGTGAAGAAGTCAGCGAGCGCATCCGTCGTGACTGTGCAAGCGTGGAAGGCGTGCCCGTCGGCGTGACCGCCAGCATAGGCGCGGCGCAGGCACGCGACTGCGATACGGTGGCCTCGCTGATTGCGCGCGCGGACCACGCCATGTATGCGGCCAAGCGCGCGGGCGGCGACCGCGTGGTGGGCGAAAATGTCCCATCCATCCCTTCATACAGCACGAAGGCGCCCGAAGGCGCCCCCGTGGAGTGATGCCGCGCAGCGTGGCCTACTTCGAATACGCGCGCGGCAGCGGGCCGGCCTGCTGCAGGTAGCGGTCACGCAGTTCGGTCTGGCGCGAGCGCATCGGGATCGCGCGCCCACCCAGCCACACCTGCTCGGCGGTGTTGGCCACGTCGAGCGGATCGCCGCTCCACAGCACCAGGTCGGCCAGCTTGCCCGGCGCGATCGTGCCCACCCGGTCGCCCACGCCGAACGCCTCCGCTGGCACGCGGGTCAGGCCGGCCAGCCCGTCTTCCCACGGGAGGCCGTTGGCCACCGCATTGCCCGCCAACTGGCGGATCTTGCGCGCGTTGTGCGAGGCGTCGCCGGCCTGCGAAAAGCTGACCCCCACGCCCGCCGCGTCCAGCCGCGCCGCATTCTCCAGCGTGGCGCCGATCTGGTCGAAGTCGGCCGGCAGGTCCGCGAGTGCATCCACGAACACCGGCACCTTCGCCTGCGCGAGCTGGGACGCGAGCTTCCACGCCTCCGCACCCCCGGCGATGGCGATGCGCACGTTCTCGCGCTGCGCCCAGCGCAACAGCTGGCGGATGTCCGCCGCACGGTTCACCTGCACGACGATGCGGCCGTTGCCGGCGAGATAGCGCGCCAGTGTGGCGCGGCCGGCTGGCGTCAACAACGCATGCGGCGAATCCGCCGGCACGCGACCGCGCGCCTCGGCCACCATCTGATCCAGCAGCATCCATTGCGCCGCGCGCGACTTGCCGCTCAGGTCGGACGCGCCAGCACCCAATCGCACGAACAGCGCACGCGGGCCGACCGGATCGGCGCTGCCGTCCAGCCGCACCACGCCCCCCTGTCCGGCGATGAAGGAGCCGCCCGTCGACGCCGCCAGCAGGGTAAAGCCGATGCCCTCCACGCGCGTCACCGGGATCACCACCGATGCCGGGTTGTACGCCAGCGTCACGTCGAACTCCGGCCGCATCGGCTGATCGGTCAACGTCACGGCCGCATCGACCGTGGACGACTCGCCCGACACCTCCTCGAGACCGATCTCGGTGATGCCGCCGAAAAACGCCGGCGTCAGCGGACGGCCATTGGCGTCCACCACCGTCGCGCCGGCGGGCGCCGCGATGCCGCTGCCGACCGACTGCACCACGCCGTTGCGCACCAGCACATCGGCATTCTTCAGGGTGCCCTGTGCCCCGGCGGTGTGCACGGTGGCGTTGCGGATCAGGACATCCTGGGCAAGTGCAGCGAAGGATGTGGACGCCAGTGCAGCCGTCAGCACCGCCGCCCTCGCCGTCATCCCAGCGAATGCTGGGATCCATTTTGTTTTGGTTCTTGCTGCTGCTTCTGCTTTCGGTCCAAGTGGCAGGAGCCACATGGATCCCAGCATTCGCTGGAATGACGACAGGGAGGCGTCATTAGCGCGGCTCATGGCATCACCTCCTGGCCCAGCATGAAGTCCGACACCGGTTGCCGGCTGCGGTCGTTGCGGTCGTAGATGCGCGCGCCGTCGATGTAGACCTGCTCGGCCTTGGCGTACACGCTGAAGGGGTTCTGGTTCCACAGCACCACATCGGCCATCTTGCCGGCCTCCAGCGTGCCGGTGCGCTCGGCGATGCCCAGCGACTTCGCGGCGTTGCTGGTCACCCAGCGGATCGCGCGTTCCGGTGCGATGTCGCCCATGCCGGCGCGGCGCGCGTTCGCCATCACCTTCGCCGCTTCCTGGTTCAACCGCTGGATGCCCTCGTCCGAATCCGAGTGCACGATGGCGCAACTGTTGGCGGGACGGTCGACCAAGGCGATGTTCTCCTGGATGCCGTCGAAGGCCTCCATCTTGAAGCCCCACCAGTCGGCCCACAGCGCGCCGCAGACGTTCTCCTGCGCCAGGCGGTCGGCCAGCTTGTAGGCCTCCACGCCATGGTGGAACGCGGCCACCTTGAAACCGAACTCCTTCGCCAGGTCGAGCATCGTGGTCATCTCATCGGCGCGGTAGCAGTGGATGTGCACCAGGATCTCGCCGTTGATCGCGCCAGCCAGCGTGTCCAGCTTCAGGTCGCGCTTGCCGCCGGCATCGCCACCGCTGTCGGTGCCTTCGCCGCCACTGGCGCGCTCCCACCAGCGCTTCCGTTTCGGCTGCTGCGGCTTGGGTGCGTTCTTCTTCAGGTATTCGCTGGCATCGATGAAGGCCGCGCGGTAGCCGGCCACGTTGCCCATGCGTGTGGCCGGGCCGGCCTTGCCGCCGTACACGCGCTTGGGGTTCTCGCCGCAGGCCATCTTCAGGCCCCACGGCGCACCCGGGAACTTCATGCCCTGGTAGCTGGTGGACGGCACGTTCTTCAGCGTCACGCCGCGGCCGCCGACCAGGTTGGCCGAACCGGGCAGGATCTGCATCGACGTCACGCCGCCGGCGAGTGCCGTGTGGAAGCCCGGGTCCTGCGCCCAGATCGAATGCTCGGCCCATACGTTGGCCGTCACCGGCGCCGTCATCTCGTTGCCGTCGCTGTGTGCCTTCACGCCCGGGCTGGGATACACGCCCAGGTGCGAATGCACGTCGATCAGGCCCGGCGTTATCCACTTGCCCGTTGCATCGATGCGCGTGGCGCCTTCCGGCGCGGACAGGCCACGACCGACCGCCACCACCTTGCCATCGGCCAGCAGCACGTCCGCACCGTCCAGACGCTCACCGGTGCCGGTCAGCACGGTGGCATTGGACAGCAGCACGGGCCCGGAACCGATCGCGCGATAGGTGCTGGGGTAGGGGTCCTGGGTGAAGCGGGAGGCGGGCGTGGCGGCATGCGCGCCGCTGCCCAACGCAGCCAGGACCAGCCCGGCCAACAAGGTCATTCGCATGGTGTATCCCCTGGAAGAGAAGCGAAACCTAACCGGCCCGGGCGCACTCTGCCAAGTGCGCGCGTCGCAGTCGTGCCAGAATCGCCGCAAACAACAAGAAGAAGAGGAACCCCATGAAAGACAAGAGCGAAATCGTCGAAAACTGGCTGCCGCGCTACACCGGCGTGCCGCTGGACCAGTTCGGCGAGCACGTGCTGCTGACCAATTTCGGCGGCTACCTCAACGTGTTCTCGCAGCTCACCGGCGCGCCCATCGTGGGCCTGGACCGGCCGATGGCCAGCGCCACCGCCGACGGCATCACCATGATCAACTTCGGCATGGGCAGCCCCAATGCCGCGACGATGATGGACCTGCTGTCGGCCACCATGCCCAAGGCGGTGCTGTTCCTGGGCAAGTGCGGCGGCCTGAAGCGCAAGAACCAGCTGGGCGATCTGGTGCTGCCCATCGCGGCCATCCGCGGCGAGGGCACCAGCAACGACTACCTGCTGCCGGAAGTGCCGGCGCTGCCGGCGTTCGCATTGCAGCGTGCGGTCTCCACTATGATCCGCGACCTGGGCCACGACTACTGGACCGGCACGGTCTACACCACCAACCGCCGCGTGTGGGAACACGACGTCGCGTTCAAGGAACGCCTGCGCGCGATGCGCTGCATGGCCATCGACATGGAAACGGCCACCGTCTTCGCCGCCGGCTTCGCCAACCGCATCCCCTGCGGCGCCCTGCTGCTGGTCAGCGACCAGCCGATGATCCCCGAAGGCGTGAAGACCGAAGCCAGCGACGCCAAGGTCAGCTCGTCATTCGTGGAGAACCACATCACCGTGGGGATCGAAGCGCTGAAGCTGATCCGGCGGAATGGGAAGTCGGTGCGGCATTTGCGGTTTGATGAGTAACGGAAATGCCGTCCGTGCGCGCCACTGTTGCGTTTGCGGCACTGCTGGCGATGGCGTTGGCCAACGCTCCCGTGCATGCCGCTCCCGGTGCTGGCGCTTCCGGACTGCAACGGCTGCAGGCCATCGAAGAACAGACGGTCGGCAACGAGCGCGAGCGTGCGCGGCTGATGACAGACTTCTTCGATCGCTCGCTGCGCGATGCGTATGTGTCTCTCTCGCTCTCGTCGGCGTCGGACGGTGAGTTGGAGTCGCTGTTCCAGGCCGCCAACCGGGTGGTCTTCTACGCCCACGAGCCGCGCCATGCAGCGCTGCTTGCACGCACAGCCGACATGCTGGAGACGCGCTCCCTGCTGACCGACAAGCACCGCCGCGATCTGTACCGGGGCTGGGTGGTGACGCGGCGCTTCGAGCAGGCCAATGCGCTGGCGCGTGCGCATCCCGCGCTGCAACTGCCGGTGTTGCCGCCCGTCCCCGCGATCGACGATGCCGCCGCCGGGCAGCTCGTGGTGTGGCGCCCGGCAGACGCGGCCGAATCGCTGTTCGCACAGGCCGTCGACCAAGACGCGCTGACGCGCGTGGTCGTGCTGTCGCATCCGCGCTGCGGATTCTCGCAGCGCGCCATCGCCGCGATCGAGGCCGATCCCGCACTGTCCGCACGGTTGCATGACGCCTTGTGGCTGGCGCCACCCAATGGCTCGCTCGACCTGGCCGACATACAGGCGTGGAACCGCGTGCATCCTGGCGCCCGGTTGAGCTATGCGGTGGCCATGCGAGACTGGCCGCAGTTCGACAGCTGGGCGACACCAGTGTTCTATTTCATGCGCGAAGGACGCGTCGTCGCGACCGTCACGGGTTGGCCGAAGGAAGGCCGTGCACGAGAGCTTCATCAGGCCTTCGCTCAGATGGACGAATTGGAAGATCCCTGAAGAGACAAGGACGGAGGACAGCATCATGTGCAAGCGATGGTTAGGAGTGGCGTTGGCGATGTCACTGGCTGGGGTGGCCGCGGCCGAAACGCCCGCCGACACCGAAGCCCGCAACGCCGCCGCCGGGTTCGCCATCACCACCAGCCTCACGTTGCTGGAAGCGCTGGGGCAGCAGTGCGGCACGTACGAGGGCGAAATCGGGCAGCAGGCGCGTGCGGCATTGCAAGGCTGGCAGCAGCGCAATCACCGCTACCTGGAACCCTCGCTGCAGCGCGTGCTCATGCTGACGGACGCCGTCACCGCGGCTGGCGGAGAGGCAGAAGGCAAGGCGTTCGCCGACGCGCGCAAGGCGGAGTTCACCGGCGCCACGCGCAAGGCGCTGCTCGAGATGTTTCCCGACGGTGGGGTGACCCAGGCGGCGTGTGCGCGTATCGCGGCGGCCACCGAGGAGGGCGCCTACGACTACCGCCAGCACGCTGAATTCTTTGCGACACTGCAGACCCTGGAACACGGGAACAAAGCGAAATGACCCACGACATGCAGTCGCAGGACGTTATCACCTTCTGGAAGAACGCCGGCTACGAGAAGTGGTTCTCGCGCGACGACGCCTTCGATGCCGACTTCGACCAGCGCTTCCGCGGGCTGCATTTCCGTGCCGCGCGGCGCGAACTGGAAGGCTGGATGGGCGATGCCGAGGGCGCGTTGGCGCTGGTGTTGCTGCTGGACCAGTTCCCGCGCAACTGCTTCCGCGAGAGCGCGCACTCCTACGCCACCGACGGCCTGGCGCGGTACTACGCCGATCGTGCCGTCGGGGCCGGCTTCGACACCCAGGTCGATCCCGTGCTGAAGATCTTCTTCTACATGCCCTTCGAGCATTCCGAATCGCTCGATGACCAGCAGCGCTCGCTCGACCTGTTCCGCGCCCACGGCAACGACGAGTACATGAAGTACGCGCAGCTGCACTACGACCTGATCGCCCGTTTCGGCCGCTTCCCGCACCGCAACGAGGCGATGGGGCGCACATCGACGCAGGAAGAGCGTGACTACCTGGCGGCGGGCGGGTTTGCCGGGTGACGTAGGGTGGGCCCCGGCCCACCGTCGCGACGCAGCGTGACAGCATGACCCTGCCAAGGTTTTGACCTTCCGTGGTGGTGGGCCGGGGCCCACCTACGGGGTCGCTCCCCTACATTTCCCACGAAAAAGGCGGGCCGAAGCCCGCCTTTTCTGTGTCTGCGAAGACGCGACTCAGTACTTGCTGATCGTGCCATCCACGTCATCGGCCCAGGCGTTGATGCCGCCGGTGATGTTGTAGACGTTCGTGAAGCCGAGTGCGAGGAACTCTTCCGCCGCCTGCTGGCTGCGCCCGCCGCTGCGGCAGAGGAACGCGAGCGCGGTGTCCTTCGGCAACGCTTCCAGGTCGGCGCGGCCGTTGCCGTCGAAGGTCTTGAAGGGCAGCTTCACCGACGCGATGGCGCGTTCGTCGGCCGGGCGCACGTCGACCAGCAGCACTTCGCTGGCGCGGACCTTCGCATCGGCGTCCATCGGCGCCAGCGCCTGCACCGGCTTGGGTGCATTGGGGTTGTCGATGGCCAGGCCCTTGCCGCGGATGTCGTCCACCCAGTCGATGGTGATGCCGTCGGCGCGGCGCGCGCTGGCCAGGTCGAATTGAACGCGCACGCCGTTGGATTCGCTGGCGATGGCGTTGGCGTCGAACTGCGCCAGCTGGAAGTTCGGCTGGAATTGCGCATTGATCGACAGCGCCAGCGCGGCGCCCGGGCCGGCGTCGGCCACCGCGTTCTGCAGCATCTCGGCGGCGGCCGCGGTGATGGTGATCGCCGGAGGCGTACGGTCGGGGGCCTGCAGGCCCAGCACGGTGGCCAGTTCGCCGGAGTTGGTCATCTGCTCGATGATGTCGCTGCCGCCGACCAGTTCGCCGTCGATGTACAGCTGCGGGATGGTCGGCCAGTCGCCGTAGACCTTGATGCCTTCGCGGATCTCCTGGTCGGCCAGCACGTTGACGTGGGCGTAGTCCACACCCAGCGCCGACAACGCGCCCACCGCCTTGGCCGAGAAGCCGCACTGCGGCATGGTCGGCTGGCCCTTCATGAACAGCACCACGCGGTTGGACTGCAGGAGGGATTCGATGCGCGAGCGCAGGGCGGGATCAAGGGACATGGACAGGCACCGGTAAGCGTGAAGGACGAGCGGAAGGGGATTTTACGCCCCGTGGCATCATGGGGCATGACCACGCCGGGAACACTGCATCGTCCGCCACGCCGTCCCGGCCTGATATTGGGCCTGCTGGCGCTGTCGCAAGTGGGCGTGGCCTGGCTGTGGTGGCGCTTCGGCTGGACCGCCGGCCTGCCCGCGATGCTGGCGACGCACCTGCTGGTGGTATGGGCCACCCTTTACCCGCGTGCCACCCTCTTCTGCCCCGCGCTGTCGCGACTGCCCACACATGCGCGCGTGGTGTGGCTGACCATCGATGACGGTCCCTCCATCGACACCCCCGCCCTGCTGGACTTGCTGGACAGGCACGGCGCGAAGGCGACCTTCTTCGTGGTGGGTGAGCGCGCGTTGGCGCAGCCGGTGATGGTGCAGGCCATCCGCGACCGTGGCCACGGGATCGGCAACCACAGTGCCACGCATCCGGACACACGGTTCTGGCGGCTGGGCCCGGGCGCGCTGGAGTATGAGATCGGCCAGAACCAGTCCATCCTGACCGCGATCACCGGCGACACGCCGCGCTGGTACCGCAGCGTGGTGGGCATGACCAATCCGTTCGTCGGCCTGTCGCTGAAGCGCCACGGCCTGGCGAGGGTGGCGTGGAGTGCACGGGGTTTCGATGGCGTCGATTGCCAGCCGGAGCAGGTGCTGGCGCGCATCACCCGCGACATCCAACCCGGCGCCATCGTGTTGCTGCACGAGGGCGCGGCGCACGGCCACAACGTGGCGATCCTGGCGCGGCTGCTGGCATGGCTGGATGCGGAGGGCTATCGCGCGGTGCTGCCGGAAGCAGAGGCCACACATGACGCGTTGAGCGTCGCCGCTTGAATCCTTCTCCCTCCGGGAGAAGGTGGCGCGCAGCGCCGGATGGGGGTCGGCGATGCAGGAAACTGCCCGATGCTCCGACCCTCACCCCAACCCCTCTCCCGCCGGGAGAGGGGCTCTGATCGAGACCGCTTGAATCCTTCTCCCTCCGGGAGAAGGTGGCGCGCAGCGCCGGATGAGGGTCGGCGATGCAGGAAACTGCCCGATGCTCCGACCCTCACCCCAACCCCTCTC